>NZ_JBNJSN010000002.1:0-632820 GCF_050113845.1 Pantoea sp. FN0305 | reverse complement strand
CCCGCCGCCAGCGTACCCAGCGCGCTGATGGTCTGCTTTTCCGTCTCCGTCAGGTCATCCACTTCCTTACCCGGATACAGCTGCTTCATCACCACCTGCGCCATCAGCTCGCCGCTCACCGCTCCCGCTGCTCCCGCCAGCGCACTGTTGCCTGACGCATACGACGCTACCGCCCCGACAACCGCATGGGCCATCGCTTTTGCTTCCGGGTTCCCTTCCGTCAGCTTATGTATCTGCTCTGCCAGATACGGCGCTGCCGCACCGCTGACAGCCTGACCGATATTGCCCCCCGCCAGCCCCTGTATCGCTGCCGTCGCCGCCTGCATCCCCTGTTGCAGCGCACTTCCCGTGCCGTAAGGCGCCATCGCCGTATTATAAGCCTGCTGCATTATCTCACTGGCGGCAGGATTCAGGTTGCCTTTCCCGGCCAGCGCTTCTCCCGCCGCCGCCAGCGCCGCCGGGTCCGTTTTCGCCTTCAGCCCTTCGAGTTCGCCCTGCGTCCTCGCGATATCCGCTGCCTGGCTGCCGATTTCCCCGATGAGCTGCGCCTGCTGCTGTCGCCGCTGTTCCTTCTCCTTACTGAAGATTTTTTCCAGCCCCGGGTTCGCTCCCGCCGTGTCACGCCTCAGCGCCGTCACGTCCTGCTGCTGCTTTGCCTGGTCACGTATCACGAGGCGGCCTTCACCTACCGCCGCTTTCGTCACCGAGTCCGCGC
Source organism: Pantoea sp. FN0305 (assembly GCF_050113845.1). Lineage (NCBI taxonomy): Bacteria > Pseudomonadati > Pseudomonadota > Gammaproteobacteria > Enterobacterales > Erwiniaceae > Pantoea > Pantoea sp. FN0305. Next base: position 632,105 of record NZ_JBNJSN010000002.1, on the reverse strand, counting down.
GGCCGCTGCTGTTCAGCCCCGCCAGCATCCCGTTCGCCAGATTTCCGGCAAACTGACTGCCAATGCTGCCCCCGGTGCTGAAGCCCACGCTCTGATGCTGCGTCTTATAGTCTGCGTGATTATGAATGTCGCTGAAGCCCAGCGTGCCGGTGTCCAGTTTGTTCAGGCTGCCGTCTGCCGTCGAGGCCATCACCGCCCCGTCCAGCTGCGTGTGCTGGCCGGTGTGGATATCAAAGCCGCCTTTCCCGGCAAAGACGCCCGTCTGCGCCGCCACGCTCTGCCAGCGGCTGTGCATGTTGTCACGGCTCAGGTTCACGCTGGCCGAGACGGTCATTGAGCCAAAGGTAAAGCTGCCGCCCGCGCTCTGCTGCCTGCTGGCACAGATCCTGAACCTGTCGCTGGATGAACTGCTGGGCCTGCCTGTCAGAAGAACATCGAAGCGTGGCCCGGCATCACGACTGGAGCAACAGATCGACGCGATCCGGCCGATGCCGATGACGAAGCAGAAGTTTGTGACGGAGATGCTGGATAACGTGACAGGTAAAACAGAGTAGTTAACAGACGCGGAACTGAGGTGCTGGAACACCCCAGCCCGCTGACCACAACCAACTAACAGGAGTAGTTGATATGGCTGCGCAACATCATAAGCCAGAGACCCGCACACCCACAACCTGCCGTTACACCGTGGGCTATATCCGGGATCAGCGGAAGTTTGAAGCATCGCCGTCCATTACTCTCAAGGGCCGCTGGATGACGACGCTGGGTTTTGAGACCGGGCAGAAGATCGAGGTGATCGCCGGGCCGGGCCAGTTGATCATCCGGCTGGCCGGTGAGGAGTAGCGGACTGGTTTAAAGTAAAATCCCGCCGGTAAAGGGCGGGATTTTAATTATTTCAGATTTTTATTGGCTTGTTCAAGTAAGTTAGTGAACTCATTAAAGTCAAAGTTCCAACCTTGAGCGTTTGGACAATTAAAAATTTCGATCCGCATTTCTTCATCCGGCTCATTAGATATTTCTGCAACTTGATCTGTATCCAAATAGATTTCGTAAACAACATTTTCTCTATCTGACAAGCTTGCTAGCTGCGCATGAAGTTTATTTTTCATTTTGGTGGCTCCAAAAACCCTATCAATTTTCCTTGGGCATCATAGCGAAGCCCTTGCCCATTGGATGAGAATATATCTGTTACTTGACCATAACGCCCTGTATTGCTTTGAATGATGGTCTTATTAGGATCGTTTAAGATTCTATCGACTATTTTCTGTCCTTGCTCATTTATTGATGATGGGTTGCCTTTAGCTGATGGGAAAGCACTTCCAGGGCGGCTACCATGTTTTTGAAGTGCCCTGCCAGCCAGTGTTAAGTCACCTTTTTTCGAAGCTGGATCAATATGCTTCGCTCCATTAGATAATTCATCAACAGACCACTTTCCAATATTGTTAGAAGCATCTGACGATGTGCTCTTCCGCCCATTCTCCTCGTCCTGCGGCTCCCAGCCGCCCGGCGTTCCCGATCCGGCACCGCCCAGCTCCTTCGCCACGTTCGGATCGCGTGCTTTTGCGGCCTCATCGCGCGCTTCCACGATGGACGGTCCGTCGGTAATCGGCGGCGTCTCCTCAACGCTGCCGTCCGGTTTGGTCATCACGCAGACTGATGCCCCGTTGCATCCGTTGCCCGGTTTCACCTCACCATTACCGCCAGCAGGCGGCGCAACGGGGACAACCGGCGCGGCAGGGAGCAGGAAGTTATTCTCAACATCAGTCTAAATGTGATGTTTTATTTTCTTTAAGCTTAGACAATATCCATATGCCTGTACCAACAGGTATGCCTGTTATCAACCCCTTTTTTATTGAGAAAAGCACGTCATCTTGCCAACCAAAAATGAAAGCTCCACTTTTCAAATAGACCAAAAAGGAAGCACACAGGCATCCAGATAAAACGACTAAGGTCATAATAGTGACGAAGGATAATAATAAGATCAACAGCGTTGTTAATCCATAATTACTCTGTTTCATTTATTATCCCCTGCTTCTTTCAGCTTGCTTTCAGTTTTACTGCCGGTTATTTCACTGGCGATCGAACCACCAATAGCTCCCACCATGCCAGCTGTTTTATCTGATACTAGAGGATAGTATTTGTTTCCAATTTCTACTGATTTACCGCCAGCAGAACCTATAGCCGTACCAAAACCCGCGCCGATCACAGCCGGAAGCGCATCTTTTCCCTGTATTTTAGCCCCCGCATACGCTCCAGTAATACTTGCCACTTCAGTGAACCAGAACCCTTTACCCTGCGTTAATCCACTTATACCTGTGGCTATAAGTGCATCTGTGGCACTGAATGGCCCGTCACCATTCAGCTGATTAAATATGTTCGCTGAACCACCAATTGCACCCGCGCCGATAACACTTCCCGCCGTTGCTGTAGCAGGCAAAAGAACAGGTGCCACAACTGTAGTTGCACCTGCACCCCATGCCGTTAATAAGCCGGTTGCAGCATTCTGTCCGGCAGGCAAATCACCTTTCACCAGCTTATCAGAGGCATATTTAATTTCTTCAGGTGTCGCCGGATTGAGCACTTTGCCAGTTTCATCAATAAGATTGGTATTAGTCATCAGCGATCCCTGAGCCTGAACATTATTCAGGAAACCGGTGCCAAAGCCTTCCAGGCCGGACAGCGCATTATTCTCAACCTCAGTCTGGAAGTTTAGCCAGTAAACTGTTCACCTTTTTTGCATCTTCAGGATGGATTTTTAAATACCTTTCACATGCCAGACGAACATAGTGATAACAAATTTCTTCGCTGACATTGATTGTATCCGCTTCTGAAGGGGGATATCCGACAGCAAATTCCACACCCTCAAAATGCTCACTTTCATCGTAACTGTTCATATCAGGAAAAAAACAATAAACGCCATCTCTCATAAATGAATGCTTTTTTATTATGCTTTCAACAGCATTTAAAAAAAGATCATCGTTATACATCAGATCAAAATAGCTTTTCATGACCAAATAATGGTCAGATTTCATATAAGGTAAATCAAATAAAAATTTCACCTATTAAATCCTATTTTGGATGGAAGTTAGTGACTCTACCTGTGTTTTTATCAAGATAGATCCTAAATGTTACACCACCAGCCGTAGCATCATATGCTTGCTGCCCTTTTGCTATAGCATCCTTATAACCTACTATCGCTGCCTGTTGACCAAGTTCTAGCATTACTTTATCGGTATATACCTTTGGATCATATACGGTTTTAGTTTCAGAATTAGGTTTGTAGTTTCCTGTTAGATTACCCGCTCTATCCTTAGTAGGTATTAAATATTCAACCTGTGTAATACCTTTAACACGAGTAGGTTTCTCGCTCACAATTTTCACATTGTATTGTTTGGCTGCATCATAAAATGCATCCGCATTATGTCCACCTGCTATCCCACTTTTTTGCGTAAATCCATCGACTGTTGATAAATGTTTTGGCTGATCGATTCTAAAGCTTATGCCATCAGGTGTACTGACCAGTGTCGTTCCTTCTGGTTGGCTCTTAGTTACTCTCCCTCCAGTCCCCGTAGACAGATACGCATTCGAGGACAGACCACTGCCAGCCGGAGAACCACTAACATTTCCCGCCCCGGCCATTGCCAGCACATCGTTATTGCCTTTCGTACTGGCCGCAATGTTTTGCTTAAACTCACCGTACTTCGACAGTACCGTTTTCAGCGTTGCCGCTGCGCCGCTGACAGCGCCTTTGCTAACTTCCGTCCCTTTCAGACCATACAATATTCCGGCAACATCCGCCGCCTGGTTAATATTGATAGCTATAGCAAACTTGTCCTTCGCTTCCTGGTAGCTGATATTTTGTGACTTCGCGTAACCCTCTATTGCGTAATCCCATTTATCAGCGCTGGTGTTCGCCACTATCTGGCTGACTTTAGCGTAGTCCTCCCGGTTCAGCTCCCGGTAGGTCAGCTGGCCGACGTAACCGTTGTAACTCCCTTTCAGGCCCTGCATCAGGGCGTTTGCATCCTGACAGGCCTCTGAAGTTTTTCCTTTTGCGCATGCATCCTGAGCATACTTATCAATTTCAGCATCAAGCCGGGCCAGCTGTTCGTGGCGTGCCTCCAGTTCAGCCACTTCTTCAGGCGTTCTGGGGTGCAGGGCCAGTCCGGTTTTTGACAATGCCAGTTCAATGCTGTTTTTTTCCTGAGCATCTTCTGCATGCAGCGCATTATTCTCAACCGCGTTCTTCCCGGCCTGCGCACCGGCCGCCGCGTTACCACTACTGTCACCAGCCAACCCGCCGGCAAGGCCCGCCGCCAGCGTACCCAGCGCGCTGATGGTCTGCTTTTCCGTCTCCGTCAGGTCATCCACTTCCTTACCCGGATACAGCTGCTTCATCACCACCTGCGCCATCAGCTCGCCGCTCACCGCTCCCGCTGCTCCCGCCAGCGCACTGTTGCCTGACGCATACGACGCTACCGCCCCGACAACCGCATGGGCCATCGCTTTTGCTTCCGGGTTCCCTTCCGTCAGCTTATGTATCTGCTCTGCCAGATACGGCGCTGCCGCACCGCTGACAGCCTGACCGATATTGCCCCCCGCCAGCCCCTGTATCGCTGCCGTCGCCGCCTGCATCCCCTGTTGCAGCGCACTTCCCGTGCCGTAAGGCGCCATCGCCGTATTATAAGCCTGCTGCATTATCTCACTGGCGGCAGGATTCAGGTTGCCTTTCCCGGCCAGCGCTTCTCCCGCCGCCGCCAGCGCCGCCGGGTCCGTTTTCGCCTTCAGCCCTTCGAGTTCGCCCTGCGTCCTCGCGATATCCGCTGCCTGGCTGCCGATTTCCCCGATGAGCTGCGCCTGCTGCTGTCGCCGCTGTTCCTTCTCCTTACTGAAGATTTTTTCCAGCCCCGGGTTCGCTCCCGCCGTGTCACGCCTCAGCGCCGTCACGTCCTGCTGCTGCTTTGCCTGGTCACGTATCACGAGGCGGCCTTCACCTACCGCCGCTTTCGTCACCGAGTCCGCGCGGCCGCTGCTGTTCAGCCCCGCCAGCATCCCGTTCGCCAGATTTCCGGCAAACTGACTGCCAATGCTGCCCCCGGTGCTGAAGCCCACGCTCTGATGCTGCGTCTTATAGTCTGCGTGATTATGAATGTCGCTGAAGCCCAGCGTGCCGGTGTCCAGTTTGTTCAGGCTGCCGTCTGCCGTCGAGGCCATCACCGCCCCGTCCAGCTGCGTGTGCTGGCCGGTGAGGATATCAAAGCCGCCTTTCCCGGCAAAGACGCCCGTCTGCTCCGCCACGCTCTGCCAGCGGCTGTGCATGTTGTCACGGCTCAGGTTCACGCTGGCCGAGACGGTCATTGAGCCAAAGGTAAAGCTGCCGCCCGCGCTGGCGCTCCGCTGTTTGCTGTCGTAACGGTCACTGTCCTGCTCTGAGGCCAGCGTCAGATTGCGCCCGGTCTCCACCTTCACGCTGTCGCCACGCACCTGCGCACCCCGCAGCGTGGTATCGCGTCCGGCCTTCAGGCTCAGCGCCTCGCCCGCCTCCAGCACGCTCTCTGTATGGGTCACACCGTTGCCGTTCTCCCGGCCCCGACTGCCGTTCACGCTGGCCGACACGCTGATGCCCCAGCCGCCGGATCCCGCCGTCAGACCCACACCGAGACTGCCGCCCTGGCTGCTGTTTTTTCCGTCGGTGCGCTCCGTGTTCTCTGCCGACAGCAGGTTCATATCATTCCTCGCCGTCAGCGCCATATCACCGCCCGCCTTCAGCTGGCTGCCCTGCACGCGGATATCGCCCCGGCTCTTCGCGTCTTCTCCCGTGGCGGTTATTTTCATGTGGCCGCCCGCGCCCAGCGTGCTGCCCTGCGCCTGGTGGCTTTCCGTGCGGGTTTCGCTTTTCGACGACTGGCTGCCATAGGAGAGGCTGATGCCCACCGTCTCCGTCGCGCCCTGCTCTGCGCCTTTATCTCCTGGTGCCAGGCCCGCCGCGCTGTTTCCGGCGTTCGCCGCGTCGGTACTGGCCCCATCCATCTGGTACGCCTGTAAGCCCTGGACGCCGGTCAGCGCCATTTTTGTCGCCTGCAGAGCCTTCAGGCGGTCATCGCCACTCTCCTGCAGGGCGTGCGCCATTTGTGTCATGGAATTGAGCGCCGAACCCACCGTGCCGGAGAGGGCCAGCGTCAGCCCGCTCTGCTTCTGTTCGGTTTTTGTCAGCGCCGTGTGGCTGTTTTCCGCCGCGCTTACCGCGACATCGCTGCCACTCAGCGTCAGATCTTTGCCGGCGATAACATCGCTGCCGTGTACCTTAAGTTGATTATTCGCGCTGAGGATCACGCTGCCGTCGCTGCTGCCGACCGCACTGCCTTTGCTGAACGTGCCGGTCGCGTCGGTGGTGCTTTTCTGCGATGCTTTTCCGATGGTGAAGCCGATACCACCGGTCCCCATCAGGCCCGATGTTTTCTCCTCACGCTGATGATTTTCCTCGCGGAATTCTGCGGCGGTGGTTACATGCAGATCACGCCCCGCCACCAGACCAACATCCTGCGTCCCCGTGATGTTGCTGCCCGTGACGGCAATATCCCGCCCCGCCTGCAGCTGTATGCTCTCCCCGCTGAAGGTGGTGCTGATCCCCTGACGATCGCGCAGTGCATCATGGGTTTCCAGGCTGCTGCGCGACAGCAGCCCGCTGCTGCTCTGTTTACTGTGTTCGGTCAAGTCAGTCACGCTGTTGCCCGTGTTCAGCGCAATATCACGCCCGGCAGCGGCACTCAGCGCGCCGTCCACCATGACGTCAGCCGCGTGGGTACGGATGTCGCGTCCGGCGCTGAGCTGCAGATCCCCGGCGGTGGTAATACGCGTTCCCACATCCGTCTGCTGCGTGAGGCGGCGATAGTTGTCGCTTCCCCAGCTATCGTTCTCGCTGTGGCGGGTTGTCAGGGTGTCCAGCGTCAGATCGTTACCTGCCTCGAGCCGGGTGGTGCCGCTTTTCCCGGCATTGCCGAGGTCGCTGGCCGTAAGCGTGATGTTGTTCAGCGCGCTCAGCGTCAGCGCGCCGTCCGGCGCCTGTACATAAATACCCGCCGGGCGATCCATCCAGCGATCGGCACCCTCACCGCGCAGCGTCGCCTGGCTGGTAATATCGCGTCCGGCCAGCAGTGAAACTCGCTTATCGCCGCCAATCGTACCACCTGTATTGATAATATCCTGGCGAGCGGTGAGGCTGACCTGATTGCCACCGATATAGCCGCTGTTAGCCAGCGTCTGCGCAGTGAGCTGCGTCACCTCACGCCCGTGAATGGTGCCGCTGTTGGTCATATCCCGCTGAACATCAAAAGCTACGTCGCCGCCGCCGAGCAACGCGCCGTCGCCGGTCAGATCGCCCTCTTTCACTTTCGCATAGACCTGCGGCACCAGCACAGTCTGCTGCGTACCGTCCGGCAGCGTCACCTTGTGATTAACCAGCCAGACGATGTCGCTGGTCAGCAGCGCCATCTGCACAGGCGTCAGCGCCACGCCCGGTTCAAGCTGATATCTTTCACCAAAAGCCACGCCGTTATTCATCAGTCCACGGAATTGCTCCTCGTCGCTGTGATAGCCGCTGATATAGCGATTGCCGGTAAGCTGAACGATCTGATCCCGCACCAGGCGTTGTTCATAATAGCCGTCACCCAACCGCTTGAGGGTCTGGCTGCCGTCCGCTGACAGGGCGTTCTGCATATAGTCGCTGCCCAGCCAGGTCTTCTGATTAACAAAGCGCGGATCGGTTTCCACCAGATAGTGGCTGTCGCTGGCGGGCTGTAGTGCGAACAGGCTGTTATCTGGCAGGTGGATGTTCGGTGAAATAGTGCGGATAACCGGCCTGATGGATTGCCCGTCCGCCACGGTAGCTGGCAGCGTCAGGGAAAACTGCTCTCCCGCGGGTAATACCAGGGGGCGATCTTTGATGCTGTCCAGCGTGGCGGCGCTGCTGTGACGCGGCGAATTTATCACCGGTGAGGTGGCCGGTTCGTTATGGGTCGGCAACGCTACCGCCATTGCCGTCTGTGGCATGTTAACCGCACTGACAGCGCCAGCCTGAGTAGCCACCCCCTGTTGTTGCCGGTTACCGGTCTGGTAACCCGTACCCTGCGCGGTGGTATTCGCCTGCCATGACAGGGTATTAAGATCGATAGTTTGCGTAACTGCCGCCGGGCGATAGTTGCTGGTGCTTTTGCCCTGCGAAGTTTTGGTACCGCCTAATTTCCTTTTCTTTTTTTTGGCATACCAACGTCTTACGGTTCCGTTATCGGTTGTGACGCGCGTTCCTTTAGTGGCCTGATTATCCAGTTTGCCTATCTGGCCACCCAGCGTGGCTCCAGCCAGAATTTGACTGTCATGGTTAGCCAGACGATCGGCGGTAAAGAACATATTCCCGCCCGACAGAATTTTGCCCGGATCGCTCTCTTTGACCTGAGTTTCCTGGACAACACGCTGGTAGCTGTATTCATAGAATTCACTGCCGCTGGTACCGTCCGGCATAATGGCTTTGTGAACTCCATACTTGTTTTTATGGCTGGTATCCACTTTTCCCCAGTCAAAACGATCGGCGTGCCCTTTTAATGCCGCCTCATGATGCCGGGCGTTCTCGGTTGTTACCGTTGTGGTCGTCAGCTGGTTGTTGGAATTGTTTACCTCCGCCATCGCGATAGAGGCATTCCGTCCCGCCTCGATAGTCGCGCCAGCGTTATTAAGCTGCTCTCCCTGCCCGGTGGCGTGATAATGGTTATCCAGCTGCCTGCCGAACTGCATATCTCCCGCACTGTAAATAAGGGCGTGATGACGATTGTTGATGGTGCCGGCAGCGATATCAAGACGCTCGCGCGCGGCGATAACGGCCGCTTTGCCATTTTCACTGAGGTTATTTAGTATGCTGACCGCCATGGCGATATGATCGCCATAAATACGTCCCGTGCCGGTATTATTCAGTACGTTTGCCACCAGATGTGTCAGCGCGCCATCGATCAGTCCGGTATTGTTCAGGTTGTTAGCGGCTTTTACGTGTGTGTCCTGGGCGCTGATCTCGCCCGTCGCTCTGTTGTCGATGTTGCGTGCAGTGAGAAAAAGCGCCTGCTGAGCGCCGATGGTGCTCTCGTTGGTCACGTCACCTTTTGCCGTGAGTTGCAGCGTACCGTTGGCTTTCACGTCAGCCACATTATGGAAGTCGCCGTTGAGGGTTATGCCCAGATTGCCCTTTGACAGTACCTGCCCATCTCCGCTCAGAGAAGCGGCTCTGATCTGCCCCTCTTTATCAACAATCAACGTTCCCTGGCGGTTGTTGATCTTCAGCGTCTGGCCTTGAGCTGCGTCCTGAACGATTAGCCTCGCTGCGGATGAGATAAGACCATTGACGTTTTCCAGCTCCTGCTGCACGGTCAGTTCCAGTTGATCGGCTGCCCGCAGTGCGCCCTGGCTGTTGTCCAGCTTATTCGTCTGTAGCGTCAGCGCTGCTCCCTCAATGCCTTTACCGTCCAGCCCCGTGTCACGGTTTATTAGCCAGGGCGTGATGATATCCAGCCCCTGACCGCCATGTATGAATCCACCGCTATTATCAAGCTGCTGAGCAAGAACAAGGCGTCCTGTACCGATACTTTGTACTTGCCCCGACTGGTTATCAAGCTGACCCGCCGTCAGTGTCAGCGTGTCCGCAGAAAGCAGCCTGCCGCCCTGGTTGAGCAGCCGGTTCGCGCCGGGGTTCAGCGTCAGATCTTTTCCACTCTGAATCTGCCCCTGTTGGTTATCCAGCAATCCGCTCCCGATATGGGCATCTCCCGATGCGGCAATCAGGCCACGCTGATTAACGAGCCTTTGCCCCGCGGTATCGATCGCAACATCACCCGCCGACTGCAGTTTACCGTCAGTGTTATCCACAGCCTGACCGTTAAAGGTCAGCCCACCGTTGCCCGCCACCTGCCCCAGGACATTATTCAATTTATCCGCTGTCAGTATGGCCCGGTTTCCGGCTGCGATAAAACCGCCCTGATTGTTAATGTCCGCGCTGTGCAAATCAAGATTATTCAGCGCGACAATGCCGCGCTGGTCACCGCTCTGGGTATTGATCAGCGTGTGACCTTGCGTATCAAGCGTCAGATCGCTTCCCGCCTGCAGCAGCCCGCCCTGGTTTTGCATCTCGCCCACCGTCAGCGTCAGCGATCCGGTGCCGCTGGCCAGCGTACCCGCACGGTTGTTAACGTTACCCCCAGTAATGTCGGCCGCGCGCTGACCGGTAAGCCGACCATTTTGATTATCGATTTCTCCCGCATGGATTATCAGCCTGTCACCGCCGATCAGCCGTCCATCCCGGTTGGCCAGGAGGTTGCCATGCGTATCCAACTGGAGCTCCTGAGCAGAGGCAATTTCTCCTGCGCGATTATTCAGCGTACCGCTATTCAGTTGCAGGATGCCCAGAGCACCCAGTTTTCCCTGCTGGTTATCAAAAGCCTGTTGATGGGTATCGATAATGACGTTCTGCCCAAAGATTGCGCCACGGTCGCCGCTGATTTGTCCAGTCGATAACTGTAGATCGCCACCGGCTATAATACCGCCGGTATCGCCGCTATCGGTATTGATCAACTTCGCGCCTTGCGTATCAAGAGAGAACTGGCCCCCCGCCTGCAGCAAACCACGCCCGTTATCCAGGCGGTCGGTCACCAACGTCAGCGCCTTATCTGCAGCCAGGATGCCGTCGCTATTGGCCAGCGTACCGCTGTTCAGCTGCATATCCCCCGCTGAGGCCAGCACACCCGCATCATTATTCAGTTCGCCGCTATTCAGGATGACATCACCGCCCGCAATAATGCCGCCTTCCGGCCCGCTTTGTTGATTAATCAGGGCCTCGCCGTGGGTATCAAGCTGCATCTCCCCCCCAGCCTGAATACGTCCGGCCTGGTTATTAAACCTGCCGCTGTCCAGCTGTAAGCCCCCTTGCGAGCTGAGCACCCCTTCCTGATGATTAAACGCATGCTGTTGCGTATCGATAACAACATTTCGTCCCTGAATGACCCCTTTGCTGCCTTCAATCTGACCGGTTTTCAGGCGCACATCCCCCCACGCCACAATACCGCCCCGCTCGCCGCTATCCGTATTGTTCAGCGTCTCACCACGGGTATCGATCGTCAATTTTTCTGCCGACTGTAGCAGGCCGCGCTGGTTATTTAGCGCGCCGGTATCAAGGGTAAGCGCCTGTTCTGAAAGCACCGTGCCATCGGTATTCGTTAGATTGCCACTGGTGAGATGTGCAGCATCGGACGCAGCGATCAAGCCACGACGGTTATCAATAGCACCGCTGGTGACGGAGAGCGTGCCGCCGCTCAGAATGCCCGCCTTGCCGCTCTCTGCGTTGACCAGCATCTGACCCTGGGTATCTATCAGCAAATCCTTACCGGACTGAATAAGGCCTGCGGTGTTATCTACCTTACCACCTGTGAAATTCAGGTTCTGTTGCGCCACCAGCTTACCGCTGGCGTTAGTTAACTCGCCCTGCTGTGTATTCACGGCCAGATCGCCGCCCAGCAATATACCGTCACGGTTATTCAGGCCCTGACTCTTAGCCGTCAACTGCCGCGCAGCCTCAATACGTCCCTGGGTATTATCAATCTTCTCCTGGGTCGTCAGACGGGCCTCTCCGTGTGTTGCGGCAACCAGACCTTGCTGGTTTTGCAGCGTGGCGGCGGATAGTTGCAGGTTATTGCCCGCCAGCAGCTTGCCCTGAGCATTGTTCAGATCGCGGCGGGCATGCAGTTGCAGATCGCCTTTGTCCGCCGCCAGCAGCGTGCCACGGCGGTTATTCAGGTTGCCTGACGTCACATTCAGGCTGCCGCCGCTTTCAATACGTCCATTTTGGTTATCCACTGCGTCGGAAAGCGCAAGAACCATCTCTCCTGTGCCCCGCTGACTGAGCAGACCCTGATGGTGATCAAGCGTCTTCCCGGTCAAGGTTAGCGACTCCGCCTGTGTCTGCCCGTGGGATAAATCGAGATGGTCGCCTTTTATGGTCATTGCGCCAGCCGATAATAGGTTGCCCTGCGCGCCCTCAAGCTGACCAGCGTTAACCGTTAATCTCCCGTTGCCCGCCAGCTGTATGCTGCCCTGCTGGTTATTTAAGCGCTCTGCATCAAGCGTGAGGGCATGCCCGTTGCCTGCGATCAACCCGCTGCGGTTTTCAATGTCTTGCGCCTGAAGGTGCGTATCACCTTCGTTAACGATCGTTCCCTGATTGTTAAGCAATGATCCGGTATTCAGGATCAGCGTCTCATGATTTTGCTGGCGCAGCAGGCCGCCCTCGTTATCAATATTTTTTGCCGTAACGCTGAGGCTGTCCGAAGCGATCTTGCCTTTCTTATTGGTCAGTTGGGTAGCCGCCTGCACGCGAAGATTTTTCCCCGTTAGCGTGGCAGCCGAGGTGGTGATATCTCCCTGCGTAGAAGTCAGCGCAATATTTCCCGCTGTTGTCTGGCTTCCGCTCAGATCGACCCTGGCTCCCTGAACCAAAATCCCATCACGCGCCAGGTTTTGCCCCTGCGCTTTCAGCTCTCCCTGACTGGTGAGCACCAGATTTCCCGGCTGCGTCAGAGCGCCGCTGTTGTCAACGCCTGCCGCCAAGGTTCCTTCGCTGCTACTCTTAATACCCTGTGCTGTGAGTCTGTTATTTCCTGCAGCAATAATCGTCCCGCTGTTATGCAGTGTCCCTTCTGAAGTTAACGTGACATCCTGCTGTGAGCCTATCTTTCCGCTGTTGTGTTGATCGCCCTGGCTGGCGATATGCAGCGCGTCATGGCTGTGCAGCGTGCCGCTGTTCTCCAGCTTGCCATCAAGGGTCAGGCGAAGCTCGCCTACACTTGCACCCAGTTCCCCTGCGTTGCGAACCCCAACGCCCTGCTCAGTGCCGGTCAGGGTAATCTTGTTGGCGTACATGCCGCCAAGCGCTGCCACATCAAGCGCATAAGCAGGCTGGCTGGTGGCATCAGACGCTTTTACGCGGGTCACGCGCCCCTCTGCCGACACCTCATTTCGACCGGTTACGACGTTCAGCTCGCCGGCATGCAATTTAGCATTCACCGTCACCGACTGCGCAATAATCTGGGTATAGTCTGCTGCCGTATCTCGTAAGCCTTTCCCTTCAATATTGATGCGACCGCCGTTGACGTCGAAGCCCTTCAACTGCCCGTTTTCCATTACCGGCTGCCCGGTGGTCAAAGTATTGCGGCTGGCATTGATAAAGCCGCAGCCGTTGCAGGTAATACCAGAGGGATTAGCGATCACTACCGCCGCACGTTTCCCGGCGACCTCAATAAAACCGTTAAGCTGGCTTGGGTTACGGCTGTTCACTTCATTGAGAATGACGCTGGCTTCCTGCTTTGCCAGCCAGGGGTTGGCCGCAACCATGCCGCCCAGTTTGGTTTGGACATTTTTATGGCTGTTATTGAGAATAGCGCCGCGCTTATCGACATCAAGCTGGCTGTATTGGTTGCGCGAAACGCCGTGGCTGTTCGGCGTCTGGATATTGATCTGCGGCAGGCCATTGGCCGTTGACACAACCGTGGGCTGCTGATTTCCGGGCGCACGGCTATCCGCGACAATATTGGCCTGCGTGGGCAGGCTGACCACGCCTGCTGCAAACCACAGAGCGTAACAGAGCGGGTTAATGCGCACCTGCACTTCTGGCATTCTGCGCTGACGGCTGCGGGCAAAGCGGGTATAACCTCCGCGGGCGATGTCGGGCACCACCATCAATATCCCACGAACTTTATTAAAAATAATGCGATAGCAAAGTTTATTCATAATACGCACAGTCCATTGTCAGACAAGATACCCGGTGAGCAGGTTTTCAATAATTCCAGTTCAGGCTAAAGCCGTACGTAACCGGATTGGTTTTAAATCCCTCTGGCTTAGAGAGGGGGATACCGGCAAAAAAGTCATAGCTGATGTTGGCCGGTGCGATCCCGCCGCGTAAGCCTGCTACGCCACCCGCCAGATGGCCGCCGGGCAATCCGCCCTGCGTGGCACGATTGCCGCCAACCTCGCCATAGTCTGCTCCCAGATAAAACTCCTGTGCCGGAACCGGCGTTTGCCAGGCCAGCGTGTTTTGTAGCGTCCAACCCCGGCTGGCGCTCAGGGTTCTTTCACCGTCGAATCCGCGTACCGTCCATCGGTTGCCGATGGCGAATTCATCCTGCGGCGTTAATGGCGTATTGCTCATCTGACGACGATATTGGATGTTGTAACTGAAATTTTGGTTGCCCAGCGAAAAGGGCGTGGTCAGTGCCGCCTGCCAGGTAAGGATTTTCGAGAGCGCGGTGGCCCAGGTATCATCCTCATAGCTTTCTTCCCACGCAGGTAGCGCGCCAAACCAACGAGTTCCACGCTGATAGCTCACCCCCGCGTCCAGCGTCGCCGGGCCAAGGTAGTGCCGATGCGTCAGCCCCAACCGCCATGCGCTTGTACGACGCTGTTGGCTGGCGATTTCAGTGTTATTAATGAAATTTTGCGACGCTTTAACCAGTACATCGTAGCTGGCGGTCGTTTTGGAAGTGGCATTACGGTGCAGTACCCGACTGACCTGCAGATCCAGCAAGCGGCTTTTGCCGGCATACAGCACATCCAGATTGTTGTATCCGGCTACTGTCTGATGGTAATCGTAGTCACTGGCGGTTATCCCGAATTGCCAATAGCCGAACGGCACCGAGTAATGACCAGAAAGATTTTTGCTGCTTTTCCTGCCAGCGAATCTCAGGTCACGGCTGGCAGTGAAATAGAGTAAATCGCTTAACGAGGTGGGATTATCCAGCGCCAGCATTACGCCGCTCTGATAGCGCCCTGTGTTTTCCGTACCAGAATCATCCAGCCAGAACCCCAGGCGCCAGAATCGCTGCTGTTTACGTTCAATGATAATGTCGCTTTCACCCGCTTTGGCGCCAGGGCGTAACGTCATATGCGCCTCCACGCTCGGCAGACGCTGCAAATTTTCCAACCCCTGTTCAATATCCCGCAAATCGAGCAGCGCGCCAGCGTGCGCCGGCATGGTGGGGTAAAGACTGGCATACTGCGCAGAGGATGACGTTAGCGTCACGTTGCGCACTTTACCGGCCACTATCAGCAGCTTAAGCTCCCCAGCGCGCAAATCCTGCTGCGGCGCCAGTACACGCGTTGTCACCCAGCCGTGGTTGATTAGTCGGTTTTGCAGCGTCCCCATCAGCTGATTGATGCCCTGCACACCCAGGCAGTGGCCAGTCGCCCGATCGGCAAGCCGTTGCAGGGGAACCCAGTGAGGTAACGTTTCTTTTCCAGAGAGCGTAACCTGTTTAATGGTAAAACAAGGCGTTTCGTCCGGGAAAACCAGGCGCGAAGGCACGGGTACGGGCTTAGACAGGCGAATATCAGGCGCTTGCGGCATCAATTGTTGTTGGCGGGCTTTTTGCTGTTCTTGCTGATGCTGTATTTGTTCGTCACCCGGCGCGGCCTGAACGACGCCAACAAACAAAGTAACAAGCGCAGCGACAGATGGCGCTGATACGCGTATTTTTTTCTGGCCCTGCATATTAATTCCGGCGGCGTAAAGAGTAAACAAATAGGTATGAAACGCTATTATGCACCCTGATAAAAACAGAAAATAGAATATACGCTTTATTTACGCAGGCTGTTTATGAAATGTTTATAAACAGCATTTCTGGGTACGCGAAATAATGTTATTTAGATCCGGGAACAAGAAAATATAAATTATATCTATTTTAATTATCAGGCAGCGCGCGGAGTTTTAAATTACCTTAAGGCAAATAAAAATAATATAACACTGATTATTTTTAATTATAATCACCCTGTTTAATTAATCAGCATCAATAAATAAGTGCCACATACTCTCCCGTATGTTCCTTTACCTCTGTCCGCAAATTTCGTAACGGCATCATATTATTCTTTCAATTAAATAAAGCGGAGGTTAGCGCGAATACAGCATGTCTGTTGGCGAAAAGAACCGTTATCGGAAGCAGGTAAGTTGATGATACCAACTCAGCGATAAAACTGAAAACGAGCCTCATCACAATAATGAGGCTCGTTATGCAGGTGTGGCCTGTCAGCTCTGGTTGTTGCCCGTACCCAGCCGAAATGCTGTCAGAGCTTATGCCTGATTGCCGTTGCTGTTAAGGATGAGCTGCCCGTTCCGATCCAGCGGAATGCGGGTGCCGGGATCGTTTTCCATACGGATTTTTCCCTGCTGATCGCCAATTTTATAGGTGACGTCATAGCCCAGCATTTTATCCTGCTTATCGTAGACCGTTTTGCAACGCTGTTCAGTGGTGGTGTAAGTATCACGATCCTGCAGACTGCCCTGAACCTGATTACCGGCATAGCCGCCTGCCAGCGCGCCCGCTACTGTTGCCACATCCTTACCGCGCCCGCCGCCAAACTGGTGACCCAGTACCCCGCCAGCCACCGCGCCCAGTACTGAGCCAGCGATACGATTCTCATCCTGTACCGCCCGACGATGGGTAAGCGTCACGTTACGGCACTCCTGCCGTGGGTTCTTGATCGTTTCCTTGATGGGCGTTGCGGAAATAACCTGTGCGTATTGGGGAGCCGGATTAAACACATTCATACTGGCAACGGCAGCCACGCCCAGAGCAGCAACCACACCAATACCCATACCCGCTATCATTGATTTATTCACAGGAAAACCTCCTGACTATGTTACCGCGCAATCCTGCTGCTGCCGGTTCCCTGGCAGTAAGCCCTACTCGGCGTGCGCGACTCGCCGTGGTAATTGATAAAAATTGTGCAGATGCAGACGAAAACCAGCAATCAGATAAAGGGAGGAAAAGCGCTAAAGCCGGATAAACAAAGGCTTTTCAGAGAGTTCTTAGCCATCAGCGCGTTGCCCATAACAATGTTGCCCCTCCCTTTTTTACTTTAACGCCACGCCGGTCACATAAATATTTCACGCCCGCCCGGTTCGTGATTTACGGGCCCGGGAAATTTCTGTCCCGTTGAGGAAACAAAATTTTCTAAATCAATCTTTGCTATGTCGGTAAGCCAGAAAACAGAGGAATTCACTATGGACAATCGCGGATCAAACATCATATCCACGGCTCCGCTTCGTCAGACCAGCGCAGCGATCGTAGCCTTACCGGTTACGACACGCGTTTGCTGGCGGAGTAAGTACCGATGCTGGCTGTCAGCGCTGAATTTGGCTCGATTCCTGATATGGCTACGCCGCTGCGCGCTTTTGCCGAAGAGGTTACCGGAATTTTGGTGCCGCACTGCGGCCATTTTTTACCGGAAGAGCAGCCGCAGGCCGTTGCCAGCGAGCTAAGCGCATTTTTTATTTAACGCAGTATCAGGAAAGAGGCAGCCCGTGTTGAAGCACAGGCTGCCTTAGCTGCGGGAAATTAATGCAGCTTCAGGCGTGGACGGATCACCCGGTTGATGCTGCCCACCAGCATCATCAGACCGGTTTTAAAGTAGCCGTGCAGCGCAATCTGGTGCATACGATAAAGCGAGATGTAGACGAAACGCGCGATACGTCCTTCCACCATCATTGAACCACGCATCAGGTTACCCATCAGGCTGCCTACAGTACTGAACCGGGAGAGCGAAACCAGCGAGCCGTGATCTTTATAAACATAAGGCTTCAGCGGCTGCTGACGCATTTGCGCCAGGATATTTTCCAGCGCCTTCGAAGCCATCTGATGTGCCGACTGCGCACGCGGCGGCACAAATCCGCCGGACGGCAGCGCGCAGGAGGCGCAGTCGCCGATGGCGTAGATATCGTCATCCAGCGTGGTTTGCAGCGTCTCTTTCACCACCAGCTGATTAATACGGTTGGTTTCCAGTCCGCCGATATCTTTCATAAAATCTGGCGCTTTGATGCCCGCTGCCCAGACCATCAGATCCGCTTCGATAAAGTCGCCGCTTTTGGTATGCAGGCCATGTTTATCCGCGCTGGTGACCATGGTTTGCGTCAGCACCTGCACACCCAGTTTGGTCAGTTCCTGATGCGCCGCTGCAGAAATGCGTGCCGGCAGCGCTGGCAGAATGCGTTCGCCCGCTTCGACCAGCGTAACGTTCAGCACTTGATTATCCAGCCCTTTGTAGCCGTAACTGTGCAGCTGTTTAACTGCGTTATGCAGCTCAGCGGAAAGCTCAACGCCCGTTGCGCCGCCGCCAACAATCGCAATATTGATTTTCCCCTGCCGGTCGGCATTGGCGGAATACTTCAGGAACAGGTTAAGCATTTCATTATGGAAACGCTGCGCCTGATGCGGGTTATCGAGGAAGATGCAGTGATCTTTCACGCCCGGCGTACCGAAATCATTCGAGGTGCTGCCCAGCGCCATAACCAGCGTGTCGTAAGGCACTTCACGCGCCGGGACCAGCACTTCGCCCTGCGCATCACGAATTTCCGCCAGCTGTAGCCGCTTGTTTTCCCGATCGATATCGGTGAGCGACCCCAGCTGGAACTGGAAGTGGTGATTACGCGCATGGGCCAGGTAGCTGAGCGCATCGATACCTTCATCCAGCGATCCGGTTGCCACTTCATGCAGCAGCGGTTTCCATAAATGACTATGGTTGCGATCGACCAGCGTAATTTCCGCTTTCTGACGGCGACCCAGCTTGTGCCCCAGCTGCGTTGCCAGCTCCAGACCACCGGCTCCCCCACCAACGATAACAATTTTTTTCAACGGTGTAGTCAAAATGACCCCCTTAAAATGTAAACCAAAAGTTAACCAAAGGTTAACAAAAACCTTAGTTAACATAGGGTTGCGAAGTTAAATCGCGAGCTGGAGTCAGAATAACATGGCGGGGTAAGTTGGTCATACCAAATTTGATACAGATCAATTTTACTGCAATAAGTCGGATTATTGCCCATAAAAAAAGCGGGCGATTGTCGGGCAATCATCCCGCTAAACAGGCATTAGCCGAGAGTTTTAAACGCTTTAATACGCTGTAAGTGGGGAGAAAAGCTGGGGAATTTATGCGGCTGCTTTTCATCCCAGACAATTTCATACCAGGGTTGCAGCGCCTCTGCCGTGCGTTGGTTGTCAAGGATACCGTCGTGGCGCGAAAGCAGCGTCAGGCAGCGGTCGCGGTTTTTCTCGCGGAAATTACTTACGCACTTGGTAGCAATATCAAGATACTCTTCCGGCCGATCGATTTTGCCCGCCATGTTTTCCTGCGGCCAAAGATTAGGGTTAACCATCACCTGGCGAATATCACATAAAAAACCAATGCGCTCAGCCCAGAAGGCTCCCAGACCGACGCCGCAAATCAGTGGCCGTTCATCGACATTCAGCATCAGCATCTTATCGGTCTCTTTCAGCAGATGCTGCATATCATGTTTCGGATGGCGTGTGCTGTAGCTCAGCAGCCGCACATCAGGATCGATAAACTGCAGCTGCAAAACTTTTTCATGGTTACCCGGACTAGTGGAATCGAAACCGTGCAGATAAATAATCATGGCTATCCTCACCGTTACTTAGCCTGCCGGGTTTCCTGTTAGTTACCCGACGCCTTGTGCTCCAGCCAGCGCGCCTGTAATGCGCTCAGCTGTTGGCTGGCGCGCTGCCAACGCGCAGAATCAAGCAGCTGCTGGCGGTTAAATGTTCCACGATGATACAGGCGGCTAACCTGCTCTGCTTTGATCGGCGGCAGGTTATCCAGCACGCTAACCGCGCCTTTACGATCGTTGCACACCAGAATCATATCGCAGCCAGCATCCAGCGAGGCGCGCGCGCGCTCCGCGTAGCTGCCCATAATCGCCGCTCCCTCCATCGATAAATCGTCAGAGAAGATAATGCCGTTAAAGCCCAGTTCAGTACGCAGTACCTGCTTCAGCCAGTATGAAGAGCCGCTGGCCGGGCGCGGGTCTACCTGCGAGTAGATAACGTGCGCCGGCATAATCGCGTCCAGCGCGTTCTCATCGATCAACTGCTGAAAAATGGCCATGTCGTGCTGGCGGATAGTGGCCTTATCGCGCTCATCGCGCGGCGTCTCTTTATGTGAGTCAGCGGTGACGGCGCCATGACCGGGAAAGTGTTTGCCGGTGGTTTTCATGCCAGCTTCGTGCATACCCGCAATAAAACAGCGCGCCACACGCAACGCAATAGCGGGATCTTCATGGAAAGCGCGGTCACCAATCGCGGCGCTGACATGTCCAATATCCAGTACCGGCGCAAAGCTGATATCGATATCCATTGCCATCATCTCCGCCGCCATTAGCCAGCCCGCCTCCTGTGCCAGCGTGTCCGCCTGCTCCGGGCTGTTCAGCGCGGCAAAGGACTGCATGGCCGGTAGGTTGGTAAAGCCGTCACGAAAGCGCTGCACCCGCCCGCCTTCCTGATCGACCGCGACCACCAGCCGCGCATGAGATGCGGTGCGGATCTGACGCACCAGTTCACTCAGTTGAGCGGGATCGTGATAGTTACGCGCGAATAAAATCAGCCCGCCCACCAGCGGGTGCGCCAGAATTTCGCGCTCTTCGGCGTCCAGCTCATAGCTTGCCACGTCCAACATTACCGGACCGGGTATCGACATGATGATTCCTCCTGTAAAAACTGGCGCACATCATAGCCGGAATGCAGAAACAGCGCGCTAAATTTGTCGCCAGGCGGCAATGGCCCGTTGATGCAGCGCCGAATCGCCACTCTGCTCCCAGCGCAGCTGATACCAGCTGGCCATCAACAGATGTAGCCAGGGCTGCCAAAGCCTGACCTGCCGCTTAAGCGCCCTGAGATCCAGACGATTACTGCAGGCATAATCAGCCAGAAGCGTCGCGCGTTGCGCAGCGTTCAGCCCGTTGCCGCTGATGATAGCAGCCAGTTCCAGCGCTATATCGCCATCGGCGGCATACTCCCAGTCAATCAGCCGCAAGCCGTCGGGATGGGCCAGCAGGTTGCCCGGATGGATATCCATATGCAGCAGTCCCAGCCGCAGCGGCAGCGGTTCTCCCTGACGCGCCAGCTGACGTAGTCGTCGCAGCCAGCGCGGATTGCGTTGACGGCACTGCTGCCAATAGTGGTGCAATAATGGCAGCAGCTGTAGCCGATAACCGCTAAGCGGCTGATGATGCAACCGTGTTAACAGCGTAACCAGTTCAGACTGACGAGCCAGAAATTCCCCTTCCGCCAGCGTCTCGCCCGGCAGCCACTCCAGCAGCAGCCAGCGCCGATCGATCGCCAGCGCATGGGGCGCCAGTCCGCTGGCGGTTAAACCCCGTAGCAGATGCCATTCACGTCGGCGAGAGATAAAAGGGATCGGCTGATGTGGGATTCGGCGCGCCAGCCAGCATTGCTGGCCGCATACCACTTTTCCGGATAGCCCGGTAAGGCCGTTTAGCGGATAAAAATAACCGGCAGACGAAGCTACCGGTTGGAGGCGTTCAATCAGCGCCTGCAGGGCGGTATCAATGCTGGACGCTGCCATTTCCTGACCAGATGATTTCACCGGTTTGCACCAGCATCAGCTGCATCTGCAGTTCAGGCGCTTTTATGTCGCCCCGCGCATTACTGTAAAGCACATACTGCGCGCCAACGTAGCGCGCCAGGCCGATCGCTTTGCTACGTGAATTCAGGCTGTCTTCAGGCGATAGCCCCAGCGTTTGCCTTGCCTGCATCAGCTGCTGCTGGGTAACCAGCGTAAAGGTATTATTGCTTGCCAGGGCATTTTGCAGCGCCGCTGTTGCTTTCGCGGTTTGCAGGCTGCCATTAGTGCTGTTCTTGATCCGATCCACCAGCAATACGCTGCCGGATGTGATGCCCTGGGCCTGTAGCATCTGCGCCACCAGCGGCTGTACGCTGGCATCCCAGTTTATGGTTTTTAGCTTCGGCGGCTGCGGCACCGTTTCGCCCGGCTGCGGACTGGTAATCGGCGGCGGCTGGACCACAACCGGCGGCGTCGATGGCTGCACGGGTTCCACCGGTGCCGGTGGTTGTTGCTGTTGATTATTAATACAGCCCGCCAAAACGAATGCCAGCAGCATGACGCCGGAGAGTTTTAAACGCCTGAACACAGTATTTCCCCTTACAAATAAACATAGAGACGAACTTTACTGGCCATCAGATTGCCCATCTGCGAACTGATTTCAACCCGCTGATTTGCAGGAACTACCAGCGTGCGGGGCGCTTCAAAAGGCTGGATTTCCAGGCCTTTATCATCATACCAGTAGAAACGATAGTACACGGTAACCGGCGTATCTTGCTGATTCTCCAGCGTGCTTACCGCCCGCTGTTGTCCGGCCTGCTCAGAAAGGGTGGGCTTGCTGGGCAAAATTCCCGCCGAGAGCACGGACGATTCCATAATCAGCGATTGTGACGTATCAATCACCGGTTTATCGCTGCTACAGGCAGTTAGCGTCAGTACCAGCGACAAACTGGTTAGTAAAGCGCGCATGATGGCGTTCCGCACGTTAATTAAAGGCTTAGCATCGGCCCCAGTGGGCAACCACCGACCAGGTGCATATGGATATGATAAACTTCCTGGCCGCCATGACGATTGCAGTTAACAATCAGTCGGTAACCATCCTCAGCAATGCCTTCCTTTTTAGCGATTTTTGCCGCCACGGTGAACATACGTCCCATGGCCTGCTCATGTGCTTCGCTGACATTGTTAGCGGTCGGGATTAAAATATTCGGCACAATCAATACATGGGTTGGCGCTTTGGGAGAAATATCCCGAAAAGCCGTTACCAGTTCATCCTGATAAACAATATCGGCCGGAATTTCACGACGAATAATTTTACTGAAAATAGTTTCTTCAGCCATGATGCATATCCTTAGCAGAGACGTAAGCATGGAGTATGAGCGAGAATTTCGTTTTCTTTCAACCTTCCTGCTGTTTTTCTTTTGTTTCACCTGCCGTAGTGCCACTTTTTTGTACAGACCTGACAGGCGGGCCGATTTTTTGTGCGGCCTTTCGCATTCTCACAGGCTTCTCCTGACAAAAATAAAACACCGTTTTATAAATTAGAGGCAGGGCAGGTTTTCCTTTGTTTTTTTGCCACTCAATGCCTTTTCTTAACCAAAACGCGAAGGTTTGCCCTCTCCCGCCATTCTACCTTCTGGGGTAATCCGTCTGAGCTGTCGGAATCCGTGCGTTTTTTAATGGTTATGACGAGGAGATTAACAATGCCAGTGCGTAAAATTGGTTTACGGCATTACCTGGCTTATGGATCGGGCGACTTCCTGGGTGCCGGCACTACAGCCCTGACAGCAGCGTGGCTGCTCTATTTCTATACCACTTTCTGTGGCCTGACGCCGATTGAAGCAACCTTTATCTTTGCTATGGCGCGCGTGCTGGATGCAGTGGTCAGCCCGCTGATGGGCTTCCTTACCGATAACTTTGGCTCTACCCGACTCGGCAAGCGCTTTGGACGCCGCAAATTCTTTATTCTGCTCGGCATTCCCTGCGTATTCAGCTATAGCCTGATGTGGGTCGGCGATATGAGTTACCTCTACTACCTGCTGACCTATCTGCTGTTTGATATTGTCTACACCATGATTCTGGTGCCTTATGAAACGCTGGTTCCGGAAATGACCGACGATTTCAAAAAGAAAACCAAGTTTTCCGGCGCACGTATCGCACTGGCGCAGCTTTCCGCTATTCTGGCCGCTTTCCTGCCGGGCGTGCTGATCAATCACTTCGGCAAAGATAACGCCGTCTCCTTCTTTTATGCCAGCCTGGTATTTTCGGTGATTTGCGCCATTGTGCTGACGCTGGTGTGGTTTTTCACCTGGGAACGCGCACCAGAAGATTTTTCTGAAGAGTCACGCCGCGCTGAGGCGGAAAAACAGCAGCTGACGCTGGCACAAAGCCTGAAGCGTCTGTATGTCGAACTGGCCTCTACCCTTCGCATCCGTATTTTCCGCCAGCATCTGGGCATGTACCTCGGCGGCTATATTGCACAGGATGTGTTTAATGCAGTCTTTACCTGGTATGTGGTTTTCGTGCTGATGCAGAGCGCGCAGATCGCTTCCAACCTGATGGGAACGATGGCCATTCTGCAATTTATCGCTGTGATGGGCATGATCCCGCTCTGTATTCGCCTTGGACCCGCACCTTCCTATCGTCTGGTTGTGACGCTGTTTGGTCTGAGCGCCCTCTCTTATGCGGGGCTCTGGTATACCGGCATGAACGATAACATGACGCTGCTGGTGCTGATCTCTGCGCTGGCCGGCCTGGGTCGCGGTGGCATCAACTATGTGCCGTGGAATATCTACACCTATATCGCGGATGTTGACGAGGTGATCACCGGCCAGCGTCGCGAAGGGATTTTCGCCGGCATCATGACGTTAACGCGTAAGGCTTCGCAGGCTGGCGCGGTGATGCTGGTGGGGATTGTCTTACAGCTTTCCGGCTTCGTTTCCGGTCAGGCTAATCAGAGCGATAACGTTCAGCACACCATTCTGTTGATTCTGAGCGTGGGTACGCTGTGCGTACTGGCGATCGGCTTCTTTATCTCTCTGCGCTTTCGCCTGAATCTGCAGACACATTCAGTACTGCGAGAAGAGACCCAAAAAATGCGCCAGGCAGGACGTCCAGTGCCAGAGAGCCTGACGCCTGCAGCGCGTGCGACGGTGGAAACGCTGGCCGGAATGCCTTATGAAAACCTTTGGGGCAACAACAACATAGGCTTTCTTAATCGCCATAAATCCCCGGCACCGCCGCTACGGCCTGCTCAGGCTGTGGGCGTGGTGCAACCACATACGTTAAAACGATAGGATCTGAATGATGACGGTATTTCCTGTAAAGCATAGCGCTCTGCTGCGTCAGCCTGAATTTCTGGTGCCGCGTCCCGAACTGGTAACGCTGATTGAAAAGCTAACCGACAACCTGGTGGCAATCACTGATCAGAGCGGCGAGTTTCTGTTGCGTCTGGACGATGGCCGGGTGATCGATACCAAAGGCTGGGCCGGCTGGGAATGGACACACGGCATCGGGCTGTATGGTATGTATCACTACTATCAGCAAACGGGCGACACAAAAACGCTGGCGATTATTGATGACTGGTTCCGTGAGCGGCTGGCAGAAGGCACGCCAACCAAAAACGTCAATACCGTTTGCCCGCTGTTAACCCTCGCTTATCGCTATGAAGAGACGCGCAATCCTGCGCTGCTGCCGGTGCTGGAGCGTTGGGCTGAATGGGTGATGTATGAAATGCCGCGTACGGAACAGGGCGGCCTGCAGCATATTGTTTATAACAATGAGAATCATCAGCAGCTGTGGGACGATACGCTGATGATGAGTGTGTTGCCGCTGGCGAAGATCGGCAAGCTGCTCAACCGCCCGGAATATGTTGAGGAAGCAAGCTATCAATTTTTATTGCATGTGCAATATCTGATGGATCGCGAAACTGGCCTGTGGTTCCACGGCTGGACCTTTGAAGGCCGCCACAATTTTGCCAAAGCGCGCTGGGCGCGTGGTAATAGCTGGCTCACCATCGTCATCCCGGAGTTTATTGAGCTGATGGCATGGCCGGAACAGCACGCAACGCGCCGTTTCCTGCAGCAGGTCCTGGAAAGCCAGGTGGCGGCGCTGCGCCAGTGGCAGCATGAAAGCGGCCTGTGGCATACCCTGCTGGACGATCGTGACAGCTATCTGGAAGCGTCCGCCACTGCTGGCTTCGCCTACGGCATATTAAAGGCGATGCGTAAGCGTTATCTGTCGCGTGACTATCTGCCAATGGCGGAACAGGCGGTAAAAGGCGTGATGCAGCATATCAACAGCGATGGCGAGCTGACGCAGGTCTCTTTCGGCACCGCAATGGGCAGCGATCTCGATTATTACCGCCAGATACCGCTGACCTCTATGCCCTATGGTCAGGCGATGGCCCTGCTCTGCCTGACAGAATATCTGCGCGTTTATCTTTAAATTCCTGATTAACCAGCGGCCCCGTACGGGGTCGCTCTTCGCTACTTTTCCCTTTCCCGCCTAACGCTGCCGCATTCACAGCCAGCGCAGCCTGCCCTGCTCTCACCTGAAAAAACCAACGTTACGCTTATCAGTAACGCTGTTCATTATTTACACAGATTCTGTTGAGGCATATTATCATTTTGTGACTCAGGAGCGTGACACAAGGAAGGTATCACTATGTCTGCATTACCGTTTCCCTGCCGAATATTTGAAACACAAAAAAGAATGGACGACTATAGCGCCGAAGATATGCGCTACGGCGATCTTACCGAATCGCAGTTAAAAAATGATTTTCACCTGCATGATGTTTCCACCCGCATTGATCCGTACACCCTGACGGAAATTACCCCGCTCAGGCAGCCGCATTCACGATTTTATGGCTCCCGGGGCGCAGGCGCAAAACATTCCGTTGCCGAGTGCGCCGCTATTCTTTTTGATGAAATGCGCCATCTGTCGCAGGCTTTTGCCATTTATGGCCCTTACAAATATCTTATCGAAGAGATGATTACCCATATGCAGCAGGGTGAAGGTGCGCCGTTTAGCAGTGAATATCTGAATAGCGCGCTGCGAATGCATATTATGAATGATGAATCATCCGAAAACAGTACACGTCTGCGATTGCAGGAAGTATTGAGCGGTTATATAACACTGAATAAGGGCTATTACCCTGCAGAAAAAGCAGAAGAATTAAAAAAAGCCGTTTCAAAAAGTAAACTACCAAAATTTGACCGGTTTCAGGATAATATCAACGGTATGGGCATAACCGTACATGATACCTGGGCCACACATATCACTATTGAATCTATTCATGTTAATGCTAGCTATTACCGGGCTGCAGTGAATTATAAAATACAGGATCATTTTGGTCTGGATGCTCACGACATATTAAACGCGAAGTTTAACCTGTTTCGCTTCTTCCGCATCTGGTTTGTGCTGCAACGATACCATCGTTTTGGTTTCAAACCTTTTATAACCCATCTTAACGCTACAATTGAAATCAACGGAGAGATAAAAAAATGATAAAAAACAAAAAAATCACTTGGCCAATATTAGCTATTACAGCAGTAATTTTGAGTTATATACTCTGGCTTAACCTACGCCCGGTAAATATTATTGCGGTTCATTATGACGGGCATTACAGTGATGTGCTGGTAGACAATTTCCCTGTCACCGCGCGGGGAAAGATAAGCTGGTGGCTGGAAAACAGAGATATTCTTAAGCAGCGTTACGGCATTCCAAAAATATCCTCTTACGGCAGCTATAGCATCGTTTTCTGGTACTTCGGCGACGGCTATATGGAAGAAGGGAAGTATGACAGGCTCTGCTTCAGAGAGATGAAAACAGAAAAAAACTGTATAGAAAAGGATAAAGCATTCACGGTTAGCGATGGCGGCAATAGCGGCCTCTATTTCCTGGCAAACGAAGGTTATTACCAGTTAACCGATAGCGGAAAGATAGTAAAGCGACCTTCCCATTAAATGAAATTTATTACTCTCTTTTTTTCCAGTAAAGCGCAAAAGTTCGCACTTGCAGAAAGTATCAGACCCCGTGTAACAAGAGCCGCCGCTAACAAAGGCGAGGTATCTCATGGAGCCCAGGAGCGTGAACCGGGCATAACAGCAAAGGAAATGTATGGAAAGCATATTTTTAAAAATAGACGGTATTAGCGGTGAGGCAAAGGATGCCGCTCATCAGGGCTGGATTGATGTAAAGAGCTATTCCTGGGGAGTAAGAAGAAACGAAGGCAGAGGGCCAGGAAAAGCCTGCTATCGTAATCTGGCAGCCCACTGTTATATCGATAAAGCTACCTCAGGCGCACTATTATTTGCCTCAAACGGCAACCTGATTAAAAAGGTACAGCTTTCGCTCTGTAAAGCGGGTGACGGAATGATCGAATCGTGCCGGGTAACCCTGGAAAATGTTATTATCTCTGAGGTTAATTTCGAAAACATTAATCGGGTCATGTATGAATTTCAGGCAGACAAGGTGAAGTTCCAGTACTGGGAGCAGACCGCTGCTGGAATTAAAGGTGCGGAAAGCCGTATGGGCTGGGATATTAAAAACTCCTCATCCTGTTTCTGATGGTGAATGGTGGCTCAGCCATTAATCACAGCCATAAAAAAACGAGCCGAAGCCGCTTTTATCCGGTTTTCGCGGTGGGTTGGTATTGACAAAGTGACATATGGAAAAAAGATCATACAAGGAGTTGCCAGTGACTGCTTTACGCTTTCCCTGCCGGATATTTGAAACACAAAAAAGAATGGACGACTATAGCGCCGAAGATATGCGCTACGGCGATCTTACCGAATCGCAGTTAAAAAATGATTTTCACCTGCATGATGTTTCCACCCGCATTGATCCATATACCCTGACGGAAATTACCCCGCTCAGGCAGCCGCATTCGCGATTTTATGGCTCCCGGGGCGCAGGCGCAAAACATTCCGTTGCCGAGTGCGCCGCTATTCTTTTTGATGAAATGCGCCATCTGTCGCAGGCTTTTGCCATTTATGGCCCTTACAAATATCTTATCGAAGAGATGATTACCCATATGCAGCAGGGTGAAGGTGCGCCGTTCAGTAGTTTGTCACTGGATAGCGCACTGAAATTGCAGATTATTAATGATTTTTCAGAGGAAAACAGCACGCGCATGCTATTACAAAATATTCTTAACCGAAACATAGACTGGGATAAAGGTTTTTTCCCAACGTCAAACAGAGAGAAGTTAAAAGAAGCCATACTTTCCGGTAAGCTGCCTAAGTTTGACAGAATTCAGGATACTATTAACGGTCTGGGAATTACCGTACATGACACCTGGGCGACCTACATCACTATTAAATCCCTTTATATCCACAGTAACCACTATCGTGCTCAAGTTAATTATAAAGTACAGGATCATTTTGGTCTGGACGCTAACGATATTTTAAATGATAAATTTAATCTTTTCCGATTCTTTCGCATCTGGTTTGTACTGCAGCGATACAACCGCTTCGGCTTTCGACCTTTTATAACCGAGATGGACGCTACAATAAATATCAATGGGATACGTAATGAAAGTGTCAGGTAAAAAGGTGCAATGGGCAATATACATCATCATTACATTATTATGTTTTTTTCTCTGGCGCACTCTTCGTCCAGTGAAAATCATAGCAGTTCATAACAGAAGCAGCGGATTTAGCGACGTACTGGTTGATCATTTCCCTTTGACCGTAAGCGGGAAAATAGCCTGGTGGCAGGAAAACAAAGAGATGCTCAAAAGCCGCTACGGCATACCAGCCCCCGCATTCACCGAAAATTTCAGCATCACCTTCTGGTTATTCGGCGATGGTTACATGGAACCCGATGAAGATGAAAGGCTGTGCTTTACCGACATGAAACCCCAAAAAAAATGCATCGAAAAGAATAAGACTTTTACCGTTGACTACAGTAAAAATACCGGGCTTTTCTTTACAACCTATGCGGGTTATCACCGCATAAATGACAAAGGCGAAATTGTAAAAATGAATTTTAATTA
Organism: Pantoea sp. FN0305; assembly: GCF_050113845.1. NCBI lineage: Bacteria > Pseudomonadati > Pseudomonadota > Gammaproteobacteria > Enterobacterales > Erwiniaceae > Pantoea > Pantoea sp. FN0305. The sequence continues at coordinate 602,665 of NZ_JBNJSN010000002.1, read as the reverse complement.
AAAATCATTGCAACTGCCTGTCCCATACAAAGCCTTTGTATGGAAGACACATTCACAGACGCAACGTAGCACTCAGGAAAATAAGGAATCATATGGAAAGCGTATTTCTTAAAATAGCAGGCTTAACCGGTGAATCGCAGGATGCCGCTCATCAGGGCTGGATCGATGTAAAAAGTTACTCCTGGGGCGTTCACAGAAACGGCAACGTCGCCGGGCCAGCTGCATCGCGCTATAAAAATCTGACGGTTCACTGCCCTATAGATAAAGCGACCGCAGCGGTGCTGCTGTTTGCGTCTAATGGCAACCGCATAAAGGCAATCCAGCTTTCGTTCTGTAAAGCGGGCAACGGCATGATTGAGTCCTGCCGGCTGACGCTGGAAAACGTGATTGTCATCGATGCGAATTTAGATCATATCTCTGAGGCCGCGTATGCGTTTCAGGCAGACAAGGTGAAGTTCCAGTACTGGGAGCAGACCGCTGCTGGAATTAAAGGTGCGGAAAGCCGCATGGGCTGGGATATTAAAAATTCTTCATCCTGTTTCTGATAGCGGGCGGATATGCAGCAGCTTCGATCTGACAGGCCGCGATAAAGCCCGCCATAGTCCTTAAACGTAAAAAGGCGAGCCGAAGCTCGCCTTTGCTGTGCGCATCAGTGATTAACTGTTGCGAATATAGTCATCCATCTCGGTTTTCAGGTTATCCGACTTAGTGCCGAAGATAGCCTGTACGCCAGAACCTGCCACTACCACACCGGCAGCGCCCAGTTTTTTCAGGCCAGCCTGGTCCACTTTGGATACGTCGGCCACGCTCACGCGCAGACGGGTAATACAGGCATCCAGGTTCGTGATGTTCTCTTTACCACCGAACGCGGTAACCAGGTTTGCCGCCATTTCGTTGGCTGTACCGGTTGACTGCTCAGTCGTGGTTTCTTCACGGCCCGGCGTTTTCAGGTTCAACCTGGCGATCAGCACGCGGAAAATGGTGTAGTAAACCAGACCGTAGATGATACCCACAATCGGGAACAGCCAGATTTTGCTGCTGTTGCCGCTCAGCACGATAAAGTCGATCAGACCGTGCGAGAAGCTGGTGCCGTCACGCATGCCAAGCAGGATACAGATCGGGAAGGCCAGGCCTGCCAGAATAGCGTGGATTGCATAGAGAATCGGTGCCACGAACATGAACGAGAACTCGATCGGCTCGGTGATACCGGTCAGGAACGAGGTCAGCGCTGCGGAGATCATGATACCGCCCACTTTCGCACGGTTCTCTGGTTTTGCAGAGTGCCAGATAGCGATAGCGGCTGCCGGCAGACCATACATTTTGAACAGGAAGCCGCCAGAAAGTTTGCCCGCAGTCGGGTCGCCTGCCATATAGCGAGGAATATCACCATGGAAGACCTGTCCTGCGGCGTTGGTGAATTCACCAATCTGCATCTGGAAAGGAACGTTCCAGATATGATGCAGGCCAAACGGCACCAGAGAACGCTCAATCAAACCGTACAGACCAAAGGCCACAACCGGGTTCTGATAGGCCGCCCACTGGGAGAATTCCTGAATCGCGCTGCCAATTGGCGGCCAGATAAAGGAAAGGATAACGCCCAGGATAATCGCCGCCATACCAGAAATAATCGGTACGAAACGTTTACCGGCAAAGAAGCCCAGATATTCAGGCAGTTTGATGCGGTAGAAGCGGTTAAACATGTAGGCGGCGATAGAACCGGCAATGATGCCGCCCAGTACCCCGGTATCCGCCAGGTGTTTAGCGGCAATTTCTTCTGCCGGTAAATGCAGCACCAGCGGTGCGACAACCGCCATGGTTTTCACCATGATGCCGTAAGCAACCACAGCCGCCAGCGCCGAAACGCCGTCGTTATTGGTAAAGCCTAATGCCACACCAATAGCAAAGATCAACGGCATGTTAGCGAACACCGAGCCGCCCGCTTCCGCCATCACATGTGAAACTACGGCAGGCAACCAGGAAAAGTTTGCCGAACCGACACCCAATAAAATACCGGCGATCGGCAGAACCGACACCGGTAGCATGAGCGATTTACCGACCTTTTGCAGGTTTGCAAATGCGTTCTTAAACATATTGTGGAACTCCTGAGTATGAGTGCTTTTAATCGCGTGGTACGCGTGGCAAAAGAGGGAGGATCTTCTGCCTTTGGAGCTTGTTAAGGCTCTCTGGATTTATTACGAAGAGTAAAATAAATCTGTTCAGTTTTGTTTGATACCTGTCACGTTTCGCCCATCAGGCGGCTAACATTTAGGATATTTTTTATTGTTTTGCCAACTTTTGTACAGAAAAAATCGTCTGTGCAGCGTTTTTGGCGCTGCACTTTACGATCTTAACGGATTAATTACGAGCTCTAAAAAAAGTCATGCAGGCGTATCGGTCAACCGTGAAAGCGGAACATGAAACAGGTCAGAAAAGTTTTGCGTAGTGGCCTGAGCCAGCGTTTCTAAATCAACCCCTTTAAGCACGGCCATATACTCCGCTACATCGCGGGTAAAGGCAGGCTGGTTCTCTTTTCCGCGATGCGGCACGGGCGCAAGATAGGGTGAATCGGTCTCCACCAGCAAGCGATCCAGCGGAACATAGCGTGCAGCTTCGCGTAACGCTTCTGCATTGCGAAAGGTAACGATGCCGGAAAACGAGATGTAAAAGCCCATATCCAGTAGCTTAGCTGCGGTTTCACGATCCTCGGTAAAGCAGTGCAGTACGCCACTACACTCCTCTGCCCCTTCTTCCCGCAGAATCGCCAGCGTATCTTCCCGCGCATCGCGTGTATGTACGATAACGGGTTTGTTCAGTTGGCGGCCCACGCGAATATGCTCACGGAAAGAAGCCTGCTGACGCGCCCTGGTTTCCGGCTGATAGTGGTAATCCAGCCCGGTTTCGCCCATGGCAATAACGCGAGGATCGTCAGCCAGCTGCGCTAGCTCAGCGAAATCCCATTCCTCTTGCTGATTCAAAGGATGTACGCCGCAGGACCAGGCAACATTCGGGCGGTCACCCAGCAGTTGCGCCATGGCTTTGAACCCTGGCAACGTGGTAGCAACCGCCAGCATAAATTTGACATCGCGCGCGGCAGCTTTCGCCAGCACATCATCCACGTCTTTATGCAATGTCTCATAATTCAGACCATCAAGATGGCAGTGTGAATCAACTAAAAACATAACAACTCTCTTGGTTAATCAGCCAGCGATGTCGCCGCTGGTCTGAGTAAGGTTTCCCAGTTTAATAACTGTTCGGTTAGCAATAATTCCCGGTTGACCGCAACAATATGCATCAGGCGTTCCCGACACAGCAGCCATTGACGCAGGCTTTTATCCAGCGCGGCGGCCGGTAGACGCTGTGCCAGTTGAGTAATCAGCGCGGGTTGATCGACATTGGCGATAAACTGGTCGCCGCTGTGTTGCCATTTCAGCGCATCCGTCAGCAGTGAAGCCAGCCAGCTAATTCTTTCGGCGACATTATCATGATTGAGCTGCGGCAACAGCGTAAGCACATCGCCTGTCAGAGCGCTGGCCAGCGTAGCGCACAGCGTCTGACGCTGTTCCCAGCTTTGCTTATCAAGCAGCGCCAGCGCGGCAGCAGGTGCGCCGCTGCTGAGGCGGAGCGCAGTTAGCATCGCTTCATGAGAACCCGCATTTTGCTTTTGTAACCACGCAAGGCTGTGCGCCTCGTCAGGCGGTGCCAGATGCAGCTTCAGACAACGGCTGCGTAGCGTAGGCAACAGCCTTGACGGCTCTGCACTGCTCAAAAAAAACCAGCTGTTCTGCGGCGGCTCTTCCAGCGTTTTCAACAGGGCGTTAGCGGCTGCCTCAGTGAGCTGTCCGGCATCGGGTAGCCACACTACTTTTGCGCCGCCCTGCTGAGCATGGTGATACAGCGTCTCGTTCACATCGCGTACTGCATCAATCCCCAGCGCGCTTTTCCCTTTTTCCGCCGTCAGTGGATGCCAGTCAGGATGGGTGCCCGCCATCATTAACTGGCAACCGTGACAGTGACCGCAGCTTTTTTGTCCATCGCGTCGTTGGCATAACAGCCAGCGGCTTACTGCCCAGATTAGCGCAGCGTCGCCCATACCCGGCAATGCCTGTACCAGCACAGCATGGTGCGCCCGCCCAGCCTGATGCTGAGCTATAAGCTGACGATAAACAGGATTAAGCCACGGATACCAGTTCATTATTTTTGCTCCGCCAGCCAGGCTTGCAGAACAGCTTTAAGTGACGTTGTCACTTGTTCCAGCGACTGGCTGGCATCAATGGTTTTAATGGAATCATCGCAGGCTGCCAGGGCCTGATAACGCTCACGGGTGCGCATAAAGAAATTCAGCGACTCCTGTTCAATACGATCGAGTTCGCCGCGTGCGCGTGCACGCTGTAAACCGATTTCCGGCGTAACATCCAGGTAGAGCGTTAAGTGAGGACGAAAGTCGCCCAGCACCGCATCGCGCAGCGTCTGCATCAACTGTTGGTCGATACCGCGTCCGCCGCCCTGATACGCCTGTGAAGAGAGATCGTGGCGATCGCCCACCACCCATGCACCACGCGCCAGCGCTGGTTTGATTACCGTCTCCACCAGCTGTACACGGGCGGCATACAGCATCAGCAGTTCGGCTTTATCGGTTATCTTTTCTCCTTCCAGCCCCTGCTTAATAAGATCGCGCAGCTGCTCTGCCAGCGGGGTACCGCCCGGCTCACGGGTAAAGACGATATCGGTAATGCCCTGCTCGCGCAGCTGTTCAACAATGCAGTCGCGTGCGGTGGTTTTCCCGGCACCCTCCAGCCCTTCAATCACAATAAACTTAGCGTTCATTTTTTTCCTTCATGGTCGTGCGCCATGCCTGCACGGCCCGATTATGGCTGGCCAGGTTGGTGGTAAAGGTATGCCCGCCCTTACCGTCGGCGACAAAATAGAGATAATTGCTTTTTACCGGATGGGCAGCGGCTTCAAGCGAGGCTTTACCCGGCAAGGCGATGGGTCCCGGCGGCAGGCCGTTGATGGTATAGGTGTTATAAGCCGTCGGCGCCTCCAGATCTTTACGCGTCAGGGTGCCATTATACTTCTCGCCCATCCCGTAAATCACCGTGGGATCGGTTTGCAAACGCATACCCACCCGCAGGCGGTTAATAAATACCGAGGCGACCTTTGTTCGTTCATTGCTGACCGCCGTCTCTTTTTCAATGATAGAGGCCATGGTCACTAACTCATTGGGCGTTTTATAAGGCAAATCAGGCATACGGTTCTGCCAGATTTTTGCCACTTCCTCTTTCATGCGCTGATGCGCGCGTTTCAGTAACGCGACGTCGCTGGTATTGGCGGTATAGAGCCAGGTATCCGGCCAGAGCCAGCCCTCCAGGTTTTCACCCTCTTTCAGCCCCAGCGCCGCTGCGACCGTTTCTGGCCGGTCATCTTTCAACGTATGTTTGATCCAGGGCGAGCTACGTAACGCCTGCAGAACATCCTGCAGACGTGTGCCTTCGGTAAAGCGTACCGGGAACTGCGCCTCTTTGCCGCTGGCCAACAGCGCCAGCAGCTGACGCACATTCATGCCAGCGTCCAGGCGATAGGTGCCCGCCTTGAATTTTGCCAGTTCCGGCTCCAGCTTCAGCAGCACACCAAACCACGGTGACGGCGTAATGATATGCTGGCTTTCCAGCTGCGCTTCAAGAGCAAGGCGGCCCGTACCGGCCGGCAGCGTGAATATTTTTTCCTGGCTAATGGTTAATGGCGACGCAGCAAACTGACGCACCTGCCAGTAACAAACAGCAGCAGCGGCAGCTAACAGCAGCGCCACAGCAGCCAAAATTTTTATTTCTCGGGTCATGATTAATCCAATATTAACAATCTGGCAGCAGTCGTTGATAAAGCGTACGGGATTGATAGTGCCAGCTATCAATCTGCCTTACTGGCAGTAACGGCATCAGAGCGTTGGAGATAAAAACCTCATCCGCATCCGCCAGCGTCTGCGGCTCTTCCCGCACCACCTGACAGACATAACCGTGCTGCCGCGCCAGCGCAATGATGCGCCGACGCATAATCCCGTCAACGCCTGCGCCGCTAACAGCGGGCGTATAGAGCTGATTTCTTTTGCGCCAGAATAAATTAGCCGCACAGCATTCCACCAGCTTGCCCTCAGTGTCAAGCACCAGCGCCTCATCAGCACCGCTCTGCTCAAGCTGTGTGCGGATCAGCACCTGCTCCAGCCGGTTAAGATGTTTGATTCCGGCAAGCTGAGGGTTAATGCCAAGGCGCACCGGGCTGGTCATCAGGCGAACGCCGCTTTCACTCAGTGCGGCATAATGTCCCGGCGCGGCAAACAGCATAATGATACGTACCGGTTGATGGCATCCGGTACCGCTATAGCCTCGCCCGCCTGAGCCACGTGACAGAATGACCTTCAGAACGCCGTCGTCCTGCTGCCAGCTGGCTGCAGCGATCTCCATCTCCTGTTTTAACCCAGGCCAGTCAACGTCGCGGATCATTAGTACAGAAGCCGCTTCCTGCAGGCGCTGAAGATGTGCCTCCAGCCAGGCTATTTTGCCCTGTTGCAGACGCGCGGTGGTAAAACAGCCATCGCCGTAGTGTAAGGCGCGATCGCTGACCGCTATCTGCTGCTGCTGCTCGCCGTTAATCCAAATCATTTGCTCACTCGTTTGCTGAAGCTGCCAACTTAAGCTTACCGCTATGACGCTCAGGTTACAGCCCTGAGCCGTTCAGAATAGTCCAGATGTAAAAAAGGCCCGCAAAGCGGGCCTTAAATAGCAATGATATCGTTAAACGCGACGGAAGATCAGCGATCCGTTGGTACCGCCGAAACCGAAGGAGTTACACAGCGCATATTCCAACCCCTTAACCTGACGTGCGGTATGAGGAACGAAATCGAGATCGCAGCCTTCATCCGGGTTATCAAGGTTAATGGTCGGTGGAATCGCCTGGTCGCGTAGCGCAAGAATCGAGTAAATAGATTCTACCGCGCCTGCTGCACCCAGCAGGTGACCCGTCATTGACTTGGTCGAGCTGACCATCACGCTGGAGGCCGCTGCGCCAAACACTGACTTAACCGCCTGCGCTTCGGCCTTATCGCCAGCCGGCGTTGAGGTTCCGTGAGCGTTAACGTAGCCAACCTGCTCTGGCGTCAGCTGCGCATCTTTCAGCGCATTGATCATCGCCAGTGCAGCACCAGCACCATCTTCCGGCGGAGAAGTCATATGGTAAGCATCGCTGCTCATACCAAAGCCAACCAGCTCGGCATAGATTTTCGCGCCGCGCTTTTTAGCATGCTCATACTCTTCCAGCATGATAATGCCTGCGCCATCACCCAACACAAAACCATCGCGATCTTTATCCCACGGACGGCTGGCCGCCTGCGGATTATCGTTACGCGTGGAGAGTGCGCGCGCCGCGCCAAAGCCGCCTACGCCCAAAGGCGTACTGGCTTTTTCCGCACCGCCAGCCAGCATCGCATCCGCGTCGCCGTAGGCAATCATACGAGCCGCATGGCCGATGTTATGCACGCCTGTTGTACAGGCGGTCGCAACGGAAATGCTTGGTCCACGCAGACCATACATAATGGTCAGGTGACCGGCCACCATATTAACGATGGTAGAAGGCACAAAGAACGGACTGATTTTACGCGGGCCGCCTTTTACCAGCGACGCGTGGTTTTCCTCAATCAGCCCTAACCCGCCAATGCCTGAACCGATAGCAGCGCCGATGCGAGTCGCGTTTTCTTCGGTAACAACCAGGCCGGAATCCTGCATGGCCTGTACGCCAGCGACAATTCCATATTGAATGAAGGCATCCATCTTGCGCTGTTCTTTGCGCGAGATGATCTCTTCACAGTTAAAATCCTTTACTAAGCCAGCAAAACGCGTTGCGTAGGCACTAGTATCGAAATGGTCGATCAGGCTGATGCCACTCTGCCCGGCAAGGAGAGCACTCCAGGTTGACTCTACGGTATTGCCGACAGGAGACAACATGCCAAGACCGGTCACAACTACACGACGCTTAGACACGTTCGTCCTCCAGGGAGGGAAAGATTGACACTATGTGGGACGGATAAAAACTCAGGCGGTCGAGTGACCGCCTGATGGTAGTTCATTAGGCCTGATGGCTATTGATGTAATCAATGGCAGCCTGAACGGTAGTGATCTTCTCAGCTTCTTCGTCCGGAATCTCAGTATCAAACTCTTCTTCCAGAGCCATTACCAGCTCAACGGTATCAAGAGAATCAGCGCCAAGATCTTCAACGAAAGATTTTTCGTTGGTGACTTCTTCCTGCTTAACGCCAAGCTGCTCGGAGATGATTTTCTTAACGCGTTCTTCGATAGTGCTCATACTATTAAATTTCCTATCAAAACTCGCTTTCGCGATGGTTTTCGTAGTGTATAAAAAGTTGGAAAAGATGCAACTCAATCCCGGCTGGTCCAACCACGATTTCACGCTATTTTGCGGCTATTCCCGCAATTAACGCAAATAATTTTCGTAATTATCAGACCATGTACATTCCGCCATTGACATGCAGCGTCTCACCTGTGATGTACGCTGCCTCGTCAGAGGCTAAAAATGCAACGGCATTGGCGATTTCCTGCGCGTCGCCAAGACGACCTGCAGGAACTTCGGCCAGGATGCCAGCGCGCTGATCTTCGCTCAACGCACGCGTCATGTCGGTTTCAATGAAACCAGGAGCCACGACGTTAACGGTAATACCACGTGACGCAACTTCGCGCGCCAGTGACTTGCTGAAGCCGATCAAACCCGCTTTTGCTGCCGCGTAGTTTGCCTGGCCTGCATTACCCATGGTACCAACAACGGAACCGATGGTAATGATACGGCCCACACGTTTTTTCATCATGGCACGCATTACCGCTTTAGATAAGCGGAAAACGGAGGTCAGATTGGTATCCACAATGGATTGCCACTCTTCATCCTTCATGCGCATCAGGAGATTATCACGCGTAATGCCAGCATTATTGACTAAAATATCCACCTCGCCAAATTCGGCACGGATATTTTCCAGTACGCTTTCAATTGACGCGGGATCGGTAACGTTCAGCAGAAAGCCTTTACCGCTCTCTCCCAGGTAAGCGCTGATCGCATCTGCGCCGCTCTGGCTGGTTGCCGTGCCGATCACTTTCGCACCGCGTGCCACCAGCGTTTCCGCAATAGCGCGACCAATACCACGACTGGCACCGGTTACCAGGGCAATTTTTCCTTCGAAGCTCATTTTTATCCTCTGTTATTGTTCAAGCGCCGCTGCCAGGCTGGCGGGATCATTTACCGCCGAGGCTGTCAGGGTGTCAACAATACGTTTCGTCAGGCCCGTCAGGACTTTACCCGGACCGACTTCCAGCAGCGAGGTCACGCCCTGCGCCGCCATAAATTCTACGCATTCCGTCCAGCGTACCGGGCTGTAGAGCTGACGTACCAGCGCGCTGCGAATCGCTTCTGGCGAGGTTTCGCATTTTACATCAACATTATTAACTACCGGTAAGGCTGGCGCGTTAAAAGTCATATTTTCCAGCGCAACCGCCAGTTTATCTGCGGCAGGCTTCATCAGCGCACAGTGAGACGGCACACTTACCGGCAGCGGCAGCGCACGTTTCGCGCCAGCAGCTTTACAGGCTGCGCCCGCACGTTCAACCGCGTCTTTGTGTCCAGCAATCACAACCTGGCCCGGCGAGTTAAAGTTTACCGGCGATACCACTTCTCCCTGCGCAGCCTCTTCACAGGCCTGCTGGATAGCGGCATCATCAAGGCCGATAATCGCCTGCATCGCGCCGGTACCGGCCGGTACCGCTTCCTGCATCAGTTTCCCACGCAGCTCAACCAGTTTGATCGCTTCGGCAAAATCCAGCACACCTGCGCATACCAGCGCAGAATATTCGCCCAGACTGTGACCAGCCATCATCGCAGGCGTTTTACCGCCCTTCTGCTGCCACAGGCGAAACAGCGCAACCGAGGCAGCCAGCAGCGCAGGCTGCGTTTGCCAGGTTTTGTTTAATTCTTCCGCTGGCCCCTGCTGCGTCAGTTGCCAAAGATCGTAACCCAACGCGTCGGAAGCCTCTTTAAAGGTTGCTTCGACAATCGGGTTGTCCGCTGCCAGCTCAGCCAGCATGCCAACGGTTTGCGAACCCTGACCTGGGAAAACCATTGCAAATTGCGTCATCTTTTGTTCCTTCGATTAAAAACGAACCAGAGCCGAGCCCCAGGTGAATCCACCACCAAAGGCCTCCAGCAGAACCAACTGGCCCGGCTTAATACGTCCATCGCGCACCGCTTCATCCAGCGCAGCCGGTACGGAAGCAGCAGAAGTATTGCCATGACGGTCAAGCGTAACGACAACTTTATCCATGCCCATACCCAGCTTTTTCGCGGTGGCATTAATAATCCGCAGGTTAGCCTGATGCGGCACCAGCCAGTCGATTTCAGCGCGTTCAAGGTTATTGGCCGCCAGCGTCTCATCAACGATATGCGCCAGTTCGGTTACCGCGACTTTGAATACTTCATTACCGGACATGGTGAGATAAGCCGGTTGATCCTGCTGCGCACGGTTATGATAAGGCAGCGTCAGCAACTGACCGTAACGGCCATCGGCATGCAGATGAGTAGAAATAATGCCAGGTTCTTCGCTGGCGGAAAGCACGACGGCGCCTGCGCCATCGCCAAACAGAATAATGGTGCCGCGATCGTTGGGATCGAGCGTGCGCGCCAGCACATCCGCGCCAATCACCAGCGCATGTTTTACCGCGCCGTTTTTAATGTATTGGTCGGCAACGCTCAGCCCATAGGTAAAGCCGGCACAGGCGGCGGCCAGATCGAAAGCCGCGCAGTCTTTGATCTCCAGCATATTCTGGATCATACAGGCTGAGCTGGGGAATGCATGGCTGCCTGACGTGGTGGCAACGATAATCAGTCCGATATCGTCTTTACTAACGCCAGCCATTTCCAGCGCGCGCTCAGCGGCCTGAAACCCCATCGTCGCAACGGTTTCATCAGGCGCGGCAATACGTCGCTCACGAATGCCGGTACGAGTGACAATCCACTCATCCGACGTATCCACCATTTTTTCCAGATCGGCGTTAGTCCGCACCTGAGCAGGCAGATAGCTGCCCGTACCGATAATTTTGGTATACATGTCCGCTCAATCACTCCTGGCTAATACAGCCTTTAGGCGCGCGGCAATCCGCTCCGGGACTTGCCGCCGCACCGCCTGCTCTGCCTGTTCAATTGCTGCGGCAAAAGCACGTTGATTTGCTGCACCGTGGCTCTTGATAACCAAGCCTCGCAATCCTAACAGACAGGCGCCATTGTACTGGTCGGGGTTTAAATGACCGAAACGCTTAGCCAGCCGTTTTTTAATCCAGCGCTCCAGCAGTTTCATCCACCACGCCCGTTTTTTGCCTTCGCCAGATGATTTCAACAGCGAAAGAAACATCCTTACCACGCCTTCCAGGGTTTTCAGCGTGACATTGCCCACGAAACCGTCGCAAACCAGCACATCAGTTTTGCCTGTCAGCAGATCGTTGCCTTCAAGGTAGCCGATATAATTAATTTGCGGCGATGCCCTGAGCTGCTCCGCCGCTTCACGAATCGAATTCAGCCCTTTGGTTTCTTCCTGGCCGATATTCAGCAATGCCACACGCGGTTTTTCAATGGCTAAGACTTCTTCCGCCATCACCGCACCCATAATGGCAAACTGCACCAGCATGGCACTGTCAGATTCAACGTTAGCGCCTAAATCCAGCACTACCGTGTTACCGCCTGGCTGATTCGGCAACACGGTAGTTAACGCCGGGCGCTCAATGCCGTCCAGCGGTTTTAATAACAGTTTTGCCAGCCCCATTAAGGCACCGGTATTCCCGGCGCTAATGCAAGCCTGCGCCTTTCCCTCTTTGACCAACTCAAGCGCGATGCGCATAGAGCTACCGCGACTGTGGCGGATAGCCTGAGAAGGTTTGGCATCACTGGCGATAACCGATTCGGCAGGGATAACCTGCAGACGCCGTTGTACAGCGGAATCAGCTTTAGCAAGTAATGGCGTGATAGCGGCGGGATCGCCGATCAGAAGAAGCTGTAATTGCGAATGTAAGGCCAGTGCCTGCAAAGCTGCAGGCACTGTCACGCAGGGACCGAAGTCCCCGCCCATAGCATCGATGGCCAGGGTCAAACGTGTCAAAGTATCGCCTTGCGTTGCCGCAAGTATTACTTAACGATGACCTTGCGACCGCGGTAGTAGCCATCCGCAGTGATGTGGTGACGCAGATGAGTTTCGCCAGAAACTTTATCTACGGACAGAGTGGAAGTGGTCAGCGCATCGTGAGAACGACGCATGCCACGTTTGGAACGGGTTGGTTTATTCTGTTGTACGGCCATGGACCTTACTCCTATTACTTACGCTTTAAACTGGCTAATACGGCGAATGGGTTTGGTTTCTCCGCCTCTTCAGGCAGTTTGCCAAAGACCATGTCCGCGTCGGACACTTCACAGTGTTCAGAATCATGCACCGGAACTACAGGCAGGGCGAGGATAATTTCATCTTCAACCACCGCCAGCAGATCGATCTCACCGAAGTCGTTGACTTCGATCGGCTCGTAGGCTTCCGGCAACGCATCAGCCTGCGCATCATCTGCGACGGGACTGAAGCAATACGTTACGTGAACCTGATGTGCAAATGGCTTGTTGCAGCGCTGGCAGCTCAGCGTGACGCTAACGTCAGCGGTTCCTTTCAGAACAGCCAGACGCTGGTTATCAACGGCAAACGACATAACGCATTGTACATCACTGTCCACACTAACAACGGTATCGGCTACGCGCTCCACCTGTTGAGGCGTATAGACGCCCGCATAATCAAGGCGTTTTTGAGCGGCGCGAACCGGATCGATTGTCAGGGGTAATTTTACCTTTTGCATAGGGCGCGCATATTAACTTTGTAACGACAGAGAGTCAAAGAAAAAGGCTGTTTAACAGCATCTTTCACTTGGTATTCGCATCCAATGCGGCGGACAGTTTAAAATGTCTGCATCCGATTCGCTATATTTTAACTGAAAAAATATGACACAGCTGATTTTAGCTTCAACCTCTCCCTTTCGTCAGGCGCTGTTAAATAAACTCGGCCTCTCTTTTATTACCGCTGCGCCGGAGGTGGATGAGACGCCGCTGCCGGATGAAAAGGCGCCGCAGCTGGTAGAACGGCTGGCGCAGGCCAAGGCCCAGGCGCTGGCGGCGCATTATCCGCACGGCTGGATTATTGGCTCCGATCAGGTTTGCGTACTGGAAGGCAAAATAACCGGCAAGCCGCATACAGTAGAAAATGCACGCGCGCAGTTACGCGCCGCCAGCGGAAAAGTTATTACCTTTTATACCGGACTGGCGCTTTATTGCGCTGAGAAGAAGCACCTGCTCTCTCTTTATGAAACATTCCATGTCGGTTTCCGCTCATTAAGCGAAGCAGAAATTCATGCTTATGTGGCCATTGAGCAGCCGTTACAGTGTGCCGGCAGTTTTAAAAGCGAAGGGTTAGGTATTACATTATTCGATCGGCTGGAAGGACGCGATCCTAATACGCTGGTGGGACTGCCGCTGATCGCACTGTGCGATATGCTGCGTGAGGTGGGGATCAATCCTTTAACCACGGGGCGCTAAACAGCGAATGCGATAGCCTGATGCGACGCGCCGCATCAGGTTTTCTTATATAAAGACGTTACGACGGTTTACGCAACACCGCCAGGCATTGTTTCAGTTCATCATCCAGCGGCGCTTCAATGCGCATTCTGTCGCCGCTGTGGGGATGATTAAAGCTGAGCGCCGCTGCATGCAGGAACAGACGACGCAGGCCGGTAGCGCTTAACTGCTTATCAAACTCCCGCTCGCCATAGCGATCGTCAAAGGCGATGGGGTGACCGGCATGCAGGGTATGAACACGAATCTGATGCGTACGGCCGGTTACCGGGCTGGCTTTCACCAGCGTAGCGAACGTATAGCGCTCCTCTACCTTAAAGCGCGTCTCAGAGGGTTTCCCTTCGCTGCTCACGCGGACAATACGTTCACCGCTCTGCAGAATATTTTTCAGCAGCGGCGCCTGCACCGTTTTTATATGCGAAGGCCACTGCCCGCGCACCAATGCCAGATAATCCTTCTGCATGCCTTTTTCACGCAGCTGCTCATGCAGCGAACGCAGCGCGGAGCGCCTTTTCGCCACCAGCAGCACGCCAGAAGTATCGCGGTCAAGACGATGCACAAGTTCAAGGAAGCGAGCTTCCGGGCGCAGCGCGCGCAGCCCTTCGATCACGCCGAAGCTTAAGCCGCTGCCGCCATGCACCGCCGTACCGGATGGTTTATTCAGTATCAGAATGTATTCATCTTCATAAAGAATCGCATCCTTCAGGCTGGCTACGCGCTCAAGCTTCGGCGAAATAGCGGCTTCCTCGCGCTCTGCCACGCGTACCGGCGGAATGCGAACCTCATCCCCGGCCTGCAGTTTATATTCAGGCTTAATGCGTTTTTTATTCACGCGCACTTCGCCCTTACGCAAAATGCGATAAATCATGCTTTTCGGCACGCCTTTAAGCTGCGTGCGCAAAAAATTGTCGATGCGCTGTCCCGCTTCTTCAGCGGAAATGGCGACGATTTGTACCGATGGCGTATTCATATTCATGGGCGGCGATTCTAATGAGTGGCGGATAATAGCGCCACTTCTTTTTCTGTGCTTAACTGACAACGTACCGCCAATTTTGCGGTCTGTTTCATACTTTTCCACAGTGCTGGTGAAAAAGCCTGCAAAATGAATGCGTAATGCTGCAAGAAAGTTTATCAGTAATGAAAAGTCACCTTGCTATAACAAGGTTAGCAATGGAATAATGGCCCGGTCTCCTGAGCGCCTACCGTCAGGAAACCATAAATAGCGAATTAAGAAATTTTGCCGGATAGCACATACACGCAGCAATGGCGTAAGACGTATTGTGAAATCAGGCATTTAGCGGGCTGCGGGTTGCAGCCTGGACGATAAGACGGGATTGACTCTCTCTGGTAAATTCAGTGGCGGTTCCCTCATCCGAGCGCTGTTTTTCCTTATAAAAACAGGCTACCGAGATTTTTGCGCCCCTTGAGCGACCGACAACCGTGAGGTTGACGATGAAGCGATAAGACACGGGGCCGTCGGTTATTCTTCGTCCAGTGTTACTTAGCCCGCAGCTTAGTCACTCACGTAAGAATAACGAGTACGTTACGATGAAAAGAATGTTAATAAACGCAACTCAACAGGAGGAGTTGCGTGTCGCCTTAGTAGATGGACAACGTCTGTACGACCTGGATATTGAAAGCCCCGGACACGAACAGAAAAAGGCGAATATCTATAAAGGCAAGATCACCCGCATTGAGCCAAGTCTGGAAGCAGCATTTGTTGATTACGGCGCTGAACGACACGGTTTCCTTCCGCTTAAAGAGATTTCCCGCGAATATTTCCCTGCCAGTTACAACGCTCATGGCCGCCCCAATATCAAAGACGTATTGCGCGAAGGTCAGGAAGTCATTGTTCAGATCGATAAAGAAGAGCGCGGCAACAAAGGCGCGGCTCTGACTACCTTTATCAGCCTGGCAGGCAGCTATCTGGTGCTGATGCCGAATAACCCACGCGCAGGCGGCATTTCACGCCGTATTGAAGGCGATGACCGCACCGAGCTGAAAGAAGCGCTTTCGTCGCTTGAGCTGCCGGACGGCATGGGCTTAATCGTGCGTACCGCAGGCGTGGGCAAATCAGCCGAAGCGCTGCAGTGGGATCTGAGCTTCCGTCTGAAGCACTGGGAAGCGATCAAAAAAGCGGCGGAAAATCGTCCGGCACCCTTCCTGATCCATCAGGAAAGCAATGTGATTGTTCGCGCCTTCCGCGACTACCTGCGCCCTGACATCGGCGAAATCCTGATTGATAACCCGAAAGTCCTCGATCTGGCGCGTCAGCATATCGCCGCCCTTGGTCGTCCTGATTTCAGCAGCAAAATCAAACTGTACACTGGTGAGATTCCGCTGTTCAGCCATTACCAGATTGAATCCCAGATCGAATCGGCCTTCCAGCGTGAAGTGCGTCTGCCTTCCGGCGGCTCGATTGTGATCGACAGCACTGAAGCGCTGACCGCGATCGATATCAACTCAGCACGCGCCACGCGCGGCGGCGATATCGAAGAGACAGCGTTTAACACCAATCTTGAAGCTGCCGACGAAATTGCGCGTCAGCTGCGCCTGCGCGACCTTGGCGGCCTGATCGTTATCGACTTTATCGATATGACGCCGGTGCGCCATCAGCGTGCAGTAGAAAACCGTCTGCGCGAGTCCGTTCGTCAGGATCGCGCCCGTATCCAGATCAGTCATATCTCCCGCTTCGGCCTGCTGGAGATGTCGCGTCAGCGTCTTAGCCCATCGCTGGGCGAATCGAGCCATCATGTTTGCCCGCGCTGTAGCGGAACCGGCACCGTTCGTGATAACGAATCGCTGTCGCTCTCTATTCTGCGTCTGATTGAAGAAGAAGCGCTGAAAGAGAACACCAAAGAAGTGCACGCCATTGTACCGGTGCCGATCGCCTCTTATCTGCTGAACGAAAAACGCGACGCCGTTAACGCCATTGAAAAACGTCAGGGCGGCGTGCGTGCGATTATCGTTCCGAACGATCAGATGCAGACGCCGCACTACTCGGTACTGCGCGTACGCAGCGGTGAAGAGACACAAACGCTCAGCTATCACCTGCCGAAACTGCATGAAGCTGAGATGGCGCTGCCCTCTGAAAATGAGCAGGCTGAACGTCGTCGTCCTGAGCAGCCTGCACTGGCCGCCTTTGTGATGCCTGATGCACCGCCTGCCCCGCAGGAAACCGCCGTTGAAAGCAATAAACCTGCTCAGCCCGCCGCGCCGCAGCAGGCCGCAGCGGAGCCTGCTGCGTCGACCGGTATTATCGGACGCCTGTTTGGCGGCCTGAAAAAGCTGTTTGCCTCTGAGCCGGCTGCGCCAGCCACAGCCGAGCAGCCGCAGCAGGATAAAGCTGCTGATGATGAGTCTGAACCAACCCAGCAGCGTGAACGCCGTCAGGGCAACAACCGCCGCAACAACAACAATAACCGCCGCGATCGTAACCGTGACCGCAACGGGGAAAACGCCCCGCAGCAGGCGCGCGATAATCGTGAAACCCGTGAAGAACCGCGTCGTAACAACAAACGCCAGCAGGCCAATGCTGAAGTGCGTGAAGAGACGCAAAACACACTGACTGACGAAGCACGCGCGCAACGTGAAGAGCAGCAGCAGCAGCGTCGTGAGCAGCGTGCCGAACGTCAGCGTCGCCGTCAGGAAGAGCGTCGTCAGCAGCAGGAAGCCGCCAAAGCCGCCGCTCAGCAAGAGCAGCAGCCGGTAGCCAGCGTCGTTGAAGAGAGCGAAGAAAACCCGGCAGAAGAGCGCGTGCAGGTCATGCCGCGTCGTAAGCCGCGTCAGCTGGCGCAGAAAGTGCGCGTGGTCAGCGCTGAAACAGTGTCGGAAACGCAGCCTGCCGTTGATGAAGTGAAAGCGGCTCCAGCAGAGACGCCACAGTTCGAAGCCGCCGCACCAGAAGCGCAGACGCAGCCTGAAGATCAGCAGGAAGAGCAGGAGAACCGCGATAATGGCAATATGCCGCGCCGCTCACGCCGCTCTCCGCGTCATCTGCGCGTCAGCGGTCAGCGCCGTCGCCGTTACCGCGATGAGCGTTATCCAACGCAGTCTCCGATGCCTATCGCCTGTGCTGCTGCCTCGCCGGAAATGGCTTCAGGTAAAGTTTGGGTTCGCTATCCGGTCGCGCAGGCCAGCCAGGAGACCGTTCAGGCAGCTGATGTGCAGCATGAAACGCCGGACTACAGTCGCGTTGAAACCGCTGCCGCCGTTGCTTTGCCAGTTGCCGCCAGCGAAGCCGCCGTTGAGACCTCTTCCGCTCAGCCGACAGAAGCTGAACAGCAAACGGCGCAGGATGCAGTACATGAAGCGCCGCAGCAGTTTGATGCGCCGATAACGCCGGTTGATACGCATGACACTTCAGCTATTGAAGTGCCGGTAAATGAAGAGCCTTCTGTGATTCCGGCCGCTGCTGAAGCACGTGCCGCTCAGGTTGCCGCTCAGGCGCAGCCGGCAGACGACGTGGTTAACGCGTCAGCAGAAGCCGCTGAGCCAGAAGCTGCGCCGGTGGAAACCGCAGCAGCAGAAGTCGCTCAGGCAGCATCGGTGCCGGTTGAAAGCGCGCAGCAGAACGTTGAAGCCACGCCGTCCGTAACGGATGAGCAGCAGGCCAGCGCCAGCGACGTTAGCGCTGATACGGCGGCCCAGGTCGAGCAGGTGCTGAATGCGCCAGCAATCGAGCCGGAAGAGGTATTACCGGTTCGCGAACCGCATGCGCCGGTTCCGGCTCGTGATCAAGCGCCTGCAGCCAGTCAGTCCTTGCTGGCCGGTAAATACCATGCCAGCGCGCCGATGACGAAAGCACCGGCTCCGGCATGGCAGCCAGAAGCGCCGCGTCATAGTGACTGGGTACGTCCGCCCTTCCAGTTTGAAGGCAAAGGCGCAGCCGGTGGCCACAGCGCGACACATCAGGCAACGGCTCCGGCCACCAAGCCCTGATTGCGCTAAATAAGCCTCTCTCAACCCCGGCTCAGGCCGGGGTTTTTTATGGCTTAGGCAGACGCAATCCTGTTCCATGCCGGGCGTCAGCCCGCTGCTGGCCTCTGGTTCCACTACCGTTAGCTATCCGCTGCTGCTACCTGTTTATCCAAGGCTACCGTCAGACTGCCTGCTGCTGCTGCCGACCTAACTGCTACCGTCTGGTTATCCGCAGCTGGCTGCCCTGCTTCGCCCCGCTTCACTGCATTCCGCCCATTATTGTTAAATCAGGCTCACCGTTTTCAGAGCAAAAAAAACCCGTCAGCGACGATAAGCCATCGGTGACGGGTAAAAACGAACGCGCCCGGTTTAAGCACGCCCAAAACTAAAGTTTTATCTATTCATCTGAAACAGAGACATCTGTGACATATCGCTGAAGGTCTTATAAGAAGCCTGTAGCGCCTGCTGCTGCATGGTATATTTTGAAATTGCGCTGGTATAATCCACGTTTACCAGTGCGCTCATTCTTACTTCCTGCAGCGTGCTGCGATCGTCGCCCAGGCTATCCAGTTTTTCCAGCTCGCTCAACTGTGTACCCAGCTCAGACTGTACTTTTAGAATGTTGTTCAACGAGTTGCCCAGGCCGCGCATGGTCTTATCCAACGCCTCTTTAGCTACTGCTCGTGTTGCATCATCCGTATTCTGAATCGGCTGTTTCAGGGCGTTGATAGCGGTATCCAGCGTGGCGAAAATATTGCTTTCGCCTTGTGAACCGTCCGGCTCTTTTACCGCATTGCTGGTGATGGACATAAACACCTGCGCACCGGTATGACTGGTGGTCATGGTACGGCTGGCATCCACTTTCTGCGTGATCGCATCGGTGCCGCCGTTGTAAACAATGCTGCCACTGGCATCTTCAGTAAAGGGCGCGCTGCCGCTGTTATAGCCAGCAAAAATATAGCGCCCATTGCCGTCGGTGCTGTTCGCCAGATTGAGCAACTGAGCGCGTACGCCCTCCAGCTGGGTAGCATAAGATTCACGATCATCGTCAGAAAGCGCACCGTTGCCCGCTAAGATCACCAGTGACTGGGCGCTCTGCACCGCCGCAGTGGCGTCATCCAGCACGCTGGTTTCCAGCGACACGCTTTGCGTCGCGAAATCACGCGCCAGCTTGTACTGCTTGTTCTCGGCCTGCGCCTGGGAAAGCACGACCGCTTGCGCGGCGGCCAGCGGATCGTCCGACGGGTTAATGACCCGCTTGCCGGTAGAGAGCTGCTCGCCCGCTTTCAGCCAGCTTGACTGGGCATTGGTTACGCCACGAGTCTGCTGGTCATACATCATGCTGGTACTGAGTCGCATGGTGGTTATTCCTTCATCAATTCAATTAGCCACGGATGCTGATTAAGGCATCGAAAATTGCTGATGCTGTCTGCAGAACCTGCGCATTCGCCATGTAATATTGCTGATAGCGCTGCAGGTTCACGTACTCTTCATCAAGATTAACGCCTGATACCGACTGCTGACGGCTGGTGAGCTGATTCACCACGTTGGTCTGCGTCTCGCTGGTGGTTTTCAGCGTATTGGTTTTGTTACCAATATCACTCACCAGGCTGGCATAGCCCTGAGCCAGCGTGGCGTTGCCGTTGACCAGGTTTTTGCTCTGCAGGTCCAGCAGCTTCTGCGCATTACGGTTATCGCTTTTACCACCCGCAGCGCCTGCGGCGGCAACCTGTGCCTCATTGGTGACTACGACATCCATATTCACAATCGCATTGCTGACCGGCTTGACGATAAAGTTGTCATTGGCAGCAGGCGTGCCGGACGGCGTAACCTGCAAACCGTCGAAATTAAGCTGGCCGTTAGCGTCCAGTGACGCGCTGACGCTGGTATTGTCAGAGAGACGCTTAACGTTCCAGTTGCTGCCGTCCCAGCTCACTTTATAATCTGTTGCCTGCGCTTTGCTGGTGTCGCTCCAGCTGGCGGTCAGCGTGACGCCGGAAGCGTTTTTGCTGTTGCCGACCACGGTCGGGCCGCCGATTGCAAAGAAATCAGTACCGGCGTTGCCTTCACTGTCGAAGCCCGCTTTATGCTGCGTGTTAAAGTTATCGGCGAAGTTCAGCGCCAGCTGATTCAGTTTATTGCGCGCCGAATCGAGATCTTCGGTACGGAACTTCAGCAGACCGCCTAATGAGCCAGTGCTTACCAGGCTTTCAGGGATCTCGACGTTGCCGGCGGTTTTATCCACATAGCCAATGGTGGTGCGGGTCGGATCGTTGCTGGCGGTCATGGCCACCAGCTGACGCGTATCCGCGCCGTTAACCAGCGCCAGGCCGTTAGACATAGAAACGATATAGCTGCCATCCTGTTTCGAGACGCTTACGCCTACCAGGTCGTTCAGTTTATTGACCAGCGCGTCACGCTGATCCAACAAAGTGTTAGGATCGGCACCGGCACCTGCCGCCTGCAGTTTGCCAATCTGGGTATTCAGGCCAGCAATCTGGCTGGCATAGCTGTTAATCTGCTCCACGGAAGAGGAGATGCCGGTGTTAATGCTGGCATCCATATTCCGCAGATATTGATCGGTAACCTTAAACTGGTTAACCAGACCTTCCGCCTTGCCCAGCAGGGTCTGACGCGCTGAAGGGTCATTCGCGTTGCTCACCACATTCTGAACGTTGGTAAAAAAATCCGAGAGCGTGGTAGAGAGGCTGTTCGATGATGAAGAGAGCAAGTCATCGATGTTAGAGATCTGATTGTACTGGGTAGTTATACCGCTGTTTTGCGCCGAGGCGCTGCGCAGCTGCCCGGTAATAAACTCATCATATTCGCGGTGAACGCTGCTGATTGTTACGCCATTACCGTAATAGTTGCCGCCGTTCAGGGTACTGGGCAGCGAGTTCAGTACCGCCGTCTGACGTGAATAACCCGCCACATTATAATTGCTGATGTTGCTGCTGGTGGTATTCAGCGCAGCCTGCGCCGCGCTCAGCCCGCTCATTGCGGAGTTAATTAAGCTGGACATGTCGGTTCCTTTTTGCGCCGGTACGCACCGGGCGGCATTCAACGAATCGGGTGCCGCAAGCGTAACGGGACGCTTTCTGGCCTGTTTTGGTTATCGGCGTGCTTAAGTGAAACTTGAGTAAAAAATCAGAACAGATCGCCTAGCTCATTGCCGTACGCTTTAGCGACTTTTTCACCCAGGTCTTTGAACTGCTGAATCATACCGACCAGTTTTTTGGCATATTTCGGATCGGTCGCGTAGCCCGCAGCCTGCAGCGCATGCGCGCCCTCTTCCGCCGTCTTTGCCGTCGTGACTTTGGCATAGCGCGAATTCTTACTCAGCAGATTGGCGTAGTCCGCTAATGCATCGATATAGGAGTCATAGACGCGGAACGCCGCCTTCACTTTTTTCGCCACGCCGTTTTCATATTCGGTGGTGGTGATTTCCGTGGTCTTGCCTTGCCAGCTGCCGGTGGCCTTAATGCCGAACAGGTTGTAGCTCGGCTTGCCATCTTCGGTCAGGATCTGGCGTTTCCCCCAGCCCGATTCCAGCGCCGCCTGGGCAAGGATCAGCTGATGGGGAATGCCGGTCTGCTGGCTGGCAAGCTGCGCCGGCTGCGTGAGTTTGGCAATAAAGTCGCTGCTGTCGCCGCTCAGCGGCGCGACAGCCGTGGGCTGCGGCAGTTTTGGCATGGCGCGCTGCACCATTTGCGCCATCTGCGTCTGCATCTGCTCCATCTGGCGCGGCAGCAACGTATTAATAACCACTGAACGATCGAGCGGCATCGGTACGGTGCCCGCACGCTCGTCCGGTGCCTGGGCTGGCATCATCTGTTTTACGATAACGTCTGCCAGCCCCAGCCCTTTATTCCCCATCTCCTGCGCAATCTGCTGGTCGTACATAGAGGTGAACATGCGTGTCTGTTCGGTGCTGAGCAGACCGTCCTGCGGCAGCGCCTGTCGCATGCTCTTCAGCATCATCTGTACAAACATGCCCTCTACCTGCTTCGCCACCTGCAACGCCTGTCCTTGCGGATCGTTGCCTGCCTGACGTTTCAGACTATTAAGCGCCTGGCTGTCATAAGCCGCGCTCATTACAGATTGCGTATCATTCATCAGATAATTTCCAGTTTGGCGCGCAGACAGCCGGCGCTCTGCATTGACTGAAGGATCGACATCAGGTCCATCGGCGTTGCACCAAGCGCGTTCAGCGCACGCACCACGCTATTCAGGTTGGCGCTGGCGTTAACACGCTGCAGCGCGCCGCCTTCCTGACGCATATCGATCTGGGTTTGCGGCGTGACCACGGTTTGACCGCCGGCCAGCGGCGTATCCGGCTGGTTAACGTTTTGCTGCTGATTGATCGTTACCGACAGGTTGCCCTGCGCTACCGCACACGAGCTGAGCGTCACTTCGCGGTTCATCACCACCGAACCGGTGCGCGAGTTGATGATCACTTTTGCATCCTGAATCGGTACGGAAACATCGATATTCTGAATATCCGCCAGCAGACGCACCTGGGAACTGTTGTTCATTGGCATGCGTACCTGAACGGTACGGGCATCCAGCGCCTGTGCCGAGCCGTAGCCGCGTCCGTTAATGGCATCGCTGATGCGCTGCGCCATGCTGAAATCTTCTTCGTTCAGCTGCAGATTGATGGTGCCCTGCGTCCCGAAGTTGCTCTGCATTTCGCGTTCAATGGTCGCGCCGCCGGTAATACGTCCGCCGTTGAGTTGGTTAACCTGAACGCTGGCACCGCCCGCCGCTGCGCCTGCACCGCCAACCAGGATATTCCCCTGCGCCAGCGCGTAAACCTGGTTATCGACGCCTTTCAGCGGCGTCATAATCAGCGTGCCGCCGCGCAGGCTTTTGGCGTTACCCAGCGAGGAAACCACCACGTCGATCTGCTGTCCCTGACGACCAAAGGCTGGCAGGTTGGCAGTCACCATGACCGCCGCCACGTTTTTCAGCTGCATATTGGTGCCGGCGGGTACGGTAATGCCCAGCTGTGACAGCATGTTGTTCAGCGACTGGGTAGTAAACGGCGTTTGCGCCGTCTGGTCACCGGTGCCATCCAGCCCAACCACCAGACCATAGCCGATCAGCTGGTTGTCACGAACGCCCTGGATCGTGGTGAGATCGCGGATGCGATCGGCGCTTGCCAGCGTGCTGATGCTCAGCAGCAGCAGAGAGAGCGCCATATGAATAATGCGTAACTGTGACATAAAAGCCTCTTACATCGGTGAGATGTTCAGGAAGAAGCGCTGCAGCCAACCCATGTTCTGCGCTTCATTGATATAACCGTTACCGACATATTCGATACGGGCATCTGCCACCTGCGTGGAGACCACGCTATTGTTGCCGCTGATGGTGCGCGGGTTGACCACGCCAGAGAAGCGAATAAATTCGGTGCCCTGGTTAATCTCAATCTGTTTCTCACCGACCACATTCAGGTTGCCGTTGGGCAGTACCTGATTCACGGTAACGGTAATCGTACCGGTAAAGGTGTTATTGGCCGAAGCACCTCCTTTCCCGGCAAAATCATTTTTCCCTGCGCCGCTCATTGTGGTTTTATCGCCGCCCAGCAGGCCTTCAAGGGCGCGCGGCACAGCGGTGAGGCCAAGGCTGGCGCTGCCGTCGCGGCTGGCGTTAGCTGAAGAGCTTTTGCTGGCGCTGACGTTTTCCTGCAATACGATAGTCAGGGTGTCGCCGATATTGCGCGGACGACGATCCTCAAACAGAGGCTGATAGCCGTAGTTCATCGGCATCACCCCCTGGAAAATAGAGCCGTTAACCACGGGCGGCGAAGCGGGCATCGGCTGAGCCGTTGTCGGGCCGGTGACCAGCGGTGTACGGGGAACAAGGGCGCAACCGTTAAGAGTCATCAGCATCGCTGCGATAACCCAATGTCCAGGCTTTAAAGTGAATTGCTTCGCCACGACGTATATACCTTTCATTGCATTATTTAATTTGGCGGAGCCGAAACTCCGCCAGTCCGCGACTAAGCGCGCTTACTGCCCTTATACCTGCGTCAGTTTCTGCAACATCTGATCGGAGGTAGTAATAGCTTTACTGTTGATTTCATAAGCGCGTTGCGTCTGGATCATGCTGACCAGCTCTTCCGCCACGTTGACGTTAGAGGTTTCAACATAACCCTGATACAGCAGGCCGGCGCCGTTCAGGCCAGGCGTGCTGTCGGTAGGTGCGCCGGAAGCCTGAGTTTCCTTGTAGAGGTTTTCACCCATGCTTTCGAGGCCGGTATCATTCATAAAGGTGCTCAGCGTCAGCTGCCCCACCTGTACCGGCTGCGCCTGACCCTGTTGGGTCACGCTCACCACGCCGTCACGCCCGATAGTGATGCTCAGGGAGTTAGCGGGAATGGTGATGCCGGGCTGTACCGGGAAACCCGCATTGGTTACCAGCTGGCCGTTCTGATCGACCTGGAACGAGCCGTCACGGGTATACGCTGCGGTGCCATCCGGCATCTGCACCTGGAAAAAGCCCTGTCCGTTAATCGCCACATCTTTCGAGTTGTCGGTTTTAGACAGGTTGCCCTGGGTGTGCAGACGTTCGGTGGAAACCGGACGTACACCGGTACCGATCTGCAGGCCAGACGGCAGCGTGGTTTGCTCAGAAGACTGAGCGCCCGGCTGACGCATGGTCTGATACATCAAATCTTCAAATACCGCACGTGAACGTTTAAAGCCGTTGGTGCTGACGTTTGCCAGGTTGTTGGAAATGACGTCCATATTGGTTTGCTGGGCGTCAAGACCGGTTTTGGCGATCCATAAGGAACTGATCATGCTGTTTTCCTCTTGCCTTAGCTGGTCATATTGAGCAGCTGGTTGGCGCGTTGTTCGTTTTCATCGACGCTGGAGATGACTTTCATCTGCATCTCGAAGCGGCGGGCGTTGGCAATCATGTCAACCATGGTTTCGACCGGGTTTACGTTACTGCCTTCCAGCACCCCGGGCATCACCTGCACCGTCGGGTCGTTTTGCAGTACCGCGCCGCGCTGGGCCTGTGCCGTCGCATTCAGACGAAACAGTCCGTCATCACCACGTATCACTTCCTGCCCCGTCGCCTTCACCAGCTTTAAACGCCCCAGCTGTACCGTCGCGTTGGGCTCATCGCCCGGATTCAACGCGGTAATGGTACCGTCAGCCGCAATCGTGATTTCTGCCGCCTGCGGCACCGCTATCGGGCCGCCGTCACCCATCACCGGGCGACCCTGAATGGTCAACTCGCCGGTGGGGCTAATCTGCATATTGCCGTTGCGGGTATAAGCTTCAGTGCCATCTGCCGTTTGTACCGCCAGCCAGCCATTTTGCTGTACCGCAACGTCAAGCGAGCGCTGCGTATAATTGAGCGTACCCGGCGTCATATCGGAGCCTGGCGTCGAGGCGGTAACCAGCGTACGCGTCGGCAGCGTTAAGCCTTCTACCGGCACCGCGCGCAGCGCATGAAGCTGGGCACGAAAGCCCGGCGTTGAGGCGTTGGCCAGGTTGCTGGCCGTAACCGCCTGCATATTGAGCGTCTGGCTTGCCGCGCCCATGGCGGTATAAATAGCGTGATCCATAGCGCTCTCCCGTCAGCCGTATTAACGCAGGTTAACCAGCGTGTTAAGGATCTGATCCTGTGTTTTGATGGTCTGCGCGTTCGACTGATAGTTACGCTGCGCCACAATCATGTTTACCAGCTCTTTACTCAGATCGACGTTAGAAGACTCCAGTGCGCCTGCGGTCAGGGTACCGAGGTTACCGGTGCCTGCCAGGCCTACCAGCGGCTGGCCAGAAGAGGCTGTGGAGGACCAGACGTTGTTGCCTTCAGATTTCAGGCCTTCGGCGTTAGCGAAGTTCGCCAGAACGATCTGTCCCAGTACCTGCGTTTTTTCGTTGGAGTAGTTACCTACTACCGTGCCGTCTCCATTAATCTGGTAGCTCACCAGGTCGCCCGGCTTGTAACCATCCTGCGTCGGGTTACCGAAGGTATTAGCGCCGGTGTTCTGCTGCATGCTACCGGTAAGGTCCAGCGCAAAGGTCTGTGCGTTAGAGCCGTTCAGGGCGCCCATAGAGATGGTCTGGTCGGTAGCTGAGGTCAACACGCCGTTGGCGTTAAAGCTCATAGTAAACGGCGCAGTAGTGGTGCCGCTGCTGGAGTCGATCGGGTGTACGCTCCAGCTGTTATCCGCCGTTTTCACGAAGTACAGATCGATGATGTGCGTGTTACCCAGTGAATCAAAAGTGGTCATTGAAGACTTGGCGTTGTAGCTGGTAGCGTCGGTGCTATCGAAATTCGCATCAACTTTGGTGCCGTCAGATGAATTCAGGTTTGCAACCAGCGAACCCGTGGTGGTTGCGCGTGCGGTCATCTGCGTGGTCGGTACGCTGAGCGCTACCGGGTTAGCGCCGGTCTGCACGGTCGGCGGGGTGCCCGCTACCGGATAGCCGGTCAGCTTCATGCCCTGCATGTTGACGATGTTGCGGTTCTCATCCAGCGTGAACTGGCCGTTACGGCTGTAGTAAATCGCGCCGCTGTCATTCGCCATGCGGAAAAAGCCCTGCTGGCTGATAGCCACATCAAGACCACGGCTGGTGGTGGTGGTGGTGCCGTCGTTAAAGTCCTGAATCACGCCCGCAACTTTTACACCCATGCCCACTTTGGAACCGGCATACATGTCGGCAAAAGAGACGGTGCTGGATTTAAAGCCCGCAGTCGCAGAGTTGGAAATGTTGTTGCCGATAACGTCGAGGTTACTGGAGGCCGCGTTTAAACCGCTGACCGCTTGTGAAAAGCCCATGTGTTACTCCTGAATAAATGAGTGTCGAATCAGAGAATCTGACGAATTTTATCGAGCGTGGAAGTGCCCATCGTCCCGAGGTCGAGTATTGCCCCGCTGGAATCGGTGGTCACACCGTTCACTAAGGCGTAATTCAGTGGCTGCGCCACCAGTTGCTCCGTCCCGTTGCTGGCGGCAATGGTGACGTTATATTTGCCATCCGGTGCAGTGGTGCCATCCGTTAAGGTGCCATTCCACGCAAAGGTATGAACGCCAGCGGTCAGGCCGCCAAGATCGATCGTACGCATCACTTTGCCGCTGCCGTCGGTAATGGTGGCGGTCGTGGAGGTTGACGCACGCGTCAGCTCTACGCCAAACGGCGTGGTCTCGCCTTTCCCGGTCAGGATCTGGCTGCCCGGCACCATAACGCCATGGCCGATCAGGGTAGAAGCCTGTACTGACTGGTTGCTGTTGAGCTGACCAGAAATCGAACCCAGCGTGGTGTTCAGTTTCTCAATACCGCTCACGGTATTGATCTGCGCCAGCTGCGTGGTCAGTTCGTTGTTTTCCATTGGATTGGTGGGATCCTGGTTTTTTAACTGCGCCACCAGCAATGTCAAAAAGTTACTCTGTAGATCGGTTGCGCTGCTGCTGCCCGATGCGCCAGTGGTACTGGTCAATACACTGGGATCGATCTTTTCATTTACGCCAACGGCTAAGCCCATGGTTATTCTCCGTTATTGACCAATGGTCAGGGTTTTCATCATCATTGACTTGACGGTGTTCAGCACTTCAACGTTCGCCTGATAGCTGCGCGACGCCGCCATGCTGTTTACCGTCTCGCTGACCACGTCGACATTAGGCATCTTGACGTAGCCCTTGGCGTCCGCCAGCGGATTGCCCGGATCGAATACCAGCTTCGCCGGACTTTGATCTTCCACGACCTGCGCAACGCGCACGCCGCCGGTGGCCTGTCCCGGAGCGGCATCCACCTGGAATACCACCTGTTTGGCGACATAAGGCTGACCGTCAGGTCCGGTAACGCTGTCGGCGTTAGCCAGGTTACTGGCGGCCACGTTTAAACGCTGTGACTGTGCAGCCATCGCCGAACCGGCGATATCAAAAATATTAAGCAGTGCCATCGGTTATTGTCCCTGCAGCACGTTCATCATGCCTTTAATCTGGCTACTGATAAGCGTGAGGTCGGTTTGGTATTTCAGGCTGTTATCTGCAAACTGCGTACGCTCACGGTCCATATCGACCGTGTTGCCATCCATCGACGGCTGATCGGGAATGCGATACAGCAGGTCCATTGATGGCGGCGTCGCGGTTTGCGCAGGAATGTGGCGTGCCGACGTCACCGCCAGCGACAGGCCAGAGCCCTGCGCCCGCCCTTTCTCCAGCGCGCGGTTAAGCTCGCTGGCAAAATCGATATCGCGGGCCTGGTAGCCTGGCGTATCAGCGTTAGCGATGTTGGATGCCAGGATTTCCTGACGCTGAGCCCGCAGATTGAGCGCTTCGGTGCCGAATTGCAGAGCTGCATCCAGTTTGTCGAGCATGCTTTCCTCCGGAAGTGAAATTTTGAGTTGTCAGCATAATCGGGCGCTGCAAAAGCTATCGCTGGAATAGCGCTAAAAAGCATCGCTATTTTTTGCCTTGAAAAGTTGCGCGCACGGGTAGAATCAGCCCCATGAGTCAGGACGGGGATAAACATGATGCGGATAGTGACGTGGTGGCTGGGTGCGATGCTGACCTTACTGGTAATGCCGGTACGGGCAGACGATCTTAGCGCTCAGCTTAACCAGTTCTTTAAAACGCGCGATCCGCTGCATGCCGCCGGAATGAATGTAGTGGTACGCACTCCGCAACAGCAATGGCCCACATGCGCCGCGCCGCAGCTTAGCCTGCCGGGCAACAGCCGCTTGTGGGGAAACATGAGCGTGGCGGCGACCTGTGACCGGGAGCGGCGTTTTCTGCAGGTAGAAGTACAGGTAACCGGCGACTATGTGGTCGCCAGTCGCCAAATCCCACGCGGCACCGCGTTAACGCCCGATGATTTCAGGATCAAGCAGGGCCGGCTTGATGCCCTGCCCGCACGGGCGGTGCTGGATCCTCAACAAATAACAGAAGCCATAAGCGTCCGCGATATTTCACCGGGTCAGCCGTTAACGCTCTCAATGGTGCGCCAGGCCTGGCGTGTGAAGGCCGGCCAGCCGGTGATCGTTATCGCTCAGGGCGACGGTTTTAACATTAGTAGCGAAGGACGTGCGCTGAATAACGCCACGGCGATGCAACGGGTTCGGGTGCGCATGGGAAATGGGCAAATAGTGAGTGGCAACGTGAGTGCGGATGGGAATATTCTTATATCTCTATAAACTGCTAAAGATGAGTGTTGAGTTGCCGATAGTGGGATCAACATACATTGTACTCTTTGCCTCTCAGGCTGCCCTAACGCCTGAACCTACTGGAGCCAGATTATGAGCATCGACAAAACTAAAGCTACGCAGCCTGTCAGCACTGTTCAGCCACGTGAAACCAATGATAACAGCGGCGCTGCAAAGGCTCGTCAGACCTCCAGCCCGGCAACGCCAGCCAGCGCAGCGCAGGTTAGCCTGAGCGGCGCACAGTCTCAGCTGATGACCTCGGACGGAAAAGATATTAATACTGCCCGCGTTGAGCAACTGAAAACCGCCATTCGCAATGGCGAACTGAAAATGGATACCGGCAAAATCGCCGATGCCCTGATTCAGGAAGCGAAATCTTATTTACAGGATAAATAACCGCTATGAATAGCCTGATTACCGCGCTGGATAAAATGCAGGAAGTGCTTGGTTCGCTGAGCACAATAATGAAGGAAGAAAACGAGCAGCTCTCTGCCGGCCTCATTAACAGCAGCCTGCTACAGCGTATTACCGAGGATAAAAGTTCACTGCTGACCACGCTGAACTATCTTGACGGTATCCGGCGGGAATCAGAAAAGCAGTACCGTATTCAGGCGCCCTATCGCGCTCAGCCGGAGCTGGCTCGTCGCTGGCAGGCGATTGAGCAGCGCACCCGTCAGCTACGCGACAACAATACCCATAATGGGATGCTGTTAAATAAGCAGATGGACTATAACGATAAGGCGCTGGCACTGCTAAAACCGCATCAGACTCAGGCCTTTTACGGTCCGGATGGTCAGGCGACGTCAGGCGGCTTTAACTCGCGGCGGGTTTAAGACCACCGCACTTAACCCGCCGGATTTGCTGCCGGCGGGTTTAAGGCCACCCTACTTAACCCACCGGATTTGCTGCCGGCGGGTTTCGTCTGTCTGTTATCAGGCTACCGAGCGGCGTGCGAAGTCTTTCGGTCGGAATCCTAACAGGCCCAGCACCACAAAATAAGCGCCGCCGCCCACGGCGCAGATCGCTGCCAGACGGGCTAGCCGATACGACATACCGCCCATATCCCAGGCAGGCATCACCATCATCATGCCAGTCAGCACACCCGCCATCACCACTACCGCCAGAATCAGACGCAGTAAAAATCCTGTCCAGCCCGGCTGCGGCTGAAAAATTTGCTGCTTACGCAGTTGCCAGTAAAGCAGCGCACCGTTCAGACAGGCTCCCAGCCCAATAGAGAGCGCCAGCCCGGCATGTTTCAGCGGCCCGATAAAGGCCAGGTTCATCAGCTGCGTCATAATCAGCGTCACGATAGCGATTTTGACAGGCGTCTTAATGTCCTGACGGGAGTAAAAACCGGGCGCCAGCACCTTAACCACGATCAGCCCCATCAGTCCGACCGAATAGGCGATCAGCGCCCGCTGCGTCATGGCGGCGTCAAAAGCGGAAAACTTCCCATACTGAAACAGCGCCACGGTGAGCGGGCCGGAAAGGATCCCCAGCGCCACCGCGCTCGGCAGTGCCAGCAGAAAACAGAGACGCAGCCCCCAGTCCATCAGACGCGAATATTCCGCCTGATTGCCGCTGGCGAAGCTGCGCGACAGCGACGGCAGTAAAATCGTGCCTAACGCCACGCCCAGTACGCCAGAAGGAAACTCCATCAGACGGTCGGCATAGTACATCCAGGAGACAGAGCCAGAGACCAGAAAGGAGGCAAAAATTGTATTGATAATCAGCGAGATCTGGCTAACGGAAACCCCGAGAATAGCCGGGCCCATTTGGCGCAGCACGCGCCAGACGCCCGCATCTTTGAAGTTCAGACGCGGCAGTACCAGCATGCCAATTTTCTTCAGGTGCGGCAGCTGATAGCCAAGCTGAAGCACGCCGCCGACCACCACCGCCCAGGCCAGCGCCAGCACCGGCGGGTTAAAATGGGGCGCGCCAAACAGCGCGAAGCCGATCATACTGATATTTAACAGCGTGGGCGCAAAGGCCGGTACCGAAAAACGGTTCCAGGTATTCAGAATCGCCCCCACCAGCGAAGCGAGCGAAATCAGGAAAATATAGGGAAAAGTGATGCGCAGCAGGCTACTGGTCAGCGCAAACTTATCGGCAGTATCGGCAAAGCCTGGCGCGGTGATCATAATCACCCAGGGGGCGGCAAGCATGCCCAGAAAGGTGATTAACGCCAGCGCCAGCGTTAACAGGCCTGAGATATATGCGACGAAAACACGCGTCGCCTCTTCCCCCTGCTTGCTTTTATATTCCGCCAGGATCGGCACAAAAGCCTGAGAAAACGCGCCTTCGGCAAAAATACGGCGCAGCAAGTTGGGAAGTTTAAAGGCGACGAAAAAGGCATCGGTAGCCATCCCGGCGCCGAATACTCTTGCCACGATCGCATCACGGGCAAAGCCCAGCACGCGGGAAAACAGCGTCATTGAGCTGACCGCTGCCAGGGATTTCAACAAATTCATGGTTAACTGCGCATCCTGAATATTCAATCCGGTTAACAGACAATAGCGGACCGACAGCGGTCGATCCGGCGGTTAGTCTACCGATACGCAGCGAAATAACCACAAAGGATTGTTACTGCAGGTTATTCCCGCTCAAGGTCACGCCAGATTTTTTCCACGATACGCTGGGCTTTCAGCGCCTGCTCGCCGCTGGTTTCCGGCATTGTCTGATTTTGCACGCAGGCAATAAAGTGGCGGGCCGCGCCATCGAAACCGCGTTGAACCTGAGTGGTTTGCCAGGCGGGAACCGCTTCTGTTAGCGTTTGACCATTGTGCTCATATCGCCATTCGCGCATCTCATCCAGCTGCCAGACGCCGCCATCAGCAATTGCCGAGACCGATTCGCGCTGCGTCCCGGCACGCCGGTGCATACTGGTGGTGATCTGCGCATTGCCCACGCTAAAATGATGCTCGCCGTAGAGCATCTCTCCCGCCTCGGTGGTCTGAATATAGCCGTGACGCAAGGTGACTTTCCCTTCCACCAGCCACAGTGCGGTATCCACCACGTGTAGATAATCATCCAGCAGCGTAAAACGCAGATCGTGCGGCCCGACGCTGTCGCTGCGATGTTTCTCCATGCGGATGGAGGCGGGCTGCTGTAAGGCCGCTTTAAGCTGCTGATAGCGCGGGGCAAAACGTCGGTTAAAGCCCACCATCAGCTTGCGCCCGCGTTTATGCGCCAGCTCCACCAGCGCCTCAGCCTCGCTCAGGGTTTCCGCCAGCGGTTTATCCACGCAAACATCCACGCCCTGCTCCAGCAGCGTTCGCACCACCTGATAATGACTGGCGGTGCTGCTGTGAACAAATACCGCATCACAGTCGGCGGCCAGCGCGTCAAGCTGTGAATAGCAGCGCATCCGCCAGCTGTCGCAAATTAGCTGCGCTTTCTGTTGGTTAGGCGAAAAACCACCCATCAGCGTCCAGCTGTCGGCATGCGCCAGCACCGGCAGCCAGGCTTTTTGCGCAATACCGCCTAATCCCACCACTCCAATCTTTACTGTCATCACAGACTCCCGCGCCGCGGTCTCTGGCGGTGCATAAAGTGAAAAATCGACGCTTAGCCACGCCGCTCCGGCGTCCACTCCTGACTGGTGAGCGCGGTCAGCACATGATCTTGCCAGCGGCCATTAATAAGCAGGTAATCTTTCGCATAGCCTTCTTTCTCAAACCCGAGCCGCGCCAGCAGGTTGCCGCTGCGCTGGTTGTGCGGCATGTAGTTCGCCATAATACGATGCATCCGCTGCTGTCGCTGCATATAGCGAATCGCCGTCTGCAGCGCTTCGAACATCATGCCCTGTCCCTGCCATTTTTCACCAAGCGAATAACCGAGATAGCAGGCGTGAAACGAGCCGCGCAATACGTTGCTAAAGTTAGCCACGCCGCGCACTTCCTTCTCTTCAGGATCCATCACGATAAAATAGAAGGCGCTGCCCTGCTTATGCATATCGGTAATCAACCCAAGACGCGCCTGCCAGCCAGAAGGATAGCAGTGGCTCTCATCACGGACCGGCTCCCAGGGTTTAAGGAAAGCACGGTTTTCCGTGTAATAATCAGCCAGTCGCCATGCATCGCGTTCATGAACAAGGCGGACCACCAACCGAGCGGTGGTCAGACGCACTTTCGGTGCGGCGGAACGGTAGCCAAACATCTCTTCTCCTGAAAGCCATGGCTGATAAACAAAATTTATTGATGCCTGTCGCGCTAAAAATCAACGCAGCCCGATTATTAATAGCGACGCCGCTGCCCGGCCCCGATTAGCGCCGGTAAAACTGCGTGGCGATAATGCCGCGGCAGGCATCATTACTCCGCTGAAATTACAGCACATTTTGCCAAAGATCGATAAAAAAATATCATTCTGCACTTGCTGTTAAATTAAACAGTTAACGCGCAAAATAATATCCCTAAAAAGTAATTATATTTAGCATCGCTAAGGAAACAGCATGGCTGGAGTTGCGCGCGCCCGACGTCTTGGTCGGGTTTTTCTGTTGGTAGATAACATGCTGGTGGTGCTGGGATTCTTTGTGGTATTCCCGTTGATCTCAATCCGCTTCGTTGATCAGCTGGGCTGGGCGGCGATGATCGTCGGGATCGCGCTGGGTTTGCGCCAGCTGGTGCAGCAGGGACTGGGCGTATTTGGCGGCGCGATTGCCGATCGCTTCGGTGCCAAGCCGATGATTATCAGCGGCATGTTGCTGCGTGCGGCTGGTTTTGCTGCAATGGCGATGGCACACGAGCCGTGGGTATTGTGGTTTTCCTGTCTGCTTTCCGGCATTGGCGGCACGCTGTTCGATCCGCCGCGTACCGCGCTGGTGGTGAAGCTGATTCGTCCCGAGGCGCGTGGCCGTTTCTTTTCGCTGTTGATGATGCAGGACAGCGCTGGCGCAGTGCTGGGCGCGCTGATTGGCAGCTGGCTGCTGGCGTGGGATTTCCGCCTGGTTTGCTGGGTGGGCGCGCTGGTTTTTGTACTGGCCGCGCTGTTTAACGCGCTGCTGCTGCCAGCCTGGCGTATTTCTACCGTGCCTACCCCGCTGCGCGAAGGGCTGGGACGGGTGCTGAAAGATCGCCGTTTTTGCACCTATGTGCTGACCTTAACCGGCTATTACATTCTGGCGGTTCAGGTCATGCTGATGCTGCCGATTATGGTAAACCAGATTGCCGGAACCGCCAGTGCGGTCAAATGGATGTATGCCATTGAGGCTGCGCTGTCGCTGTCGCTGCTTTATCCGATTGCCCGCTGGAGCGAAAAGCGCTTTCGTCTGGAGCACCGTTTAATGGCAGGCCTGTTGCTGATGACGCTGAGCCTGCTGCCGATTGGCCTGACCGATTCCTTACAGCAGCTGTTTATTTTGATCTGCCTGTTCTATATCGGGGCAATTATTGCCGAGCCGGCGCGTGAAACCCTGAGCGCGGAGCTGGCCAGTTCACGGGCGCGCGGCAGCTATCTTGGCTTTAGTCGCCTGGGTCTGGCGCTGGGCGGCGCGCTGGGTTATACCGGCGGCGGCTGGATGTTTGATACCGGACGCGAGCTGGATTTACCGGAGCTGCCGTGGCTGATGCTGGGCTGCACCGGCGCAATTACCCTGCTGGCGCTGTGGTGGCAATTTCAGCCGCGCGCCGCAGCGCCCGCCATATTGCGTGGCGGCTAACATGCCGCTGCGGTTTGCCCTTCCCGGGGATCTCTTCCATACTTTTTAAGCATATTCAAATAATTGCTGACGGCAGCCTGCTGTTGGCAATATGAGTAAGGAGAGATGCGGTGAAACTCTATATTTACGATCATTGTCCGTTTTGCGTTAAAGCACGCATGATTTTTGGTCTGAAAAATCTGCCGGTAGAACTGGTGATAATGCTTAACGATGATGAGGAGACACCAACCCGTTTGATTGGTCAGAAAATGGCGCCGATTCTGCAAAAAGAGGATGGCAGCTGCATGCCGGAGAGCCTTGATATTGTGCGCTATGTCGATCAGCTGGATGGCGAACCGCTACTGACCGGTAAAACCAATCCCGCTATTAACGACTGGCTGCGCAACGTGGGCAGCTATGTGAATAAGCTGCTACTGCCGCGCGTTGCTGAAGGCGCGTTTGCCGAGTTCGCCACGCCGCAGGCACGCAGCTATTTCAAAAATAAAAAGGAAGCCAATATTGGCGACTTTGCTGAATTAAAACAGCATGCAAACGGGCTGATCAAGAAGATCTCTAACGATATGCGCGATCTCGATAAGCTGATCGTGAAGCCGAACGCCGTTAACGGCGAACTGAGCCTGGATGATATTAATCTGTTTCCTCTGCTGCGTTCGCTGACGCTAATAGCGGGTATTAACTGGCCCAGCCGGGTTGCGGAGTATCGCGATAATATGGCCAAGCAGACGCAGGTCAATTTGTTGAGTTCGGTTGCGGGTTAATTTTTTAAGGGCGGCGTTTCGCCGCCTGCTGCCCTTCTTCCCGCGTTTTACCTTTCTTTTCCTGTTTTCCTGGTGACTCACGAGGGTGATTGCGGCAAGCTTAGCCTCCTGAAAAGGAGACTTTCTCCGCATTACTTTCGAGGATTGTCATGAACAAGGCGTTTTTGGCGCTCTGCGCCCTTGTGCTGGCCGGTCTGTTGACCGCCTGTAATCAGCTTACCCAGTACACAATTTCCGAGCAGGAGATCAATCAGGCTCTGCAGAAACATAATAATTATCAGAAAGACATTGGCGTGTCCGGACTGGTTAACGCCCATATCGTGCTGAATAACCTCAGCAGCCAGATTGGCCGCGAGGAAGCCGGTAAGGTGACGCTTTCCGGCAATGCGAAAGTGAATATCACTTCGCTGCTGGGGCCGCAGCAGGCGGATATGCAGCTGAAGATGAAGGCTCAGCCATTCTTTGATAAACAGAAAGGCGCGATTTTTCTGAAGGATCTGGAGATCGTGGAGGCCAACGTGCAGCCGGAAAAAATGCAGCCGATCCTGCATACCCTCACCCCCTATCTTAACCAGTCGCTGAAAAGCTATTTCGATCGCGAACCGGCTTATCTTCTGAGCGAAAATCGCAGCAAAGCGGAAGCGATGGCAAAAAAACTGGCGAAAGGAATTGAGGTAAAACCGGGTGAGCTGGTGATCCCTTTTATCGACTGACCACGGCCGCCCGCGCTGTTTTTTGCGGCGCGGGCTATTTACCTTTAATAGCCTTGCAATTCCAGGCTATCCGGGCGTGATGGGCTGCATTCCTGCCGCAAGACAGCGGACGCGCTGGCGCTATTTGCACCACTTCTCCTGTTTCTCCAGACTTTTTTCGCGCGGCCGACATAAAGCAAGTGCAATCGGTTGCCTTTATCCTTATGCTTGATACCCGGCTAAAAACTGCCTTGATTTCCCACCGCCGGAGCCTAATTCATGACTGCACAACCTCAGCAACTGATCATTCGCCGCCCTGACGACTGGCATATCCATCTGCGTGACGATGAGATGCTGCGCGCCGTATTGCCTTTTACCAGCGCCGTGTGCGGCCGTGCCATTGTGATGCCTAATCTGGTGCCGCCCGTCACCAGCGTGGAGGCGGCAAGCGCCTATCGCGCACGTATTCTGGCCGCGTTGCCGGAAGGACATGCTTTCCAGCCGTTAATGACCTGCTACCTTACCGATTCGCTTCAGCCTGATGAGGTGGAAAAAGGCTTTAAGGCTGGCGTATTTACCGCAGCCAAGCTTTATCCCGCTCACGCCACCACCAACTCCAGTCATGGCGTAACCAGTATTGACGCTATCGCCACGGTGCTGGAGCGTATGCAACGCATCGGCATGCCGCTGCTTATTCATGGCGAAGTGACCGATGCGCATATCGATATTTTCGATCGCGAGGCGCGCTTTATCGAAACGGTTATGGAGCCGCTGCGTCAGCGCTACCCTGAACTGAAAGTGGTGTTTGAACATATCACCACCAAAGAAGCCGCACAGTATGTCGAGGCGGGCAATGACCTGCTGGCTGCGACAATCACGCCACAGCATTTGATGTTTAACCGTAACCATATGCTGGTGGGCGGCGTGCGCCCGCATCTCTATTGCCTGCCGATCCTGAAGCGCAATGTCCATCAGGAGGCGCTGCGCAAGGTCATCGCCAGCGGTAATCGTCGCTTCTTCCTCGGCACCGATACCGCGCCGCATTTACGTCATCGCAAAGAGGCCAGCTGTGGCTGCGCCGGGGTGTTTAATGCGCCGACCGCGCTGCCCGCTTACGCTACGGTTTTTGAAGAGATGGATGCGCTACAGCATTTTGAAGCCTTCTGTTCGGAAAACGGCCCGAACTTTTACGGTCTGCCGCTGAATGAAGGAACGATTCGCCTGGTGCGTGAATCCTGGACTGTCGACGAAAGCATTGCGGCGGCGGGCGATACGCTGGTGCCTTTCCTCGCCGGTGAAACCCTGAACTGGCGCATTGCCTGATGATCCCCTGCGGCTGATGTTTCGCCATCAGCCGCTTCTGTGATTCCCTGCATTTTTTCATCGACGTCCTGCTCGCTTTTCGTTGCTTTGCTACCGTGTTGACTGTATAAATAGCCAGTACTCACAGCGGAGGCAGATATGCGTGTTGAAGTAACCATAGCGAAAACCACTCAGCTCCCTGCCGGCGCTATCGATGCGCTGACGCAGGAACTGTCAAAACGAATCGATAAAGAATTTCCGGAAATGACCAACCATATTTCGGTGCGCTACGCCAGCGCCAATAACCTGACCGTGATGGGCAGTGGTAAAGATGCCAAAGATCGTGTGACCGAGATCCTGCAGGAAACCTGGGAGAGCGCCGACGACTGGTTTATCACTGACTAACTTTCTTTTTGTGCCGTTGTTTGCCGGATATCGCCATCCGGCTTTTTTTTATCTTTACCACCTCGCCGCCCTTCCAACGCGGTTATAGACTGTTGTAAGCCGATGACATATTCTGGCGTCCGTCATGACTTACAGGAGGTGTTAACCATGACCGCTGATAAACCTGAAGAGGCGATGACCTTTGGTGAACTGCTGGCGTTAATTGGTGAACAGCAGCGTCGTCTTACCGTGTTGGAAAACGCATTTTCCTATCTTGCCTTTTGTCTGGACGATAAATCTAATCAGTTATTGATTCATAGCCTGCGGCTGGAAGCGCAAAACCAAAATCATGATGAGGGAATGCAGCAGCATTTTGCTCGTCTTGCGGCTGAGCTGGAAAAACGTCACGCCCCGGTTAAAATTCAACCCGACACCACTCTTTGATTTTTATAAACTCCTGCATTATGCAGGAGTTCTTTTCCTGCTAAGAATAATCAGAATTCTGTTCAAATATTATTCGCCGTAGATTAATTACGCTATTCGAGCATTTTTCGTGCCGCTTAAATCTGTAACACTGTTATAATCACTCTGCTCTGTGAAAAAAAGCCGCATTGAAACCTCAAATAATCACTTCGTTCTACGAGTAATAAGGGGGTTATAATGGACAGTAATAAAGAGATTATTCAGACACATCCCCTCGTTGGATGGGATATCAGTACCGTGGACTCGTATGATGCGATGATGATTCGTCTGCATTCGCTTTCATCTAATGAGCAACAGCCTGATGAAGCCGACGTAGGGCCGACTTACTGGCTGACTACGGACGTTGCCAGACAGTTTATCTCCATTCTGGAAGCAGGTATCGCTAAAATAGAAGCCAGCGAAATCCTTGCCCGAGACTACAAAAAGCATTAACCAGTAACGTTGGTTAACCAGGCACCCTGCGGGGTGCCTTTTTATTATCTGCAAGCTTTTGCTATGCTGCTAAGCCTTCGCAGCATCAGGAGAAGTTGGCTAATGGTTTATGATCTTATCGTTATTGGCAGTGGTTCCGTCGGGGCCGCTGCAGGCTGGTACGCGACGCGTGCCGGGCTCAAGGTGCTGATGATTGACAGCGCGCACCCGCCCCATCAGGAAGGCAGCCACCACGGCGCGACGCGTCTGATTCGTCACGCCTATGGCGAGGGCGCTCGCTATGTTCCACTGGTTTTGCGCGCTCAGCAATTGTGGGATGAGCTGGAGCAGCAGAGCGGTGAACGGATTATGCACCGCAGCGGCATCATTAACCTTTCTCCTGCCGGCTCGCCGTTTATTAACAACGTGATAGAAAGCGCGCGCCAGTTTCAGCTGGAGATTGAAGTATTATCGCCAGAGCAGATACGCCAACGCTGGCCAGATATTGCGATACCGGAAGGCTACACGGGCGTTTTTGAACCGCGCTCCGGCTATCTGAAATCAGAGGTGGCGATTCGCAGCTGGATTCGCCTGGCGCGCGAAGCGGGCTGCGCTCAGCTGTTTAACTGTGGGGTATCCGCCCTCGCCCGCGAAGATGAGCTGCAGCGCGTGACCACGGCTGACGGCGACTACTATGGCCGCAAACTGTTACTCAGCGTCGGCACCGCCGTTAAGCAGTTCTGTCCTGATGTACCGGTTACGCCAGTACGCAAAGTGTTTGCCTGGTATCAGGCCGACGGGCGCTACAGCGAAAATAATAAGTTTCCCGGCTTCACCGTGGAAATGGCCGATGGCAGCCAGTATTACGGCTTTCCCGCAGATAATAACGAGCTAAAAATAGGCCGACATGATGGTGGTCAGTCAATGCAGAGCGCACAGGATCGCAAACCTTTTGGCGCTTATGCCAGCGATGGCAACGAGGTTTTTAATTTCCTCCGCCGCTTCCTGCCAGGCGTAGGGGTTTGTTTGCACGGTGCCGCCTGCGCTTATGATAATTCTCCAGACGAAGATTTTATTATCGATACGCTGCCGGAAGATAATAATCGCATGATAATAACCGGGCTCAGCGGCCACGGTTTTAAATTCGCCAGCGTATTAGGTGAAATAGCCAGCGCCTTTGCCAGCAATAAATCATGTGAATTTGATTTATCGCCGTTTTCTTTGTCCCGTTTTAAATAAAACAGTAAAGGCACAATAAAATTGTGCCTTATTATTTCTGCGATAATTATTATCGCTTTGATTGTTTAATATTCCCCGTTCGGCTTTGCCGCTAATTATTGCATCGCTCTGTTCTCTTTTTGGCGACGCAGCTTGAGTTTTTTCACCAGTTTTACCGCTTCCGCTTCTGAACCCACCGCCGGCGCTGAACCATGCAGCGGCTTACGCGCCGTTTCGCGCATAAAGAATACGGTAATCAAGCCGATAACCCCCGCTCCCATCAGGTAATAAGCTGGCATCAGCAGATTCTGGAATTTATCCACCAGCCAGGCGGTCATCAGCGGCGTGGTGCCGCCAAACAGCGATACGGAAATATTAAAACCGATAGCCAACGCACTATAGCGCACATCGGTGGCAAACAGCGCTGGCAGCGCCGAAGGCATGGTGCCGCTAAAGCAGCTATGCAGCACGCCAAGGATCATCAGGCCAATGAAAACAAATACCAGGTTGCCGGTCGCCACCAGCATCAGGCAGGGAATGGAGAATACCAGCAGCCCCACCGCGCCCAGCGCAATCACCGGACGACGTCCCAGGCGATCGTTCCAGTGCCCCCAGAACAGCGTGAGCGGCATCATAACAAACATTACCACCAGCACCAGCATCAGGCCGCTTAGCTCGCTCAGACCCAGCACGCCGGTGAGATAGCTGGGCATATAAGAGGTCAGCATATAGTTGGAGACATTAAACAGCAGTACCAGACCAATACATTTCAGCATCTGTGCCCGATATTTACGCAGCATTTGCCACAGGGTTAGCCGTGGTTTGCTGTGTTCCAGCGCTTCCTGTTTTTCCACATGCTTCTGAAACGCCGGTGTCTCTTCCAGCTTCAGACGAATATAAAGGCCAAACAGTCCCAGCGGTGCAGCAATGAAGAAAGGAATACGCCAGCCCCAGATAAGTAGCTGATCGGCAGAGAGCAGCGCCGTCAGCGCGGTGACCAGCCCCGCGCCCAACAGATACCCGCCCAGCGTGCCGAATTCCAGCCAGCTTCCCATAAAGCCGCGACGTTTGTCGGTTGAGTATTCAGCAATAAAGGTCGCCGCGCCGCCATATTCACCGCCGGTGGAAAAACCTTGCACCAGTCGCGCCAGCAGCAGCAGTAACGGTGCAGCAATACCGATGCTGTTATAGCCGGGGATCAGTCCGATACAAAAGGTTCCGATTGCCATCATGATCATGGTGATGGCCAGGACTTTTTGCCGACCAATACGATCGCCCAGCGGGCCGAAAAAGAGCCCGCCAATGGGACGCACCAGAAAAGCGGCGGCGAAAGCGCCAAAGGTGGCAATCAGCTGTGCGGCCGGACTGCCGCCGGGGAAGAACACTTTACCAATGGTAACAGCCAGATAGCTGTATACGCCAAAGTCAAACCACTCCATGGCGTTGCCGAGCGCGGCTGCGCCCACAGCGCGTTTCAGCATGGCATTATCGACAATGGTAATATCATCGACGGTAAGTTCTTGTTGGCTTTTTTTCTGCCAGAAATGTTTTTTAGATGAGCCTGTAGCGACGTTCATATCGTTTCCTCACGGATTACGCGATGACGGTAGGCAGCACCATAGCTTTCATAGCCAGCAGCGGCTGATGGTAAGGAAAGCTATAACGCAGCATGAATACACTCAAAAGAATGAGAGCTGCATCACGTTTATTGACACAGATTTACTTTATCGATTGTAAAGGCAAAATGCAAATTTGATGAAATATTAGACTACCAGTAGTGCTTAAGTTGATACGGGATCTCATACTTTCGCCAGATAATAGTTTTTATGACCATAAAAACAGAATAGATATGACCATAAAAGCAGAAGGGATTTTCAGCTCAGCGCCGTATAAAAACGGCAAAACCGGGTTACCGACCAGATATTATAAAAAAGTTAATTTTTATCTTCATGCTGCGCACAGGCACCTGCTAAACGCAGTCGCCGCATTGACAAAAACTGACTAAATACCAACAAAAGTCGATATTTGATTCAAATTTATTGAAATTATTATTCTTAACAGACGCCTTTTTTCATGGCTATTACCTGGCTGACCGACAGGCTGGCTTACACATTATTTTGCTAACGTTATGCTTGTTTTAGTGCCAGAACGCTTCCCCAATCTCTCGCTGAAAAAATCATTTTGCTAAGGCCACCGCCTTTTCAGGCGATAAAACTGATAATAACCACCTTTAAACAATCAATTAATTTGAAAAAAATTAAAAAGGCAGAGTAGTCAGCGCTTTTTTGTTGATTTTCTGTTTCAGCTTGTACAGTCTCATGTCAAAACATTGAGCAGAGATATGGCAATGGCATGGAAAAATAGCGGCGACGGATATGGTCATTTTAGCTTATTGCTCCACTGGCTGGTGGCACTGGCCGTGTACGGCATGTTCGCGCTGGGTTTGTGGATGGTTTCGCTGGGCTACTACGACACCTGGTATCATAAGGCGCCGGAACTGCATAAAAGCATCGGCATGGTGCTGTTTGCCGTCATGATTTTACGGGTGATCTGGCGCTTTGTTTCTCCGCCCCCTGCTCCGCTCGCCAGCTACTCTCCGCTGGTGCGCTATTCCGCCGTAGCGGTCCACCTGTTGCTCTATTTATTGCTGTTTGCCATTTTTATCAGCGGCTATCTGATATCAACTGCAGAAGGCAAACCCATCGACGTCTTCGGCGTGTTGCCTGTTCCGGCTACCTTTAGCGGCTACGGCGCGCAGGCCGATCTGGCGGGCGATATTCACCTGTGGCTGGCCTGGCTGGTAGTGGTTATATCACTGCTGCACGGACTGGCTGCATTAAAGCATCACTTTATCGATCGCGATATTACCCTGAAACGCATGCTGGGCTACCGCATCACTTCATCTGTTAAAACGGAGAAATAATATGTTGAAAAAAACGCTTTGCGCGCTGACCGCAGCTACGCTGCTGCTGGGTGCTCAGGCTGCCACCGCGGCGGAATATAAAATTGATAAAGAGGGGCAGCACGCCTTTATTCAGTTCCGCATTAAGCACTTAGGCTACAGCTGGCTGTACGGCACCTTTAAGGATTTTGACGGCGGCTTTACCTTTGATGAGAAAAACCCTGCGGCTGATAAAGTAAACGTAACGATTAATACCAGCAGCGTTGATACCAACCATGCTGAACGCGATAAGCATCTGCGCAGCGCCGATTTTCTCAACGTCAGCAAATTCCCGCAGGCAACCTTTGTTTCTACCGGCGTGAAAAAGGATGGCGACGAACTGGATATTACCGGCAATCTGACGCTGAACGGCGTAACCAAACCGATTACGCTGGAAGCGAAACTGCTGGGCCAGGGCGACGATCCCTGGGGCGGCTACCGGGCTGGCTTTGAGGCGGAAGGCAAACTGGCACTGAAGGATTTTAATATCACTAAAGACCTTGGTCCGGCCTCGCAGGAGGTTGAGCTGATCATCTCCGTGGAAGGCGTGCGCCAGAAGTAGGCCATACAGACTCTAACAGGCTAACGCTAAACTCAAGGCGCGGGGGTGTCTCGGCAGAAGAGTAAGCGTCCCGCGGCCTGGGATGGCGCGGGCGCATATTAAACCTTTACGATCTCCCCCGAGCATTTTTTTGCAATTTCCCTGATCGAGAGTGTTTTCCCTTCTTCCAGGCAGCGGTTATTTGTTATCGGTCGGTGCCGGGATCGTCAGCGTGGCAGTTAACAGGCCGCGCGATTTATTAAAGATCTTGTTGCTGGTTTCACGTCCGGCGCGACGAGCGCGCTGCTCTTCTGGCGGCAAGGCCGCTTCTTCCATGCACATCGGGCTGCAGCAATGCTGAAACTTCTCGGCGCAGGATGGGCACTGAATAAACAGCAGATGGCAACCATCGTTCACGCAGTTAACGTGCGTATCGCACGGCGCGCCGCACTGATGGCAATGAGCAATCACATCATCTGAAATGCGTTCGCCCATGCGTTCGTCAAAGACAAAGTTTTTGCCTTTGAAACGCACCGGCAGGCCCTGCTCGCGCGCACGGCGCGCATATTCAATAATGCCGCCTTCAACGTGATAAACCTGTTCGAAACCGTTATGCAGCATCCAGGCGCTGGCTTTTTCACAGCGGATCCCGCCGGTGCAGTACATAACAATCTTTTTGTC
This sequence comes from Pantoea sp. FN0305, assembly GCF_050113845.1. NCBI lineage: Bacteria > Pseudomonadati > Pseudomonadota > Gammaproteobacteria > Enterobacterales > Erwiniaceae > Pantoea > Pantoea sp. FN0305. The sequence goes on along the minus strand of NZ_JBNJSN010000002.1, from coordinate 557,823 downwards.
TTTCTTATCCTGCAGCATCTCTACCGCCATCGGCAGCTGATCGCGGAAAGTATCGGCAGGAATTTCCAGCGCCTTGTCAAAATGCCCCACTTCATATTCATAGTGGTTGCGCATATCGACAAACACCGCATCGGGATCATCCAGCATAGCGTTGACTTCATCCGCTTTCAGATACGCACCCACCTGACTGGCATCGAAACTTTCATCCTCAATGCCGTCAGCGACGATGCGATCGCGCACCTTCAGCCGCAGCACCCAGAACGATTTGCCGTCATCATCCAGCGCGATATTCATGCGCAGATTATTCAGCGCCGGATCAAAGCCGTATAGCGTTTGCTGCATGCGCGCATAGAGGCTGGCCGGCACGCTGACCTGCGCGTTGATCCCTTCATGGGCCACGTAGATACGTCCAAAAACTTTCAGCTCGGTCAGCGCAAGATAAAGCGCATCACGAAACGCTTTGGGATCGGCGATATGAAAATATTTATAAAAAGAGACTGTAGTGCGCGGCTCGGTTTCGGCCAGCATGCGCGCTTTCAGCTCTTTGTTTGAAACAAGGTTATGTAACACTGGCATGGTGTTCTTTCCCGGTAGTGAGCTCTTTTTTGCGGGCGACATCATACCTGATTTAACAGTGAAGCAAAGCTTTGCAGCATTTTTTCCACATTTGACGATCCCTCCTTACCGCACATACTGACAATTAACCGCTCTGCCAATTGAGATAAGCCGTGTTATACCATTAGCGACCTTAATATCACTCAGGTGATAACAGATGGAGAAAAACATGAGTCAGCTTTTTACGCCGCTGCAGTTGGGCAAATTATCGCTCAGCAATCGTATTATCATTGCGCCGATGTGTCAGTATTCGGCAGAACAGGGCAAAGCGACACCCTGGCATCGCATTCATCTGGGACATTTATCCCTCTCCGGCGCCGGACTGCTGATTATCGAAGCCACCGCCATTGAACCCGCCGGGCGCATTACGCCGCAGGATCTCGGCCTGTGGAATGATGAAACGGAGCAGGCGCTGGCGGAAACCATCAATGATGTAAAACGCTATGCAACCATGCCGCTGGGGATCCAGCTGGGCCACGCCGGGCGCAAGGCCTCCTGCGACGTTCCCTGGCGCGGCGGCGGCTTTTTAACGCCGCAGCAGGGCGGCTGGCAAACCTCCGCCCCTTCAGCACTGCCCTACAGCGAAAAAGACGGCACCCCACTGGCGCTGACAAAAGCCCGCATCGACGAGATCAAACAGGCCTTTATCGACAGTGCCATTCGCGCCGATCGGCTGGGCTTTGAGCTGGTAGAAATCCATGCCGCGCATGGTTATCTGCTGCATCAGTTCCTTTCACCTTTATCCAACCAGCGTGACGATGAATATGGCGGTTCACTGGAAAATCGCATGCGCCTGGTGCTGGAAATTTTTGATGAGGTGCGCCGTGTCTTCCCGCGTGATAAGACGGTTGGCGTGCGTATTTCCGCCTCTGACTGGGTAGAAGGCGGCTGGGATGAAGCGCAATCCATTGCGCTGAGCAAGGCGCTGGAAGCTGCCGGCTGTGACTATATTCATGTTTCCAGCGGCGGTCTGTCGCCCCAGCAGCAGATCAGCGTTGGCCCGAACTATCAGGTGCCTTTCGCCGCAGGAATTAAAGCAGCCCTGACCACCATGCCGGTGATTGCCGTAGGATTGATTACCGAACCGCAGCAGGCGGAAGCGGTGCTGGTCAACGGTGAAGCCGATGCTGTCGCCCTGGCCCGCGCCATGCTTTACGATCCGCGCTGGCCGTGGCACGCCGCCGCCGAACTGGGCGAAAAAGTGCAGGCGCCGCCTCAATACTGGCGCTGCGAGCCGCACGAAGTGAAAGGGCTGTTTAATCTTTAAATGCTTTCCGGCAGCGCAGTGAATGCGCTGCCGGACATCCTGGTTTCAGCAATAAGTAAAAAAGTGGCACAATACACCCTTCAAATTGGACACTGCGGCGTTTTTTACCCGCCGCAACGAATAACTGGAAGAACATGACTCAGTTGCCTCAATTTTCACGCGATCTGCTTCATCCGCGTTACTGGTTCCTCTGGCTTGGTATTGGCCTGCTTTATTTGGTGGTGTTGTTGCCCTACCCGGTGCTTTACCATCTCGGTTGTGGTTTAGGTCGTCTTTCGATGCGCGTGATGAAACGACGCGCGGCGATCGCCCAACGTAACATTGAGCTCTGCTTTCCTCAAATGCCGCCCGCCGAGCGCGATGCGCTGCTGAAGCGCAATTTTGAGTCGGTCGGCATGGGTTTTCTGGAGACCGGCATCGCCTGGTTCTGGCCGGACTGGCGGGTGCGGAAATGGTTTACCGGTATCGGTGATGAGCATATTCAGCAGGCAAAGCGCGAGCAGAAAGGTATTCTGCTGATCGGGATGCATTTTCTTTCCCTGGAGCTGGGCGCACGCATGTTCGGCTTGCTGAACCCCGGCATCGGCGTTTATCGGCCGAATGACAACCCGCTGATCGACTGGCTGCAAACCTGGGGCCGGATGCGCTCAAACAAGAGCATGATCGATCGTAAAGATCTCAAAGGCATGATCCGTGCGCTGAAGGCGGGCGAGATCATCTGGTATGCGCCCGATCATGATTACGGCCCCAAAAGCAGCGTCTTTGTTCCCTTTTTCGCTGTGCCGGATGCCGCCTCGACTAAAGGCAGCTATATGCTGATCCGCACCGCGAAACCCGCCGTGATCCCTTTCCTGCCGCGTCGTCTGCCGCACGGTAAAGGTTATGAGCTGATCGTCTTGCCTGACGTGAAAGATGTGCCGACCGATAACGAGGAAGCCACCGCAAGGCGGATGAACCAGATCGTTGAGGAAGCGGTACTGATGGCCCCGGAGCAGTATATGTGGCTGCACCGTCGTTTTAAAACGCGTCCGCCTGGCAAAGAGAAACTTTACTAACCCCTTCTTTTCCCTTTCGTTCCGCTACGGAGCGGAAGGGTCTGATTTCCGCTCATCCAGACAGTTTTTTTAGCGCTGACGCTATGAGTGCTGAAACTTCGTCTATTCTTTCCTGAAACCATCCTTGAGGAGATTAGGAGAGACTAATGAGCATGTTTAGCACACTGGAAGAAGCTATCGATAGCGCCCGTGAAGAGTTCCTGGCGAATAACCCAGAGCTGGATGAAGATGAGGTTTCAGTAGGGCAATTCAATCTGCAAAAATATGTGATGCAGGATGGCGAAATCATGTGGCAGGCGGAGTTTCTCGCTGATGAAAGCGATGACGGCGAGTTGCTGCCTCTCCGCACCGGTGAAGCTGCGCAGGCTATTTTCGAGGGTGACTTCGATGAGGTGGAGCTGCGCCAGGAATGGATGCCGGAAAACACGCTGCACGAATGGGATGAAGGTGAATTCCAGCTGGAAGCGCCGCTGGATACCGAAGAAGGCGAAGCGGTAGCCCAGGAATGGGAAGACAGCGGCAGCAATAACGAATCAGACCGCTGGTAACCCTGTTTTTATTCATAGGGCCCGTGCTGCGCATCGACCGGTAACAGCAGCGTATCCAGCAGGGCCGACAGCGGCACGTCGAGAATGGTGAGAAAACGCCACGGCGTGTCGCGCACGTCCCACTGTACGCCAGGATAATATTGATTGCCGTGCCCCTGTCCGGGTACGGTGCGGCTGATAATGCTGCCGCAGCCGGTTAACAGCAACACCAGCGTCAGCAATGCTGCGCTACGTAATCCTTTTTTCAATCCTTTACCTCTCTTTGAGTCGGCCTGATATTGGCTGTCCGGCGTTTGTCCGCCCTCTGTTTAAAAATAGCCTACTGCCAGCCGGGAATAAAAAAGCGGCCCGAAGGCCGCTCTTGCAATATGCTCATCACACTATGGCTGCGCTGGCCCGCAAAACAGGCCAGGCATCCCGCTTATTTCGCAGGCGTTAGCGCCAGCGGATTCAGCTGCAGCGTACGGTAGTAGTCCTGCCACTCATGGTACTTTTCTGCATCCTGCCACAGACGATAATGCAGGCGCGCCAGCGTTACCGGATCGCTAATCAGCGCCAGGCGCTCATCGCGACTCAGCTTCGACGGCGCATCGCTTAAGGCATGCTCTACCCGACGGTCGCGCGCATAGTCCAGCAGATCGCTTTTCAGGTGACGCGAGGTCGCCAGCGCGGTCGCCAGCGCGTTAAACGACGGATGAAACAGCGCATGCATAAAGCCCTGCTTCAGCGCACGTTCGCGGTTCAGCTGCAGATAGGTATCGGTATCTACCAGCTCTTTCGGCGGCGCATACTCTTCCGGGATCAGGAACAGCTTCGCGCGGCGGGTCGCCAGTCCATTGCTGGTGCGGCTGGAAATTACCGACACAAACGGCGACAGGATCAGCGAGAACACAATCGGCGACAGCCACCAGAGGAAGTTCAGATCCAGCCAGCCCATGCCCACCGCCCAGACGATACCCAGCAGCATCTGTGAACCATGACGACGGAACGCTTCGCTCCAGGGCGTAGCATCATCGTCACGCTGCGGTGAGTTCCACACCACTTCCCAACCCAGGAAGGCGCTGACCACAAATACCGTATGGAACAGCATACGCACCGGCGCCAGCAACACCGAGAACAGCATTTCCAGCAGCATTGAGGCCAGCAGACGCAGCGCGCCGCCATAGCCTTTCGCGCCTTTAAACCAGATCAGCACTACGCTCAGCAGCTTCGGCAGGAACAGCAGCACCAGCGTGGTAGAGAACAGCGCAATAGCCAGCTCCGGACGCCACTGCGGCCACACCGGGAAGAGCTGGCGCGGTTGCAGGAAGTACTGCGGCTCCATCAGCGTATGCACCACCTGCAAGGCAGTAGAGAGCGCGAGGAACAGGAACCACAGCGGCGCGGAAAGATAAGACATCACGCCGGTCAGGAACACCGCGCGGTGCACCGGGTGCATGCCTTTAACCAGGAACAGCCTGAAGTTCATCAGGTTGCCGTGACACCAGCGACGGTCACGCTTCAGCTCATCCAGCAGGTTAGGCGGCAGCTCTTCATACGAGCCAGGCAGATCGTAGGCAATCCACACGCCCCAGCCGGCGCGACGCATTAGCGCAGCCTCGACAAAGTCATGGGAGAGAATCGACCCGGCAAACGAGCCTTCGCCCGGCAGCGGTGCCAGCGCACAGTGCTCGATAAAGGGCTTCACGCGGATAATGGCGTTATGTCCCCAATAGTGCGACTCGCCCAGCTGCCAGAAGTGCAGTCCGGCGGTAAACAGCGGCCCGTAAACGCGTGTGGCAAACTGCTGGCAACGCGCATAGAGCGTATCCATCCCGGATGCCTTTGGTGAAGACTGGATGATACCGGCATTCGGGTTCGCTTCCATCATGCGTACCAGGCCGGTCAGACATTCACCGCTCATTACGCTATCCGCATCCAGCACCACCATATAGCTGTACTGGCTGCCCCAGCGGCGGCAGAAGTCATCGATGTTGCCGCTTTTACGCTTCACGCGGCGGCGGCGGCGGCGATAAAAGATCTTCCCTGCCCCGCCCACGTCACGAACCAGCTCCATCCAGGCTTTCTGTTCCGCCACGGCGATATCCGCATCATAGCTGTCGCTAAGAATATAGACATCAAAATGCTGACTCTCTCCGCTGCGCACGACCGATTCCCAGGTGGCGCGCAAACCGGCAAAGACGCGTTCCACGTCTTCGTTACAGATTGGCATAATCAACGCGGTGCGATGAGTGGGATCGATCGGCTCATTACCGGTAAGCGTATACGAGATACTGTACTTATCGCGGCCAATCAGCAGCTGCAGAAAGCCCATCAGCGCCGTCCAGAAACCGGCGGAGACCCAACAGAACAGAATGGCGAACAGGAACAGAATCCCGGTCTGCAACACATAAGGCAGCAGTTGCAGCAGCGATTGCTGCCAGTTCTGGTTGAGCATATCCATTGGGTCGATCAGCGCCCAGCCCTGGTAAGGCAGAATGGTCTTCATATACCAGGTGGCGATCACCGTCTGGAAAATCGTCAGGATCAACAGAATATAACGACGAATGGAGCCGACGTGACGCCATTTGTCTTCCTGACGCTGTTCTTCCGCCGAGGCGTAGCGCGGGGTGGATTTGCGTCCGCGCAGCGAATCCCAGGCGCGCGCCAGCGGGTTAGTCCGCCAGGCTTCCGGGAACATCAGCGAACGCTTTACCGGCGGCATCGCCTTCAGCGTGGTACGTCCGAGATAATCCTCGCTGAACTGTTTGCCCTCATCCAGCGAGTCCGGCCAGCTCATTTCAATACGTGACTTTACCGAGCTCAGCGGCGCGTCGTCGGCACGCGCTTCGGCCGGGCCATTCTGGCCCAGCTGCTGATGCAGTGTGCTGTAAACCTCACCGCCCGCCTCCGGGGCGGGCAGATTTGTCGCCAGCGCCGCTTTGCCGTCCGGCGACAGCGGCAGCGCGTCGATATAGTCAGCGGGAGTTAAGATTGATTTATTCATTGGCAGGCAACTGATAGCTCCATGTTTCCGTCAGCGTTTTATCACCGTTAACCAGTGCGGCACGCATTTCGGTCGGCTGCTTATTGTCTTTAACGCGAATGCGCAGCATTAAACGCCAGCCTTTGTTCACCGGGTTATAGCGCACGCTCTGTTCAACAATCTCACCGTTATTGCCGATGCTAACCTGAGGCGTAACCGGCGTGTTATCCGGCATCGCACTCATATCCTGACCGACAAAGTCCACCACAAAAGCGAGGGTGCCGTCTGGCTGGCGCACCAGGTTTGACTGTTTTACATCGCCGGTAGAACGCAGCGTGTTTTTCACCCATGCGGTATCTGGCGAATGCAGCTGGTCTTCATCACGGGTAAAATGCAAACGATATTTAAAGTTCATTTCCTTGCCCGGCTCCGGCAGATTCTCCGGCGTCCAGAAGGCAACGATATTATCGTTGGTTTCATCCGCTGTTGGGATCTCAACCAGCTCTACGCGACCTTTACCCCAGTCGCCCTGCGGCTCGATCCAGCCGCTTGGGCGCAGATCGTAACGATCGTCGAGATCCTGATACTGATTGAACTCGCGTCCGCGTTGTAGCAGGCCAAAACCTTTCGGGCTTTCCACGGTAAAAGTGCTTACTGCCAGATGTTTCGGATTGTTCAGCGGACGCCAGATCCATTCGCCGTTACCGGCATGAATTGACAGACCGTTGGAATCATGCAGAGAAGGGCGATAGTTGACTATCGGAGAAGGCTGATTCGGACCATAGAGGAACATGCTGGTCAGCGGCGCAACGCCCAGCTTGCCCACTTTGTCGCGCAGATAGACTTTTGACTGCACATCCACATTGGTGTCTTTACCTGGACGCAGTACAAAGCGGTAAGCACCGGTAGCACGCGGAGAATCCAGCAGCGCATAGATTACCAGCTGTTTATCCTGCGGTTTCGGACGTTCAATCCAGAATTCGCGAAAACGTGGGAACTCTTCACCAGAAGGCAGCGCGGTATCGATCGCCAGCCCACGCGACGAGAGGCCATAAACCTGGCCGCCGCCAATCACGCGGAAATAGCTGGCACCGAGGAAACTGGTGATTTCGTCATCTTTATCTTTGGCGTTTAACGGATAAAGCACTTTAAAACCCGCAAAACCCAGGTTCTTAATGGTTTCCGGATCGTGCTGAACATTGCCAAAATTAAAATATTCCGGGCTGTATTTGATTTCCCGTACCGTGTTGGCGGTGACTTCATGCAGTTTTACCGGGGTATCGAAATACATGCCCTGATGATAAAACTCCAGCTTGAATGGCGTTTTCAGTTTATGCCAATAGGCTTTATCGTGATTAAACTGAATCTGTTGATAGTCAGCATATTTCATGTCACGAAACTGAGAGGGCAAATTGCTCTTCGGCGCTTCAAAACTTTTTCCCGCTAACGACTTTGCCTCTTTGGCGACATCATCAATGCTAAAAGCCCAACCGGTGTTGGTATACAAGGCAAACAGAACTGCCGCACTGACCCAGCGCGTTTTTTTCAGTCCCGATTTATTTTTGTTAGTAATCAGCACATCCCCCCCTTTCGTGTGCTTAAATCAATCCCATCCATATTAATGGATTATTCGGTTTTCCGACAGTATACCCGCCGTTTTGTTCCTGTATTCTCTGCTCTCAGGGCTTTTCTCTGCGTTGATCGTCTGTTACAGAATCGGCTGATATTATATGGATTCCCGTTCCGGTAAAGTAAAGCGCTTACTTTTGTCACGTTCAGGGCGAGCCGGTATATAAAACGTACTAAAACTGGATAACTATGCGTACTAAATCTCATCAGCGTGAATATTTTTTTGATTCTATTCGCGCCTATCTGATGCTTCTTGGCGTTCCTTTTCATGTTTCACTTATTTATTCCAGCCACCAGTGGTCTGTTAACAGCGCGGAACCGTCGCTGTGGTTAACCGTGTTCAATGACTTTATTCATGCTTTCCGCATGCAGGTGTTTTTCGTCATATCTGGTTACTTTTCTTTTATGCTCTGGTTGCGCTATGCCCCGCGCGAATGGTGGAAAGTGCGCGTGGAACGCGTTGGCATTCCGATGCTCAGCGCCATTCCGCTAATTACCCTGCCCCAGTTTTTTATACTGAAAGAGTGGACGGGTAAGATCACCGGCTGGCCGCAGTTTTCCGCGTATGAAAAATATAACACCCTGGTCTGGGAGCTCACCTCCCACCTGTGGTTTCTGCTGGTGCTGGTTATTTTCACCTCGCTGGGGCTGGTGCTGTTTCGCCGCCTGCATGCGGCGGAGCAAAACCAGACCACCGCGCCCGGCTGGCTGATACTTACTCTGGCCGTGCTGTTTTACAGCCTGTGCTGGGGCGCTTTTCGCCGTCTGATTTTTATCTTTCAGCCTGCGCTGCTGACCGATGGGCTTTTCAACTTTGCCGTTATGCAAACCCTGTTTTATCTGCCTTTCTTCTGGCTTGGCGCGCTGGCCTGGCGCAATCCGGCGCTGAAGGCGCGCTTTGTGCGCTTTAATCCGTGGACGCTGATCGGCTCGGCGCTGGCATTCTTCGCCTATATGGCCAACCAGCGCTACAGCAGCGGCGAAGGCTGGATGTATGAAATCGATGCGGTGGTGTCAATGCTAATGGGTCTGTGGATGGTCAACGTAGTATTTTCCTTTGGGCATCGCTTCCTGAATGCCCATTCGGCGCGCATTACCTGGCTGGTAAATGCTTCTCTGTTTATTTATCTGGTGCATCATCCGCTGACGCTACTGTACGGCATCTTTATTACGCCACATATTCATAATAATGCGCTGGGTTTTATTGCTGGCCTGTTGTTTGTCTTCGGCATCGCCTTTGTGCTGTATGAAATTCATCTGCGCATTCCGCTGCTGCGCTTCCTGTTTTCCGGGCGAAAAGCCCGCCCCTGAGTTACAGACGGGCATGGATGCCCGCTATAGCAACCACTCTACCGGCAGACGCCAGACCAGGCGCACCAGCAGGCGCTGGTAAAAACGGGTTTTCGGCTCATGCTTATGCACGATTTCCTCCGGTTCACCTTCATATTCCACCCAGTTAACCCGTCCCCATTTATCCAGCCGCAGCGTCCAGGCGCGCTCGCGCATCTCCTCGACAAATCGCTGATGAATATTGCTGGCCAGCGTTTCGCTCTCGATCAGCAGCCCCATTTCGGTATTCAGCACTGCTGAACGCGGATCGAAGTTAAAGGAGCCGATAAACACCTTCTGGTTATCGACGCTGAAGGTTTTGGCATGCAGGCTGGAACCGGAGTTGCCGGTAAGTCCGCGATCGTGCGGCTTCTCTTCGCTATCGGCCTGCGGCTTTAGTTCATACAGTTTAACACCATGACGCAGCAGCTTTTTACGCCATTTGGCGTAGCCGGCATGCACCACCGATACATCGTTAGCCGCCAGCGAGTTGGTGAGGATAGCGATTTTAACGCCGCTGCGCACCAGCGCCAGCAGCTGCGCGACGCCCGCGCGCGTCGGAACAAAATAGGCGGAAATAATATCGAACTGGTGTTGCGGGCGACCAATGATTTCGATCATCCGCTGCGGCAGCAGCGTGGCGCGCCGCGCTTTGCCCAGCCCTTTACGCGGGTCGTCGCTCAACAGACGCGCCGGTGCCCAGGTCATCTTTAATTCGCCGCTGTCCAGCTGCGACATATAGCCGCATGACTGCAGGCGCTGCATATAGCGCTGCACCTGTTCGCTGTCACGCCAGGCCTCTGGGAGCGTCACCTCCGCGCGGGAATCGTCCGGCGCCTCATCCACCACTGCGGAAAAAGCGGTCACCGCCTTGCTTTGCCAGTAGCGTTCAAAGTCAGCCGCCACCTCTTCCACCACTGGCCCGATCGCCATAACATCAAGATCGGAAAACAGCGGCTGTTTGCCTGCGCCAAAGTATTCATCACCAATATTACGCCCGCCGACAATGGTAACCATGTCATCAACGGTCAGGCTTTTGTTGTGCATGCGTCGGTTCAGGCGGGCAAAGTCGCTGAGATAACCCAGCGCCCGCAGAGTGCGAAACGAGAACGGATTAAACAAGCGGATCTCGATATTGGGATGACGATTCAATTCGCTCAGCGTTTTGTCCAGTCCCATGGTGTTGTTGTCATCCAGCAGCAAACGGACCTGGACGCCCCGGTCAGCGGCCTCCAGCAGCGCGCTGAACAGCAGCCGCCCGGACATATCGTTTTGCCAGATATAGTACTGAATATCGATGCGTTCTTCCGCCATCGATAACAGCTGATAACGGGCGGCGAAGGCATCCAGTCCGTTGCTCAATGAATGGATACCGCTGTGCTGTGGATGTTGAACGGTACGGGGTTTAACTGCCCTGGCGAGGCGGGTACGGCTGTCTGCAGGCGTCACGTTATCCTGCGGGTAAAGCGCTTCAGCCATTATTTTTCCTTTTTTCTAAACCTGATTGTTATTATTCACCGGCCGCAGCTCCACCGTCATCGACCTGTTCTGAATGCTGGCGATAAAGACGATAACTTTCTTCGTCAAAACAGACCACCCAGACCTGCTGAGGATAGTCGTGCTGCTGCAAAAACTGGCTAATTGTTCGCAAGGCGATCGCCGCCGCCGCCGCTTTCGGGTAGCCATAAATGCCGGTGCTGATGGCGGGAAAGGCGATGGTAGCGAAGCGATGCTCTGCAGCCAGCTGCAAACTATTATTATAGGCGCTGGCCAGCAGCTCCGCTTCGCCCTGGCCACCACCACGCCAGACCGGGCCCACGGTATGAATCACTGCACGCGCCGGTAAGTTGCCGGCTCCGGTCAGCACCGCCTCTCCGGTCGGGCAGCCGCCCCGACTCGCTGCCAGCTGGCGACACTCGGCCAACAACGCCGGTCCCGCTGCGCGATGAATTGCGCCGTCAACCCCGCCGCCGCCCAGTAAGCTGCTGTTTGCAGCGTTAACAATCACGTCTACCTGCTGACGCGTAATATCGCCCTGAATAATACGTAGCCGGCTATGCATGTTTTCTCCTCGCAATATCAATGGTGAAAATCGGGTCGGGGATGCCATTTAGTCTAGACTTAGCGAAACGTTCCGCGCCTGCCTTTTTTACAGGAGAAGAACCGCATGCGAGTTACCTCATCAACCGTGCCATCGCAGCGCCACCAGCCGTCTCTGTTCCACAGCTTTTTTCAGGGCAGCTTCCCCTGCTCAACCGCCTGCCGCAGAGAGGGTAAACGTCTGGATATGATTATCAGCAGCGGCCACGATATGCTGATCCATAAAGATTATGCCGCGCTGGTGGAGCACCGTTTGCTGACCGCACGCGACGGCGCACGCTGGTACCTGATCGAAAAAACGCCTGGCGAATATGACTGGTCCTCTTTTCTGCCGATGGTGCATGCCGCCAACCAGCACGGAATTCAGGTGATCTGGGAAGTGGCGCACTTTGGTTATCCGGATCATCTCGATATCTGGTCATCCGGCTTTGTTGATGCCTTCGCCCGTTTTGCCCGCGCCATGGCGGAAGTGATGCGCAACGAGGGTATTGAGCAACCCTTTTTCACCCCGATCAATCAGATCTCCTTTTGGTCGTGGGCGGGCGCGGAAGTGGCCTGGCTTAACCCCTACGCCAGCGGACGCGGCCCGGCCCTGAAGAAACAGCTGGTGCGCGCCAGCCTGGCGGCGATCGCCGCGATACGCGAGATCTATCCGCAGGCGCGCTTTGTTCTGACGGATCCGCTGGTGCATGTTGCACCCGTTGACCACAGCGCGGCGGCGCGTGAAGAGGCGCAGCGTCAGCACCTTTCACAGTTTGACGCCTGGGATATGCTATGCGGCAAGCAATGCCCGGAGCTGGGCGGCAGCCCGGAGACGCTGGATATTATCGGTCTGAACTACTATCCCGATAATCAGTGGTTCAGTAACGGTTCGCCTTTAAACGCAACGCACGCCGCCTGGCGTCCGCTGCATCTGCTGCTTGAGGAGGTCTGGCAACGTTATCAGCGCCCAATGCTGTTAGCGGAAACCGGTGCGGAAGGCGAAGCACGGGCCAACTGGCTGAACATTGTTGCTGATGAAGTGGAACTGGCGCTGGAACAGGGAGTGGCCGTGGAAGGCATTTCCCTCTATCCGATAGTGGAGTATCCGGCCTGGGCAGACGACCGTCGCTCGCCCGGCCCGCTGTTTGGCCTGCCCGATCCCAATGGCAGCCGCACGCTCTATGAGCCGCTGGCGCTGGCGTTACGCAGCCAGCAAATCAAATTACAAAATCGTGCAAAAGGTTAAGGCGTCGGGGAAGCTTCGGCGGGCTGAGCGGCGGGTTCTGCAGGCGGCATGGTGCAGGTCTGCACTTCAAACGCGTCGGATGAGGGACGACGAATGTCGGTCAGCCAGGTCGTGGTAAAGATAACCACGATGCCGATCAGACTGGCAGCGAGTAAACCAATTAACGCGATAAGTTTATCGTCACGGTTCTCCATCACTGATCTCCTTATTTAACCATCGGATCTTTTGCAGTGTGCAATTATGACATCCATAGGGTCACAATGAGAACAAAGAATATCAGAGTAAAAGAGGTTAATAACAGGACTACAATGGCAAATTGCGCATCGTCGAGTTGCGGCAGTTCATCTCTTTCTGGAGGCTCAGGCGGCAAAATTTCATTCATTTTTTGTCATCATCACAGCGGACATCATCGATAAACAAGATACCGCTCTGTTTCTGCCATGCGGTTTTACAGTGTAGCACGGCTGATTGAAATCGTAACCGCCTGCTTAGCGCGCCGAATCTTAGCGTTCCGGCGCGCTAAGCAGGCTCTTAAGGTTGCCAGCCGCCGCCCAACGCCCGATAAAGATCGATTTGCGCCAGTAGCAGATTGCTTTTCAACTGAACCACGTTCAGCTGCGCGCTGAATAGCGTACGCTGTGCATCCAGCTCGTCAAGATAGGAAGCGTAGCCGTTTTGATAGCGGTTGCGGGCAATACGTAGCGTGTCGGCGGCGATCTCCTGCTGCTTTTCTACCTCCTGCAGCTGCGCCTGGGTCTGCTGAATCGCATCCAGCGCATCATTTACTTCACTAAAAGCGTTTCGCACTACTTTCTCATAGCCGTACAGCGCCTGATTGCGCGATGCCATCGAAACATCTACCTGTGCCGTTAGCGCCTCCCGATTCAGCAAGGGTGCCAGCACGCTGCCGCCAATGCTCCACAGACGGAACGGATTATCCACCAGTTGATGCAGCACCGAGGATTGCAGGGTGCCAGAGGCAGTCAGATTAAGCGAGGGCAGCAATTGGGCCTGAGAAGAGACCAGCGTCTGGTCCGCCGCCAGCAGCAGCCGCTGGGCCTGAACAATATCTGGTCGACGCTGCAGCAACTCTGATGGTAACAGCGACGGTAACCGCTGCGGCATCACCTGCGTAAAGTTTGACTGGCGAGCAATGCGACGCGGATTCATGCCAACTAAAATACTCAGCGCGTTTTCCTGCTGATGGATTTGATGTTCAAGCTGGGGAATTTGCGCTTTGGCCGCCTGATATTCCGATGCTGCCTGCATCCACTCCAGCCGCGAGGTATAACCTGCGGCGAACTGACGCTGCGCCAGATTGAGCGAGTTTTCTCGCGTTGCCAGCGTCGCCTGGGTCACGCGCAGCTGCTCGTCCAGCGCCAGCAAGGAAATATAGCCGGAGGCGACCGAGGTGGCGATGGTCAGTTCAGCCGCAGCCGCAGCGGCCTGCTGCGCCGCCAGCGACGCACGAGCGGCATTGATACTGCTACTGCGCGATCCCCACAGATCCACGTCATAGTTTGCCTGCAGCAATCCCTGATAAACGTTGCCCTCGCGCGGTTGCCCGGTAACGGCCGACAGCGAGCGCGCACGCGTTGCGCCTACGCCGACATCCAGCGTGGGAAAATTATCTCCGGCGGCGGCGCGCAGTTGCGCCCGATACTGATCCACGCGCGAACGGGCGGTCAGAATATCGGGATTATTGCGCAGGGCCTGTTCCACCAGCCGGTTCAGATTGGAATCGGCAAAGGTTCGCCACCAGTTCGCTTCCGGCGCGGCGGACGGCCCCACCTGATAACGCCACTGCGGCGGGATCGGCAACGACGACGGTGCCTTGTCAACGTCACGGGCACAGCCGATTAACAATGGGATCATTAGCGCCAGCGCCTGCGGTTTCCAGCGCATCATGACCGTGGCTCCTCTGCGCCGGAGGTGTCGATATTCACCTCTACCGACATCCCGGGACGCAGCCGCGCCTGCGTATCATCCGTGATCCTGATACGTACCGGAATACGCTGCGCTATTTTCACAAAGTTGCCGGTCGCGTTATCCGGTGAGATTGCGCTGAACTCCGAGCCTGCAGCCGGAGAGATAAATTCCACCACGCCGTGAAACTCAGCGCCGTTCAAAGCATCCACGGTAAAGGTAACCGGCAAACCGGGGCGTACGTGCGTCATCTGCGTCTCTTTCATGTTGGCGATCACCCATTTTTTCGCCGGCACCAGCGACGTGAGCCGCGTACCCGCAGAGACATAGGCGCCGCGCCGCACTGAGATCTGCCCCAGCTGCCCCTCTTCCGGCGCAATAATGCGCGTGTTGTCTAAATCAATCTGTGCCAGCTGTAACGTCGCCTGCGCATTGGCGACATCCGCCTCCAGCGAGGCGCGGTTAACGATTACCGTTTGCCGATCCTGACGTGACACTTCCAGCGTCGCCTTCGCCTGCTGCACGGCGGTTACCGCCGCGCTATTCGCCGCACGCGCCGCGTCACGCTCACGAATTGACAACGAGCCGTCTGCCACCAGGTTTTCCACGCGTTTTAAATCGAAGCCGCTTTTTGCCGCCTGTGCACGGGCATTTTCCAGCGCCGCCTGGTTACGTACGATCACCGCTTCGGCGCTGAGCCGCTGCTGCTGATTATTGGCTAACGCCGCCTGCTTCATCGCCAGCTGCGCTTTCGCCTGTTCAACCCGCTGACGATAGATACGATCGTCAATGGTCATCAGCACGTCACCCTTATGAACCGGCTGTAGATCCTGCACATTAACGGCGGTGATATAGCCACTGACCTGCGGGCTGATAAAGGTGATCTGCCCTCGTACATAGGCATTTTCCGTGCTCTGCACCGCGCTGGTAAAGGGCCATAGCTGCCAGGCGTAAAGGATAACCAGTACGCCAACCAGAGCTATACCGCTGCCAACGGCAATGGAGAGGATCCGAAATTTATTATTACGCTCGCGCTCGGCGGCTTTGACTTCTTCCTGCTGGCTCATTGTTTCTCCATGCTGGCTGATGTTGCCGAAATTGATTGAGCAGCGGCGGCCTCACGCTGCTGCTGACGTCGGGTGATAATACGCTGGCGCGTCAGGCGATAAAGCACCCAGACCAGGGTACAAAAGGCCATCCCGGCGGTCAGTAAATAGGTATCGTTCCATGCCAGTACGTTGGCCTGCAGCGTGGAGACGCTTTGCAACTGCGCTACCGCCTGCGCGCTAAGTAGTGCACTGTCGCCCAGCTGGCTATTAAACAGCGCGCTGTACTGACTAAGACGCTCGGTTACGTTGGGATCGAGCAGTGAAAGCTGGTCACCCAGCAGACTGGAGTGATATTTTTCCCGCCATACCTGAAAGGTGCCGAGCATGGCAGCGCCAATCAAACCGCCTAAATTCTGACTCATGCCGAACAGCACCACGAAGCTCACCAGGTTTTTCGGCTGAGTTACCACGCTGCCGATGCCCAGTAACATGGCAGGCGCCATAAAGAAAGCGCTGCTGAAGCCCAGCAGAAACTGGCTGAAATACATATTGTGCGGCCGCGTCAGCGGATTAGAGTGGCTGTCCATAAATGACGCAATCATCATGATCAGCAATGAGGTGACGATCGGCCAGCTAAAGTGTGCAGGTTTCAAGGTCAGCGCGCTGGCAGTGATCCCCAGCACCACGCCAGCAATAATCGCCAGCGCCAGGCCACGCAGCTGATCGTTCTGCAGGCCAACCTGCTGCAAAAAGCCGATGGCTCCGCTGTTCTGTTCCGCCAGCACCACGCGCATCATGATCATTACGATACCCAACCGGATAATGGCTCCGCTGCCCAGCCAGCGCGTATTGATCAGCGGATTTTTACGGTTATGCTCTACCACCACCGCGCTGATGATCAGTACCACAGCCAGTGCCAGGCAGATACCGAGCCACGGCGTACTGAACCACCATTCGATGCGTCCCAGTGACAGCACACCACACAGCAGCGCCATCCCCGGTGCCATTAAAATGAAGGTGACGAAATCCATTTTTTCAAACACCTTGCTGCGATCGCTTGGCGGCAGCTTCAGCATCAGTACGCACCCCAGCGCCACCATCGCCAGCCCCAGCTCAAACAGATAAAGCCCGCGCCACTCCTCCAGTTGCAGCAGCTCAGAAGAGAATAGCCGTGCCAGTGGAATGGCCAACTGTGAGGCGCTGATGCCGATCGCTAACGCCTTAAGGCGATGCTTTGCCGGCCACGCCTGAATCTGATAGTAAATGCCCAGAGAACTTAGCGCGGCCGCCACCATACCGTGCGCGGTACGGACAATGATCGCCGAGCTGAGATCGTTAACGAACAGGTGAAAAAAGGCCACCAGCACATACAGCAGCAAAAAAGCTTCGGTAAAGATACGCAGGCCAAACTGCTGGCGAAACTTCACCAGCAGCAGGTTAATAGAGATATTTCCCATTACGTAAACCGCCGGGAGCCAGGCGATCTCGTTAGAATAAGCGCCAAAGGTGCCCTGAAGGTTGGTCAGATTAGCCGTTACCAGCGCATTGCTCAGCGCGCCCGTCAGGGTAATCAGCAGGCCAACCAGCCCAAAAGCGATACGTTTTTTGGTGGGATGAATCGGTGTTGAAGGTGAACCAGGCAGCATTGGCTTTTCATGTGGCTGCCACTGGCGCGGAGCATAAGGATTCGATTTCGCCACGTCAGAGCGTTCCTGTCTTATCCAGCAATTGCTGCAGTACACGCTGGGCTATCGCTAACTCGTCGCGATCGATATCCGTTAACAGCTCGCCGCGTAAACGATCTGCTTCTACTTTGACTTTTTCAAAAACCGCCCAGCCTTCGGCAGTGACAATAAGCAGGCGCTTACGTCGATCTTCTTCTGGCTGCAGACGCTCTATCAGCCGTTGCGCCACCAGCCGGTCGATTAGCGGCACCATGCTGGCCTCTTCCAGCCCCAGCACCTGCGCCAGCGCTTTCTGCGTCATGGGTTCACTTTCACTGGCCAGCGTGGCAATAGCCAGCCAGCTATTCATGCTGAGGCCGCTCTCTTTTAGTCGGCGGTCGATAGCCAGTCGCCAGGCGTGCGCCGTGAGCTGCAGCAGACGAGGAAAGCGCTGAGAGGAATCCAAAATATAGGCACCTAATGATTAGACTTCTATGTATATAACCATTGGTAAGTATAGGCGCTGGAGAAAGGGGTTGTGAAGAATCTTGCCGGCTTATTATGGTGCAAAAAATGGCATTCCCGAGAACGGCAAAAAACGCCCATTCACTGCCTACAGCCTGGTTTTAAAGTTACCTTTAGAATAAATGTTACAAGCGAAACGTTTTTATCGCGTTTTTGTATAGCTTTTGTATAATTATTTATCTTTTTAATTATTTGATTATTAAGCAATAGCACTTTTTGTTTAATCATTGTTTGTACAGCTTTGCTTTTTTTGTATAGCTTTACCTTCGCTGAGCTAAATCATGCTCTGTAACGAATGATGCATTTGCGTCGCCTCTGAAGGTGTTTAACTCGGATTTCCACCTTCAGAGGTTTTTTTTCGCCTGAAGGATGTATTGCATTCTGCTCACGACATCATTGGTTTTTGACCATAAACATTAGAACCCGGTCATTTCTGACCGATCCCTTAAGCCTTGACGCGCTACCAGCCGCGTTAAAGAGGACGAACATGCAGACTACTACCTCGCAAACCGACAAGGATATTACCGACTATTTTAACCTGCAGGAGCAGGGCGCCGTTAACGAAGGCGAAGTTCTGGGTGCCGTCGTGGCTGAGATTCTGCAGGCAGGACAGCCCGTAACCAATAAAGCGATTATCTCACGCCTTATCCAGCGTCTTGAGCTGGAAAGCGATGTGGTTATGTTGGATGTTTATCGTCGTGTTCTGGAGCTGGTGGTTAACAAAACGGAAGACGATATTATCGGTTATTAACCTCTTTAGTTGGCTATATCGCCAGTTAAAGCGGCCAGAGTAGTGATGTCATTGCGTCTCAGACCGGCACTTTCCTGCAGAGGGAAATCCGGTCTGAAACTGGTATCAACAGACAATTACAGGTAACATGCGCCTCTTGCCCTGTATGGGCAACTCAAACCTTTCAGATCCATGATGCACACTGCTGCATCTGACATTAAGACAATAAGAGCCTGCATTATTATGACCACCTCTTCCGAGGCGAACGCTGAAAAGCATGCCGCCAGCGAGCTAACCGTTGCCCGCGTGTTACGCTCGCCCAAATTATTCACGCGCGAATGCCTGGCTGGCGTAATTACCGCGCTGGCGTTGATTCCTGAAGTTATCTCATTTTCCGTGATTGCCGGCGTTGATCCTAAGGTCAGCCTGATTGCCTCGGTGGTGCTGGCGCTTACGCTGTCTCTGCTGGGCGGTCGTCCGGCAATGGTGACCGCCGCCGCCGGTTCGGTTGCGCTGGTCATTGGCCCGATGGTGCGTGCGCACGGCGTGGAATACATTATGCCCGCCGTGCTGATGGGCGGCGTAATACAGATCCTGTTCGGAATCGCCGGGCTGGCGCGAATGATGCGCTATATTCCCCGTTCGGTGATGCTGGGCTTTGTTAACGCGCTGGGCGTACTCATTTTCTTTGCTCAGGTACCGCACGTTTGGGGTCAGTCGCTGCCGGTGTGGCTGCTGTTTGCCCTGACGCTGATTATCGTGCTGTTGCTGCCGCGCGTATTAAAAAGTGTCCCTTCCCCGCTGGTCGCGATCGTGGTGATTACCGCCATTGCCGTTTACTGTGGACTGCATGTACCAAACGTTGGCGATGAAGGTCCGATGCAGGCTGGTCTGCCAGGACTGAATCAGCTGGCCGTGCCGCTTAATCTGGCGACGCTGCAAATTGTCTGGCCGACGGCGCTGAGCATTGCGCTGGTAGGCATTATGGAATCCTTGTTGACGGCGAAACTGGTTGACGATCTTACCGATACGCCATCCAGCAAACGTCGTGAATGTTGGGGACTGGGTATCGGCAATATCTTTGCAGGCTTTTACGGCGGCATTGCCGGCTGCGCCATGATTGGCCAGACCATCGTTAATGTGGAATTAGGCAAGGCGCGCACACGTATCTCTACTGTGGCAGCCGCTCTGGTTCTGCTGCTGCTGGTAACCGGACTCAGCGCGCTGATGGCGCAGATCCCAATGGTGGTGCTGGCGGGCATTATGATGATCGTTGCGCTGAAAACCATTAACTGGCACAGCCTGCAGCCCGCTACTCTGAAACGCATTCCCCTGTCGGAAACGGCAATCATGGTGCTGACAGTTGTCATGACCGTCTGGACCGGTAACCTGGCCATAGGCGTGGTTGGCGGCGTTGTTTTCGCTATTTTGCTGTTTGCCCGTCGCGTCGCGCACGTTATCCATGCGGAGCGGCAGCTCAGCGCCGACGGTGAATCGGTGCGCTATGTGGTGCGCGGCCCGCTGTTTTTTGGCAGCAGCAACGACCTGTTTGAGCATTTCGACTATGCGCACGACCCGCAGGATGTCACCATTGATTTAACACATGCGCAGATTTGGGATGCCTCCAGCGTGGCGGCGCTTGATGCGATTGAAAACCGCTACCAGCGCTATGATGCGCGGGTAAAAATCGTTGGGCTGGATACGCGCAGCAGCGATTTTCATCGTCGTCTGAGCGGCACGCTATAACCCAAACGGCCCGTTACGTTTTTATTTGCCCGCCGTAATCCGGCGGGCTTTAAAAAGATAGCCCAGCGCCAGCAGCGTTAAAAACAGGCCAATCACCAACAGGAAGCCGTTTCCCATCATTCTGTAGAGCCAAACCCCACCTACGCCACCCACCAGAAAGGCCGTTATGGTTGAGCCATGCAGCATCAGCCGTTGCAGATAGACTGGGGTGTACTCTGTAGATTCCCGACGCCGCAAAATATCCAACAGCATAGCTAACTCTATGCCAATATCAGTTGCCGTTCCGGAAACATGGGTTGTACGCACACGTGCGTTGGAAATCCGCGTAACCACCGCATTTTGCAGCCCCATTAAAAAGCTCAGGCTGAGGATCATCAGGAGGCCGCCTGCTACCTGCGGGAAAAAGATCTCCGTAACGCCCAGCAGCAGCAACAGCATCCCCTCCAGCAGAATATTAATGACGTAAACGGCGCTAATGCTGTGGCGACGGCCATGATTAATCAGCAGGGTTGAAAAGGTGGAGCCGAGAATAAATAGACAAACAATCTCAAAAAAGAACAGCGCGATCGGCAGCTCAGCGCGCGCCAGTCGCTCGGAAAGTGATGAGACATTGCCGGTCATATTGGCAGAGAAAAAACCCACCGCCTCAAAGGCAGCGGTATTTAACGCGCCGGCAACCAGTGCAAGCGTTGCGGCCAGACGGCTGTCGGTAATAAAGGTTCTGGCCTCATCCTGACGAATTAACATAGTAAGTGGTGATATTGCGAAGTAAGTGAGGCGCTATTATGCGCTTTTTTGTCTGCATCCCTTTGTGGTTTATCAAAAACCGCTCTGCAGTTGCTGCTTTCTCCTGCCTGGCCATTAATGGCTCGGTGCCTGCTGCAACTTTAAGCATCATAATAGTATGTTGTAACTAAATGCTGGTGTGGTGTTATTATCCTGCATTAGGATTTGGTGCCTATGCCTATGCCTATGCCCATGCCCGGGCTGGCTGATTACCCGATAGTTGGCAGGCAGAATAAGGGAATCATGACAGCGGTTGATATCAGGAAACCGAAGACAAAAACAAAAAAACCGCCCTTGGGCGGTTACGACATTACTACTTATTGCTTTGATTTTATTCGGTATTCATTATGGTGCCCGGGGCGGGACTTGAACCCGCACAGCCATACAGCCGAGGGATTTTAAATCCCTTGTGTCTACCGATTTCACCACCCGGGCAGGGTGTAAAGTGGAGGCGCGTCCCGGAGTCGAACCGAGGTGGACGGATTTGCAATCCGCTGCATGGCCACTCTGCCAACGCGCCTTTATTCCGTTTGATCGTCCGAATTCGAACCATCTAATTCTTAACTGAAACTGCATCTATGCTCAGATGCTAACTCATTGATTCGAGAAGTTTTTTCGCGTTCCCTCATCAGATGGACGGCATTATGGACTAACTTCCCGCGGTTGGCAACCCCCCAAAGTTAAATTTTTTAAGAAGCTTTTCCATAAAACACAAGGCTGTATGAATCATCGACGCTTTCTGTTCTGTTTTTATCCTTCGCGATTAAAGCGTCACCAGCAGCCCGCCATCCGTTAGCGGACCGCTATAAGTTATAGACCGATTTTTGCCGTAGCGACAGTTCTGTGATGAATCCGTGGATAGCCCAGACGCGAATTACCAGAGCGTGGCCCGCTTATCGATCTCAATACAGCGCAGATACATATCACAGGCGGTTAGGTAGTCTGTATGCCATCGCCAGTAGAGATGCAAAAAATAGCAGCCGCTTGCTGGCAGATAGCAAACGAAAAAGTAAAGGCTAAACGGCAGGCTCCAGGCCAGCCAGGCCAATAGCGCATTAATGAAAATTATCCACAGTAGCTGTAAGGCAGCAAAAACAGTTACCCGCACTGCCAGCGGTTTTGCCTGCAGCGCCGCGCAGGGCACCGCAGTGGAAAAGGAAAAGTCAATTTCCTGCATGAGCAACTTACCGAGAAAAATATACTTTTTTGACAGGCGGGCAAAAAGCAAACTGAGGGTTAACACCACCAGACAGAGGATAAACATCGCCACCATAAGCGCAGGCGACTGCCATCCGTGGTTCAGGGAAAAGTCGGGATTATTTTTCAGCGGGCTGACGGTCAACATATTCAACGCGCTATTTATCAGCATGAAATAGCTTACATAGTGATAAAGCCTACGATGTTGCGCCTTTTGTGGCGTAAAATTAGCCAGTTGTCTGATATAAACCGACCGCACGCCTCTGAACATCCAATAAACCAGTAAAGGCAGCAAACTATACAAGCCTAAAACGGCATACCGATCTCCCAGCAGCGCGAATCCGCCTTTGACCAGCAGCCAGCAGGCCAGCGCGCTGAAGGCGCACGCCACCAGCGGACGGGATAAAAACCTTTCCGTCCGGGAGGGGGTTTTACCGTTAAAGCAGGTGAGATCGACATTTTTGATTGCGCCTTTGTACATCCAGTATGCTTTTAAATCATAAATAAGATGGAACAGTACAATGGCCAGAATAGCGCTAACAGCGCCCGCCTCCTGCTGGGTAAGCGAGCAGGCGTTATTTTTCCATAAAAAACCTAACAGCATCAATAGGATAAAGTAAACAAACGGGATTAACCTTCTGTCCTGATAGCGGATAAAAACTGCATAATCGGGGATCATAATAGTCTCACTGACCTGACAGGAATGTTCTGCAATGGAATAGCCGCTCCGGCGAAAAATCGGCATAATCGCTTAGCAATGGTACCAGCCAGGCCTTATGACTGATGTCAATGAGTAACGGTGAGTTCTCCGCGCTTAAAAGCCGCGCCATGCTCGCAGTCCACTTTACGGTATGGGTTAAATGCTGCGCCAGGTTCTCCCGAATGGTTCCGGGATGCGATTCCGCCTGACCGCTGACATTCATCAATACGTTATGTTGCGGCGGCTGAATAGTTACCCTGGCCAGAAAATCCCGCATTGGCTGAACGCCCTCCTGCATCAGGCGAGTGTGCCAGGCTCCGCTTACCGCTAACTTAACGCTCTGGCAGCGGGCGCGACGCGTAAAGTCGCTTAGCGCAGAGGTTGTGCCCCCTATCACCTGCTGTCGGCAGCTG
Source organism: Pantoea sp. FN0305 (assembly GCF_050113845.1). Lineage (NCBI taxonomy): Bacteria > Pseudomonadati > Pseudomonadota > Gammaproteobacteria > Enterobacterales > Erwiniaceae > Pantoea > Pantoea sp. FN0305. Next base: position 534,351 of record NZ_JBNJSN010000002.1, on the reverse strand, counting down.
TTATCACAGCTGATATCCAGTTCAGCGCCATAAGCCGCAATCAGATCGCGTACAGCCAGATAGTTCATTCCTCTCACTGCCAGCATGGAGCCTTTATGTTTTTTGCTTAGCTCATGCATGGTAGCTGCGCGAAATTGAATAAGAGAAAACAGCGCTTCCAGCGTTATTGCGCCTGCGGCATACAAGGCACTGTATTCACCTACGCTATGCCCACAGGATGCAGAAATATTTATCCCTTTTTCCCGTAGTAGCGTATATAAGCTGATATTGACTGCCGTAACAGCAAGCTGCTGTGCTGAGGTGTGTACCAGCTTATTTAGCGGACCTTTTAAACAAATATGCCGAATATCAATGCCTGAAATATCACTGGCGCAGTCCCAAATTTTGCGGGTATGCGCATTAACGTCCCAAAGCTCGGCTCCCATACCAATAGCCGGATTCCCCTGCCCGGCAAAAAGCAGGGCCACCGTTCGGTGTTGATGATTACTATCCATGTTCATCTCTTAAAAATAATATTTAAATCCGCAATAAACGCCCACCATTTTGCCAAACAGGCCAAACTCACTATTGCTGCTTCCCTGCGTGCTATAGACGCCGCTGTAAAAATCGATATTTTCTTGCGCCAGCGGCTGATTAAAATGCAACCCCAGCATTACGCTTTTATCTAAAAGATTAACGATGCTGTATGCGCGCAGGTTGGCGCTATCGGCGGTGATTAGCGTGGCATAGCTGTTCAGATAATGCTTTCCCTGTAGGCTGCCTTTATTGGCAATGTTATCTATTTCCGCTGCCATTAAATATTTATACGCATCATGAGCGCGATCGAAGGGAGCAAAACCCGTACGCTGATTCAGGTAGCGAATGAAGTTTATCTGGTTGCGCCACTGCTGGCGGGAATAGCCTTCGCTCTGGAAATAATACTCCACACCAAAATGGCTGAAGCTCTGCGTGGTGTATTGCCCTGACAATGCCAGTTCTATGCCGCTCTGACGGCCACGCTGAAAAAGCGCAGAGGGAAAGAGATAATTTTGTACCTGTGCCGCGCGCTGCTCAGCAAAATGACGCCACTGTTGATTACCATGCCAGGCCAGTTCAGCGTTAAACATCCACTGCGGCGCAGGATGAAAGCTGTCCGCCACGGCCAGCGTTCTGCTTTCGCCAGCGCGCAAACTCACCGAAAGCGTATGATCAGGTAGCCGGTAATCGCTGTAAGAGAGCAGATAGCGCGCGCTGGCGTTGGATCGCTCAAGTGCAGACCAGTCGCCGGAAGATTCATAGCGTCGCCTAATCTGCGTTAGCTGTGGCACAACCGTTACCGACCAGGCATAATGAAGTGCATCAGCGGATAACTGAATGCCCCAAAAGGATTCGGCGTAGATCGCCTGCAGAACGGGATCGTAAATTCTGCCTGGTTTAAAACCTGAATAGTAAGTATGCAGCAAATCTGCCGGCGACTTTAAATAAAACCGTCCCGGTTTCGCGCTGAATTTACCCAGCGTAAAAAGCAGCGTTTCTGACGGTTGATAAGCGAAACTCAGCCGGTGCAACATTAACCGCGTGTGATTTTTCTCTGTTTCAAAAGCGCCGGGCGTTTGCCACGGGTAATAAGCCATCCCCACCAGCGATAAATCTGCACTAAGCATGTTCGCCTTAAGCTCGCAGCGGTTATCGTATCTGATGGCTATATCACTGACGCTACTGTTATCCCGGTAAGAATTTTTCTGATCTATTTGCCAACGAGCCGTTTCCCTGTGCCGCCACGCCTGCTGGGCATAAAGCTGAATATCCGCCTCTGGCAGGCACTCCGCTAAAAGGCGTAGCGGGAAAAATAGCAGCAGCAACCTGATAACCCGCGCCATCAGTTGCCACTCCGCTGAATATACTCTTTGGTGAAGTGAGAAAGAGGAAGCGATTCCAGCCGAATATCGCTGTACTCCATTACGGAATATCTCTTGCCGTGGCGCAAATCTTCCACCACGATCCTGGTCGGCCTTGCTTTACCTAACACCGGCAGATAGTTCTGATAAAGAACCTGCTTAACCAGCTTATCATCCAGTGAATAGTAGGCTGCTTTCCAGGGCCGGTAATCACCACCTTTTTCCACCCAGTAAATGATCTTCGGCCAGGTCGCGGCGGGAGACTTTCGCTTTAGCGCCAGCCGGTAGCAATGGGTTTCTCCACAGGGTGCCTCCCCCAACAGTTCGGCATGATAGGCATACTCAAAGTTCGTCACGATGACATCGCCATTGGAGATTTGCCCCAGCAGCCTCTGCTGAGGCAAAATGGGGATCGGCCGCCGCAGCTCCGGCGTATAAAACCACAGTTCATACCAGTCCGACAGCATCATCTTTCCCCTGTCGCGCGGTGGCCAGACAAAGCGCACCAGAGCGCGCGCATCCGCCTGCCCGCCCTTTTCCGGCTTAATAAAGCGCATCGAGATATCCAGGATCTGTTTGCTGACAGGCTGCTGCTGCCCCGATTGATATTCCTGTATGGTTACCCTGTAGCGAAAAGGCTTGTTGGGCGAGCGCACTTCATCCGCCAGCCGAATGATTTCCAGCGCCTGCGGCGAGGCCGCGGCTGCTGCGCTGGCAAAAAACAGAACCAAGGCTTTCCCTGCCCTTTTCATCGTTCTTCCTTTAGCTGAATTTAAACGCGTCCGCGATATTTAAACGGGATGCCCGGAGCGAGGGCAAAATAGCGGCCAGCGCCGAGGTCAGCACCGGCAATAAAAACGTAACGGCCCACAGCTCAACGCTGTCCGTCTTGATAAATGCGGTGTAACCGTGGGTTTGCCCGGGCGAAGGCGGCATGGCAATGCCCTGCAGGTTAACGATCCCGGCCAGGGCAAAGCCCGCCAGAAGGCTGCCTGCGCCGCCCAGAACACCAATAACTATTCCTTCCAGCAAAAACAGGCGGATAATATGAGTGGGTTTAAGGCCAATGGCGCGTAAGGTGGTGATCTCACGGGTGCGCTCCACGATATTCATTGCCATCGCATTGCTAATCATAAAAATAACAATGACCGCCACCATTACCTGAATAAAGAGATAGATCCCGGAGAGCAAGCTTTCCACCTGTTGATAAAACAGCGATATCTCTTTCCAGCTACGAATGGTTAACGGCAGGTTTTTCTCATTGATAAATTGCTGAAGCTTCGCCCTGAACAGCGGAAGATCGGCATCATCTTTCAACAAAATTAAAACTTTACTGACGCCACGGGTATCCATCATGCGCTGAGCGGTAACCAGCGGAACCTTTATGGCTACATCATCGTAATCTTTGATGCCGGAGGAAAAAATGCCGCGCAGTTTTAATGAGATCGCTCCCTGCCCGCCGCGGCTATTCACCACCATTAAATCCAGCCAGTCCGCGTAATGCGCGTTAAGCGTGGTTGCCAGACCGCTGCCCAGCGTCATCTCCTCTTTTCTGACGCGCGATAAATCACTCCCGGATAGCATCTTCTCGAAAGCGCCCAGTTTAAGCGCCGGTACAGGCTCGATGCCCACTCCAGAAAAATAGCTTGAGGTTTCATTTTCATAATGTGAAATGATGCCGGTAAACTCCAGCTGCCCGGAAAGCGTGGCAATATACGCAGCCAGGTCGGGATGGCTTTCTATTTCTGCTTTCAGCGTTTGATAATCGTTAATAAGGCTCAGGTTTTTATTCGATGTCTGAAACCAGAGCGGATTATAAAGCTGGATATGGCCCACATTCATACGGACCGTTTGCTCTTTCAGGATCCAGAAAGCGTGATGAATAAAGCCGCCCCAGCTAAAAATGGCTACGCCGCCGATAACGATCGCCATCAGAGTGGAAAATGAACGCCGTTTATGCCTGAAAAGATTCAACAGCGCAAACAGGGCGATCTCTCTGCTGCACAAAAGACAGTAAACAACAAAACCGCTAATAAGCGCTGCGGCGATAAGGCTTCCGGTAGCGATCATCTATTTATCCCCGGCTAAAGGAAGAACGATCTGCGTGGCTTCGCTTATTTCCCATTCAGGCGCGGCATTCAGCGCTAACGAGAGAGATTTTAAATGCGGGCGTACCTGCTTTAACCGGGCCAGCAAAGCCGCTGCCTGATTGATTTCTCCACAGCTGTGTAAGGCGCGATAGCGCATATATTTAACGTTATCCAGAATATCACTTTCGAACGTTACGCTTGATTGCTGGATAAACTGCGTGTCGCTGAGAGCAATAACACAGCGGCCAGAGGCGGCGGGCAGAAAGGCGTCGATTCTGGCCCTTAAATAACGTACGCGCGGGTCGTTTTCATACAGCTCAGCGGCTTCGTCCAGATAAAAAAAGCCCGTTCTGGCATATTCCGCAGCCTTAATCACATCGTTTTCTGCAGCCAGCTGCTCCGCCAGCTTTAGCATGCCGTAGGAGTAGAAAATTAATGAGGTAATATTTTTTTGCTGTTGATATTCCGTAAACAGCGCTTCCGTTAAAACCTGCAGCGATTCCCGGCTCTCCGGAAACGAGTGCTGGATAATCCTTGCCACCATCGGTGGCGCAACGGCGCTTACGGCCTGCATCGTTAAGCTCGCCAGCAAAATAGCGCAGCGTAGCCAGCCGCTAACCCTCATCAATTTGCCCATCCCTGATTTCGATAATACGCCCGGCCCGCTCTTTCAGCTGCGCCGAGTGCGTTGAGATAATAAAAGTGGTGCCCGTTTCCTGATTGATTTTTGTTAGCAGATCTAAAATCGCCCCACCGGTGGTGGAATCGAGGTTGCCTGTGGGCTCATCCGCTACCACCAGCTTCGGCTGATGGGCCAGCGCCCTGGCAATGGCAACCCGTTGTTGCTGTCCTCCCGAAAGCTGCCCCGGTTTACGATGCGCCAGGTGAACCAGCCCAATGCTGTTGAGATAATCCAGGGCACGTTCTCTGGCCTCTTTTTTCCGATAGCGACCATTCAGCAGCAGCGGATAACAGACATTATCCAGCGCGGTCAGCACCGGCATCAGATTGAAAAACTGAAAAATAAAGCCCAACTGCTGGCTTCTGATAATGGAAAGCTGTTTTTCGTTTAGCGAATCAAGCATCTTGCCGAAAAATATCACCGTTCCGCTGGTTGGCCGATCGATACCAGATAATATGTTCAGCAGCGTGCTTTTCCCGCTGCCTGAAGGACCGCACAGCGCCACAAAATCGCCGTGCGCAATCTCCATATTTACCGCTTTCAACGCATCAACTTTACTTTCATTACGGCCATAGCTTTTATTCACCTCGCTTAACGATATCGCTGGCAATTCCCTGACATTACTGGCCATCCCTGCTCCCTTAAGGCTGATATCGGGTGTCGAAATAGTGATAGCTGCCCATTGCGCCAGGCATGACCGTGCGCATTTTTCCCGATCGGCAGCGGTGCCGCTCAAGGTAAAGCCAGCTCAGCGCTGGTGAAAGGCAGCCGCTGTCGCCATATTTTTCGCTCAGGCAAATAACTTCCGCTGCCGATGCGCCTGGTTTATTCGCACTAACCCGTTCAGACAAGGTATAACTTAATCCGGCAATGGCCAGCCGTTCGATATCGGCGTCATCACATAACCTGTCCAGAGTTAAGAAGTTACTGTCGGGAAAGATATAGCTGCCGCACGCTACCTGAAAAGCGCTTTCCTGCTGACTGAAAATAAAACAGCCTGCACGCTCCACGGAAAAATTCATTTTTATATCAGGGTTTTCTCCCTGCGCCGTGTTTTCCGCCGTGGAAAAAACCAACGGCGGAATGGCGCGATATGCAGCACTAATCACGACAAAATCGAAGATATCCCAGCTAAGGTAATCCTGCGCCATTCTCAGCGCCTGCATAAAGGCGTGCTGTTCACCCCGCACTTTGCAGGTGAACTCTTTTACTGAAAATTTCTTCAACAAGTTTTTCGGCAGGCTATCAAGCATGGTCACATGCAGAGCGCTGGTTATATTTTCAAATAGCCCTGACTCGCCCCATGCATCAACACAGATAAAGGCGGTGCGCGACTTCCTTAAACGCATGCGTTCTTTAGCCGCTAGCTGTTGTAACGCCTGGTCGGCCGCCTGCTCTGTGGCTTCGATATAATCAATGCAGGCTGGCTTGCGGATCATCTCGCGGGCGTAGAGCGCTTTATCACAGCCAAACCGCTTAAAAAACCATCCCTGCGCGTTGGTGGCTTTTATTGCCCGGTTATAAAGGTGTGATTCCCAGACGTTTAACCAGCTCGGATGATAGCGATAAAAGCGATCGTCCGGCTCGATCACCGCAAATGAAGACAAATAGCAGTTACTCATTGCTGGCTTCCTGGCGCTCATCCGACGCCACTACCGCGATCAGCGCCCCATCCACGCTTACGCCTGTTTTTAACAGATGCTGCTGCCGGTGCTTTACCGCTTCTGCGCCAATAAGCAGATACGGCGCCAGCTCTTTGATAATGGCATCGTTCTTTCGTGCCGGGATCAGCTCCCGCCGGGTTAACGCATAGTAAGCAATGATTAAATCAACGATGCCGGAGCCAGTGGCGGTATAGCCCGTCTGTCCTTTATAGGCCAGTATGGGCACCGGAACGTCGTTCAATAACAGCGCGAGCGCCTGCGCCTCGGCTTTATCACTGGCTGCAGCGCCATTGCCATGAGGAATGATCGCGCACAGTTCGTTAAGCGCAACGCCTGCGTGAAGCAATGCTTTTTTCATCAGCCGGTGCAGACTGGCGGTCAGATAAGCCGCATCATGATTTCTGTTGGCACCGATCTGGCTATAAACCGAGCGTAACCGCACGCCAGCCGCCATCTGCCGGGCAACCCGATGACGACGACTCTCCAGCAGCATGACGCATAAACCTTCAGCAACCAGCACGCTTTTACTTTGTGCGCCAAAGGGCTGTACCACACCGCCATTCAGCATCTGCTGGTTCTCAAGGAACCAAAAATCCTGTGTTTTAATCTCTGAGCAGCTGATCACCAGCACCAGATCGATTTCTCCTTTTTCTATCGCCTGACAACCAATATGTACCGCCGCCAGTGAGGCGTTGCTGGCGCAGTTAAGATTGGGCGGCAAATATTTCAGACGATATTTTTGCGCCAGCTGATACGCCAGCCCATCCTGCGACATATTGGCTATCTGTAGCTGTGCTACCGATGTTGTCAGCTTGATATCCTCCATATCGTTACAGTCATAGAAAGATTTATAGGCCTTCGCATCCACTCTTGGCCCCACGCCCGCCAGATAAACCCTGACCTTTTCTCCGCTCAGGCAGCGTTTATCCAGGCAAGCCTGTTCAACGGCGTCGTCAACCAGTCGCGACAGCCGTTCACACAGGCTTTCTGCGCCCGGCGGCAGACGCGCAAAATGCCTGTTGCTTTTGAATCCACCTTTTATCGCCTGCTCATCGGAAGCAAACCAGCCGCAGGTCTCCACCTGCTTCCCCTGTCGCAAATGGGCGATCAGTTGATGGCTGCTTCTGGCGAACGGCAAACAGAGACTGTGGCCGGCAATAATCGCTGCGTTATCCAGGCTGTGCTCCTTTGATGACTATTGCATAGTAATTTCCGGCTTCGTTGGCCCCCAGCAGCAGAGCATGCTGAAGCGGCATCGTCTGTGGTTCACGAACAAAATTAAGGCGCTCATCGCAGAACCGCTCGGTATGGGGAATCGCAGGAACCCGCTGCTGCCTGAAGCAGTCAATCAGCACCGCCAGATTCAGCAGACCGGCGCAGGAGGCTACAAAGCCAAAGAAAGCGTTATAGTTCACTATCGGTACCTGCGGCTTTTCCTGGCAGAAGGTCTGCCAGATCGCCTCTGTTTCTACCTGGGAATGTTGCTGGCTGCCGTTGCTGGTGCCGCAGACCAGATCGATATCGTTGGCCGTCAGCCCGGCATGCCGCAGCGCCCGGCCGATCGCCAGCATCATCGCCTGCGCTTTCTCGCTGAGCCGATCCGCCGCAAAATAGCTGTTGCTGCATGACTTGCCATAACCCACAATCTCCGCCAGAACGTCTGCGCCTCTCGCCCCGGCGGCCTCTGGCGCTTCCAGCAGCAGCATGCAGGCCCCCTCACCCGGAACAAACCCCTGCGGCGCGTTAGCATAAATCTGATAATCCTGCGCCTCTGCGGTCATATGCAGCTTTTGCGTAAGGGCATCCATATACAGCGCCATAGAGGGAAAGTGTTCATCCGCACCGCCAATAATCACCTGCGACTGCAGCTGCTGGCGAATGATTTCATAGCCATAGGTCAATGCGCCCAGCGCGGCGTTTTCACCAGTAGCCAGCGTAGTGGTATAGCCCTTGATGCCTTCCGAGATGCCACAAAAGGTGGCGATGGAATTCATTAACGAGCCGGGAAACTCAGAGGTGCGCACCTTACGCGGATCGGGCTGCAGACTTTGCAGGTATTTCCAGGTTGTCTCCTGCGGACCACGCGACATGCCCATAATCAGGCCGGTCTCGTCACCCTCTTTTTTGATTTTACGCCTGGCGCTGGTTAATGCCGCTGCGAGCGCAATCAGCGCAAAGGTTCCGCCGCGCGTCGCCTTGCGCCGATCGTAACGGCGCAGATGTTTGCGTGCATCCAGCCCGGTAATCTGAAAGGTTTTAAAGTTCCGGGCATGCTCCGGCAAAAGCGGCGCGATCTCTGCGAGACTGCGCCCCAGCACGGTTTCGAACTGCCGGGTAGCGCGCAGGACATCAAGCAGCTCCCTGACTTCCGCCAGTGTATCCGGATGAAACACCACCGGCTGCAGCGCGACCGGCTTTTGGTATGACCAGATTGCTTCCAGCATTTCGTTGATGGTATGCCCCAGCGCGGTCACCGCGCCTATGCCTGAAATCGCCACGCGCTTCTCCTGATAGGCGCTGACGGGCACCGATGCGGGCTGCGTACTGATCACCAGGCTGCAATTATTGCCGCCAAAAGCATAGTTGTTTTTAACGAATATATTGACCGCTTTCTGGCGAAAGTGGTTGGCCACATAATCCAGATCGCAGTTAGCACGGGGCGAGCCGAAATTGAGCGTTGGCAAAATTTTCTGCGCGGGCAGCGTCACCAGGCAGGCGATTAACTCCACCACGCCCGCCGCGCCAATCGTATGACCAAAATAGGATTTGGTGGCGCTAACAGGCAGGCTGGCGCTCTGCGGGAACACTTTTTTCATTGCCAGCGTCTCAATGCGATCGTTAGCTTCGGTTCCGGTACCGTGAAGGTTGACATAATCAACCTGCTGCGGCGCAACAGCAGCATTATCCAGCGCTTTTATCATCACCCGTACGGCTCCGCTCGCACGCGGATCCGGGCCGGTTTCATGATACGCATCGCACGAGGTGGCGTATGAAAGGATTTCCCCATAGAGCGTTGCGCCACGGTCAACGGCATGCTGGTACTCTTCCAGCACCAGAGCACCAGCGCCTTCACCGATGGACATTCCCGGCGTGCCGGAAAAAGGGGTACAGGATTCTGTATGCATCACGTTAAGCGCATAAAACCCGGCGAAGGTAGGCAAATAGATTGGCTCGGTACCTGCGGCCAGCATGACCGGGCTTTTCCCATTCTGGATAGCGTCAAATGCCATGCCGATGGCATTCGGGCTGGCAGTGCAGGCCGTGGCTACCAGCTCAACGCCGCCCTTCAACCCCAGCAGGCTGGAAACGCTGGAGCAGCAGGCAGAGAAGCCGCCGGAGAAAATGGCTTTTGCCAGCGAAAAATCCTGCATGCGCCGCTCAAACAGCGGTAAAAAAGCCTCGGTGCCGGCCGATGAGACGCCAATAACTAACCCGGCTTCTTCAAGAGTGGCCCGCTGATTTATCAGCCCGGCCTGTGCCAGCGCATCCTTACCCACCTTATAGGCCCAGAGCGCAGCGTTATCGAGCGACTGGACAATCTCGTGCGAAAGCTCCGGAAAATCCCCGCAATAGAGAATTTCCGCAGCGCGGGCATGGTTAAACCACCGGGAGAAGCGTTGACTGTCGGCCACCGCGCATTGTCTGTTAAATAATGCCTGGCGAAAGTCTGCAATATTATCCGCCAGCGGTGACAAAATCCCCATACCGGTGATAACCACTCTTTTTCTGTTCTTCATCATCATCCCTGCTGCAACTATCTGCCCCTGGCGAAGCGTGAATGCCTCAGCATCCAGCCAACCTGCCTGCGTTAAAGTTTAATGCTGCTCTTTTGCCTGTTATTCGGCGTGGCGCGGTTTCGTGGCATCAATAAAACTGTGTTCCGTTGGGCTTACCCGCATACTGAGGTTGTAGAGGAAAGGCAGATTGTGCGTCATGGCTGCGATATCGCCGTGCGCGGTTTGCAGGATGAATCCCGGAATATCAGAGTAAGCCCAGGCTGCGTCGATCATCGCCAGGGCAATAAATGAGTGGCGGGCGGGCGAATAAACGCTTTTTATAATTTCACCCACCACTTTTTTATCAACCAGCACCTTATCATTCGCGCTAATTTCTGCGCCCGGAGCCAGCGGAATAATGCCGACAAGCTTACGCGTAACGCCATTGTGCGATATCGCTTCAACCGCCGATTTACCGATAAAATCCTCTTTACCGTATTCAATGGCCCATTGCAGCTGCAGCTCAACGGGATTACGTGAAGCGTCCAGCACATCCCAGCAGGGATTTTCAACCCTGACGATATGCTGATAATCCAGGCCGCCCGCTTTCAGCTGAAATTTCTCTCCGGTTTCCAGCAGTTTCAACCACAGCTCCGCCAGCGCGGCCTGCTCGCCCACCATTAAATAGGCATATTCGCCATGTTTACCGCAGCGGAGAAGTATCAGTTCCTCTGAGGTCTGCATAAATTCATGATAAGGCAGCCCGACGACATCAAAACCATACCGTTCCGCCAGTATTTCCCAGGCATAAGGCCCTTCCAGCAGCATCGCGCCCCACCCGGCATCATCCAGCACGTGGATTTCCGGCGTCTCCTGGATATCCAGCTCCTCAGCTTTCCCTAACGCCTGCTGTAAACAGGCAACCACTTCCGTGGAGGTCATGTTCTCTGTTAACAGATAATAGCCCTCTTCCGCGCAAAGAATATAAACATCGCCACGCAAAAAACCGGCTTCATTGAGTATCAGCGAATAGAGTGCCTGCTCATCACGCAGGGTGGCGACATCGGCGGACACGCAGTAATTAACCAACGCCCAGGCATCTTCGCCTGTTACGCTGACAATGGACATATGCGAGTAATCAACCAACAACGCATTTTCTCTCACGGCCTGATACTCAACGGCAGGCGCGTAATAAGAAGCAGGCAGCGTTTTATTATTGTATTGGCCCATTTTCGCCTGGTGAGCCAAATGCACATCATGAAGCACGTTCATCGTCTGTTCCCTGGTCGCTTTTTGTTATGGACGCTCGGCGGCTCTGTTCTTTTGAAGGATAAAAGAAGCAAGATTATTAATGGTGCGCATATAAGCAGGATCGTCGCCTTCGCTCACCTGAACATTGAAAACTTTATCCAGCAACACCAAAATTTCTGTGGCATCCACTGAATCAAGTTTCAGACCGTTGCCGAACAGCGCCGTGTCATCATCTATCTGTCCGGGTTCCCGATGAATATTTAACCGCTGAATTAACTCTGTTTTGATGGTGAGCAGGATCGCTTTGCGCTCTGCTATATTCTCTCGCATCGTATCCATGATGAGACTCCCTGTTTTTATTATTTCACTTCGCGATAATTAATTATGGTTCCTTTGCTGATCACTTTTTTCCCAACGTGAGCGCAAACGGAATAGTGCTTAAAGCCGTTATTATCTGAAAAGGCTAGCTGGCTGGTTACTTCAAGCGTATCGCCTGGATAAGCGATGCCTTTGAATTTAATATTCTGTGCGGCCAACACGCCCTGCACCTGAGCACGGCGCGCCCGAATAATCTCACGAAAATCGTCATCTTTTATTTTGCTACAAATATCTTGCAACGATTGCAGACTGATACCATAACGCTCATGATATATCTGGCATATATCGCTCAAAAAAGAGAGATACTCGCTGGCCTGGCCAAAAATTTCAGAAATAATCGCCCCGGGCATAATGGGATTATCGGGAAAATGCCCTGGGATATAGGGTTCATTATAGGTGACATGTTTGATAACCTGAATAAAACCTTTTTCACCATATTGATAGTTACTGATTCGGTCAACCATTAGCAAAGGCTGCCGCCAGCTGCCCATTTCCAGAAAAATGTGCGGCGGAATAAATAGTTTATTCATAGATCACCGCATCACCAGACCGCCATCTATAACCAGCGTCTGCCCCACAATATAACTTGATGCGGAGGAACTTAAGTAGACAATCGCGTTGGCGACCTCTTCACAGCGCCCCAGACGTTTCAGCGGAATGGTATTAATTACCTCTCTGACAACCGTACGCGAGACTTTTTTAACCATTCTGGATTCAATCATACCTGGCGCTACCGCATTGACACGAACGCCTCTTGGTGCCATTTCAGCAGCCAGCGTGCGCGTAAAGCCAAGAATGCCGCTTTTTGACGCACTATAGTTAATCTGCCCAGGGCTGGGCACCAGCGCCGCGATCGAAGCGACGTTGATAATTACCGGTTTCTCAGAGGCCCTCAGCAGCATCAGCGCCTCTTTGGTCAGCCTGAAGAGGCTCAACAGGTTCGTCTCTATCACGCTAGTGAATGCTTCAAAACTCATAGCGGCAAACAGGCTGTCTTTAACTATACCCGCGTTATTCACCAGAACATCAATGTTGCCTGCCGTGTTCGCCAGCCAGAGACAGAGTTGTTTTACCGCTTCGGCATCGGCTAAATCACATTGTTGAATATGAAGCTGCTCACCCTGAGGATGACGCTTTTTCAATTCCGCCAGCTCATCGCCGTGCGAATTATACAGCGCATAGACCTGGCACTGTTGCTGTAGAAACTGGATACAGATAGCCAGCCCAATATCACCGCTGGCTCCCGTTACCAATACGCTCTTATTGCAAAGATCGTTATACCTATACATATCCACGCTCTGTCAGATTAATTATGTGTAACCACAGCAACAACGGCAATAGCATATGTTCTACAATGCGATATCGTTAAAGAGATTTGTGCGCGGCCTTTTTCATTGAATAGTGTTTTTGCTGAGCCATACAGTATGATTTGTGGGCAACCGTATTGATTATGTTCGACCTCAATATCATGAAAACGGATCCCTTGACGAAAACCGATACCCAGCGCTTTTACCATTGACTCTTTTGCCGCCCAAAAACCAGCCGCCCTTTCATAGTCTGGGTTTTCTGCATTGATTTTATTTATTTCCGCCGGGGTAAAAACCCGTTGAAGAAAATCCATTTTCCATCCCGATATTGCTCTCCTGATTCTTTCTACTTCAACAATATCAGTGCCAACAAAAAGCCTAATTCCTGCGTGCATCATAGTTGATAAAATAAGTTAACATTTATTGTGAATTTATCGGTTTGCAGTTGCGCTGGGCTAAGCAGTGGAACAGAGAGCGATAGATCATAGCCCAACGATTTAACGCTGCCTTTTAAACCTGTTGTCGCGCCCATTAATCTTTGGGTCTTATTCTGCTGTTGAAACGAATGAGACATTGCCGCTTCGCCATAATCGAGACCGCAATAATATTCAGCGCCGCTTAAACCGGTAAGAATATTAAGGGTGTTTTGCAGGTAAAATCCTTTATCGCCATAAAGTCCGGTGCTGTTTTCAAACCCTCTGACGCTCCAGCGATTACCAATAGAGAACTGATCCTGTAATACTAAAGCTTCGGGCGTATACTGCATCCCCACATTTAGCTCATAAAACCCCTGCAAAGCGCGATATTCCAACGGTTTCAGGTAATTAATATCCAGGCTGAGTAACTGACTCCTTGAGCTGACATCGCCCGCCGCCATATCGGGTGAGAGATCCCCCCCAGCCCCACGGGTAAAACGTTGATATGCCAGGGTGCTGTTCAGCATGGCGGCGGCATAATTCTGTTTATAGTTAATACCCAGGCGGGCGTTGCTCATATCACGTTTTTGCAGCGTCAGTGTGATATCGCCCAGTTGATAATCAGATTTTCTTCTTAAAACCTCCATAAATGCAGTAATTTTCTTATCTCTGTCACGATAGATCGTTCTGGAGGCTTTAACGCTGGCATAGTGATTCTTCCCGCTATAATCAGGATTCAGCGTATCAAGATCGATTTTCTGATGGGACGCGCTATAGCTGTAAAAAAATTCATACTCCCAGTAACCCAACGGAAAAGAATAATAGCTGCTAATACTGTTATATCCTCCTGATACGCTTCGGGTGCCTGAGAGATAAAAGATATCGTTCAGATGCGCCAGATTCCAGACATAGCCTGATACGCTGGCCAAATTTTTCCCGGTACTTTTATCACCCCAGTTATTAGCGGAGGCGCGGAAATTCCATTTTTGTTGGCGGTTGCTATAGATGATGACGCGACTGTATCCATCTCGCTCCCCTGGCTCGATGTTTATTTTCACTTCTGTCCCCGGCGTTCGCTGTAAATTCTCCAGTCCCTGCTCTATGTCCCTGACGTTAAGAATATCCTCTTCAGCAAAGGGCAAAATAACCCGGGCAACAGAATTATTTTCAATAGTTATTGTTTCAATTCTTCCTGGAAGAATATTTAGTGTCAATACGCCAGTGGATAAATCCTGCGGCGGAATATCAACGCGGGTGGTAATATAACCTGTATTGATAAACCCGTCCTGAATATTATGAGCCAGTTTAATTACGCCTCGCTTTCCCAGGCAGCGTCCTTCAATGTTTTTTTTGAGTTTCCCCGCCGCTGACTTTTCAAGAAAATCATTATTTATGATAATTTTCTTTATCCTGAAACAGAGAGTTTCATCAGGAAACGCGATTTTACCTGTTTTTTTATTCCCAACGGTTGAAAAGATATCTTTTTTTGTTATCCGGCTTTGCTGACGAACCGTATTATCATTATTTTTCTGCTCCTTAATCAACTGACTCACATTGTTCTGCGCTACAACAGGAAAATGACACAAACTGAAAAAAAACAGGGCTACAACTTTCTTGTTCATTAATCAACTCAATACATAAAAGCGGCAAACCCTGCCGCCTTTATTGCATGCCTTAATTACAACCCAATAAAATTACCGCTATTTGAAATAACGCCCGCTTTCAGCTCCAGCCCTGCAAAGCCGCCCAGATAGGCATTGCTTCCGCTATTAGAAATATTTTTTACGCTGACAGCAGCCTGCCCATCCGTTAATATATTACTATAATTATAGAGGTTTCTGCCTGCCCTGATGGTTAACTGATCATTGCTGACAATGTTACCTTCATTATACAGGTCCCCTTTGATATCAATCGTTGTGGTTGATGCTCCCTGAATATTACTGCCCGAACTGTTTTTTACATCAGACTCGCTTTTGAGTATGATTTGGTTACCGGCCGCCATATCTTTATAATTATACAGTCGGCTTTTTGTGGTGATTTTTAAATCCTGCGCGGCGCTAAGGGTATTACGGTTAGAAAGGATACCTTGCACCGTAACGGAAGCATTCTGGTTGCCATTTATCCAGCCGTAGTTAGTAAAAGTGCTGCCCAGGTTAACCTGCAAATCTTTATCGGCGGAAATGATGCCGGTTGCATTATTATCAGCAATGCTGCCTGAACTGTAATTAGAGAGAAAACCGCTATCAACAGTCAGGCTGCCGCCGCTGTTTATCGTGGCATAATCATTATAGATAGCCTGTGTTTTCAGCAACGAAAGTCCTGAAGCTGCCATGATGTGGCCGTAGGTGTTGTTAATATGATCCCTGGCCTGGATGGTTAACTGACCCAACTCCGAAACAATACGGCCACTATCATTGTTTACGCGACCAGTGTTAATGGTGATGCTTTCTCTGCCAATCAGACCACCCTTTTGGTTGGGCATTGCTAAATAAACGCCATAAAAATCAGCAAAATCCTGAGCTTTGCTGTTATCCAGCATGTCAGCGGCCGTTATCGTCATGTTTTTATTAGCAACCATTAGCGCGGCGCTGTTATCCACTGAGGTTTTGGCATTGATATTCATATCCTGACCAACGAACAATCCTCCTTTGTTACTAACGCGCCTCGCCTGTAGCTCGATATTGCCTTCGCCAGCACTGATAATGCCGATACTGTTGTAAAAATCTTCCGAGAGATCAATATGAATATTGCCCGAGGTGCTTATCCCCGCCTGGCCATTCAGCAGAGATGCGGCTTTAATGTAAAGTTCTTTGCTGCTGTTTAACTTTCCCTGGAAGTTGTCAACAGCAGAGGTGGTAGTTATAGCGATATTACCTTTTGAGGCGATTTGACCGGTGCGACTGTTCAGCACATCGGCTTTGATCTGAATCCCGCCTTCACCAGCGATGATACCCTGGGAATCCTGACTAAAAGTGTCTGCTGTGCGCGTACTGCCGTTATTGATGCTGCCCCTGACCGCATCAAGATGGATATGCCCTACAGTAGAACGCAGAAGGCCCTGCCGGTTTTCAATATTCCCGTTACTGCTGATGTCCATGTCACCTGTAGCTTCGATGGTGCCAGAAGTATTATTAACTCTGTTCGCCCCAACGCCGACATAGCCGCCTTTGATCAGGCCATTGATATTATCCAGCATGCCCGTTTGCAGGGCCACGGCCCCGGCATGAATACCCACGGAATTGCCTTTCCCTGTATTGGTCATGATTTTATTATGGGTGTTTACGCCCAGCGTGCCGCCAGCAGATATTTTCCCATTGACGTTATTAAAAGTGCCGCTGTCAATATAGATATCTTTCCTGGCGGCGATATGACCCGCCTGGTTATTATTGATGATGCTTTTATTAGTATCTATATGAATAGTATTCTCGCTATTTATTTTTCCGGTGATATTTTCCAGCCCTTGCTGTGCTTTGATGTTAATCAGTCCAGCTGATTTTATTTGGCCATGGCTGTTAACAAGTTTACCGCTGCTATCAATTTGTATATTCTCCGTTCCGGCAATAATGCCGCTATTGCGTACCCCCACGCCTTTTTCGCTGCTGATCAGGCTTATTTTATTGGCGTACATTCCGCCAATAGTGGCAACGTCAATTCCATAGCCCTGCCGTCTTCCCTGAGCCTTCACCGTACCGGTAATTTTGCCATTTATGTCAACATAATTGTTGCCGGCTACCATTGACAGCTCCTCAGCATAGAGTTTGTCATTGACTACAATGGATCGCGCTAATATTTCAGTTGGCGAGGCACTTTCCAGATGTGAAAGCGTAACGCTGCCGCCATTTACCTGGTATCCTTTTAGCATACCGTTCTGCATATCTGGTTTGCCGGTGGTGACAGTAACTTTTTCTGCGTTAATAAAGCCACATCCCTGGCAACTGATACCGTTTGGATTAGCAACGATGACATGCGCTTTATTTCCTGCCACCTCCAGCCAACCCTGTAAGGCACTATGATTTTTAGAAATAACCTCGTTAAGAATAACTTTCGCTGCACCTGAGCTCAGGTTGCTGTTCCCTTTTATCTCTCCAGCCAGCCTGGTGCTGATGGCATTCTGGCTGTTGTTTAAGATCAACCCTTTTTTATCAACATTAAATTTGTCATATAGGTTATGTGAAATGCCGCGATCGTTCGCTTTGTTGATATCAATGACCGTTACACCCTTTACAACTGAAGAGGTCATATTTCTGTTATTAGCCGCTTGCGTCACGCTGGCTAAGGAAAGCAAAATACATGCCGCTACAGGATGATATTTGACGCGCGCATGCCCGATTTTTCTATTTCTCATATTCTTTTACCTGTTATAACTATCATTGTTTTCCATGCTGAAAGAACTGGTGCATAGAATGAAACAACAGATGTCCGCCGCTTCAGTTACTTATCACCTCTTTCAGGCGCAAATTTAATGGCCGCCATTAAATTTGATGTGCAATATTCCATTTGCTAACAGTAAATCAAACCACAGCTGTTAATATGCGCTAAACAGGCGCAGACTATTCACATCAGGTAAAACTTATAAAAGGATTTTTTATAAAGCACGCGTATCCAGAAAAAGACTGCCGACTCTCCGTTGCTTTAATAAGAATAATGTTTAAACGATACTCTTTTGTTCTGGCAGGGGTAAATCGTAAATCATATTAAAAATGAGTATTATTTTGCAGAAGTACAAAGGGATCAGACGCTGTCGGCCCAAAAGAAGAGAAGAGTGAGTGTGTGTGGTTTTGTAACGAAAAAAGGGCCTTACGGCCCTTTTCGGAGAATTGCAGAAAATGCTTTCTACAATTTAAAATCTGGAGCGGGAAACGAGACTCGAACTCGCGACCCCGACCTTGGCAAGGTCGTGCTCTACCAACTGAGCTATTCCCGCATTCATCAGCAACAAAGCACTGATTTTTTCCTCATTCGGCAAATCTATTACCGTCCGATGCGCTGCATTCTACTGCGCTGAACATCTGAGTCAACCAGATTATCTTTATGCGCTAGTCATTTGCTGTTTTTTGCACCATATCGATCAGTGTTCAAACAGATCGTTGCGCGCCGCGCTTAAATATTGAAACATCGACCAGAAAGTCAGCACTGCAGCAATATAGAGCGCCACCACGCCGACCGCTGAAACCAGCTGATTGGGATGCCACAGCAGCGCAACCAATGCCAGCATCTGGGCCATGGTTTTGACTTTACCGATCCAGGAAACGGCAACGCTGCTGCGCTTACCAATTTCCGCCATCCACTCGCGCAATGCAGAGATAATAATTTCGCGGGCAATCATGGTCGCCGCCGGCAAGGTAATCCACCAGGCGTGAAACTGTTCAGCCACCAGCACCAACGCCATCGCGACCATCACCTTATCCGCTACCGGATCGAGAAAGGCGCCGAAGCGGGTCGATTGCTTCCAGCGGCGGGCCAGAAAACCATCAAACCAGTCAGTAATCGCTGCTATCACAAAAATGATAGCGCAAACCATCGGCCCCCAATGAAATGGCAGATAGAATGCCAGCACAAAAAAAGGGATCAGCACAACACGAAACAGGGTGAGCCACGTCGGTATATTCAATTGCATAAGGTACGCTAACTGTCTGGCATGAGTAGGGTTTACCCGTATGGTGCTACATTGCCACAAGGGATTCAATGTTAGTGTTTTAACGAGTAAAAAATTTTCTCCGCCAGGGCGTGAGAAATGCCAGGCACTTTGGCGATTTCTTCAACCGAGGCGTTCATCAATGGCTGTAGGCCGCCCATATATTTTAACAGCTGCTGACGCCGTTTGGGCCCAACGCCTTCGATACTTTCCAGCGAGCTGGTATTTTTGACCTTTGCCCGCTTATTGCGATGCCCGGTTATCGCATGATTATGGGAATCATCGCGAATATGCTGAATAACATGCAGCGCCGGTGAGTCAGGCGGTAAGGAGAATCCCTCGCCTTCAGGCTCCAGGAAGAGCGTTTCCAGACCGGCCTTACGATCGCTGCCTTTGGCCACGCCCAGTAAAAGCGGATGATGTTTATCCCAGCTGACTTCCAGCTCGGAGAAAACCTGCTTCGCCTGCCCCAGCTGCCCTTTACCGCCGTCAATCAGGATCACGTCCGGCACCTTTTCCGGCTCCAGCTCTTTACCGTAACGTCGACGCAGCACCTGATTCATCGCCGCATAGTCATCTCCCGGCGTGATGCCGCTGATATTATAGCGGCGATATTCAGCACGCACCGGCCCGTTACTGTCGAAAACCACGCAGGAGGCGACCGTTTGCTCGCCCATGGTATGGCTGATATCAAAGCATTCCATACGGTTGATACGCGGTAATTTAAGCACCCCGGCTAACGCCGCCAGCCGCTGATGGATCGTTGATTGCTGGGTGAGTTTTGTTACCAACGCTGTCGCGGCGTTGGTACGCGCCAGTTTCAGATAGCGAGCGCGATCGCCACGCGGCTTACTCTGAATATGAATACGGCGTCCTGCCAGCTCACTAAGAGAATCTGCCAGCAGCTCGCGTTCCGTCAGATTAAAATCCAGCAGGATTTCACCCGGTAAGGTACGCGACTCGCTGCCCTGCAGATAGAACTGACCCACAAAGGTTTGCACCACTTCCGCCAGCTCGGTGCCGCCGGGAATTTTTGGGAAATAGCTGCGGCTGCCTAATACCTTGCCCTGGCGAATAAAAAGCACATGCAGACAAGCCATACCGGCATCGTAAGAGACGCCAATGACATCAAGGTCATCGCCCTGATTGGAAACAAATTGCTTTTCGGTAACCCGCCGCACCGCCTGAATCTGATCGCGCAGACGGGCAGCTTCTTCAAAGCGCAACGCCTGGCTGGCCTGTTCCATACGGCTGACCAGCATGTTTAGCACCTGGTCATCTTTACCGGCGAGAAACAGCCGCACATACTCGGTTTGCTGAGCATATTCCTCTTCGCTGACCAGACCTGCGACGCAAGGCCCCAGACAACGCCCAATCTGATATTGCAGACAGGGGCGCGTGCGGTTGCGATAAACGCTGTTTTCACACTGCCGCACCGGGAATATTTTTTGCAGCAGCGCCAGGGTTTCACGCACCGCATAGCCATTGGGGAATGGACCGAAATATTCGCCCTTTGCATGTTTAGCGCCGCGATGGATAGCCAGCCGGGGATGAGGATCGCCACTTAAGAAGATATAGGGATAGGACTTATCGTCACGCAGCAGCACGTTGTAGCGCGGCTGATAAAGCTTGATGTAGTTATGTTCAAGCAGCAGCGCTTCTGTTTCAGTGTGGGTGACGGTGACATCAATATGATCGATATTGGCCACTAACGCTTCGGTTTTACGGCTGGCAAGATTGCTGCGGAAATAGCTACTGAGGCGCTTTTTCAGATCTTTTGCTTTACCGACGTAAATAACCGTACCGCCACTGTCATACATCCGGTAGACGCCCGGCTGGCTGGTGACGGTTTTCAGAAAGGATTTTGCATCAAAAACTTCACTCACTACTGATCAACGACTCCGCATTAAACAGGCCATGTCGGATGGCCAGATGCGTCAACTCTACGTCGCCATTAATATTCAGTTTACTAAACATACGATAGCGGTAGCTGTTAACGGTTTTCGGGCTCAGATTAAGCTGTTCAGAAATATCTGTGACTTTCTGCCCTTTGGTAATCATCAGCATAATCTGCAATTCCCGTTCCGACAAACAGCTGAAAGGAGATTCTCCCTTTTCTGGTTCAATCTGGCTCAGCGCCATCTGCTGCGCTATATCAGAGGCGATATAACGTTGGCCCGAGTGAACCGAACGAATCGCACTGATGACCTCCTGCGGCGCGGCTCCTTTACTGAGGTAGCCGGAAGCGCCCGCCTGCATCACTTTTGCCGGCAGCGGATTTTCCGTATGGATAGTCAACATAATAATTTTAGCATCGGGGTTAAATCGTACGATCTTGCGCGTCGCCTCCAGGCCGCCGATGCCCGGCATGTTCATATCCATCAGGATTACATCAACCTGGTTGGTTCGACACCACTTAACAGCATCCTCACCGCAGCATGCCTCGCCGGTTACCTGAATACCTTTGATATCTTCCAGTATGCGACGGATCCCTGCGCGTACCAGTTCGTGGTCATCCACAAGAAGAATGCTGATCAAAAGAGGATTTCTCCGGAATGGTGATGTTTATGGGCGACACTTTAATTAACCGGCTTAATGTTACTCTCTTTCGTGACAGGTTTGAACATAATTCAGCGTTTTTTTGGGCGGTTAATTGCTCGCTCAGCCCACCGTTATTCTACCCGCAGCGCAACTATTTCCCCCTACCGATAATAAAGCGTTAAATCCGTTAAAAAATAAGCAGAAAATCATTTAAAATTTTAAAATGCTTTATATACAATGAGTTAAATTAAAACCACTGGGCACTTTTGCGTGACGAAATAAGGCTCTTTTGACCATTTCCATCCAGGCTAAATAGTGCAGATTTTTTATTTACCTCTGCGTTCTGAACAACATTTTATTGTTTACCCTGCATGCTCAACTGAGAAAACAGTCTCATAATTTATGTTATACTTTCCTGCTATCGCTGATTTGAGCAGTAGTTCAAATGTTTGTACCATTTTATCAAGGAGTAGCTATGGGTTATAACGATTTTAACACCTCGCATGAAGCAGAGAAGTTGGCGAATGAAGTTGCCTGCCTGAAGGCGATGGTCACGATGATGCTGAAAGGCATGGGGCAGGCCGATGCAGGTAAAGTGATTATCAATATGGAACGGCTTATAGCTCAGTTAGACGATCCAAAGCAGGCTGAAACTTTCGCTGATACCATTGGCCAAATCAAAGCTGGATACCGTCGCTAAAAACTTCAAACCCATTGATTTGATGCTGTTATTCACGCATGTTATGGATTTTGCCGTGGAGTGAACAATGGGTTTGCTGTTAAAAGCGTTAATCGGCGCACTGGTGGTGGTCGCGATCGGCATACTGGCGAAGAGTAAAAATTACTATATCGCGGGCTTGTTGCCTCTGTTCCCTACTTTTGCACTGATCGCCCATTATCTGGTGGCAACCGATAAAGGGGTAAGCGCGTTACGTACCACGCTTGTTTTTGGCATGTGGGCCATTCTGCCCTACTTGTTTTATCTCCTCTCGTTATGGTTTTTCATCGGTGCAATGCGGCTACCTGTTGCGTTGGCCAGCGCCGTGCTATGCTGGGTGCTGGCCGCATGGTTACTGATCACCCTATGGACACGTTGGCATTAGCGTCCCGATTGCCAGTTTATGGAGACGCCCAACGAAGGCAAAACCTCTTCCGGGCTAAAACGACGTGCGCCACGATACTTTTCCGCTAAATCGGGCTGCTTAACCGGAATCTTAACCGCAAAAAGGTTATCTTCAGATTGAATCAAGCCCGGCGTAAGCGGTTCGAATCCTACTTTATGCTGTTCAAACATCTGCTCCAACATCGGCGTAGCGGCACTGACAAGATAATCGATGCCTGCCAGCTCTGCCAATTGCACAGCATGCCAGAGAATGGTTAGCGGTAATTCAGCATCCACATCCAGTCTGGCTGAAAAACGCGACATTTCCCATACTGCTTCTTTACGATCGAACGGGACGCTGATGCCTTCAACGTTACCCGGTTCCTGCCACTGCATCAAACGCGCGCAGCCGCAAATGCCCATACGCGCGTGCCAGGCGATAAGCCAGCTGACATCAGAACGGTCAAAGCGATCATACTCCTGCCCCGGCGTGCTGAGCCGGGAAGGTATCGACCACCCTTCACCGCGTGCAAATACGCTATAGCGATAACTGCCCAATTCCGCCAATAACGAGGATGGCATATCCTTTAGCTGGGTTTGGATAATCTTCATCATATTCCCCTGTCGCACTCCCTCGTTTAAGCCGTATTCATACGGCGCTAGCCCAGCTGAAACCCAGGCCGAAGGGTAGACAACTGGTTAACCTTATGAAACTACTAAATTTAGTAGTTGCGCTAGCGCTCACAATAAACCCATTGCCGCTGCATAGCTGGCTACCTGGGTTTTATTCGGTGCATTGAATCGTTTCTGCAAATTTTTTTGATGAAAATTTACCGTATGGGGCGAGATAGCCAGAATCAGTGAAATTTCTACAGCCGTTTTGCCCTCCGCCGTCCATTTTAATATTTCCAGTTCACGCTGGCTTAAGGTTATATCTAAAATGCGCATTGAGACATCGTCTAAACGCTGTAAAGTTTGTAATGACAGATCCAAAAGATACTGTAGTCTTAATTGTTGTTCTGGCTGTAATGTCAACATATTCAGCGCCTTTTTAGAAGACGCAGATAATATACCGAGCGCTCGATTAAGCGCCATAAGCGAACAGGAAACGCCTGAAGTCAGCCCATGGGATTTTGCCTCTTGCCAGAATAATTCCGTGCATTCCGATATGGCATCTTGCCACAGTATAAATTTCCCCGGCAGCTGGCAAAGATCAAGAATAGGATCGATTGCATAATAATTTTCATTTTCGTATTGCTTTACCCAACCCTTTGGATAGGTAGTAAAAAGAAACGTTTTAGGGCGCGTAAAGGGAACAGGATGGCGGATAAGTAAAGCAAATTGCTCCAATCCCAACGCTTTAACCTGCTGCTGTAATATATCCGTTAGCTCATCAGTGTTATTCAGTAAAAAAAACAGTGCCTCGACCTCCTTGCGCCAGGCGAAGTAATCATCGAACGTCATTAAAGCCTCACCGGTACGCGAAGGCTACTCGCGCCATGGTTTAAGTCAAACTGCCACCGATGTAACAAAAAATTAAATGCTCTCGAAAAATTATTTTAATAATATTGGCTTAAGCGGTTGCGGATAAGATCGCGCTGCATTTATGATACGTTAAGAAAATGTGATATAATTGCTTAAGCTACACGCTTTGAATCCTTATAATTTAGTAAAGTTATATTTATCAATCTTGCGCAAACTCAATACTTTGTGCATAAAGACAAGAATAAGATTTTTCTTAAAACTATTCAATCCCCTTGCAATTTAAGCCACGTTGATGTGAAAAATCGTGACGGATGTGAAATTTTTTTCATAAGAAAAAAGCGACAATAATATTCTTTTGAAACAGCATTATAGCAAAACTCATAACACAGGCTGATTGTTAACACCGTAATTATTCTAAAATCTCCGCTTTTACTTAAGCTCTTCTTAATTCATCACTAATAATCTTTTATAAAAAATTATCTGATCTCTATTAAATGCCGCTAACCTTTTTCGTAAGGCTTTATACCATTAGATACCATAGAAAAAGCGTTAAATAGTCCGTTTTTCAAATAATTCTTTATAGGCAGCAGCCAGTTAGCGACAAAGCATGTAGCCTCGCATCCCTAAATGGAAATGGCTGTCATGCGCCGCGTTATAATTTGGCCCCAGCGCGTTGCCAAACCAGGCGCAGCTGCTGTCGAACCAGCGATGCAGAAGCGCCGACGCTTCGCCCGTTCTGTGCCAGTCTCTTCCCACGCTGATTCGCGTACCGTTTGCCAGGCGAAACGCCGTTATATCCCATGCATCAGCGGTCGCATGTTCACTCAACCTGCCCTGCGCACGGTGATAAATATTGCGGCAGGCGTAGCTTCCTACATGCTCGATACGTCCCAACGGCGATTTAAGCGGGCTTGTTAGCGCTATTTGATTTGCCTGAATCACAAACATTGTACTGCTTACCGCCAACGGACAGCTGGCCAAAAAGCTGCTGCTCAGTGTTACCCTGGCAAACCGCTGTATCCGAATCGGCTTTTCCAGCGGGCAGGCTCCCTTCATCGCAGGAGGCTGAGTAAAGCTGATGAATCCTGCCTCACGGGCACGCTGCAATACCGACAGACAGGCCGCAGGATCATTGCGCAGGCGCTGAAGCTTGTAGCGCGTAATTGGCCCTGGCGCATCGGTGACCTCCAGCGGCTTAAAAGGATCCCAGTGCGATGGCAGATGGCGCTGTAGCCAGGGCATGCTTGCCAGCGCGGCCAGAATTATAATCAGCACTATCGCCATGGTTTTCACCCGCTCCTCCCCCGATTAGCCGCTACGCTTGCCTGTTAATTGTAGCCTGTGGTCCAGTTTTTACTGTGAAAGTTACGCATTTTGTGGCTTTTTGCGGCAGTACTGCATAAAAGTTGTACCTTTTCGCTGTTTGTAAATAAATGATGCCAACTTCGGGCCTCAAATTCTGCAGGATTGGCAAAAACCATTAGCTGATAATCGGTTAATTACACTATCTTATGCCAACTTACCTGCCGGTAAGCCTGATAACTATCGGCCAGCAGAGCCGCACGACATCACAGACAGGAACCACTTCATGACAGATCAAACCAAAGATACGCTGCAAAACGCAGAAAGCCCGGATAAGCTCCGGCGTAGTCTTCATAACCGTCATATTCAGCTGATTGCTATTGGCGGTGCTATCGGAACCGGCCTGTTTATGGGGTCTGGTAAAACCATCAGTCTGGCGGGACCGTCGATCATTTTTGTCTATATGATCATCGGTTTTATGCTGTTCTTTGTGATGCGCGCGATGGGCGAGCTATTGCTCTCCAATCTTGAATATAAATCTTTCAGCGATTTCGCCGCTGACCTGCTTGGCCCGTGGGCCGGTTATTTTACCGGATGGACCTACTGGTTCTGCTGGGTGGTGACCGGCATAGCCGACGTGGTCGCCATCAGCTCTTATTTCCAGCTCTGGTTCCCCGATTTCTCTATCTGGATGAGCGCCCTGCTTTGTGTTGTGGCCTTTCTGGCGCTTAACATTGTTACGGTTAAGCTGTTTGGCGAGCTGGAGTTCTGGTTTGCCATTATCAAAATCGTGGCCATCGTTGCGTTGATTGTTACCGGCATTGTCCTGGTGGCGATGCATTACCCTTCTCCGGGCGGCGGCACGGCTTCGCTGTCGAATATCTGGAATGAAGGCGGTATGTTCCCGAAAGGATTAAGCGGCTTCTTTGCCGGTTTCCAGATTGCTGTATTTGCTTTTGTCGGCATTGAACTGGTAGGCACCGCCGCAGCTGAAACGCACGACCCGCATAAGGTATTGCCGCGGGCAATTAATGCCATTCCGATTCGCGTTATTATGTTTTATGTGCTGGCGCTAATGGTGATTATGGCGGTAACGCCCTGGACGCACGTAGTCGCCGACCGCAGTCCATTTGTAGAAATGTTTATGTTGATTGGCCTGCCAGCGGCGGCCAGCATCGTGAACTTTGTAGTATTAACCTCTGCCGCCTCCTCGGCTAACAGCGGTATTTTCTCCACCAGCCGGATGCTGTACGGCCTTGCAGAACAGGGTGTGGCGCATCGCGCCTTTGGTCGTCTCTCAGCACGCGCGGTACCGACTGCAGGTCTGCTTTTCTCCTGCCTCTGTCTGCTGATTGGCGTGGCGCTGATTTACCTGATTCCGAATGTCATGACCGTGTTTACCATGGTCACTACCGTTTCGGCCATTCTTTTTATGTTTGTCTGGAGCATCATCCTCTGCTCTTACCTCGCCTATCGTAAAAAATATCCGCAGCGTCATCAGCAGTCGCGCTTTAAAATGCCGCTGGGCAAGCTGATGTGCTGGGTATGTATGGCTTTCTTCGTGTTTGTCATTGTTCTGCTGACGCTACAGGAAGATACGCGCCAGGCGCTGATGGTTACGCCGCTGTGGTTTATTCTGCTGGGCATCGGCTGGTGGCTGCGTAGCCGTAAGGCAGCGGTGCGTTAACACCGTCCTGTTGCCAGAGTGACGTTCTGATACTGACAGCTTGTCAGCTCAGGGGCGAACGCAAGTTCGCCCCTTTTCGTTACAGACGCTGACGAAAGTGCCGCCACGTTTGCGTCAGTGAGGGTCTTGACGAAGCGAGCCGTGAAGGATGAGGGTTACGCGCCTGCGGAGCGCCCAGATCAAAAGTAAAGGTGAAATCTGGCGCTTCGCCCATACGCAAATCACTGATAAACAGTTTGCCGTCGCGCTGCTGCATGGCAAAAAAACCATGGCTAAACCAGGCGACACGCTCAACATGCGCATCTCCTTTCAGCTGTTGGTAGAGCGCAGCGCCACGATCGTGCATGCTAAGCTGCAGCGGTCGATGCGGCGCCAGCAGCGACCAGTAGCCCTCGTAGTAGTGCTCGGGCGTGACGGCGACTACGCGCCATACCAGCGTATTAAAAGCGGTGGGCGTTACCAGTAAATGAGACTTAACGTCCAGCTGATGCGCCACCTGCGGAGCCACCTGATAAAGCGCAATTCCCTGCGCCGCCATGCTCCATAACAGATAGCCTGTACTGAGCGTCAAACCGGCGCGGCTCCAGCGCGGTTCGCGACGCCACAGGGCAACAATCAGGCAAATTATCAGCGGCAGCGTATACAGCGGATCGACAATATAAATGCTGCCAATAGCCCAGGGGTAATCGGTAAAGGGCAGCCCCAGCTGGGTGCCATATACGGTCATCAGATCGAGCAACGGGTGGGTGATCAACGCCAGCCAGACAGCAGGCCACCACTGGATCCACTGAAAGCGCTGTTTGACCACGCCGGCAAGCAGCCACGCCAGCAACGGTGAAAGCAACGTTAACCAGACCAGCGCATGGCTTTCGGTGCGATGCAGAGTCATATTGCGGATTGCATCACCGTGATCGAGAAAAACATCCAGATCGGGCAAGGTGCCGCAAAATCCGCCCACCAGCGCCGACTTCCAGAGCGGCGCTTTGCGCCCCATGACCGCCATGCCTACCGAGGCGCCCAAAACCAATTGCGAAACGGAATCCATGCTTGCTCCTGGGTTGCAACCTAACGCTATAAGCCTGGCGTAATTCCGTTTCGCTGAAGGTAAAGTTTTTTAATCACCTCTCAGCGCACGCGAATGCCTTCAATCACCATATGCTGCACGTTGCGCACCGCCTGGTTAAAAAACTCTTCGTCATTCAGCGTCTGACCGGTTATCGCCTCTACCTGAACGGCAAAATCTGCGTAGTGTTGTGTGGTGGCCCACAGCATAAACACCAAATGCTGCGGCTCTACCGGCGCCAGCCGCTTTTGCGCCACCCAGTTTTCAATCACCTGCGATTTTTCATCTATCAACGCTTTAAGGTCGCTCTCAAGCTCGGCTTTCAGCAGCGGCGCGCCCTGCAGCATTTCCAGACAGAACAGTCGCGAAGCCTGGGGATGATCGCGCGATACCTCCATTTTCAGCTGGATATAGTGGCGAATCGCTGCCAGCGGCTCGTGATCTTCACGCAGCGCACGCAGCGGCGCTAACCAGACATCAAGGATCTCTTTCAGTACCGCGATATAGAGCGCTTCTTTAGAGGGAAAATAGTAAAGCAGATTGGTTTTTGATATACCGGCGCGCTCGGCCACTTTATCGAGGCGGGTGCCATGCATACCAAACTGCGAGAAGTATTCCAGCGCCGCGTTAAGAATGGCTGAACGCTTTGCCGCTGCTGCCTGTGAACGGCGTGTTGGTGCCTTATTTACCACTTTCACCCTGATCCTTTTTCTGAACAATGCCCGCGCTGCATCTTAGCAGCTGGTCGGTTCAGTTAAGAAGTAATTAACCGATCTCATTACCTGCTGATAGCAGATAGTGCCTTGCCTGATTTCTGTGCAGCAGGTTTTGACCAAATGGTCTGTTTTAGCGCATCGCCTGGCTGCTTCCGTTGCTGCACTTGTTAATTCCAGTTTGATATCAATTAGTTAAAAATATGGCACACCTCTTGCTTTAGTTGCCTTACGCGCCGCCGGAACAGGAAAGGCAGGAAGCCCCGCAGCGCACGTTGGTTAAACCACTTCCACGAGGGCTTCATATGAAAATTGGCGTTTTTATCCCGGTAGGTAATAACGGCTGGCTGATTTCCAGTCATGCGCCGCAGTACATGCCGACCTTTGCGCTGAACAAAGCGATTGTGCAGAAAGCGGAGCATTACCATTTCGATTTTGCTTTATCAATGATCAAACTGCGCGGTTTTGGCGGTAAAACTGAGTTCTGGGATCATAACCTGGAGTCCTTCACCCTGATGGCGGCGCTGGCCGCTGTGACCACGCGCATCGAAATCTATGCCACCGCTGCCACTCTCACTTTGCCGCCCGCTATTGTGGCGCGCATGGCCGCAACTATCGACTCGGTTGCGGAGGGACGTTTTGGCGTTAACCTGGTTACCGGTTGGCAGAAGCCAGAGTATGAACAGATGGGACTGTGGCCGGGCGATGACTATTTCTCGCGCCGTTACGACTATCTGACCGAATACGTTACGGTGTTACGTGACCTCTGGGGCAGCGGCAAATCCGATTTGAAAGGCGAATTTTTTACCATGAATGACTGTCGCCTGAGTCCTCGCCCGCAAAAAGCGATGAAGGTGATCTGCGCCGGTCAAAGCGACGCCGGAATGGCCTTTTCCGCCCAGCACGCTGACTATAACTTCTGCTTTGGCAAAGGGGTTAATACCCCGGCCGCCTTTGCGCCAACGGCAGCCCGCATGAAAGCCGCTGCAGAGACCGCCGGGCGCGACGTCGGTTCGTTTGTGCTGTTTATGATTATCGCCGATGAAACGGACGAGGCGGCGCGCGCAAAATGGGAACACTATAAGGCGGGCGCGGATGAGGAAGCCCTGGCCTGGCTTACCACTCAAAGCCAGCAGGACAAGCGTTCCGGCAGCGATACCAACGTGCGCCAGATGGCCGACCCCACCTCCGCAGTGAATATCAATATGGGCACGCTGGTGGGTTCGTATGCCAGCGTTGCGCGTATGCTGAATGAGGTCGCTGCCGTTGAGGGGACGCAGGGCGTGTTGTTGACCTTTGATGATTTTCTGCAGGGCATTGAGGCCTTTGGCGAGCATATTCAGCCGTTGTTAGCCTGCCGGACACACGTTATCGCCGCAGCGCAGGAGGTAGCCTGATGAACACGGTTATTTGTAGCAGCGTCAGCCAGCAGGCGACCGTTACGCTGCCCGCCCGTCCTGAAAACATTGCTCTCCCGCCAGCGCAAACGGCGCTGATTGTGGTGGATATGCAGAATGCCTACGCCACGCCTGGCGGCTACCTTGACCTGGCGGGCTTTGACGTTTCCGCCACCCAGTCGGTAATTGAAAATATTGCCGTCGCCGTACAGGCCGCGCGCGCCGCCGGCATTCAGATTATCTGGTTTCAGAATGGCTGGGACCCGCAGTACGTTGAAGCCGGGGATGCCGGCTCGCCTAATTACCATAAATCCAACGCATTAAAAACCATGCGCAAACAGCCGCAGCTACAGGGCAAACTGCTGGCCAAAGGCGGGTGGGACTATGCGCTGGTGGATCGTCTTCAGCCGCAGCCGGGCGATATTGTGCTGCCCAAGCCGCGCTATAGCGGCTTTTACCACACCCCGCTTGACGGCATGCTGCGCAGTCGCAACATCCGCCACCTGGTTTTCACCGGCATCGCCACCAATGTTTGTGTGGAATCGACGCTGCGCGACGGCTTTTTCCTGGAATATTTCGGCATCGTTCTGGAAGACGCGACTTATCAGGCAGGCCCAGCTTTTGCCCAACAGGCAGCGATTTTTAACATTGAGACTTTTTTCGGCTGGGTTTCCGATGTGAATACCTTTTGCGCCACGCTGGCTGAACCAGCGCTTAAGCGCCCGGCCTGAACCATTGCACCCACAGGAGCTATCGTCATGCCTAAACATGTGATTATTCCACCCGGCAGTGGAACCCCTATCGCCCCTTTTGTGCCCGGCACGCTGGCGGACGGCGTGGTGTATGTCTCAGGTACGCTGCCCTTCGATCGCGAAAACAATGTGGTTCATGTGGGCGATCCCGCCGCGCAGACGCGTCACGTCCTGGAAACCATTAAAAGCGTGATCGAAACGGCAGGCGGCACCCTGGAAGATGTGACCTTTAATGCGATTTTCCTTACCGACTGGAGCCACTACGCCACCATAAATCAGGCGTATGCCGAATACTTTCCGGGCGATAAACCGGCCCGTTTCTGTATTCAGTGCGGGCTGGTAAAACCAGAGGCGCTGGTAGAAATCGCCTCCACTGCGCATATCGCTAAGTGAGGCGCCAATGCATCTGGATATTACGGGCCTGCGCGGAGACTACGCACCGGTGCTGGTACTTGCGGCTGGCTTAGGCGGGCTGGGCAGCTTTTGGCTACCGCAGTTAAACGCGCTACGTGGACGCTATCGGGTCGTGAGTTACGACCAGCGCGGCACCGGCCGCAATGCTGACCGGCTGCCTGAAGGCTACAGCCTGCAGGATATGGCCGCCGAGCTGGCAGAAAGTTTGCGGCTGGCAGGCATTGAGCGTTTCGATCTGTTGGGACATGCGCTGGGTGGCCTGATTGGGCTACAGCTGGCGCTGGACTATCCCACACGCGTCAAACGCATTGTGGTAGTGAACGGCTGGCTTAGCCTTGATGCACATACGCGCCGCTGTTTTCGTGTTCGTCAGGATCTGTTGCTTAACGCAGGCGTTGAAGCCTGGGTGCGGGCGCAGCCGCTGTTTCTCTATCCTGCCGACTGGCTTTCCGCCCATCAGGCACGTATTGAGGCGGAAGATGCGCTGCACTGCGCCCATTTTCAGGGCATGGAAAACCTGCTGCTGCGCCTGCATGCGCTGATGAGCGCCGACTTTCGTTCGTTTGCCGCCGCCATCACCCAACCAGTGCTGGCGCTGTGCAGCCGCGATGACCTGCTGGTGCCCTGGATCTGCTCACAGCAGCTGTGCGAGGCGCTGCCCAACGCCACGTTCCGGCAAATGAACTGGGGCGGACATGCGATGAGCGTGACCGATAGCCCGGCCTTCAACGCGCTGCTGCTGGCATGGCTTGAGGCTACGCCTGACACCATGCAACCCACATCCGATGCGCTGCCAGAAACGCTGCGCAGCTAAACCGCTTACCACATAAGGAGTGATCATGTCGCATACCGCTTTATCCCCTGCGCTTTCCGCCGTGGAGAAACAGGATTTTCGTAACGCGATGGCACGCCTCGGTGCTGCCGTCAATATCATCACTACGGATGGGCCCGGTGGCCGCGCCGGTTTTACCGCATCGGCCGTTTGCAGCGTCACGGATTCGCCGCCGACGCTGCTGGTTTGCCTGAACCGCTCCGCCTCGGTATGGCCCTCGTTTATGCAAAACCAGGTGCTGTGCGTAAATATCCTTGCGGCGGAACATGAGGCGCTGTCGAACCTGTTCGGCGGTAAAACGCCGATGGCGGAGCGTTTTATTGCCGCAGAATGGTCCACGCTGCTCACTGGCGCACCGATACTGAACGGGGCCGTGGCCTCTTTCGACTGCCGCATCAACCAGACGATTAGCGTCGGTACGCACGATATCCTGTTTTGCGAAGCGCAGGCGCTGGTTTGTAATCAACATGGCGCTGGCTTGATCTATTTCGATCGCGGCTATCACCATCTGTTACGGCAGGAAGCCCGTTAACCCCGCTGCGGCGGCTCATCCCTTTTCCCCTGCAGGAGAAAATAATGGCGCATTCCTGGTTTCCTCAATGGCATAAAAAAACGGCGATAAGCGAAGATGGCGTTATCGCCCCGGATGAGACGCTGCCACTGGGGCAGACAGTGATCCTCGGCCTGCAACATGCGGTGGCAATGTTTGGCGCAACCGTGTTAATGCCGCTCCTCATGGGGCTGGACCCCAATCTCGCCATCATGATGTCCGGCATTGGCACTCTGCTGTTTTTTCTGGTGACCGGCGGGCGAGTGCCTAGCTACCTCGGCTCCAGCGCCGCCTTTGTTGGCGTGGTGATTGCCGTTACCGGCTTTAACGGGCAGGGCCTTAATCCGCATTTAGGCGTCGCGCTGGGAGGCATTATCGCCTGCGGTCTGCTTTATACCTTGATTGGCATGGTGGTGGTCAAAGCGGGCACGCGCTGGATTGAACGGCTTATGCCGCCGGTGGTCACCGGCGCGGTGGTGATGGCGATCGGGCTGAATCTGGCGCCTGTAGCGGTGCGCAGCGTCTCCGCGTCGGTATTTGACAGCTGGATGGCGGTGCTGACCAT
Source organism: Pantoea sp. FN0305 (assembly GCF_050113845.1). Classification (NCBI taxonomy): domain Bacteria; kingdom Pseudomonadati; phylum Pseudomonadota; class Gammaproteobacteria; order Enterobacterales; family Erwiniaceae; genus Pantoea; species Pantoea sp. FN0305. The sequence continues at coordinate 500,932 of NZ_JBNJSN010000002.1, read as the reverse complement.
TCTCTGTATCGGCACGGTAGCGGTGTTTACCCGTGGCATGGTACAGCGTCTGCTGATCCTGGCAGGGCTTATTATTGCCTGGGCGCTCTATGCGTTGTTGACCAACGGGTTTGGTCTCGGCAAGCCGGTTGATTTTAATCCGATTGCCAGCGCGCCATGGTTTGGTTTTCCGCAGCTTACCGCGCCGGTTTTTTCAGTGTCAGCTATCACCATGATCGCGCCGGTGGCGGTTATTTTGGTGGCGGAAAATCTTGGGCATATCAAAGCAGTGGCGAGCATGACCGGACGTAACCTCGACCCCTATATCGGACGCGCCTTCATCGGCGACGGGCTGGCAACCCTGCTTTCCGGCAGCGTTGGCGGTAGCGGCGTCACCACCTATGCAGAAAACATCGGCGTGATGGCGGTTACGCGCGTTTACTCCACGCTGGCTTTTGTGGCCGCGGCGTTAATCGCCTTGTTCCTTGGCTTCTCACCAAAATTTGGCGCGCTGATCCATACCCTTCCCGCGCCGGTCATTGGCGGAGCCTCAATCGTGGTGTTCGGTCTGATCGCCGTAGCGGGCGCGCGCATTTGGCTGCAGAATCAGGTTGATCTGAGCAAGAACGGCAATTTGATTATGGTTGCAGTTACGCTGGCGCTGGGCGCAGGCGACTTCTCGCTGAAAATCGGTGCCTTTACGCTCGGCGGAATCGGCACCGCCACCTTCGGGGCAATTATGCTGCATGCCATCCTGCGTTATCGCCGCAGTTCGTCCTTTAGCGAGGCGGAGATCCTGCGGCAGAATCGTTAGCTTCTACTCTTCCACGGCGGGTTGGCTTTTTGCCCGCCTTTTCAGTTTACATTCACTCACCAGCACTCCCAGCACAATTAATGCGCCGCCCAGCAGCGCCGTGCCGGGCAGCCGTTCGCCAGCAATACGCCCCACTACGCCCGCCCATACCGGCTCGCCGGCATAGATAACCGTGGCTCGCGTGGGTGAAACGCTGCGCTGTGCCCAGTTCATCGTTACCTGAATCAGCGCGCTGGCGAGTCCCAGCCCCAGCGCACTGCCCCAAAGCCAGGTTGACATAGCAGGCACGCTTTCACCGTTGGGCTGCATCATCAAAAAAGAAAACAGAGACGCCACGCCCAGTTGCACAATGGTGACGCGGCGAATATCGACTTTGCCTGCGCTGGCACCGATCAGAATAATTTCCGCCGCAATCGCCAGCGTACTAAGCAACGTCGCGATTTCGCCTCGATTCAGCGTCAAGCCACCGCTCTCTGGTCCCGCCACCAGTAGCAGTCCGATAAAAGCCAGCGCTACACCACACCACGCCATCAGGCCAGGCATTTTGCCCAGAAAGACCCACTGTAGTAGCGGCACCAGCGGCACATATAACGCGGTAATAAAGGCAGACTGACTGCCAGAGATGGTTTGCATGCCCCAGGTTTGTAAGCCATAGCCGCAACCAATCGCGATGCCGATCCAGAACCCCGCCAGCAGTTCATGCCGCGTAAAGCCGCCCAGCGTGCGCCATGAAAAGAGCAGCAGGAGCAGCGTTGCGGTGGCGAAACGCACGCCGACGAAAAAGAAAGGGCCGCTCATGGTCATCGCATGATGCACCACCATAAAGGTGCCGCCCCAGATCATGGTAATAAAAATCAGGATGCCTTCCTGCAGCGTAAGCGTCCATTTGTAGCGAGATAACCGGCCCAAGATATTTATCCATTCCTTACAACGAAGGCTGCCAGTGTGCTTGTCTCACCACATCGGGTCAATGGTGCTAACGGCTTCCAGGCAAGCTTGTGGAGTTCTTCTATACTCTGTTACTGAAGTTATCTTTCATTGCTACAGGAGAACGTTATGTCACAGAAACAATCCCAGCAGAGTAAAGACGATCCAAAACAGGCGCCGGAATCAGGTGATAAAAAGCCTGCTAACCCGAAAAAATAAACGCGCCCGGCTGACCGCCGTAGAGATCGAAACTATTCCACAGGGAGCTGAACAATGGCAAAAATTCTGGTGCTGTATTATTCCATGTATGGTCACGTTGAAACCATGGCGCAGGCCGTTGCCGAAGGCGCAAGCCGCGTTAGCGGCGCTGAGGTAACCGTCAAACGCATACCTGAAACCATGGATGCTGAACGCTTTGCTCAGGTTGGCGGTAAAACGCAGCAGGATGCGCCGGAAGCGACCCCAGAAGAACTGCCGCAGTACGATGCTATTTTGTTCGGCACCCCTACCCGTTTTGGCAATATGTCTGGTCAGATGCGTACTTTTCTCGATCGCACTGGCGGGCTGTGGGCCTCTGGTGCGCTTTACGGCAAGCTGGCCAGCGTATTTACCTCAACCGGCACCGGCGGCGGTCAGGAGCAGACCATTACCTCCACCTGGACCACGCTGGCGCACCACGGCATGGTGCTTGTGCCTATCGGCTACGGCACTAAAGAGATGTTTGATATCAGTCAGGTTCGCGGCGGCACGCCTTATGGCGCGTCTACCTATGCCGGCGGTGATGGCTCTCGGCAACCAACGGCAGAAGAGCTAACTATTGCTCGCTTTCAGGGCGAGCATGTCGCCCGGCTGGCGGTAAAAATCAACGGATAGTCTCAATCAACACAGGAGAACATTATGGCAACGCAACAATCCAAAGCACATCATGTTGGCGAATGGGCAAGCCTGCGCCATACCTCACCTGAGATTGCTGAGGCAATTTTTGAAGTCGCAAATTACGATGAAAAACTGGCGGAAGAGATTTGGCGCCAGCAGGGTAATGACGACGTGCTGTTTCGCGCCTTCGATAAAACCGATGCAGATGTCCTGACCTGGGACGATGTGGTAGTGGAACGTAAAAACGTTTAGTCCGCCATGATATCTGCGGGCGGGAATTTCCCGCCCTTTTTATTTTTATTCCGCGAAAGGAGTCCTCTATGTCTACCTACCAGTCTGTTAACCCTGCGACCAATGAAGTCATTAAAACCTGGCCTGCGCATAGCGATGAGTATGTTGAAGACGCGCTGGCAACTGCCGCGCAGCTTTATCAGTCAGCCTGGTCGAAGGGCGATATCCAGCCGCGTATCCAGGTATTACATAAACTGGCAGACCTGATCGACAGTCGTGCAGAAGAGTTGGCTAAAATCGCCAGTCTTGAAATGGGTAAATTGCTGAAACAGAGCCGTGGCGAAGTGCAGATTTGCGCGCAAATCGCCCGCTATTATGCAGAGCATGCCGAAAAATTTTTACAGCCGGTGCCCTATCCCACTGATTTGGGTGAAGCATGGGTTGAACATCATCCGCTTGGCGTTCTGGTCGCTGTCGAGCCATGGAACTTCCCTTACTATCAGCTCATGCGCGTGCTGGCACCCAATCTGGCGGCTGGTAATCCGGTACTGGCAAAACATGCGGCGATTGTCCCGCACTGCGCCAGCATCTTTGAGCAGCTGGTGCTGGAAGCAGGTGCGCCAAAAGGCGCCTGGACTAACCTTTTTATCTCCAGCGAGAAAGTGGCTGAACTGATCGCCGACGATCGCGTTCAGGGCGCCGCGTTGACTGGTTCTGAGCGCGCAGGCAGCGCCGTCGCACAGCAGGCCGGCAAATATCTAAAGAAAACCACTCTTGAACTGGGCGGCAATGATGTGTTTGTGGTGCTGGACGACTGCGATTTAGAAGAAGCGGTTAAACAAGGCGTCCAGGCGCGTTTGAGCAATGCCGGTCAGGTCTGTACCGCGGCGAAACGCTTTATCGTTCAGCGCAGCGTTGCCGATCGTTTCCTGGAAAAATTCACTGAGGCCTTCAAAGCAGTGAAAATCGGCGATCCGCTGGATGAAAACAGCACGCTTGGTCCGCTTTCCTCTACCAGCGCGCGCGATACGCTGATTAAACAGGTTGAGGAGGCGGTCGCTAAAGGCGCGACGCTGCATTACGGCGGCGAGGCGCTATCCGGCCCCGGCTGTTTCTATCAACCCACTATTCTGACCAATATCACACGTGACAATCCCGCCTATTTCACCGAATTTTTCGGTCCGGTGGCGCAGGTTTATGTGGTTGAGAACGACGACGAGGCGGTACAGCTGGCCAATGATTCCCATTACGGCCTCGGCGGCGCCGTGTTTACCGGCGATATCGCGCGCGGTAAGCGTATGGCTGCGCGCATCGAAACCGGCATGGTGTTTATCAATTCCGCCAGCGATACCGCTGCAGAGCTGCCTTTCGGCGGCGTTAAACGTTCCGGCTATGGACGTGAGCTGTCCGATTTGGGCATTAAAGAGTTCGTGAATCAGAAACTGGTAGTGGTTTCCGGTCAGTAAGCGGACGGATCCATAAAAAAGGGAGCCTGAGGCTCCCTTTTTATTCTATGTCTGGGATCAGCTGGCAGATCCTGCCTGTGTTGTCGGTGCCTGCTGCGCTTTCTCATCAGCGGCTTTTGGCTGTGGTTCAGCTTTTGGCTGTGCAGCAGATTCGGCTTTCTCGCTTGCCGCTTTATCTTTTGCAGCCTGCTCAGCATCCGCTTTGGCTTTAGCCGCAGCGGCCTTCGCTTTCTCTGCATCCGCCTGCGCTTTCTCTGCCGCAGCTTTCGCGGCATCGTCCTCCCCAGCGGCCTGTTTTTCCGTAGCTTTTGCCTGCTGGTCAGCTTTAGCGGCGTCCGCTTTATTCACCGGTGCATCCACTGCGGCTTTGTTGGCTGCGGATTTATCCGCGGCAGCTTTGTCCGCAACTGACTTATCGGCAGCAGGTTTGGCTGCAGCAGGTTTATCAGCCGCTGGCTTATCGGCGGCCGGTTTAGCTGCCGCTGCATTATCCTGTGCTGTTTTGGCCTCTGGTACCGGTTTTACAGCAGCAGGCTGCAGCGCGGTGCCCTGCAATGCTGCATTCAATGCATTGCTGAACTGCTCCCATGAACAGAAACCGTTCGCATCCGTCTGGCAGCCGTTAAGCTGCAGCGTTACGCGTTTTGGCGGGTTTTTCAGGCTAAGCGCTTCGGCATCACGTAACTGCTCGGCGGTCTGGTAAACATATTCAATTTTCACCAGATCTTTATCTGCTTTCGCATCGTGCCAGCGCTCAAAAACAACCTGGCCGCCAATCGGCGTTTTCTCATACTGGCCCGGCAGCGTATAGGCTTTGGTATCCAGCGCTGCCAGCAGCGAAGCGATATTTGAGTCATGACCCACCATCAGCGTTACTTTTGGCGCAGAGGCTTTATCCTGATCCACCAGCTGGCTGCGAATGTAATCAATCATCGGCGCTGCTACTTCCCGGGCAATTTCCGGCGAGGTAAACAGCGCATCCTGATAGCCGTTTTTAATCGCCGCCAGCTCCTGCCACTGTTCTGGGGTTTTAATCTGTCCCCAGGCGACCTGCTCCAGCGGGAAGCCCTGATAATATTGCAGGGTAAAGGCGTCTACCAGCGAATTACCCACTTTCAGCGGACCGGCAACGTTAGGTTCTTTGCCATTTTCCGCGCTGAATTTGTTTTGGTTATCGCTGCTCAGCGTGCACTGCTTTTTGCCGTTGCAGGCCGGTGAGTTTTTATAATCGACAATTTTTTCCAGACGCTGGAAGGCGGGCTTAAGGCTCAGCTTTTCACCTTGCGCATTCAGGGCCGCCAGCGCTTTCTTGTTGAACTCTTCGCTGTCGTTACTGATGACCGGGCTGAATACGGGATCCATAGTACCCATTTCATCCTGATGCGTTACGGTAACGTCGCAGCCGGGAAACGCGCCGGTAACAAAATATTGTGCTGTCGCGACGGTACGTTGCAAGCTGTTGGCATAGGCAAATACCTCGCTGGAAGCCGGACAGGCATCGTTTTTCATCAGTCCCTGCTGCGCCAGCCACTCGCGCGTATAACGCCCCATATAGACCTCCAGCACGCCGCCTTTGGTGGTCAGCTCGCCGCCCGCCACATCCCACTGCGGCCAGGCTTTTTTGGTCGCCTGCGCCAGCAGACTGCCGTTATCAGCCAGCGGAGCCCGCAGGTTATGACGGCTAAGCATTAATACCTGCTGGAGTTGCAGATCGCCGTCAGCAGCGTGGGCAGAAAATCCTAAGGGTAACGCCGCAATAACCGCCAATGCGCAAAGACTGAGTTTTTTGATCATTGTTACTTTTCCATTCGATCTGATGATGACTGGCTGACCGCTGACCGCAGGGGCGTCAGCGCCAATAATGGGTATAGCATTACGCCCGACGCCATAATGCACAGCAGTCGGAAGCAGGCTTTATATCGTATCAGGACTATAGCAGACGTGCGACACTGCGCTTTAATCTGTTTAGCTAATTGAAAAGTAACGAAATGTTTTGGAAAGGCATCCGTTTGCGCCCGCTGGCGTCGACAGGATAAAAGAAAAAAGGCGAATCCTGACAAATTAGCCGGGCGTGAACAAGATTTAGCTGGCTTTGCTCTTGCAGACAGGGATTGCAGGCATAAAAAAAGCCAGCACGCTGTGCTGGCTCTTAAAATTTGGCGGAGGAGGAGAGATTCGAACTCTCGGATGGTTTCCCATCGGCGGTTTTCAAGACCGCTGCCTTAAGCCACTCGGCCACCCCTCCGCAAGACAATCCACAACTGCGTTGCGACGTGTCATATTGTGCGACGAAGTCTAACGGCTTGATTCTGCTTGTGCAAGCCTCTTTTATGCAAAAAAGATCTGACTGATTATTTTCGCAGCGTCGCGCTGAAAACATAAGCAAAACCGCTTACGGCAAAAACGAAAACGGGCCAGCATTGCTGCTGACCCGTTGTAATTCAGTGGCGGAGGAGGAGAGATTCGAACTCTCGGATGGTTTCCCATCGGCGGTTTTCAAGACCGCTGCCTTAAGCCGCTCGGCCACCCCTCCGCAATGAGGCGAACTATAAACACCCCTCAGCGCAATGTAAATAGTCAGGCTTGCTGTTCGCCTGAAAAACAGCCAAACCCTTTTTATTTGCTGGCTTAATCACCATTTGGTTCACAAAAACAGCGGCTTCACGCGTAAAGAAGGGTAAAGCGCCTTTTCCCTTTCCGCCGCGCTTCGTATGCTCTGCGCTAAGATTGTTACCCCTGTATGAGGTGCATTATGGATCGTATTGTTTCCCGCTCTGGTACCGGCACATCGTTGCTGAGTACTCATAAAGTTTTGCGTAATACCTATTTCCTGCTGGGGCTGACGCTGGCCTTTTCTGCCGCGACCGCAACCGCCAGTACCTTACTGAACCTGCCTGCGCCTGGCCTGATTCTGATGCTGGTGGGTTTTTATGGCTTGATGTTTTTAACCTACCGCCTGGCCAATAGTCCGGCCGGTATTGTGGCCGCTTTCGCCTTTACCGGCTTTCTCGGCTATAGCCTGGGCCCGATCCTGAACTCCTTCCTGTCGGCAGGCATGGGCGATGCCATTGCGCTGGCGCTGGGCGGTACCGCTCTGGTGTTTTTCTGTTGCTCCGCCTATGTGCTGACAACGCGCAAGGATATGTCTTTCCTTGGCGGCATGATGATGGCGGGATTTGTAGTGCTGCTGGTTGCGGTGGTTGCTAACCTGTTCCTGCAGTTGCCGGCTCTGCAGCTGGCTATCAGCGCCCTGTTTATTCTGTTTTCTACTGGTGCGATCCTGTGGGAAACCAGCAATATTATTCACGGCGGTGAAACCAACTATATTCGCGCCACCATTGGCCTCTATGTCTCGCTGTACAATATTTTTATCAGCCTGCTGAGCATTCTTGGCTTCTCACGTAATAACTAAACGCCCTCCGCGTATCGTTTTGCATGCCTGATTAAGGCCTCGCCCACCGGCGGGGCCTTATTTTTTGCCGCCGTTAAGTTTGCTAAGATAGCCACCGGTTAAACAAGTGAGGCCATATTGTGCTGTTTGAAGGTAAAGAAATTGCGCGCGACGCTCAGGGCTATCTGCTGAATTCTGCGGACTGGAGCGAAGCGCTGGCGCTGCATATCGCAGCTGAAGAAGCGATTACTATGAGCGAAGCGCACTGGGAAGTGGTGCATTTTGTTCGTGAGTTTTATCTGACCTACAATACCTCTCCGGCAGTAAGAATGCTGGTAAAAGCGATGGCGCAGAAGTACGGCGAGGAAAAAGGCAACAGCCGCTATCTGTTTCGTCTGTTTCCCGATGGCCCGGCAAAGCAGGCGACCAAAATAGCCGGCCTGCCCAGGCCGGTTAAATGCCTGTGACGCTTAAGCGAAGCAGCCCCTGCCCCGCTCTGATTAGCCTGTGGTAAAGCGCTGCGGGCGCTCACCCGCATGATGCGGCTCTGTTAATACGCGATCGACGCGCGCGCTGCGTGGCCCACCAGCCTTTAACCAGGCCACCAGCTGTTCCAGAGCCTCGCTTGCGCCACAGGCAAGCACTTCCACGCTGCCGTCATCCAGATTGCGCGCATAGCCGGTTAATCCAAGCTGCTGCGCCTGCATCTGGGTGCTGTAGCGAAACCCTACGCCCTGCACCTGACCATGAACCCAGGCTTTAATACATTGTTGCGTCATTGCGCGCTCCCCTGATGTCCGCTGATTGCATTTTGCCGGTAACCACCGGACAATGTCGCTTCATTTTCCGTTGGTAAGCATAGCAAAATATGACCGTTCGATTGATTCTCGCTAAGGGACGTGAAAAGTCCCTGCTCCGTCGTCATCCCTGGGTTTTTTCCGGCGCCGTTGCGCGTATGGAAGGTAAAGCCCAGCGCGGTGAAACCATTGACGTTTGTGACAGCCAGGGTAAATGGCTGGCCCGCGCAGCCTTTTCACCCGATTCGCAAATCCGCGCACGTGTCTGGAGCTGGCAGCAGGACGAATCTGTCGATATCGCTTTTTTTGTCCGCCGCCTGCAGGCAGCCCAGCAGCTGCGTGACTGGCTGGCGGTACGGGATGGCCTGGACAGCTACCGTTTGATCGCCGGTGAGTCTGACGGCATGCCGGGCGTGACGATCGATCGTTTTGGCTCCTTTTTGGTGTTGCAACTGCTTTCTGCCGGTGCGGAGTATCAGCGTCCGGCAATTATTTCCGCGCTGCAGCAGTGCTATCCCGACTGTAACATCTACGACCGCTCCGATGTGGCCGTACGCAAGAAAGAAGGACTGGAGCTGACCCAGGGGCCAGTTTGTGGGGCATTACCGCCCGATCTGCTGTCGATTAGCGAACATGGCATGAAGCTGCTGGTAGATATTCGTACCGGCCACAAGACCGGCTACTATCTGGATCAGCGCGACAGTCGCTTTGCTACCCGGCGCTATGCGCAAGATAAACGCGTGCTTAACTGCTTCTCCTATACCGGCGGCTTCGCTGTTTCTGCTCTGCTTGGTGGCTGTAGTGAGGTTATCAGCGTGGATACGTCGCAGGCGGCGCTGGATGTGGCGCGTCAGAACGTAGAACTGAACGGGCTGGATGTCAGTAAGGCGCAATTCCTGCGCGATGATGTGTTTAAACTGTTGCGCCGCTATCGCGATAACGGCGAAAAATTTGATCTTATCGTGATGGATCCGCCTAAGTTTGTTGAAAACAAAAATCAGCTGGCAGGCGCATGTCGTGGCTATAAAGACATTAATATGCTGGCGATGCAGCTGCTGAATCCGGGCGGCATGCTGATGACCTTCTCCTGTTCAGGACTGATGGCAACTGATTTATTTCAGAAAATTATCGCTGACGCCGCCGTTGACGCTCATCGTGATGTACAATTTATAGAGCAGTTCCGTCAGGCGGCGGATCACCCGGTTATCGCCAGCTATCCTGAAGGTCTCTATCTGAAGGGATTTGCCTGCCGCGTGCTGTAACTTGAAAACGATGCTTTTATCCCCATATTTGTGGTTAAAGGCAATGTTTGTCAGGAGGTATTGATGATTGCCAGTAAATTTGGAATTGGTCAGCAGGTGCGTCATAAGATGCTGGGCTTTCTGGGCGTGGTGGTTGATGTCGATCCCGAGTATTCGTTAGACGACCCTGATATTGATGATGTGGGCGCAAATGAGATGTTACGTACGGCGCCCTGGTATCATGTCGTTACCGAAGACGATGACGGTGAGCCGATTCATACCTATCTGGCCGAAGCACAGCTTGCAGGCGAAGCGCAAACCGTTCATCCCGAACAGCCTTCGCTGGATGAACTGGCCGAGTCAGTTCGTCAACAGCTTTTATCCCCTCGCTTACGTCACTAATATTATGCCTGGCGCGCCAGGCATCTCATTTCTCTACGCTGCGCGATCAGTTCGCCTGATTTTTCAGTAACCCCAGCCGCGGGATCTCAATTTTTGGACAGCGGTCCATGATCACGTTTAGCCCTGCTTCTCCAGCCAGCACCGCAGCCTGTTCATTGATCACCCCCTGCTGCAGCCAGAGCGTCTTCGCACCGATAGCAATCGCCTCCTGCGCCACGCCCCACGCCGCCTCTGAATTACGGAACACATCCACCATGTCAACCGGCACAGGGATGTCTGCCAGCGTGGCATATACTTTTTGTCCCAGTAATGTCTGGCCTGCCAGCTTTGGGCTGACCGGAATAACCTGATAGCCCTGCTGTAACAGCCAGGCCATCACGCCATAGCTGGCACGGGTTGGTTTATCGCTGGCCCCCACTAACGCAATAGTACGGGTAGAACGCAGCACGTCGGCAATCATTTGATCGTTCATGAATGACTCCTGATACAATGGTTTGACCCATTTTAGGTTATTTACGGTTCGGTAATGAATTGCTGGCATTCATCTGCACATTTAGCGATTCAGGGCACAAAATAATATGTTAAAATGTTAACACACTGCCATAATGTAAGAATTTGATACATTCACTGCCGGGATTCCCGTGCGCCTACTGGAGAAATAATGAAGCTGCGTTTGATCTGTTCAGGTATGTTTGCGTTGTTGTTCGCAACGTCCTGTTACGCGACTACGCTCAGGCTCGATCCCAATATCGATCTACTGGTACTGGACGGACGCAAAATTTCAGGCTCGCTGCTCAAGGGAGCTGAAGGACTGGAGCTGGACAATGGGGAGCATCAGCTTCTGTTCCGCGTTGAAAAAGTACTCGACACTTCTCATGGCAACGTAAAGCGTAGCTATATTTCCGCCCCTTTGATCGTGACATTTGTCGCCAAAGCCAAATCCATTTCTATTCGGCTTCCCGCGCTGGAAAACCTGCGCGATCGTCGCCAGTTTGATAAAAACAGCGCGTTTATCCTGGTAGACGAAAAAGGTCAGACGGTTGAAAGCCGCCGCGATCGCCTTCCCCTGCTGCAGGGACATCAGACCGATCTGGAAAAAGCGCTGATAGCCTATAACCGCAACGGTCAGGTGGCATCCGTTCCCCGTTTTGCTCAGCAACCGCCATTAAGCATGCAACAGGACAAATTCCCGGTTGATGTGGTAGGCGCCAATATGCCCGCAGAGCGTATGCTGCAACTCTGGTTTCATCAGGTCGACAGCGCCACGCGCCAGCGCCTGGTAAGCTGGATGAAAGCGCTACGGCCAAGTTGATGTTTACCGCTCCGCAGCGGTAAACTCTGGGTTTGTTTCCCTATTTTTACCTTATTCTCAACAGGATGCATCAATGGAGCAAACCAGCCGTATTCTTGCCGAAGCGAAAACCATTGCCCTGGTGGCACACGATCATTGTAAAACCGCACTGCTGGAGTGGGTCAGCCAGCACAAAACGCTGCTGGATGCACACAGGCTCTATGCCACCGGCACCACGGGCAATTTGATCCAGCGGGCTACCGGCCTTGAGGTTAATGCCATGCTCAGTGGCCCAATGGGCGGCGATCAGCAGGTAGGCGCGCTAATCGCCGAAGGTAAAATCGATCTGTTGATCTTCTTCTGGGATCCGCTGAACGCCGTGCCGCACGATCCAGATGTAAAAGCGCTGCTGCGTCTTGCCACCGTCTGGAATATCCCAACGGCCACTAACCGTTCCACCGCTGACTTCCTGATCCAGTCACCGTTATTTAATCAGGCGGTTACCATTCAGATTCCCGATTATCAAAACTATCTGCAGGCGCGCCTTAAATAAGCGCACCGGGCTTGCCCTCTCTAGGGCTTACGCAGCAGCGGCACGCCCAGTCGTTTAAAATCTTCGACGAATACCGACGGCTGCTGACGATTATAAAGCAGCCAGACCTGCTGTTTCGCTCGCGTTATTGCCACATAAGCCAGGCGTCGCTCTTCCGCATCAGGAAAATCTTCAGGCTGAGGCAGCAGCCCCTCTTCGATTACCGACTCACGCGTCGGTGCCGGGAAACCGTCACTTCCCGCCTGCAATCCCAACAGGATCACATAATCCGCCTGCTGCCCTTTGCTGGCGTGAATCGTCATAAAATCCAGCCTGAGCTTAGGCCAGCGGGTTTTGGCTTTTGCCAGCAATGCGGGTTGCAGATGATGATAACGAGCCAGCAGCAACACCCGCTCTTCTGGCAGGGCGTAGCCGCTCATTTTATTCAGCAAATCTTCCAGCCGGTCGTCAGGCAGCAGCGAAATAGCTTTCCTGGTACCTTTTGTCAGGCTGTTAAGCGGTTTGGCAAGCTGATGAGGATTTTCCTGCACGAAGCGGTTGGCGATGTCACCGATACGATCGTTAAAACGCCAGGTGGTATCCAGCATGCAGCTATCCCCCTGGCCAAAGTAATGATGAAATGAGGTGGTCAGCGTCATTTCCGCTCCGTTAAAGCGGTAGATCGCCTGCCAGTCATCGCCTACGGCAAACAAGCTGGTTTGCCGATTCTGTTTGCGTAAAGCGGCCAGCAATAATGCCCGCTGCGGCGAAATATCCTGAAACTCATCCACCAGGATATGTTTCCAGGGACTGATAAACCGCCCTTTCTCTACCAGGTTAATCGCCTGATGGATCAGCCCGGAGAAATCGACCGCGCCCTCTTCTTTCAGCGCGCTTTTCCACGCTTTCAACATCGGCGCCATTAGCTTAACGCGTTTAGCGAAGAGATCGCGTATCGCGTCTGGCGCATCAGCAATCATTGCCGCCTGGGCCCCGCCATGCATACGCATCAGGCCAAGCCAGCTTTCCAGACGGCTTGCCAACCGCTGCGCCAGCGCATGGTCTTGCCAGAAATCGCCTTCCGGCACCGTCCACTCCAGCTCTTCCGTCAGCCACTGCCGCCAGCCGTTAGCGTGGGCTTTCTTTTCCGCGCACTGTTGTTGCCAGGTTTCAATCAGAAGCTGGCGTCTTGCCTCGCTATCGGTTTCAAGGCGGGAGATCAGCGGTGTTTTATTACTGCTTTCGCGGATGATATGCAGCGCCAGCGAGTGAAAGGTGCGCGCCTCCGGCTCTTCAATATGCAGTCGGCTCCTGATGCGCTCGTTCATCTCTTCCGCAGCCTGACGCCCGAACGCCAGCAGCAAAACCTGCTGCGGCTGAGCCTGCTGCTGGTGCAGTAGCCAGCCCGCCCGCGCCACCAGAACCGCTGTTTTACCGCTGCCGGCACCCGCCAGCACCAGCAGCGTCTCTTCACCATTCACCACCGCACGCGCCTGCGCAGGATTGAGCGGGGCTGATTCTACCGTAGCGAAAAAATCGGCATGCTCTTCCAGCATGCGTTGGGTCCAGAGATCGTTACGCCTCGCCCGTTCTGCTTCGCCACGACATAGCCACTCCCGGCACTGCCGGTAAAGCGTCCGACAGTTATCGAAATTCTCCAGCCGTGAGGAAGGCAGCGGTAAAGCGGAAAAGGTTTCTTCGATCTGCTGCTGCAGTTCAGCCAGCTCACGCTGCTTTAACCAGCGAGCCTGCGTTGCCTGCTGCGGTAGGGCTGCCACCAGCGTCTCCAGCACTCCGGCGCTGATTGCGCTCATCTCTTCGCTCCAGCTCTGCCATGCCTGCATAAGATAGTGATAAAAGCGCTGCGTTTCCTGCCACTCCGTACCGTGCAGCCGCACTACTTTTTCATCCGGCAGGGTAAACTCCAGCTCTCCCCAGATCAGGCCGCGTTTGCATTTAATTTCCAGCAGCTGGTTAAACGGGATCAGATACTCATGTTTTTCACCGCTGACTTCTACCCCGGCGCTTAATAGCCGTACCCGATTGTAGGGATGCTGCGCCAGATGTTTGCCGAGCGACGTTGCTTTTAGTTCCATGCGTTATAACCAAAGGTGGATGGATACGGTTTGCTGTTTAGTCTACCGAGCCGTAGTTTACCGCTCCAGGGTTAAAACAGGTTACAATCAAGCGCAGTTATGCTGGATAAATTCTGTTTTTGAAGGAAGCCTGTTATGCGTACCGTTTTGAATATCCTTAATTTTGTATTAGGTGGCTTCTTTACCACACTGTGCTGGTTGTTCGCTACCCTTGTAAGTATCGTTTTGATCTTTACCCTGCCGCTGACACGCTCCTGCTGGGAGATAACGAAACTTTCCCTGCTACCTTATGGTAATGAGGCGGTTCATGTAGATGAATTACGTCCTGAACAAAGCAACACGCTGCTGAATACCGGCGGCACGTTGCTGAATATATTTTGGTTTATCTTCTTTGGCTGGTGGCTGTGCCTTTCCCACATTATGCTCGGCATTACACAATGCATCAGCATCATTGGCATTCCGGTAGGTATCGCCAACTTTAAGCTGGCGGCGATTGCGCTATGGCCGGTTGGTCGCCGCGTTGTCTCCACTGAAGAAGCGCGTGCGGCACGTGAAGCTAATGCGCGTCGTCGCTATCAGTAAGGTCGCCATGTCATGATTGCGTTAACTGCGGGTTTGCGTCGTTATACGGCGAACAGTACCGGACTTTATCTGACCCGCATTTTTCTGGCGCTGGCGGGCGCGGCTGCCTTTCCCTGGTGGATCCAGCAGGTTGTCTGGACATTACCGCTTACGCTGGGCGTGGTTGCCGCCGCGCTGGCCGATCTTGATGACCGCTTTACTGGCCGATTGCGCAATCTGTTTATCACGCTGCTCTGTTTTTGCATCGCTTCGGTTTCGGTAGAGTTACTTTTCCCCTGGCCCTGGCTATTTATTCTCGGCCTTGCGATTTCTACCTGGGGTTTTATTTTGCTGGGTGCGCTTGGCCAGCGCTATGCCACTATCGCCTTTGGCGCGCTGCTGATTGCTATTTACACCATGCTTGGCGCGGGTCTCTTTTCGCAGTGGTATCTCCAGCCGATCCTGCTGTTGCTGGGTGCTGTCTGGTATAACCTGCTAACGCTGACAGGGCACCTGCTGTTTCCTATTCGTCCGTTACAGGAGAACATGGCGCGCAGCTACAGCATGCTGGCTAATTACCTGGACGCCAAGGCCAGCCTGTTTGATCCCGATACGGAAGAAAACGACGACGGCGGGCTGGTTGAAGTTGCGATGGCTAACAGCAAGCTGGTGGCCGTGCTTAATGAGACGAAAACCTCGATTCAGAGTCGGCTACGCGGCGATCGCGGGCAACGCGGTACGCGGCGAACATTACATTACTATTTTGTCGTGCAGGATATTCATGAACGCGCCAGCTCTTCTCATGTGCAATATCATGCCCTGCGTCAGGAGTGGCGCTACAGCGAAATCCTGTTTCGTTTTCAGCGTCTGTTGACCATGCAGGCGCGCGCCTGTCGCCAGCTTTCCGAGGCGATCCTGCTGCAGCGCAGCTATCAGCATGATATGCGTTTTGAGCGCGCTTTTAATCATCTGCAGGCGGCGCTGGATCGGCTGCCTGATACAACGGAAGATAAAAAGCGCCAAAAAGCGCTGCGATATTTACTGCGTAATTTAAAAGCAATTGATGCCCAACTTGCGACGATAGAGTCAGAACAGGCGCTGGAACAGGCGCATCGGGACGGCAGCGATACGCACCTCTCCAGCGAGGGATTAACCGGCTGGAGCGATATTCGTCTGCGCATTAGCCGTCATTTAACGCCAGAATCACCGCTTTTTCGTCATGCCGTGCGGATGTCGCTGGTGCTGTGCGTTGGCTACGCCTTTATTCAGCTGACCGGTCTGGAGCGTGGTTACTGGATCCTGTTGACCAGCCTGTTTGTCTGTCAGCCCGGCTATAACGCAACGCGCCGCCGCCTGGCGCTGCGCATTATTGGCACCTTAACCGGCATCGCTATTGGTTTGCCGGTTCTATGGCTGGTGCCTTCTGTGGATGGGCAGTTGCTGCTGATTGTGCTGTCAGGCGTGCTGTTTTTTGCTTTCCGCCAGGTACAGTATGCGCATGCTACTATGTTTATTACGCTGCTGGTGCTGCTCTGCTTTAATTTGCTGGGCGAAGGCTTTGATGTAGCCATTCCCCGTATTGTCGACACGCTGTTGGGATGTGGCATCGCCTGGCTGGCGGTCAGTTTTATC
This sequence comes from Pantoea sp. FN0305, assembly GCF_050113845.1. Classification (NCBI taxonomy): domain Bacteria; kingdom Pseudomonadati; phylum Pseudomonadota; class Gammaproteobacteria; order Enterobacterales; family Erwiniaceae; genus Pantoea; species Pantoea sp. FN0305. Next base: position 484,696 of record NZ_JBNJSN010000002.1, on the reverse strand, counting down.
TGGCCAGACTGGCGTTTCCGACGCCTGCCGGCGGTGGCGGAAAAAACCTTAACGGCTAACTGCCGATATCTGGATGCAATTCTGGAACAGTATCACCAGGGGAAAGATAACCGCCTGGCCTACCGTATTGCGCGCCGCGACGCGCATAACGGTGATGCCGAGCTGGCCTCGGTGGTTTCCAACCTTTCAACCGAAATGCGCCCGGATCCGCAGCTGCGTGAAGCGGCATTTCGTCTGCTCTGTCTGAATCACTCTTTTTTAAGCTACATCTCCGCATTAGGCGCGCATCGTGAAAAAATAACGCAGCCAGAGCTGCTGGCGCTACTGGATGATGCCGTCTGCTATGTTGATGATGTATTACAGATAGATATCGTCAGCGAGCAGCAAGCGCAGCGGATGATGGGTGAGCTTGCTACCCGTATTGGGGGGTTTGACAGCGAGGCTGATTCACAGGCGCAGCTGGTATTACAACAAATCGGTTTGTTGATTGCGCTGTTGCCCGAAATTGCTCGCCTGAAAAAGCAGCTGGCCTCCCCTTCAGCCGGTTAGTTTTGTCGTGCTTTTTCCACATGCACGGCGCAATTAAACCAGTTGCGCAGCTCTTCTTTTATCTCTGCAGGCAGGGCCGCCTGATGATGACCAGAAATCGCGCCCTGCAGAGCCATTAAACAGTTCAGCCCCAGGTGCTGGTTACGCATCCTTAAGCGTAGCCAGCACCGCTTTGCTCCCGCCTCGCGCAGTGCATATACGCTGTTAATGCCGATCTCGCGCAACAGCATTTCCATGCGAATGCCCAGATTAGGCAGATCTTTAAGGCGTACATTATTTTGGCGCGCACTTTTTTGCTGCTGCGCCAGCGCCAGCGCCGATTTTGACAGTCTGATCAACAACGGCCGGTTGTTCCATAACGCTTCATCAATATGGTAATAACGTAATTCTACCGCGATGCCGCGTTTATCGATAACCAGCGGCGTTAACGATTGCGTACGGAGATAGCGCGTTAGCGTTTCGCTGGCTCGCAGATAGAGTTCGCCATCGGTAATCAAGGCGAACACCACTTTTTCCACGGCCAGGCTATAGCCGCCGAATTGCGAGCGCACGGTAATATTGCCTAATGCCGCCAGCTGCTGTTTTGATTGAATTATCCGTTGGTAAGAATCCATATGCTGCTCCTTTTCCTTAAGAAACCTAAACTAACCTACTGTTTTCCATCAGCTAAAACATAGGCAATTCTAATTAATGGTTCAATTGTTAAATGAACTTGCATTCATTTGCATGTGAAAAGTGCGAGACGTTTTCAAAAAAATGAGGTTGATCTTAAGCGCTCAGCGCATTACTGTATATCCATACAGTAACCACATGAGCTGATAATCATGCGTACTCATTTACTGAAGTCTTCTGTTGCTCGTTCTGCTTTGCCTGGCCATTCTCGCGTTGCCGTATCGCCGGTCTTAACAACCGGTTGGATCAGCGAGCTAAGCTATAGCGAAGCTCAGCCAGGGCTAACGCAGCTGTTACTCCTGCCGCTATTACAGCAGTTAGGTACGCAGTCGCGCTGGCAGCTCTGGCTAACGCCGCCGCAAAAGATCAGCCGGCAGTGGCTTAAGGCTTCGGGCCTGCCGCTGAATAAGATGATGCAGCTCCCTTATCATCAAGCGTTCAGTACGGTTGAGGCGATGATAAAAGCGCTGCAAACAGGGAATTACAGTGTGGTTTTGGGCTGGTTTGCTAATGATATAAGCGAAAACGATCGTCGTCGGCTTGAAGAAGCAGCCTCCGCAGGGCAGGCTCTTGGACTCATAATGCGACCCCGAACTGGCGCTACTTGTCCCAGCGGACAAAAAAATCGGCTGAAAATTCACTCAACTTTGTATCATTAAGTAAATATAAGATAAATCTCAGCTAAAAATTCTCACTTTCTTTTGATAACCCGCTGATTCTACTCTCACGCGGCTAAGCCTCGCTTTTGCCGCGCTAAATAACCTTTTTTAGCTCGTTAAAACGGGTGACTATTGTTAAAATTTATGTCTGAAACGCCCTTTTTTTGCCGAGCGCCTTCACATCTTACTTGTAAGTTTCTCGCCACGTTGTAGACTTTATCTCGCCAGGGTGCTCAATAACCTCCGTTTTCCGGTAGAGTAATAATCGAGCAAAAGGACCCGGCGAAGGATTACAACCAAGAGCTTAATTTAAGCTCCTTGCCTATTTGGATGATAACGAGGCGCAAAAAATGAAAAAGACAGCTATCGCAATTGCAGTGGCACTGGCTGGCTTCGCTACCGTAGCGCAGGCCGCACCGAAAGATGACACCTGGTATACCGGTGCCAAACTGGGCTGGTCTCAGTATCACGATACTGGTTACTACGGTAACAACTACGTGAACAACGATGGCCCGACTCACGAAAGCCAGCTGGGCGCTGGTGCATTCGTTGGTTATCAGGCTAACCCGTACCTGGGCTTCGAACTGGGTTATGACTGGCTTGGCCGCATGCCTAACAAAGGCAACGTAGTTAACGGCGCATTTAAAGCACAGGGCATCCAGCTGGCAGCGAAACTGAGCTACCCGATCATGGATGACCTGGACGTTTATACCCGTCTGGGTGGTATGGTATGGCGCGCTGATTCTACTCAGCACGTTGTGGGTACCAACATCAGCCGTAACGACCACGACACCGGCGTTTCTCCGCTGGCAGCCGTTGGTGTTGAATACGCACTGAACAAAAACTGGGCTACCCGTCTGGACTACCAGTGGGTTAACAACATCGGTGACGCAGGTACCGTTGGTACTCGTCCTGACAACGCCATGCTGAGCTTAGGTCTGTCTTACCGTTTCGGTCAGGACGATGCAGCAGCTCCGGTTGTAGCGCCGACTCCTGCTCCGGCTCCGGTTGTTGAAACCAAACACTTCACGCTGAAATCAGACGTGCTGTTCACCTTCAACAAAGCAACCCTGAAAGGTGAAGGCCAGCAGGCGCTGGATCAGCTGTACTCTCAGCTGAGCTCAATGGATCCGAAAGACGGTTCTGTTGTTGTTCTGGGCTACACTGACCGTATCGGTTCTGAGCAGTACAACCAGAAGCTGTCTGAAAAACGCGCTCAGTCTGTAGTTGACTACCTGGTATCTAAAGGTATCCCGTCTGACAAGATCTCTGCACGTGGCATGGGTGAATCTAACCCGGTTACCGGCAACACCTGTGACAGCGTGAAAGGCCGTAACGCCCTGATCGACTGCCTGGGTCCGGATCGTCGCGTAGAAATCGAAGTTAAAGGTTTGAAAGACGTTGTTACCCAGCCGCAGGCTTAAGTAATACGTTAAGAAAAACCCCGCTCCGGCGGGGTTTTTTATTGGCTGCTTAATACGAAAAACGCTTATTTTTCCTTTTCCCGCATTAATTCACATCGTCCTTGCCTAAAATAGCCTGCAGATCCTGACGTAGCGTCGACATCTGGCTGGCATATTTTTCTTTTCGCTCAGCATCCTCAATCAACTGTACGATAGTATCCGATAAGGTGCTGTTGCGACGCTGCGCCAGCCCCGCCAGCCGTTGCCACACCAGATATTCTAAATCGATCGATTTCTTACGCGTGTGCTGATGCTCGGCATTAAAGTGACGTTTACGGCGCGCACGAATCGTCTGCTTCATACGGTTTTCCAGCGCCGGATTAATATGTTGCTCAATCCATTTCAACACCTCTACCGGATGGTTTTCCATGGCCAGCAAAGCCCTGACGGCTTCCTGTGCGGCGCTGATTTCAATGTAACGGGTGATCGGCTCCCCTTCCTGGTATTTTTTTACCAGGTATTTCCATTTCCATCCGCTTTCAAGATTTTCCAGCTGCTGATATTTCATCGGAATCTCATCATGAGCAGGTAACAAACTAAGAATAACAGCTTTTTTACGACTTGCGGCAGAGAAAGGCGCAGCGGCGACTCCGCACTCTGCTGAGAATCAGTCTAATCTCTGCCGTGCGTAACAGCCTGAAAAGCTGTATAATCGCGCTTTTCATTTATTCAGACAAATACGATTACTTTGACCAGCAACCGACTTGCATGGCAGGCGCTACAGCCTGATGCCGAAAGCTTCCAGCCTCTTTTTTCCCGCGTCTTTAGCGATAATGTCGGCGATATTCTCCCCGACGTTCAGCCTCGTCTGTTTGATGCAGCCAGCCTGCTGCAGAACAGCAGCGCGCCTTTTTCACTGATGCTGATACGCTGTGCGGAAAACAGTGAGAATCTGTCATTGCTGGCGCAGACATTACAGCATAACAGTAGCCAGACGGAAGCGCTTTACGGCGGTAACTATCTGATTAATGACGAACAGATAACCTGGCAGCCTGCCAAATCAGCAGATGATCCCTTCGCCAGTCGCGGCGGCGTACATTTCGCCGACTGGATCGAGTCTGAGCAGCTGTTTGGCTGCGTACGTATTTTTTCCCAACGCATCAGCCTGCAGCCGGGTCTGATCCATCGGGCTAACGGCGGCATCTTAATGCTTTCGTTGCGCGCTCTGCTGGCCCAACCGCTGCTGTGGCTGCGGCTGAAACAGACCATTGCCCAGCAGCGTTTCGACTGGCTATCGCCTGATGAATCGCGCCCGCTGCCGGTGACCATCCCCTCAATGCCGTTGCAGTTAAAACTGGTGCTGTGCGGCGATCGTGACGCCCTGGCTGACTTTCAGGAGATGGAGCCTGAGTTGGCGGCGCTGGCAATCTACAGCGAATATGAAGAGAGCCTGCAGCTCGACGAAGAAGAAGATATGGCGTTATGGTGTCGCTGGGTAACCGCGCTGGCGCGGCAGGCGGGCTTACCGCCAATTGCCGCTGACTTCTGGCCAGCCCTGCTGCAGGAGGCCGTGCGCTATAGCGGCGACCGCGAAACACTTCCGCTCTGCCCGGCCTGGCTTGGTCGCCAGCTGCGCGATGCTGCCTTATATGGTGAGCAGCTGGATGCCGCCGCGCTTCAGGCCGCTCTGGACGCGCGCCTGTGGCGCGAAAGTTTCCTGCCCGATCGTATGCGTGATGAGATTCTTCTTGATCAGGTTCTTATTGAAACAGAAGGCGCCGTGGTAGGGCAAATCAACGGCCTGTCGGTCATTGAGTTTCCCGGACATCCGCGCGCGTTCGGCGAGCCTTCGCGTATCAGCTGCGTGGTACACGTGGGCGATGGCGAGTTTACTGACGTTGAGCGCAAGGCTGAGCTGGGCGGCAACATTCATGCTAAAGGCATGATGATTATGCAGGCGTTTTTGATTGCAGAACTGGAGCTGGATCAGCAACTGCCCTTCTCCGCTTCGCTGGTATTTGAGCAGTCCTATTCGGAAGTAGACGGCGACAGCGCCTCTCTTGCCGAACTGTGCGCGCTGGTCAGCGCGCTGGCCGGGGAGCCTATTAATCAGCAAATTGCGGTAACCGGCTCGGTGGATCAGTTCGGTCATGTGCAGCCGGTAGGCGGCCTGAATGAAAAAATCGAAGGCTTTTTCGAGATCTGCCAGCAGCGAGGCTTAACCGGTCAGCAGGGCGTGATTATCCCTGCTGCCAATGTGCGACATCTCTGCCTGCAACAGCAAATTGTTGATGCGGTACAGGCCGGAGAGTTTCATATCTGGGCCGTCAGTGAGGTGGATGAAGCGCTGCCGTTACTCACCGGCGTTCCGTGGAAAAAAGATGATGCTCCCTGCCTGTTGCAAACTATCCAGGCGCGCATCACAGAATTTAATCAGCAGGAGGCGCGCCAGCGTCCCTGGCCTCTACGTTGGCTAAACTGGTTTAACCACAGCTGATCGGAGTTGTTCAGCTTACACCTGTTAGCTAATGTTCGTGATTCACTAAAAAAAGGCTTATTGAAACATGGTAGATAAACGCGAATCCTATACAAAAGAAGACCTGATTGCCTCTGGTCGCGGCGAGCTGTTCGGTGCTGAAGGCCCGCCGCTGCCGTCTGGCAATATGCTGATGATGGACCGCGTGGTCAAAATGAGCGAAGAAGGCGGCAACTACAACAAAGGTTATGTTGAAGCCGAGCTGGATATTAATCCTGATCTCTGGTTCTTCGCCTGTCACTTTATTGGCGATCCGGTGATGCCGGGCTGTCTGGGCCTGGATGCGATGTGGCAGCTGGTTGGTTTCTATCTCGGCTGGCTGGGTGCAGAAGGCAAAGGCCGTGCGCTGGGCGTAGGCGAAGTGAAATTTACCGGTCAGGTTCTGCCTACGGCGAAAAAAGTGACCTATCGTATTCACTTCAAGCGCGTTATCAACCGTAAACTGGTGATGGGCGTGGCCGATGGCGAAGTGCTGGTTGACGGTAACGTTATCTATACCGCCAGCGATCTGAAAGTGGGTCTGTTTAAAGATACCAATGCTTTTTGATGCAGTGAATTAAAAACCTCCGCAAATGCGGAGGTTATCCTTTTTATGACAGGCCGTCAGACCATCGCGGCACTTACGCTAACTGCCCTGTCCTCCATGGCTTTTCGCCAACCTCCCAACCAGTGAGACCGAGCCTCAATCATTTGATAAGGACACATTTCTTTTGAACGCCCGGTGATGCCAGCCTGATAGCCTCGTGAATGTGCTCGTTCCAGGCGGTCTCGTTTCTGTCTCTTCATGCCTCATTTCCCTCATTCAGGTATGGTGGAACTGGTGGAAAGAAAACAATGGTCACAAAGTGCGCAACCACTTTTCTTTTCTACCCCTATCGCTGAAAAAGATCAATGCGCAAATTTCACGCCATTGTCATACAGGCAGGCTATTTTTAAAGGTTTTTCTGCGGTGAAAATCTGCGAATGGGATAACGGAATGATCTGCAATAAAAAATCCCGGCCAGCGAACGCGCTATGCGCTGCCGAACCGGAATTCCCTGTTAAGAAAAATTAATTACTTCTTATGGCACTAAACGCTGTCGCCATACGCTGCGCTTGCTGTTGCCATCCCTGCGCCAGGGTTCTGACCAGCGCATCATAGCCATCTTCCTGCTGCGGCAGCGTCAGATTAAAGTTCTGACGCGTGATTTGCCCGTTATGCTCCAGCGTCCAGCTGCCGCTAATGATCGCCTGGCCATCATAACGCCCATGGAAGCCAGTAACATTAACGTTCAACGTATCGTGCTGCTCACCCAGCGGCGTGGTGGAGATCAGCCTGCCCGGCAATGCATTACTCAGGTTGGTTACCAGCGTTTGCTGTAGTTGCTGATCGAGCGGACTGGCCCACAGATTGCTGGTGGCGACAACATATTTAACGTCGCTGGTCTGATAAACCACGCCATTGCCTGCCAGATAATCAGGCACCGAAACGCGCTCGATCCAGATCGGCAACGCATTATTTACCATCAACGCGCTCTGGCTAACCGGCGCAACCACCGACGTTCCCGCCGGCAGCTGATACAGGGTGGTTTGCGTGTTACTGCTGCAGGCGCTCAGCGCCAGCACCAGCAATGGCATCCATTTCATCATTGTTTCGCCCTCTTCGGCTGTGGGTCTTCGCCCGGTTTAGCTTCAAATACCAGCGCATTGCTCTTTTGATTGAGCGTTTTCAGCACCGGCTGCAGCTCACGCAGCACCTGATCCAGTCGTTGCATATCGCCAACCAGCTTGTTGTAGGCCGGAGAGCCGGGCTGCAAACCTTTCATACTGCGGTTCAGCTCGCGCAGCGTTTGCTGCATATCCTGCGACAGCTGCTGCATCGACGGGCTGGCGGTGATTTTATTCACGTTGTCCAGCGTCTTTTGCAGCTCGCGCAGGGTACGCTGGCTCTCTTTCAGCGTGCCGGTGGCCTGATTAATCATAGGATTCAGCGGCAGATTATTAATCTTATCCAGCGCATCCATAAGCTTCTGCTGAATCTGGCTCAGACCGCCGCTAACGGTGGGAATGATCTCCAGTCCGGCAACTTTTTCCGGGCCTTTATACTGCGGCGCGTTGTCATAGAAATCGAGATCGATATACAACGAGCCGGAAAGCAGGTTGCCGGTTTTCAACGAAGCACGCAGGCCACGTTTTTTGCCGTCACGCAGATGCTGGCGAATATCAAAGTCACCGCCCAGGCGGTTAACAAAGCGATCGGGTTCAATACGCACCAGAACCGGAATACGGTAATCCGTATTCAGCGACTGATTCCAGCCCGGAACGGTATAAGGCACCTGCGCCACTGTTCCCAGACGGATGCCGCGGAACTCTACCGGCGCACCTGGCTGCAGCCCACGAATCGAATCGCTAAAGAACATCAGGAAATCCAGATGCGTGGTATACAGCGAGTCCTGGATGCTGCGCTGATCGTCATACAGATGGTATTCCGCTTTGTTTTCTGCCGGTACACCCAGCTCCCAGCCGTCAGGCACGTCAAAACTGACGCCGCCGCTGAACAGCGTGGTTAATGAGCCCATCTCCACACGCATGCCGGAGGCGGACATCTCTACGGCGATGCCGCTGTCTTTCCAGAAACGCACATTTGAGGTAACCAGGCGATCGTAGGGCGCGGCGACAAACAGCTGATACTGCATTGCGCGTTTATCCGCATCAAAGCTGCTGGTTTCCACTGAACCCACGCGATAGCCGCGGAACAGGACCGGATCGCCAGGAGTGAGCTGGCCCGCCTTGGTGCTGTCGAGCACAATACGGATACCTTTCGCATCTGGCGGCGCCAGCGGCGGCGAATCCAGCAGTTTATATTGTTCTGGCTTTTCACCTTTGCTACCGGGCTGCAGTTCAATATAAGCGCCAGATAATAACGTGCCCAGCCCGGTGATGCCTTCGCGTCCTACCTGCGGCTTCACTACCCAGAAGGCGCTGTCACCATGCAGCAGCTTCTCCATTCCCGCGTTAAGGCGGGCTTTGATTTCTACATGATGCAAATCGTCAGTTAATACCGCGCTCTCCACCACGCCCACATCAACGCTGCGGCTTTTAATGGCCGTTTTACCGCCTACGATGCCTTCGGCATTGGTGGTAATCAGCGTCACTTCTGGTCCCTGATGGCTGAAATGATAAAACAGGATCCAGGCGCCAATCAGCACGGTAACAAGAGGAATGATCCACACCGGTGACCAGCGCTTGATCTGATCGACCTTCGCAACGCCGTGATTATTTTCCGTCAAGGCTCGGCTCCTTCAGATTATTTTCTGGTTCACGATCCCACGTCAGACGCGGATCAAACGTCATGGCGGCAAACATGGTCAGAATGACCACCGCCGCAAACAAGAGTGCGCCTGGCGCAGGATAGATATTCATTAACTGTCCGATACGCACCAGCGCGGAAAGTACCGCAATCACAAAAACGTCGATCATTGACCAACGTCCCACAAACTCCACCACCTCATAAATCAGGTGCATTTTTTCGCTGTCTCGCCTGCCATGCCCCCGCGCATCCCAGCACAGCCAGCCAATCGCCAACATTTTCAACGACGGCACCATAATACTGGCGATAAAAATCACCAGCGCCACCGGATAAGAGCCATCGCTCCAGAGCAGGATCACCCCGCCCATAATATTGGAGTTCATCCTGTCGCCGAGCGCTTCGGTGACCATAATCGGCAGGATATTGGCGGGGATGTAGATCATAATAGAGGTGAACAGCAGCGCCAGCGTCCATTGCAGACTGTGCCGCCGACGCGCATGGCCTGTTGTGCCGCAGCGTGGACAGAGATAACGATCGGCCGGCAGTACCGCTGTACAGCACGGACAGGATCGCAGCCCCTGTTTCAGACCGCTGATGCCCGCCTGCGGCGCAGCTGGCAGCGGCGGTTCAGGCGCTATCTGACGCCACAGCCAGCGCCGATCGACACACTGAAAGGCACGCAGCTGCAGCAGACAGAATAAACACCAGGGTAAAAAGCTGCTGCCGATACCAATATCGCCGTAAGCCATCAGCTTAACAAAGCTAACCAGCACGCCTGCGAGGAAGATTTCCGCCATCCCCCAGCTTCTGAGCTGAAACAGAATGCGGGCGGTAGCAATTTGCAGACGCTGCGGCAACGGTAGCCGATTCACCAGCAGCAGGATCGCAACCATGCAAAAGGCCGGCACCGCCTGAACAAACAGCATAAACAGCGTGGCGAGACTGGCGTAGTGCTCTGAGACCATGACCTGTGGAATTTCCATCAGGGTGATTTCACTGCTCAGGCCCGACACGTGCATATTGACGAAAGGAAACAGGTTTGCCAGCAGCAACATAAACAGCGCAGCCAGCGCATAGCCGGAGGGCCGCTTGCGCGGCTCGCTCCAGTTAGCGGTTAGCGTAGTATGACAGCGTGGACAGCTGGCTTTCTGACCAATGGCAACCGATGGCAACTGCGTCATCAGGTCACACTGTGGACAAAGCATCCAGTGTTGCGGGTGTTCAGCTGAACACATACCCTACTCCCGGTTTCAGCCGCCGTTTTTCAGCGATTCAAGATATTCCCAGCGTTCAAACGCGGTTTCCAGCTGCTGTTCCGCTTCTGCCAGCGCTGTCACCACCGGCTGCGTTTTCTCATGCGGCTGGGTGAAAAAGTTAGCATCCGCCATCTGCAGTTGCAGCTGCTCTATCTGCTTTTCCAGCGCTTCCAGCTGTTGCGGCAGCTGATCCAGTTCACGCTGCAGCTTATAGCTTAATTTAGTGCCGGACGCTTTTACTTCGTTTTTAACCGTCTGGTTTTTTACTGGCTTCTCTGCTGCCGCCACGGTTTTCACCGGCGCAGCGCGACTCTGACGTGAAGCGGCGCGCTGCTGTTGCGCATCATGATAGCCGCCGACAAAGGTGCCGATATCGCCATTGCCTTCAAAGATCCAGCATTCGGTAACGGTATTATCTACAAACTGACGATCGTGGCTGACCAGCAGCACGGTGCCCTGATAGCCATCAATCAGCTCCTCCAGCAGCTCCAGCGTTTCAACATCCAGGTCGTTAGTTGGCTCATCGAGAATCAACAGGTTGCTGGGCTTCAGGAACAGACGCGCCAGCAGCAGGCGGTTACGCTCTCCGCCGGAAAGCGCCCTGACCGGCGTCATCGCCCGCTTCGGATGGAACAGGAACTCCTGCAGGTAGCCCAGAACATGACGCGGCTTACCGTTTACCATCACTTCCTGCTTGCCTTCCGCAAGGTTATCCATCACGGTGCGATCCGGATCCAGGATGGCACGGTGCTGATCGAAATAGGCCACTTCCAGTTTGCTGCCGCCGTGCACGCGACCGCTGTCCGCCTTGAGCTGTCCCAGCATCAGCTTCAGTAACGTGGTTTTACCGCAGCCGTTAGGACCAATCAGCGCAATCTTATCGCCACGCTGCACCTGCGCGCTAAAGTCTCTGACCAGCGTGCGGTCGCCAATGCTGTAATTGACGTTTTCCAGTTCAAAGACGATTTTGCCGGAGCGCGACGCTTCTTCAACCTGCATCTGCGCTTTGCCCATCACCTCACGACGTTCTGAACGCTCGCGACGCAGCGCTTTCAGAGCGCGAACGCGACCTTCGTTACGGGTACGACGCGCTTTGATACCCTGGCGGATCCAGACTTCTTCCTGTGCCAGCTTGCGGTCAAATTCAGCGTTTTGCATCTCTTCAACGCGCAGCGCTTCCTCTTTCCCTTCCAGATATTTGTCATAGTCGCCTGGCCAGGAGACCAGTTTGCCGCGATCGAGATCGACAATACGCGTTGCCATATTGCGGATAAAAGAACGGTCATGCGAAATAAAGACGATGCTGCCCTGGAAGGTTTTCAGGAAATTTTCCAGCCAGTCAATGGTTTCAATATCCAGGTGGTTGGTTGGCTCATCCAGCATCAACACGCGCGGATTACTCACCAGCGCACGTCCCAGCGCAGCTTTACGCAGCCAGCCGCCGGAAAGCGACGACAGCTCAACCTCCGGCTCCAGGCCAATCTGTTGCAGCACATCGTTAATGCGCGATTCCAGCTGCCACAGATTATGGTGATCCAGCAGCGACTGCAGGCGTGCCATCTCATTTAGGTTTTTCTCGCTCGGATCTTCCATCACCACATGCGAAATCGCGTGATAGGCTTTCAGATGCTCAGCCTGCTCGGCCACGCCTTCAGCCACAAAATCATATACCGTGCCGGCGATATTGCGCGGCGGATCCTGTTGCAGACGCGCCACCACCAGATCCTGCTCGTAAATAATCCGACCATCATCCAGCGGTTGCTCGCCGTTAATGATTTTCATCAGCGTGGATTTACCGGCGCCGTTGCGCCCGACCAGACAGACGCGTTCGTTCTCTTCGATATGCAGCTCGGCATAATTCAGCAACGGCGCATCGCTGAACGAAAGGTAGGCATTGTGAATACTAATCAGTGACATACAGCTTATTCCTTACCGGCGTGCGTAATCAGCCAGCAGTTGTGAATATGACGGTTGCGGGCAAAATCCTGCGACTGTGTTTTCGCGGTGATCTCCTGTGCATGCAGGCCGAGCGTGGCCAGCCCCGGATGATCCATTTTAAAACCGCGTTTGTTGTTCGAGAACATTATGGTGCCGCCCGCGCGCAGCAGGCGTTTGAGATCGCGCATCAGCTGCAAATGATCGCGCTGAACGTCAAAACTCTCTTCCATGCGTTTGGAGTTGGAGAAGGTCGGCGGATCGATAAAGATCAGATCAAACTGTTCGTTGCTCTCACGCAGCCAGCTCAGGCAATCCGCCTGCATCAGCCGGTGCTGACGGCCGCTCAGACCATTCAGACGCATATTACGTTCCGCCCACTCCAGATAGGTACGGGACATATCCACGGTCGTGGTGGAACGTGCGCCGCCAAGTCCGGCATGGACGCTGGCGCTGCCGGTATAGGCAAACAGGTTGAGGAAATCTTTGCCTTTGCTCATTTGCCCCAGCATACGACGGGCAAGACGGTGATCGATAAACAGGCCGGTATCAAGATAGTCGGTGAGGTTCACCAGGAAGCGGGCGTTAAACTCGCGCACTTCAAAATATTCGCCTTTTTCACCCAGCTTCTGATACTGGCTTTTGCCTTTCTGCTTTTCACGGGTTTTCAGCACCAAACGGTTCGCCGGCAGCTCCAGCACCGTCAGCGTGGCGCTAATCACATCAAACAGACGCTGGCGCGCCTTCATGGCATCAATGGTTTTCGGCGGCGCATACTCCTGGATCACCACCCAGTCGGCATAGCGATCCACGGCCACGTTATATTCCGGCAAATCGGCGTCATACAGGCGATAGCACTCAATGCCCTCCTGACGCGCCCATTTATCCAGTTTCTTCATGTTTTTGCGCAGGCGGTTGGCGTAATCTTCCGCCATCTGAGCCGGAACGCCATCACCGCTGATGACCGCCAGCTGATAATTTTTCTGTACGCAGTCCAGCGGACCGTTTTTCGCTTTGAACTGGCGATCGGCGCGTAGCTGTAAACAGCTCAGCAGGTCGGGCGAGGCGCTAAACAGCGAGAGATTCCAGCCGCCAAACTGGCTTTTCATTACGCGTCCCAGCAGGCTGTGCAGAGCGATCAGCGCCGGCTCGCTTTCCAGACGTTCACCATACGGCGGGTTGCTGATAACGGTACCGGCTGGCCCCTGCGGCAGCGGATTGCTGAGCTGCGCAACATCCTGTACGGCAAAAGTGAAGAGATCGGCCACGCCAGCACGACGGGCGTTGCCGCGCGCGCGCTCCAGTACACGCTCATCGTTATCGTAACCAAAGAAGCGCGACGTGGTTTGCGCAATTCCCTGACGGGCGCGGGTTTGCGCTTCGTCAATCAGCTCGCGCCACAGCTCAGGCTGATGCGCTTTCCAGCCGTGAAAACCCCAGTGGCGGCGATTCAGGCCCGGCGCGCGATCGCTGGCGATCAGCGCCGCCTCGATCAGCAGCGTGCCGGAGCCGCACATTGGATCGAGCAGCGGCGCGCCTGGCTGCCAGCCGGAACGCAGCACCGTGGCCGCCGCCAGGTTTTCTTTCATCGGCGCGAGGCCGGTTTGCTGGCGGTAGCCGCGCTGATGCATGCCTTCGCCGCTGAGATCAAGCGCAATGTTGGCGGTATCTTTATTCAGCCAGACATTAATCCGCACATCCGGCTGCTCGCGATCGACATCCGGGCGCGGAAGATTTTTACGGGTGAAGCTATCGACAATCGCATCCTTTACTTTCAATGCGCCAAACTGGCTGTTACGAATCGCTTCGTTGGTGCCGCTGAAATGCACGGCAAAGGTTCCGTCAATCAGGTTGGTCCAGTCAATCGCCTGCGCGCCGAGGTAGAGATCGAGATCGCTGTATACCGCGCATTCGCTGAGCGGCAGCAGAATACGCGATGCCAGCCGGCTCCACAGCAGACTGCGGTACATCAAACGATCGTCTCCCTGAAAATGTACGCCGCCCTGGACAACCTGCAGGTTCTGCGCCCCCAGCGTTTCCAGTTCACTCTTTAATAGCTCTTCGAGCCCACGCGCCGTACTGGCAAACAGAGAATTCATATCGTCACTTACAGTATTGGGAAAATTGCTGCGCATTATAGCTAATCACCGCCGCATGTCATAAAGTTAGCTTCCTTTAGCCGCAGATTCCTGTTGTCGTGGCCGGGCGCCGCAACAGCACAGCATGGAGAGCCTTATGATCGTCCTGTCACGCCTGTTTATTCATCCGGTTAAATCGATGCGGGGGCTACAGCTTTCGCATGCACTGGTTCAGGAGAGCGGGCTGGCTTTTGATCGCCTGTTTATGTTGACGACGCAGGATGGCACTTTTATCACTGCCCGCCAGTATCCTCAGCTGGTGCAGTTTACTCCGGCGCTCATTGCTGACGGGCTGTGGCTTCAGGCGCCCGATAACAGCAGCGCCGCCCTGCGCTTTGCCGACTTCCAGCCGCAGGAGGCTGAAACCGAAGTCTGGGGCAATCATTTTACCGCCCGTATCGCCCCGCAGCCGATCAATGCGTGGCTGAGCGGTTTTTTCCCCATCCCGGTACAACTGCGCTGGACCGGTCCGGAAATGACGCGTCGGGTTAAGCGCCAGCCACAGGTGCCGCTGGGCTTTGCCGACGGTTATCCTTTCTTGCTGATGAACGAGGCCTCGCTCTACGATCTGCAGCAGCGTTGCCCGGCCAGCGTTCGGCTGGAGCAGTTTCGCCCGAATCTGGTGGTTACCGGCGCGCGCGCCTGGGAAGAGGATAGCTGGCAGCGCTTACGTATCGGCGAGGTGGAATTTGAGGTCGCCAAGCCCTGTAGCCGCTGTATCTTTACCACCATCAGCCCTGAACGCGGGCTAAAACATCCTGACGGCGAACCGCTTAAAACGCTGCAAGCCTTCCGCAGCGCACAGGATGGCAGCGGCGATGTCGACTTTGGCCTGAATTTGCTGGCCTGCAATAGCGGCGTAATACGCGTCGGCGATACGCTGGAAACGATCGCAACGCAGCCGGCGCGCCGCTATGGCGCAGGTCGGGTTGTGGAAACGCTGGCGATAAAACAGGAAGCGGAGCAACAGGTCACCATTAACTATCGCGGCAACCGGTTTAGCGGAAACAATCAGCAGCTGCTACTGGAACAGCTGGAAATGCAGGGTCACCGCATTCCCTACTCCTGTCGCGCCGGTCTGTGCGGCAGTTGTAAAATGCAGCTGATTTCCGGCAAAGTGAAAGCGTTAAAGCAGGATGCGGTGCGTAACGACGGCACCGTTTTAAGCTGCAGCTGTATTCCGGACGGCGATATCGAGCTGGCTTAAGGCACCGGGTCAGTTAGCCGGCCCATGCGTAACGCTGCGCCTGTTCCGCCTGCCACGGTTGCAGGCGGTCATGCATAATTTTAATCGCATCGCCCAGCACCATGGTTTTACCCGCGATCTGCAGTTCGGGCTGAGCCAGCACGCAAAGCGCGGCGTTCTCTCCCGCCTCGATAACTAACATCCTCGCCTCTTCGCCGTTCTCCTCCAGCGTGACCGTTACCAGGTCGCTAACGCCGGGCTGCCAGGTTTGACGCTGGCAAACGCGAAAATGCCAGCTTTTCGGCATCAGCGGTTTCATAAAGCGCCAGGCGACCAATGCATTCAGCAGCAGCTCATCACACTGCTCTTCGCTGAGCGAAGTTTCGCGGCAGATCTCCTGCCAGGATAATAACTGCGCCGCATCGTCAACATTAAAAACCGCCTCGCTAAAGGCATCCGGCGTCAACATTTTGCGGGAAAAACGGGAGCGAAACAGCATACCATCCGCCAGGTCGAGCATCATACGATCCTGCTCTGCATCGAAAAACCAACGCCATTTGTCGTCAGGTTTTATCTTCATGGTTTGCCTTACTACAGTTGAGGGTTGCAAAAACAGGCTACTTTATTGCGCGATATCAATTGAACTGACAGCGCTCAAAACATAAAAAAGAATTAACCTGCCGCGAATAATATTTCCTGAAACGAACAAGGAATAGACAAAATATAAACCAGCCGGGAACAGATTAAAAGCCCCCGGCCAGATTCTTCAAAAAAGGTCAGAGATGAGTCACAATCTCTTTTACCAAATCCGGGCCTTTATAAATAAAGCCGGAATAAATTTGTACCAGCGTTGCGCCGGCAGCTATTTTTTCACGCGCTGCCATCAGTGAGTCGATACCACCTACGCCAATAATCGGCAATTTGTCCTGCAGCTCCTGCGCCAGACGGCGAATCACTTCGGTGCTACGCTGCTGCACCGGACGCCCACTAAGACCACCCGCCTCTTCGCTATATTTCAATCCATTCACCAGCGAACGATCCAGCGTGGTATTTGTGGCGATGACGCCGTCAATTTGATGACGAACCAGGCTATCGGCAATCTGCACCAATTCCTCTTCCGAAAGATCGGGCGCAATTTTTACCGCAACCGGCACATATTTCAGATGGCGCTTTTCCAGAATCTTCTGCTGTGATTTTATTGCCATCAGTAAGTCGTCCATCGCCTCACCATATTGCAGGGTTCTTAAACCCGGCGTATTCGGCGAGGAGATATTAACGGCAATATAACCGGCGTGAGGGTAGACTTTTTCCATACAGGCCAAATAATCATCTTTGCCCTGCTCTACCGGTGTATCTTTATTTTTGCCGATATTAATGCCCACTATGCCATTAAAGTTGGCGCGCTTAACGTTTTCAACCAGCTGATCCACGCCCAGATTATTAAATCCCATGCGGTTAATAATCCCTTCCGCTTCAATCAGGCGGAACAGACGCGGCTTGTCGTTACCCGGCTGCGGACGAGGCGTGACCGTTCCCACCTCAACAAAACCGAAGCCCATCGCGCCGAACGCATTAATACACTCGCCGTTTTTATCCAGCCCGGCTGCCAGGCCAAGCGCATTTTTGAAAGTCAGCCCCATACATTTAACGGGACGTGCAGGCAAGCGCTGGCGAATCAGCCCTTCCAGCGGCGTACCGCCGATGCGGCGTAGCTGCTGTAGCGTCAGTTCATGGGCGTGCTCAGCGTCGAGACGGAACAAAGCTTTACGTGCGAGGGGGTAAAACATGGACTCTCCTGAATTCCCGGTGGCAAACGGGGCGGTATTATCCGGTATAACCACCATAAAAAGCCAGAATTGTTAAACCAGCGCTCCTTTAGCACGCCTTTTCCCCTCGCTGTTCTGCCTTAGCGCAAAAACAGCTTTTTATTGCCGGATAAATCATTTAAAAGCCGCCGCACGCGCTGTCAGGATGCAACTATTCGTTCTCAATACTTTTTAATCGATAACTAATGATTATAAGGAGTGGCTATACATTGCAGGCGCTGACTGAAAACTCTGATGTCAGCAGAGCTTCACCGTTCTGCTGGTAACTCATCAACGGTGACGGCAGGCATTAAAAAGGGCAGCTATGGCTGCCCTGAAAAGTTTTCCTGACTCAAGTGCCGGGCGACCGGCAGCGGAACGTTTTTGTAAGGATGCCTTAAACCGCGCTTTGTACATCTTTATGCTCTGCCAGTGCTCAACTCACGCTGAGTTCGTCGCCCTTTAAGGTGATTACGCGCTTAACGCCTTACTGATTTTCTCATAGAGATCGCCAGAGAGATTGTCCAGATCGCGCAGTTGCTCCAGCGCTTCGCGCATCATACGCTGACGATCGTCATCGTAACGTTTCAGACGAATCAGCGGCTCAATCATTCGCGCCGCCACCTGAGGGTTACGCCTATTGAGATCGGTCAGCATCTCTACCAGGAAGCGATAGCCGCTTCCGTCCCTGGCATGGAAAGCCGCCGGGTTAGCCGAGGCGAAAGCGCCAATCAGAGAACGCACGCGGTTTGGATTGCCCATGCTGAAGGAGCGATGATTCAGCAACGCACGCACGCGCGTTAGCACATCCAGCGACGGACTGGTGGCCTGCAGCGTAAACCACTTATCCATTACCAGGCCATCTTTATGCCAGCGCTCATCCCATGCGCTCAGCATCTCATTACGACAGTCAAGCTGCGCCATAACCGCCGCTGAAAGCGCCGCCAGCGCATCGGTCATATTATTAGCCTGCTGATACTGCGCCTGGACCAGACGGTTTGCCAGTGTCGCGTCGCCCAGCGCCAGATAGCTCAGGCAGACATTTTTCAGCGCACGTTTGCCAATATCCGCATGTTCGACACGATACTCCGGCGTTTGATACGCGTTATAGACAGCCAGCCACTCATCAGCCAGTTCAACGGCCAGCGTACGCATCAGCGCATCCCGCACCGCAGCGTTAGCTTCCGGATCGATAGTATCGAACAGGGCAGCAATTTCATTTTCGCTCGGTAAGGTGAGGATCAACGCCATCAGCGCCGGATCGCTATGTTCATCCAGCAGCACCGCGCGGAAAGCATCAGCCACGTGCAGCGGTAATGATAACGCCTGCCCTTGCTGGAAACGCGCCACGTTGAGCTTGATATAGGTCGCCAGCAGGCTTTGCGCGGCGTCCCAGCGCGAAAAATCGTTACGCGCATGGCGCATCAGAAAGGTTAACTGAGCATCGCTCCAGTTGTAATCCAGCTTAACCGGCGCGGAGAACTCACGCAGCAGCGAAGGCACCGGCTGGTGCCAGACCTTATCGAAAATAAAGGTCTGGAACTCTTCCGTCACGTTCAGAACATGATGAACGGGCTCACCGTTGTGCTGAAGCGGAATCGGCTCGCCCCGATCATCATACAGCTCAATATCGAGCGGAATATGCAGCGGCAGCTTCTCCTGCTGATCGGCTGTTGGCGGCGTCGTTTGCGTAACGTGCAGCGTATATTGCTCTAGCTCCGGATTATAATCGTCACGCACGCTCAGCACCGGCGTACCGGACTGGCTGTACCAGCGGCGGAACTGCGTCAGATCGATGTGGGAAGCATCCTCCATCGCCTGTACAAAGTCGTCACAGGTGGCAGCGCTGCCGTCGTGGCGCTCAAAATAGAGCTGCATCCCTTTCTGGAAATTCTCTTCGCCCAGCAGCGTATGCAGCATGCGGATCACTTCCGAACCCTTTTCATACACCGTAAGCGTATAGAAATTGTTCATTTCAATAACCCGCTCGGGACGAATCGGATGCGCCATCGGACTGGCGTCCTCAGCAAACTGCGCGCCACGCATAATGCGCACGTTATCAATGCGGTTAACCGCACGCGAGCCGAGATCGGAGCTGAACTCCTGGTCACGGAATACCGTCAACCCCTCTTTCAGGCTGAGCTGGAACCAGTCACGGCAGGTGACGCGGTTACCGGTCCAGTTATGGAAATATTCGTGGCCGATCACCGCTTCAATGCCAAGGTAATCTTTGTCGGTTGCGGTTTCCGCTTTTGCCAGCACATATTTAGAGTTAAAGATATTCAGACCTTTATTCTCCATTGCGCCCATATTAAAGAAATCCACCGCGACGATCATAAAGACGTCAAGGTCATACTCCAGGCCAAAGCGCTCTTCGTCCCATTTCATGCTGTTTTTCAGCGAGGTCATCGCCCAGTCTGCACGGTCGAGGTTACCGCGATCCACGTAGATCTCCAGTGCGACATCGCGGCCAGAGCGGGTAGTAAAGCTATCGCGCAGCACGTCGAAATCGCCGGCAACCAGCGCAAACAGATAACAGGGTTTAGGGAAAGGATCCTGCCACTTAATCCAGTGGCGTCCATCATCCATCTGTCCGGCATCAACGCGGTTGCCGTTTGACAGCAGGAACGGATAACGCGCCCGATCGGCAATCAGCGTCGTGGTGAAACGCGCCAGCACATCGGGACGATCCAGATACCAGGTAATATGACGGAAACCTTCCGCCTCGCACTGCGTACAAAGCGCCTCGCCAGATTGATACAATCCCTCCAGCGCGCTGTTTTTATCCGGGTGAATATCGTTGACGATGTGCAGCGTGAAATTATCCGGCAGGCCAGTGAGCACCAACGCGCCCTCTTCCAGGCGGTAAGCCTCCCACGGCTGATCATCAACCCTCAGCGAGACCAGCGTTAACTCGCCACCGTCCAGACGCAGCTCGGCCTGATTCGCGCCAAGGCGTTTAACCCTGCTGACAGCGGTGACACGGGTCACGCTGGCGTCCAGATTAAAGGTCAGGTCAATATCTGTGATGGTGTAATCTGGAGCCTGGTAGTCATGGCGGTACTTTACTTGCGGCTTTTGCGTCATAAACTCTTCTCGTATCAACAATGGTTTAACCCGCTAAGTCTATTCCGGTTGCGCCTGGCTTGCCATGTTGAAACCCAGCTTTTCGCAGTTAATGCTACATCCTGTTTACAATGGCACGTTTCCTCTCGACCTCCCACCGGGTTTTATGCTGTGATCGGCTTCTATTAATCTGCTGGCAGGTTATACTTTTTATCTTTGCGACCTGTATACACCTACGGAAACGCCCCGCGCGAGAGGATGCTGAAACGCACCATGACACGATACGCTTCCCCGATTTTAACCACGCTGCTTGATACCGATGCCTACAAGCTTCATATGCAACAGGCTGTGTTTCATCGTTATCACGACGTGACCGTTACCGCAGAATTCCGTTGCCGGGGCGACGATCTGTTAGGTATCTATGCCGATGAAATTAGCGCTCAGATCGCGCTGATGAGCCAGTTGGCGCTTTCTGATGATGAATACGCCTGGCTTGCTGGCCTGCCCTTTTTTAAAACGGATTACCTGGACTGGTTGAAAACCTTTCGCTATAACCCGGAACAGGTAAAAGTACGTAATCATGCGGGCAAGCTGGATATTCGTATCAGCGGCCCGTGGCGCGAAGTGATTATGTGGGAAGTTCCGCTGCTGGCGCTGATTAGCGAAGTGGTTCATCGTCATCGTTCGCCGCAGGCGACGCCGGAAATGGCCGTGGATCGCCTGCTGGAAAAAATCAGCAGCTTTAAGCTGCTCACGCAGAATATCGATATGTCGCGCTTCCGCCTGATGGATTTCGGCACCCGACGTCGTTTCTCGCGCGATGTGCAGTTGGCTATTGTCAGTACGCTGCAGCGCGATTTCCCGTGGCTTATCGGCTCCAGCAATTATGATATTGCTCGTCAGCTGGCGATTACGCCGGTAGGTACCCAGGCGCACGAGTGGTTCCAGGCGCATCAGCAAATCAGTCCGGTATTAGCTAACAGTCAACGCGCGGCGTTACAGGCCTGGCTGGATGAGTATGACGACAGGCTCGGCATTGCCCTGACCGATTGCATCACCATGGATGCTTTTCTGCGTGATTTTGGACCCGGCTTTGCCCATCGCTATCAGGGTCTGCGTCATGACTCAGGCGATCCGGTGGAATGGGGTGAAAAGGCGCTGGCGCATTATCAAAAGCTGAATATCGATCCGCAAACCAAAACGCTGGTGTTTTCCGATAACCTCGACTTCACCAAAGCGGTGGATCTCTATCGCCACTTTGGTCAGCGCACCAATGTTGTTTTCGGTATTGGCACCCGCCTCACCTGCGATATTCCCGGCGTTAAGCCGCTTAATATTGTGATCAAGCTGGTGGAATGCAATGGCAAACCGGTGGCTAAACTTTCCGACAGCCCGGGCAAAACTATCTGCCAGGATAAAGCCTTTGTGCGCGCATTGCGTAAAGCCTTCGATCTTCCCCTGGTGAAAAAAGCCAGCTAACGCTTATGGCCAGCGCGATTTTTCAGCGCGCTGGCGATTATTTTCTTCTCTAATATTCATTAATTCGTGAAATAAAAAGAAAACTGTTGCCTGACGGTGAATTCTGCTTGTGTCCTGCCGGACGGCAAGTAACAT
The DNA here is from genome assembly GCF_050113845.1 of Pantoea sp. FN0305. NCBI lineage: Bacteria > Pseudomonadati > Pseudomonadota > Gammaproteobacteria > Enterobacterales > Erwiniaceae > Pantoea > Pantoea sp. FN0305. The sequence continues at coordinate 462,588 of NZ_JBNJSN010000002.1, read as the reverse complement.
AGATTAACCCTAAATTCGGGGTTAACCTGTTTATTTTCGAACTAATAAAGAGAGAACTTTATGAGCGTTGTGCCTGTAGCGGACGTACTGCTCGGCCAGGTTGCGGTTGGCGAAGAAGTCACCGTGCGCGGTTGGGTACGTACCCGAAGAGATTCAAAAGCCGGTATTTCCTTTGTCGCCGTGTATGACGGCTCCTGCTTTAATCCCGTTCAGGCTGTCGTCAATAATTCTCTGCCTAATTACCAGAGCGAAGTGCTGCGTTTAACAACCGGTTGTTCCGTTATCGTCACGGGCAACGTAGTTGAATCTCCGGGCCAGGGACAGAGTTTTGAGATTCAGGCGACGGCTATTGAGGTGGTTGGCTGGGTAGAAGATCCCGATACCTATCCGATGGCGGCAAAACGTCACAGTATTGAGTATCTGCGCGAAGTTGCTCACCTGCGTCCGCGTACCAATCTCATTGGCGCCGTTGCGCGTGTGCGCCATACGCTGGCTCAGGCGCTGCACCGCTTTTTCCATGAAAATGGTTACTTCTGGGTTTCCACGCCGCTGATCACCGCATCCGATACCGAAGGTGCCGGTGAAATGTTCCGTGTCTCTACGCTGGATTTAGAGAACCTGCCGCGTGATGCGCAGGGCAAAGTTGATTTCAGTGAAGATTTCTTCGGTAAGGAAGCGTTCCTGACGGTTTCCGGGCAGCTGAATGGCGAAACCTACGCCTGCGCCTTATCAAAAATCTACACCTTTGGCCCAACCTTCCGTGCCGAAAACTCCAATACCAGTCGCCACCTGGCGGAATTCTGGATGCTGGAGCCGGAAATTGCGTTTGCTTCGCTCGACGATGCAGCGGATCTGGCAGAAGCGATGCTGAAGTATGTCTTTAAAGCGGTGTTAAGCGAGCGTGCGGACGATATGGCGTTCTTTGCCGAGCGCGTTGATAAGGAAGCCGTTAGCCGCCTGGAGAAATTCGTCACGGCAGATTTCGCCCGCGTCGATTACACCGATGCTATCGATATTCTGCTGGCCAGCGGTCAGACGTTTGAAAACCCGGTTGAGTGGGGTATCGACCTCTCTTCCGAACATGAACGCTATCTGGCGGAAAAACACTTCCAGGCGCCGGTTGTGGTGAAAAACTATCCTAAAGACATTAAGGCTTTTTATATGCGCCTTAATGAAGATGGTAAAACCGTGGCGGCGATGGATGTGCTGGCGCCAGGCATTGGTGAAATTATCGGTGGTTCACAGCGTGAAGAGCGTCTGGATGTGCTGGACCAGCGTCTCAGTGAAATGGGCCTGAATAAAGAAGATTATTGGTGGTATCGCGACCTGCGTCGTTATGGCACCGTGCCCCACTCTGGTTTTGGCTTAGGCTTTGAACGTTTGATCGCTTATGTCACCGGCGTACAAAATGTAAGGGATGTTATTCCTTTCCCACGCACACCGCGTAATGCCAGCTTCTAAAAACTGTCATTAAACATAAGAAATTCATATATATATAAAGGCTGACTTTGTCAGCCTTTTTTTATTTTTGTAAATTTTGAGGTATCTCACAAAGTTCCATTGATTTTACATTTTGAAATACATATTTTCTTTCTGAAACCACTATTAGGGTTTAGTAGCATTTTCGAGGTAGAATTACCTGGCGGCGAATGAAAAGATGCCTGCAGACACAGGAAGACACCAAACTCTGATCAAGCCTTTGTAAATAATTCTTGACGGCAGTGGCAGGTGTCCAAATAACTCCAATGAGGGTAATAAAAAATGATGAAGCGCAACATTCTGGCAGTAGTTATCCCTGCTCTGTTAGCTGCAGGTGCAGCCAACGCAGCGGAAATTTATAATAAAGACGGTAACAAGCTGGATCTGTACGGTAAAGCAGTAGGTCTGCATAAATTCTCTGACGATGCAGATAATGATGGCGATGATACTTACGTTCGTATGGGCTTTAAGGGTGAGACCCAGATTAATGACCTGATGACCGGTTTCGGTCAGTGGGAATATGAGTTCCGTGCCGATAATTCTGAAGGCTCTTCTGACGCACAGGTAGGTAATAAAACCCGTCTGGGCTTTGCCGGTCTGAAATTCGGTAACTACGGTTCTTTCGATTACGGCCGTAACTACGGCGTTGCTTATGACGCGATGGCATGGACTGATATCCTGCCTGAGTTCGGTGGTGACTTTGCCCAGTCCGATACCATGACCGGCCGTACTGGCGGTGTAGCAACTTACCGTAACAGCAACTTCTTTGGTCTGGTTGATGGCTGGAATTTCGCGGTTCAGTATCAGGGTAAAAACGAGCGTGAAAACAACGTGCTGCGCTCTAACGGCGACGGCTACGGCTTCTCAACCTCTTATGTTTCTCCGATCGGTGTTGGCATTGTAGGTGCTTACAGCTCTCAGGATCGTACCAATGCGCAGAATACTGCTGGACTGCTGGGTAGCGGCGACCGCGCAGAGTTCTGGGGCACCGCACTGAAATATGACGCGAATAATATTTACCTGGCAGCAAGCTACGGTGAAGGCCGTAACGCTACTCGTATCTCTTCAGGTAACATTGCTGGCGTCGGCGCCGTATCTGGCTTCGCGAATAAAACTCAGGATATCGAGCTGGTTGCACAGTATCAGTTTGATTTCGGCCTGCGTCCCTCACTGGCTTATGTGCAGACTAAAGGCAAAGACATTGAAGGCGTTGGTGACGTTGACCTGATTAAATATATTGATGTGGGCGCAACCTACTACTTCAACAAAAACATGTCTACCTACGTTGACTACCGTATCAACCAGATTGATGACAACAACGCACTGGGTGTGAATTCAGATGATATCGTAGCACTGGGCCTGGTTTACCAGTTCTAAGTCAGCCTGCCGCAGAGCATATTGCGCTGCTAAGGTTAAAAAACGGGGCCAAAGGCCCCGTTTTTATTTGCCCTTTTTTCAGCCATCTTATTCACTATTCTTTTTCTCGCAAACGGTTGGCTTTTCAACTTTCTGGCGTTAACCTGAGGTCTCATTTCGCTTTTCTTGAAGCTTACGGACCTCTCACATGTTTGAAAATATCACTGCTGCACCCGCCGATCCTATTCTTGGTTTAGCCGATCTTTTCCGCAACGATGACCGCCCGAATAAAATCAACCTTGGCATCGGTGTCTATAAAGATGAAACCGGGCAAACGCCGGTATTAACCAGCGTTAAAAAAGCCGAGCAGTACCTGCTGGAAAACGAAACCACGAAAAACTATCTCAGCATTGATGGGCTGGCTGACTTTGCCCGCTGCACCCAGACACTGCTGTTTGGACAGGAGAGCACCATTGTTAGCGCAAAACGCGCCCGCACCGCCCAGACGCCAGGCGGAACCGGTGCCCTGCGCGTAGCCGCCGATTTTTTAGCGACGCAAACCAGCGCAAAACGCGTCTGGATCAGCAATCCCAGCTGGCCAAACCATAAAAACGTCTTCAGTGCTGCCGGTCTCGAAGTATGCGAATATGATTATTATGATGCAGAGAGCCATCAGCTCGATTTTGACGCGATGCTGGCAAGCCTGCGTGGTGCTAAAGCAGGAGATGTAGTGCTGTTTCACGGCTGCTGCCACAACCCAACGGGTATTGATCCTACCGCAGAACAGTGGGCCCAGCTGGCGCAGCTGTCAAAGGCAAGCGGCTGGCTGCCGCTGTTTGATTTTGCCTATCAGGGCTTTGCGCGTGGTCTGGAAGAAGATGCAGAAGGCCTGCGAATTTTTGCTGCCTGTCATGAAGAACTCATCGTCGCCAGTTCATATTCCAAAAACTTTGGTCTTTATAATGAGCGCGTGGGTGCCTTTACGCTGGTCGCAGCAGATGCCAGCGTAGCCGATACCGCGTTCAGCCAGGTTAAATATACTATCCGCGCAAACTATTCTAATCCTCCGGCGCATGGTGCCGCCGTTGTTGCCACCATTCTTGGTAATGATGCGCTGCGTGCGATTTGGGAGCAGGAATTAACGGATATGCGCCAGCGCATTCACCGCATGCGTCAGCTGTTTGTGAATACGCTCCAGGAAAAAGGCGCTAACCGCGATTTCAGCTTTATTACTCATCAGAACGGGATGTTCTCTTTTAGCGGGCTGAGTAAAGATCAGGTGATTCGCCTGCGTGAAGAGTTTGGCGTTTATGCAGTGAATTCAGGACGTGTTAACGTAGCTGGCATGACGCCAGATAATATGGCCGCCCTGTGCGAAGCAATCGTTGCGGTTTTATAAAACGATAACGTAAAAAATGGGCCTGCGGGCCCATTTTGATTATTCAGATTAAAAAAGGATTACTGATACGCTCACGGCCTAAAGTGGATATTGGCCCATGACCGGGAATGAAGGTGATATTATCGCCAAGCGGCAGCAGCTTATTTTTAATGGAATCAATCAGCGCCTGGTGGCTCCCCTGTGGGAAATCTGTACGACCTACGCCGCCGTTAAAAATAACGTCGCCGGATATCAATAACCGCCCGGCACGGTGGTAAAAAACAATATGACCGGGTGTATGGCCAGGGCAGTGCAAAACTTCCAGCGTCGCATTGCCAACCTGTACCGTCTCCCCTTCTTCCAGCCAGCGATCGGGCGTAAGCGGCGCGCATTCCGCAAGACCAAACATTTGGCTTTGCGTTGGCAGAGCTTCCAGCCAGAAGGCATCGAGTTTATGCGGCCCGATAATTTCTACGCCATAATAAGCGGCCAGCTCAGCGGCAGCCCCTACATGATCCAGATGACCATGGGTAAGCAATATGGCGGTTATCGTGACCTTCTTCGCTTCAACCTGTTGTTTAATGAGTTCCGCATCGCCGCCGGGATCGACCAGCGCAGCCTCATGCGTTTCACTGCACCAAATTAACGAGCAGTTCTGCGCAAATGCCGTTACGGTAATAATATGATAATCCATAAAGCTCCATGACCCGCACAGCTGGCGGGGTTCACTGCATTACCAGTGGCGCACCGGCCCGGTATCAATATGCACAAAGTTACTACGTGGATAATATCCTACACCACCAGCGCGCATTTTTAGCGCCGCTTTGCGTATATTACTCAGAGAAATCCCTTCAATATGAAAATCCATCGCCTGGCCAAGGGTATGATAGCTATGTTTTGCTACCCCACTGCGCTTGCTTTTGCCGCGCAGCATATTATTGGTGGCTAAAGAGCGATAACCCGAAATAAGCTGAATGGGTTTACGATTTTCCAACATTGTCTGTAATCGATAAAGCTGATCAAACAGCCTGGGATCGATGTTTTTAACTTTGTTTGCCCGATAATCGCGGAAAAAGTGATTCAACCGCGCCAGCTCATCCTGATCGTAACTTTGCCCATTAAAAAACTCGGTTTTCAGCGTTTCACCGGTATGAAGATTGTTCAGCGTAAGGATACGAGGACGGGAAGTCGAAACAGAGGCAAGAGCTGAGCCTGGAAGTAGCGCAAGCCCTGCTGCTGCACCACCTAAAACCAGCAGCTTACGACGTTGTGGATCAAAATTAGCCATAAATTGCGTTTACCTGAGAAAAGAAAGCGAACCGTGCAAAAAGTACACAAGCCCGCACCTTAACCGCCACTCCGAATGACGTCAAGGTAGTAAACGGCAGTAATGTGAGAATAAACGAGATTGCAGGCGATAACCCGACCGCCAGAAACAACCGACAGTCGGGAAAAAGTTTACTGAATCAATAATTAAAGCAGGAGTTGGCCCGCCTGCGCCAGAATACGCGTGCCTGACTGCGCAGGGGTATCGTAATTGTAAATATCTGTGCGGAACTGTGTCTTTCCGTCATCCGCTACCCAGGCTGTGAGATAAAAGAGATTTACCGGGACATGATGGCGAACAGGAACATAGCGCGTATCGCCCTGCTGTAAGCTACTGGATATACGCGCCTTATCCCAGCCTGCATTCTGCAACAGTAAACTGGCTAATTCCGAAGCCTTATTTACCCGCACGCAGCCAGAACTCAGCGCGCGAATATCTTTCTGGAAAAGATTATGGTTTGGCGTGTCATGCAAATAGATAGCATCAGAGCTGGGCATATTAAATTTAAAACGTCCCAGCGAATTATGCGCGCCCGGTGCCTGACGTATGCGATAGGGGAATGTGGCTGCTGAGACCATACTCCAGTCAATCATGCTGGGATCGATAACCTCCGCATCATTGCTCCAGCCGGAAAGCAAGGTATAGCCATGCTGATAAAGATAAGAGGGATCGCGTTTAACTTTGGGAATAATATCCTGGCGTACCAGCGTAGTAGGCACATTCCACGGCGGATTTAGCACCACATTATTTAACGCGCTGCGCATCAGCGGCGTTTTACGGTCGGGGCGCCCTACAATCACGCGGGACGATAGGATTTCATTGCCGTCCGCGTAATAGACCAGCGAATAGTTGGCGATATTCACCATGATGCCATTACGCATATCATCCGGCAGCAGGCGCAAACGCTGGATGTTCAGCGCCAACAGCGAGGCTCGCAGCTGCGGCGACACATTAAGCCATTCGCGCGTGCGCGGACCAATTGCCCCGTCTGCTTGCAGGCCCTGCCAACGCTGAAAACGCTTTACCGCCTCAATCAGCGTGGGACCATAAATATTGTCGTTTGTCGCCACCGGTTGTGAAGAGGCGACACTGCCCGGCGCATCCGGCGTGGACGCTGGCATATCAGCCACAGGTGTTGCAGAAGGGCTTACCACAGCCAGCCGATCGCTCTGTGGGGGATTGGCGGCTTCCGCATCCTCATTCGGCGCTGGCGCGTCATGCTGCGCCGCCAGCATGCCGGTACGCTGCAGGATCTCTTTTAACGCCGGAACATCATCGCTGATCTGCCCGGGACGCAGCGTCTGTTTATCTTTTAGCTGCGGCCAGGGATGGTTATCCGCCAGTAACTGCTTCAACGCGTTATGCATTGGGGTATATTGAGGATGCTGCGGAACTAACGAGTTTACGAAGTGAGTCAACTGCCCGGCGTCAACCGCCGCCAGCCACTGGTTGGTAACCGAAAGCGGCGGCAGCGCCATTTTGTAAGGCACGCGGCTATAGAGCCAGCTTTCACCCTGCTTCGGCACGTTAGCAACAAATTGCAGGTAGCCCAGCATCGCGTCCGATAAAACAATATCGCGCGCCATACCGGTGATTTCAGGATCGGTTAACAGCTCTACCCAGCGGGTAAACTGCGGCTGAACCCCGGAAATTGCCACTTCCGCCAGCTGCTGCTGGAAGTGCTGCACCGCTTCTTTTTCCTGCCAGACAGGCTGCATCTGGCGGGCAGCATATAGAGATGCCAGCGAGCCGGTGTAAAAAGGCTTAACGCCCTGCGGCAATGCGGCCAACATTTGCTGTTGTCCTGCCGCCGCGCTCATGGATTCACCGGCTCTTTCTACCGGCACGGCCGTAATAATTGCCGCCGCAGCGGTTGATACCTGTACCAGGCTGATTGCAACTGCCCAAGCCAGCGTTGTTTTCTTCAGTGCTTGATATTTTGCCAGCAACATCCTTGCCCCCTGCCTGCTTTGGTCCGAGGTTAACACACCCTCAGGACTGTTAATTATTATAATAAGTATATAAACGAACAACGGCATTTGTCTCATAGAGCAAATGCCGTTGGCTAGATTAAACGCGAGGCAACCGTTTTACTACATTTATACCTGCGTTTTTTCATCCTCCGACTGGTCCTGCTCCGTCCGAGACATCGTCGCGCCTGGCAGCGGATCGGCAGAGAAACCTCTCAGGCCAACCACATGCACATGTTCCGTATTGTTGAAAACCTTACGCACCAGTTTATAGGTGGTACCTTTTTCCGGGCTGATGTTTTCCGGGGCGGCGATAATCAGCTGCATCTCCAGACGTTCGCAAAGTTCAAACAGCGTCGCGATCGATTTGGCATCAAGGCGCGCGGCTTCATCAAGGAACAACAAGCGACACGGGCTGATATCTTTGCCGCGCAGACGACGCGCCTCTTCTTCCCAGCTCTGCACTACCATAACCAGAATTGACATCCCGGTACCGATCGCTTCACCGGTTGACAGCGCGCCGCTTTCAGCACGCAGCCAGCCATCTGAACCACGGTTAACCTCAACTTCCATTTCCAGATAGTTGCGATAATCCAGTAGCTCTTCGCCGATGGTTTGCGCCGTGCGCTGTCCCATATCGATCTGTGGATTGAGTCGCTGCCAGAGTTTGGCCAGCGCCTCGGAGAAGGTCAGCCGGTTGCTGTTAAACAGATCCTGATGCTGCTCATGCTGTTCAGAGAGGACATCCAGCAGCGTCGCATGGCTTTCGCGCACGTTAACATTCAGGCGCACGCTACGCACCTGACCAAAGCTCACGCTTTGCAGGCCCTGGTTAAGCTGGCGAATACGGTTCTGTTCGCGCTGAATCGTCTTGCGAATAATATTGGCCACGCTACGCGAACTGATAGCCAGCATCTGTTCACGCGCGGTCAACTCTTCAGTCAGACGGCTAAGCTCAATTTCCATCTGCTCGATCGCTTCAACCGGATCGTCGGTACGAATAATATCCTGGCGGATACGCTCGCGCAGATGCTGATAAACGGCGATAAAGAACTGAATCTTACGCTCAGGACGTTTTGGATCTTCAGAAAGACGCAGCACGTCTCGCAGATGTTCATTATCGGCAACCGCCAGACGCAGCGCGCCCAGCGCTTTATCCGACATTGAACGCAGCTCATCGCCGCCCAGATAGGCCAGTTCACGGCGATGCAGACGTCGCTCAACGCCGTTATCTTTCACCATGCGCATCACCGCGCACCAACCCGCTTTGGCGCTGACCACTTGCTCGCGGCTGATATGGTAATCGCGCTCCAGACGACGCAGTTTTTTCTGCAGGCCGTCCATTTCCGCTTCACAGAACGTTAGCTGTTTTTCCAGCTGGTTGCGCCGCGAACGGTTATGGCTAAGGGCATTGTGCAGCTCATCACGGCGGATTCTGGCGCGCTCCTCGGCGCTGGTATCGGCCTGGACGCCAATATCCTGCATCTCCTGCTGCAGCTCTTTCAGCATATCGCGCTTGGCATCCCAGGCGCTTTTTAACGAGGCCAGAACCTGTGAATACTGCGTTAGCTTCGCCTGATGCTCACGCAGCTGCTCACGCGCTCGCGCACGTTCCGCTTCCGCCTGCTCCAGACGCTGACGCAGTTTTTCATTCAGATCGCTGGTTCCGGTCAGCATACCGGCAGAGTCTGCATAGCCGAAATGGGCGCGACGCTGTACTACCTCGGTAATAGCAAACGCCTGCTGGCGCGCTTCACGCTGCGTCTGCTGCGCCTGCTGATAGTCTGCTTTTAACTGTTCATGCTGCTGCGGATCGCTCTGCAGCACCGACAACAGCGGCTCAAGACGAGCCAGATGATTGCCATGCTGTTGTACAAAGCGCGCCGCCTCCTGCGCTTCACTCATCAGTTCACGCAGTTCTTCGCAGCGATCCGCCAACGTCTCATCAAGCAGCAGATTTACACGCGGTAACAGGCGGTTCAGCTGTGCAACGCCCTCTTTTGCCTGCTCAAACTGCTGACGCTGCTGCTGATTTTCGCTTTCGTGCGCATTGAGGGCGCGTTCGATTTCACTACGGCGCGCATTAAGCTGACGGATTTGCGCTTCAGGATCCTCTTCAAAAGCCACCGCCAGGTGACTGCCGATAAAGCGGCTAAAGGATTGATGCAAACGCTGGGTTTTCTGCACGTCAAAAGAGAGCGTGGCGTAGGTCTCTGCCAGTTGCTCGCGTTCAGCATGCAGCAGCTCCAGCTGCTTCTCTCGTGCGGCGCGACCGAACAGCGGCACTTTAGGGAAGCGGGAGTAACGCCACTGGCGCTCTGCCACCTTGACCACTACGGCTTTTTCCAGCTCTTCGGTGCTGAAAACGCTGTCGTCAAAAGATTGCGGATCCCCTTCGATCAGGTAGAGATCTTCCGGGCACTCTTCCAGGCCATCCAGCTGCTCGCGTACCAGCGAGAGGTCAGGCACCACGATGGCATGACGCGACGGTCCATACAGCGCCGAGAAGTAAGGCGCATCTTCCAGGGTGACGTCGTCATAGATCTCCGACAGCAGCACGCCGCCAAAACGCTCAGCCAGCGCATTCAGCCGCGGATCTTCAGAACCGCCGGGCTGGCTAAAGCGCTCAATCTGCTGTTCCGCTTCACGCTTACGCGCCGCCACCTCATCGCGCTCGACCGTGGTTTCACGCTCGCGCTCCAGCAGCTGCTGCATAAATTCGGTAACCTGCTGGCTGTTTTCCAGCGGCTGCCCGGTCTGTTCGCTAAGCTGAGTCAGGATCTCCTGCGCTGCCAGCCAGTGTGGCGCACGCGCCGTCAGCTGGCTGATGCGTTCACGCAGCTGTTCCAGCTCCTGGCGCATCATCATGCGCTGCTCGCCGGCATCGGCTACGCTCTGCGACAGCTGTTCAATACGCGCTTCCAGCTCATGCTGCAGCGCCTCCAGCTCATGCGCCTCATACTGCTGGCCCTGACGCTTGCAAAATTCGTTCAGCAAACGCTCCGCTTCATACTGCTCGCGCAGGCGCTGTTCCATTTCCGACAAACGCATCCGCAACGATGGCAGCTGCTCAGCCTGATGACGCTGGTTAGCCGCGTCGCGCAGCAGTTCCCGTCCGGTTTGCCAGGCTTCACTACGGCTGACCGGCCCGGCAATTTTGCAAACCAGTTCAAAGGCCTGCTCGAACTGACTGTGCGCCGCTTCGGCCACGCTCATTTTCTGCTCAAGCATCAGCAGATTTTCCGTGGCTTCCTGCTCACGCGCCTGGAAGGTTTCCTGCCAGCTTTCCGCATTATCGATGGTGAGTGCAGGCAGACGGCAAATTTCCTGCGCGCGTTGTAACGCCTGCAGCGCTTGCTGATACTGAATCGCACGCGTTTGCTGGACATCCAGCGCCTGCTGGTAGTCTGCCAGCTGGCTTTTCAGCTCATCAACTTCCAGCTCGGCCGCTTCCCGACGCGCTTCGTTCTCTTCCTGCACTTCACGCGCTTCGGCCACTACCTCATTCTGCTCTTCCAGACGGTAGGTTAGCTCATCAATATCGGCTTCGTAGCGTTCTATTTTTTCCTGTTGGCGCACTGCCGTCTGCACCAGGTTCAGGTGATCGCTGGCTGCCTGATAATCGGTTTCCAGGTCGCTTTCAGCAGCGCTGTGCTCCGCCAGCTCACGCGCCATTTCCACATGACGATACTGTTCAGCGGCCAGCTGTTTACGGCTGGCGAAAAGATCATTACGCAGCACCAGCGCGCCATCCAGATGGGTACGGCGTTCATTGGCGTGACGCATATAATCCGCCGCCACATAGTTGGTGGCTTCAGAAATCAGGTGCTTAAACAGGTCACGATCGGACTGAGTAACGCGAATCGCTTCCAGCGTCATACGGTTTTCCCGCAGCGCCGCTTCCATATCCTGAAACGCTTTACGCACGCCGCTGTTTTCCGGCAGCAGATAATCACGCAGCGAACGGGTGATGGCGCTGGAGATCCCGCCATACAGCGAAGCCTCAATCAGACGATAAAACTTGCTGCGATCGCTGGCGGAGCGCAGGCGACGCGCCACAATGCCCAGTTCAAACATCAGGCTGTGGTAATCGGTAATGGAGTTGTACTGTTTAAACTGCACCCCCTCCATTGCCTCAACGCGATCTTTCAGCTCATTCAGCGGCAGGACGCGCGCCTGACGCGTGCCAACCGTTTCTGTAAGCATTTCAGTGGGATGCATAGCAGTGGGCAGACCGTGAATACTAAATGGACGGATATCCACTTTTTTATCACGTCCGGCAACCTGCTGCAGACGCACCCCGACTACCACACGCTGGTGACGTGAATTGACCACATCCAGTACGGAGTAGCAGACGCCCGGACGCAGCTTACCGTGCAGACCTTTGTCACGCGATCCGCTGGTAGAGCCCGCCTCGGTGGTATTACGGAAATGAAGCAGCGTCAAGTCGGGGATCATGGCCGTAATAAAAGCCGCCATGGTGGTGGATTTACCGGCGCCGTTTCCGCCTGAAAGCGTGGTGACCAGGTTATCAAGCTCAAAAGTACGCGCAAAAAAACCGTTCCAGTTAATCAGCGTGAGCGAGCGAAACTTTCCGCGTTCAATCATTCCTCTTCATCCTCTGCCATGTCTGCCTGGCGCTGCTGGCTATCCGCTTCTTCTTCGCTGTTTTCCGTGGTTTCCAGCGTCATGGCTTCGCCGGTGCGAATCATACGCAGCTGCGCTTCGCGCGGATCGTCGCCGCTGCGAACATCGGCGCCAAAGCGAAAAACGGATTCCATAATGCGAAATTTACTGCTGTCGTTGCCCATGAACCACACCATGCCAAGACGGCGCAGACGATTAAGCGACGCGCGCATTTTTTCCTGCAGCTTCTGACGATCGAGATCCGACCCGGTGGAACGCTGATTCACAACCTTTAGCAGCTTCCCTTCATCCGCCAGGCTCACCAGTTCGTCATAGAGTTCCTGCTGGGTAAAAATCCCCTCGTTCGCCAGGCGTTCCGGGCTGAGATAGAGATAACAGAGAATTTTTCCCACCAGCATATCCAGCTCAGAAAGTACTGAACGTGGGATCAGCGTGGTAGAACGCGGACGTAAATAGAAAAAACCTTCCGGCGCACGCACCAGTTCAACGTTATAGCGCGCATAAAACTCTTCAAGGTATTCCTGGTAATCCATTAAAAAGGCATGGTTGTCCAGCTCTTCAATGCCGATATGTCGCCCCGCACGCAGCTGGCTGTCCAGCGCGGGAAAAAGCGGATTCGCCAGTGCCTGAGCCATTTTAACTGGCATCACTTGTTCAATATTTGTCGATGACATGTGCCTGCACCTTGGCTCCGTAATCATTAATGGGCTGCCATTGCGCCGGCAACCCGGAAAAATCAGCTTCCGCCACGCCTAAACGCACCGCCTGGTCGACGACAATGCGCGCCACGTCAAAATGACGGGCCCGTGGGTACTGTGCCAGATAATCCCGCATGACCTCACCGAGGTTAAGCGGTCTGTTTTCCGTTTTGTAAATCTGCAGCGCTTCTTCAATCATCGCTGCAAGCTGCTCACGGATTTCATTAAATTCTTCATACTCCAGTTCCGAAGGCAGCTCGCCGGTGACCTCTTCGTCACGCAGCGTCAGCTCTTCGTCACGCATATCAAACAGGCGATCGGCATTGGCATAGGTCAGCGCCCAGGGCTGATCAAAATAGTTCTGTACCGACTGACGCAAGCGCTGCGCAAAGACACGGTTTTTATCCATATCGATAGCGGTACGGATAAACTTATGGACGTGACGGTCATAGCCGATCCACAGGTCAATCGCCTGCTGGCCCCAGCTAATAATACGATCGAGTTTATTCTGCAGATCGAACACCAGCTTATCGACAAAACCAAGATCCGGGCTGCTGAGCGTAGCATCCTGAATGCGCAGCAGATTTGCCTGCAGCTTATCGCCCGCAGCTTCCAGCGTATCCTGCAACTCGCGCAGCGTGCCAGACGTTTCCGAAAGCAGCAGTTCACAACTGGAGATAGCGGCGCGCCAGTCCTGATTTAGCAGCGCGGCGATATCGTTTTTAACCGACTGCTGTTGCTCATCCATCAGGCGCTGGGTTAAATCGATGCTGTCGAAAATCTCCGCCACCGAATATTTCAGCGGCGCGAAAACGTTGCGGTGCCAGTGAAATTCGTCGCCATCCTCTTCCGCTGCATCCGCCGCCCGCTTCAACTCCTGGGCAACAATCGAAAGCTGCATAGAGAGACGCAGAGTGGAAAATTCACGCTGGCGGATATAGTAATCGGTAATACCGATCGCCAGCGGCGTCAGGCGATAGATAGCGTTGCCATCCGCCAGTTCGCTGGTAAAGCGATTAAGCAGGCGCTGGCGCACCATATCGTTTATCGCATTATTGGCGCGTACCACTACGGTTTCATGGCTTTGCTCAAAAGCGTTACTGACGTGACGAAACGCATCGATCAATTCGCCCTCGCTCATTTCCCCATCCATGCGCTCGCTGTTTAGCGTGGCGATAGCCAGCAGAAACGCCAGACGTTCGGTGGGTAACGAAACGGAAAAATCGTTTTTCCGCGCCCAGGAGACCAGCTCCGGGACAGTCTGGGAAAAATCACTCATAGTAGGTCCTTCGGGCCGGGTTTGCGCGCCGTGACATGGATATACCGCCCCAGGCTGATAAAGGGTTCCTGGCGGCAATATTGGGTTTCTAATGCCAACAGCCGATCAAATTCATCTATTCGTCGTTGTTTATCGTGCATGTAATCGTGAAATACCCGAATGCCGGCGCGGCGTTCAATAATGAAGCCGCAGGATTGCAGCCACTGATAGACCTGTTGGGGATCGCGCGGATAATCAGGCGAAAGCGTTTTCTTTTTGCCTTTCTTCATGCCTACTTCCAGCCAGCCAAAATTGCCATGCGCCGCCGTACTTAATATCTGCCCGTGCAGGTTGTAAAACATCAACGATAATATGCCGCCCGGTGCCAGCGCTTCATACAGCGTAGCCAGAATCGCTTCAGGCTCGGCGACCCATTCCAACACAGCGTGAAACAATACCAGATCCGCTGGCTTATCCAAGCATTGCGCCACCTGCTGCGCGCTAATTTGTTTGAATTGCATGTTATCCAGCACATCCTGCTGCTGCGCATGTTCGCGGGCACGCTGCAGCATTTCACCGGATATGTCGCACAGCAATACCTGATGACCGCGCGCGGCCAGTCCGCAGGCAATTTGTCCCTGACCGCCGCCAACGTCCAGAATGTTCAGCGATCGCGCCGGTAGCATCTCCAGCAACACATCCAACTCCTGCCACAGGATAGCCTGACGAATACGCCCTTTGGTGGTACCGTAAATGTTTTGCGCAAATTTAAGGGCAATATCGTCAAAGTTACGATCCTGCATGCCTCAGCTCCGGTGATTGCTGTTTCAGGGCGCCTATTTTGTCATACCCCGCCGCAGAATGAACCTTTGATGCAGAGTCTGGCTATCAGATGATGTTTTTTCGGACAAAAGGAATCGGTATTCATGCTTTTTACTTTAAAAAAAATAGTTGGCGGGCTGTTGCTGCCTTTGCCTTTGCTGCTTTTGTTAATGGCGGTCGGGCTTTTGCTGCTTTGGTTCTCACGCTGGCAAAAAAGCGGGAAAATCTTTGTTTCCGTCGCGTGGATTATGCTTTTTTCTCTGAGCCTGCAGCCGATAGCGGATAGTTTGCTGCGTCCGCTGGAGCAGCGTTATCCCACCTATAATCAAACCGATCCCGTGGAGTTTATTGTGGTGCTTGGCGGCGGCTATACCTGGAATCCAGCCTGGGCGCCGAGCTCCAATCTGATTGGCAACAGCCTGCCCCGCGTAACTGAGGGCGTAAGGCAATGGCGAATGCACCCTGGCGCTAAGATGATTTTTACCGGCGCGCACGCGTTATCCAATCCCGTCAGCAATGCCGAAGTCGCCGCCCGGGTCGCGCGCTCTTTGGGAGTGCCGTCGGCGGATATCATTCAACTCGACCAGCCACGGGATACGGATGATGAGGCGCTGGCGGTGAAACAGATCGTGGCACAGCGCCCTTTTCTGTTAGTGACCTCTGCCAATCATATGCCGCGCGCCATGACGTTTTTCCATCATCAGGGCCTGATGCCAATTGCCGCACCGGCAAATCAGATGGCGATCGATTCGCCGCTAAACTGGTGGGAGAAAGCGTTGCCAGCGCCGCTGTGGCTAAGCCATAGCGAACGTGCGGTCTATGAAAGGCTGGGCGCGCTGTGGCAGAGTCTGAATGGGAAAACCGCCGGGGATGGCACGATATCGCAGGCTGCGCCTTTAGCGGATAAGCGGGAGTAGAGAGCGAAAACGCCTGTGTCAGGCGCGGAAAGGCAAAACAAAGGGAGAAACCTGAAGGAGACTCCCTTCGCTGGCAACGTCTGTTTAGCGTAACGCCTCGCGAACGCGAGCCAGATCTTCAGCCGTGTCAACGCCTGCGGCTGGCGTTGTCGCTGCGACATCGACATGGATCTTTTCGCCGTACCAGAGTACGCGCAGCTGCTCCAGCAGTTCGATCTGTTCCAGTTCGCTGGGCTCCCAGCTTACGTAGCGACGAATAAAACCGGCCCGGTAGGCATAAATACCGATATGACGCAGCAGGCTGCCGCCAATAGTGTCACGCGACTGCGCAAAGCGCTCACGATCCCAGGGAATGGTAGCGCGAGAAAAATAGAGCGCATATCCCCGCGCATCGCGGACTACTTTCACCGCATTGGGATTAAAGGCTTCCTCAGCATCGGTAATTGGCACCGCCAGCGTTGCCATGCCCGCCTCGGACTCAGCCAGATTTTCAGCAACCTGACGAATAATTTCAGGCGGAATCAATGGCTCATCGCCCTGCACGTTCACAATGATGGTGTCATCGGCAAACTGATACTGTTCGATCACTTCAGCCAGCCGCTCGGTACCCGATTGATGATCGGGCCGTGTCAGGCAAACTTCGCCGCCTGCCGCGGTAACTGCCGCCGCCACGTCGGGATGATCGGTGGCAACAATAACGCGATCTGCGCCCGACTGCAGCGCTCGCTCCATCACATGCACCACCATCGGTTTACCGTGAATATCAACCAGCGGTTTACCGGGTAAACGTGTTGATGCAAAACGAGCCGGAATGATGGCGACAAAACTCATGGATGTATCTCATCTGCAGAGAGCGTACGGGCTTCGTTTTCCAGCAGCACCGGAATGCCGTCGCGCACCGGATATGCCAGGCCATCTGGTTTGCAGATAAGTTCCTGCTGCTCTTTGTTGTAGTAGAGCTTGCCGTTACAGACCGGACAAGCAACGATTTCAAGTAAACGGTGATCCATGTTTCCTCCGTAATGCACCGAAGCCTCAGGATGGCAAGCATAACACAGCCGCTGAATGGGCGATAATGTCACGCTTGCGTCGTTAGCGGCCAGTGGGTTCCCATGAGCTGTAACAGCTTATCGGGCCCTTTTTCTATTCTGACCTGCTCAGCGCCCTGCCAGCGGGCAAAGCGATCGATAGCTTTACGCATGTCATTCACCAGGCCTGCGCCAACCCGGGTTTTGTCTTCCAGCCATACGTTCTTAATCTGTAAGCAACGCTCGCGGCGTAACATTTTCGCATCCAGCCGGGCCTTGAGTGCGCCACGATGCAGTAACGGCAAGGTAAAATAACCATAAAGGCGCTTTGCTTCAGGCGTATAGCACTCCAGCCGATAATTAAAATCAAATAGCGCCAGTGCGCGGCGTCGATCCCAGACCACAGGATCAAAAGGAGAGAGAATAGCCGTATGGGTGGCTTTCAGCGGCTTTTCTAATAATGCCGCACTCTCATGATGCAGCCACATCTCGCCCATATCTTCCACCGTTACCGCGACGATAAAGCCCTCTTCCTGCCAGCGTGGCATCAGCTCTTTTAACGCAACGCGTTTCAGGCGGTAATAGTCCGGTAACCACTCGGCGCGAAACAGCCCCAGGCTCCGGGCGCTGTTGCGTAACATCTGTTCCCGGGCATCTTTTTCGCTAAGCATATGCAATGCATCATCCCATTCCGGTAGCACCCGTTGCCGCAGATCATAAATACGCTGAAAATTTTGTCGGCCAGTAACCATCAGCTCCCCGGCGGTAAACAGATTTTCCAGATGTCGCTTATGCGGCTTCCACGCCCACCAGCCTGGCTGATGTCCGGGCGTCGTGGCAAAATCAGCAGAACGTACCGGGCCGTGGGTGGCGATATGTTGAAGCAGGTTCGCCACTTCATCAGCATGTTGCCTCATCCATTCAGCGCTGTATTTCCAGCCCATTTTTTCTGGTTGCAGCATTCGGTGGCGCAATAAGGGGTAATCTTCAGCAGGAATAAAACAGGCTTCATGCGCCCAGTATTCAAACAGACTGCCGGAAGCCAGAGCCTGCTCCAGCCAGATGGCAGGATAATCGCCCAGGCGGCTAAACAGGACCAGATAAGGACTACGCGCGACGACATGAATGGTATCGATTTGCAGCAGCGACATGCGCCGAATTATTGCCAGCAAATCGTTGTAGGTGGCCTGACGTGCAGGTGGATGCAGCAACCCTTGCGCAGCAAGATGCAGGTTACGGGCAGTCTGGCGGGAAAGAGAAACGGGTGCCATCAGCTTTTCCTTTCATTCGGATAGCACCAGTTTAGTGGCTCTGCTCAACGCTGTTAAACCGCTAACGGCACAGCGCGATAATTTTTTGCAGTAGTGGCTCTGCCGTCGTGGAGAAATGCGCTCTAACCGGCAAATACCACCAGTTCTCATGAGCGAAAGCCCGGCACTTTACCGCATCCTTTTCCGTCATGATCAAGGGTTCATTGTTCGGAGTCAGCGCTGTCAGGCTCGCTTCGCTGTAGGCCTGATGATCGGCAAAAGGGATGGCCTGGATAACCTCAACCCCATGCTGACGCAGCGTAGAGAAAAAGCGCGGCGGATGTCCGATACCCGCCATCGCCACCACCGGCGATAAGGCTGCTGCCTGACGGCTGGCCCCGGTCTTCAGGTTTATCGCTTCGCCCGGCTGAAGCGTCATTGACAGCTCGCCTTGCCTGGCCTCTCCACCGTTAATAATCACGGCATCCACCTGTTGCAACCGGCTGGCGCGCTCACGCATCGGGCCGGCAGGTAACCACCAGCCGTTGCCGAAGCGCCTTTCGCCATCGACCACAACAATTTCCATATCGCGTGCCAGCGCATAATGCTGTAAACCATCATCAGTCACGATCAGATCCAGCGGACCGGCGGCGAGCAAGGCTTTAACCGCATCACTGCGTACCGGCGCGACGGCAACCGGGGCACCGGTACGCTGAGCGATCAGTACTGGCTCATCGCCCGCTTCCAGCGTCGAGGTTGCAGCGTTCAGCAGTAGCGGATAACGCTCGGCCTTGCCGCCATAGCCACGTGAGACTACGCCGACGCGCAGCCCCCGCTGCTGCAGTTGCTCCACCAGCCAGATAACCACCGGCGTTTTACCGTTACCGCCTGCAGTGAGATTCCCCACCACTACCACCGGAACCGGCGCACGCCAGGCGTGACGCAGGCCAAGGCGATAGCTCAGCCGGATAAGGCTGGCGATCAGCCCATACAGCAGGCTGAACGGCAACAGCAGCAAATAGAGCGCCGAGCGACCGCTCCAGATACGCTCAATCATTGACCAAACTGCATCTTATGCAGCTGCGCATAGGCGCCCCGCTGGCTAAGCAATTCATCATGCGTGCCGCGCTCAATAATCTGTCCATCCTCAACCACCACGATTTCATCAGCTTTTTCGATAGTGGAGAGGCGGTGCGCGATAACCAGCGAAGTACGGTTTTTCTGCAGTTCATCCAGCGCGGTCTGGATAGCACGTTCAGATTCGGTATCCAGTGCCGAAGTCGCCTCGTCAAGAATCAGGATCGGGCTGTCACGCAGCAGCGCGCGAGCTATGGCGATACGCTGACGCTGTCCGCCGGAAAGCAGAACGCCGTTCTCACCAATAACGGTATCCAGGCCGTTATCCATTTTGCGGATAAAGTCCATGGCATGTGCCATTTCGGCGGCCTTTTCGATCTCCTGGCGGTTATAGACGTCGTTTCGCGCGTAGGCGATGTTGTTAGCAATGGTATCGTTAAACAGATGAACATTTTGCGAGACCAGCGCAACCTGATTACGCAGAGAGCGCAGAGTATATTCACGCAGATCGTGACCATCCATCAGGATCTCCCCCTGCTGGATATCGTAAAAACGCGTCAGCAGGCTGGCGATGGTCGATTTACCCGAGCCGGAACGTCCGACCAGCGCCACGGTTTTACCTGCCGGGATGGTCAGATTGATATTACGCAGTGCCGGGAGATCGCGACCTGGGTAGCAGAACGTAACGTTACGGAATTCGATATCCCCTTTCGCTCGTTCAACTTCACGCTTGCCGGTATCCACTTCCTGCTCGCTATCAAGAATAGAGAACAGCGTCTGACAGGCGGCCATGCCGCGTTGAAACTGAGCATTCACATTGGTTAATGACTTTAACGGACGCATCAGCGCAATCATTGAAGAAAAGACCACGGTGATGGTGCCTGCCGTCAGGGTATCCATTACGCTGGGGAAGCTGGCGGCATAAAGCACAAAAGCCAGCGCCAGAGAAGCGATCAGCTGAATGATAGGGTCGGAAATAGATGAAGCAGAAACCAGCTTCATTCCCTGATGACGCATGCGGTTGCTGACTTTATCAAAACGCTCCGCTTCCACATCCTGACCACCGAAAATCAGTACTTCTTTGTGCCCTTTCAGCATCTGCTCAGCGCTGGTGGTTACCTGCCCCATGGTGTTCTGCATATTTTTACTGATGCTGCGAAAACGTTTGGAGACGGTACGAATCGCTATAGAAACAATCGGTGCGAGCACAATCAGGATCAGCGACAGCTGCCAGCTGTAGTAAAACATCATGATAAACAGGCCGATAATCGACGCGCCTTCGCGTACTACGGTAACCAGAGCGCTGGAAGAAGAAGAGGCAACCTGTTCAGAATCATAGGTTATACGCGACAGCAGTGTCCCGGTGGACTGCTGATCGAAAAAGGAGACCGGCATTCCCATCATATGATTGAATAAGCGACGACGCATATTCATGACAACATTGCCGGAAACCCATGAAATACAGTAGCTTGAAATATAACTCGAGACGCCGCGAATCAACATCAGGCCGATTACCGCCAACGGCATCCATATTAAGACCGACTTATCGGCCTTACCAAAGCCTTCATCCAGTAAAGGTTTCAGCAATGACAGCATAAGGGTATCGCCTGCCGCGTTGATGATAAGCGCTACGGCTGCCGCAATCAGTCCCGCTTTATGCGGTGCGATCATCGGCCAAAGGCGACGAAAAGTCTGCCATGTTGAGAGATCTTTATCTTGATGCATTATTTAACCAGCATTGTTTGAAATAGCCGCTCATTTTACCTGGATTCGCTCTGTACGCCAAACCACTGATGATACCAGCGGGGCATTATTTGTTCTCTTAACCCCTTGACTTGCCATCCATCATGATAAAAACCCACGCTAAGCTGCCCGGAACGCGAAGTATCGCGCCAGTAATAGCCATTTTTACGATAGCGCCCGATAACCTGAACCGAAGGCAAACGCCAGGTGTTATAACGCGCCACCGAAGCAAGCGCCACGCTTCCCTTAACATTGCGTAACAGCGCTGCGGTCGATGAGGTCTTGCTGCCATGATGCGGCACCTGAATAATATCGGCCTGTAGCGCCAGACGATCGCGTCGCAGTAGCGCTTTTTCCGCAGCCGCTTCCACGTCGCCCGTCAACAGTACCCGGTAGCGTCCATCATCAATCCGCACCACACAAGAGTCATTATTATTGCCATGCTCGCTTGTCGCCAGCGGCCACAGTACATCAAAAGTCAACTGCTGCCATTGCCAGCGCGTTCCCGCAATACAGGGTTGATGTCCTGGCAAGGTAAGCGCGCTACGTACCACTGCCCCAGGCCAGGCCTGCTGCATATCAGCTAATCCCCCCATATGATCGAGGTGCTGATGGCTGATAATGATTTCATCCACCGACAGACCGTGCCAGTTTAACCATGGCAACAGAGTTTGCCGGGCGGCGCTTCCTCCAGGCCAGCGATTGCCGGTGTCATACACCAGCGCGTGTCCATTTTGCGAGATAACAATTGCCAGGCCATGACCAATGTCGAGCATATCCAGCCGCCACTCAGGCTCAACACGGGTGATATGCCACAGCGCGGGCAGACAGCAGGTAGCAATTAACGCCGCCGGCGCGCGTCGCCACCATCCCAGACGAAAAGCGATAAAAAGTAGCCAGATGATAAAGCTGGCGATCAGCGCCTTTTTCCCCAGCCATAGCCATCCCTCCGGCAAAAGGGTTAAGAGATAAAAGGTTAGCGCAAGAGAGCGATCGGCCATCCACCAAAGCGGAAAGGCAAGCCAGCTGGCGGGCATCACCATCGCCAACAACAAGGCCGGCACCGTGATAAAAGAGACCACGGGTATAGCCAGCAGATTAGCTGGCAGAGAGGACAAACTTACGCCATGAAAGATATAAATCTGAATGGGGACCAGTAACAGCAACATCCCCAACTGCAAATGCATGAGTTGCAGAAGCATCCAGCGCTTGCGCCAGCGCCAGCGGGCAGGCAATGGAAACCACTGAAACCAAAACAGCAAAATGGCTACCGCCACGGCCGAAAGCCAAAAGCTGTCCGACAGAACCGCCATGGGATCAACAAACAGGATCCCGCCCACGCAGATCAGCCAAATTTGCCAGCTGCTGCAGTTGATCGCCTGAAAGCGCACCAGCGTCCATAGTGTTAACGCACTCATGGCCCTTATAGCCGGTGGGCTATTGCCTGCCAGCCAACAGTAGATTGCGGCGACGCACAGGCTGAACGATAGCGGCAACGCATAGCCTATGCGCCATGTCGGCAACAAATATTGTAAGGCTCTGGCCGCCAGCCATCCCAGCGAGGCAGCCAGACTGATATGCATACCGGAAATGGCCATTAAATGCGCAATTCCGGTATCCCTCAACAGAGCGCGGGTGTCAGCATTAACCTCTTGCCGATCGCCAAAGAGCAAGGCAGTCATTACACCGTGCCAGGGCAGATGCTGATATTGCTGCTGAGCATGGTTCATCAGGCGCTGACGCCATGAACAGTCGCTACTGAGCAATCTGGCAGCCAGCAGTCTGCCCTGTAGCGGCGTATGATTAGCCAGAGCGAATCGCTGGGCGTCAAAACCCCCTTCGTTTAAGCGCGCATGTACCGGGCGCAGACGCAGCGTCATTTCCCAACGTTGCCCCATACACCATTTCTGCTGAAACTTATCTGCTGTTACGCTGGCATAAACCGGGGGAAATATCCGCTGATTATCATACTCAACTATTTTTACCTTTAGCTGTGCCTTATCATGCCGAACCTGAGCGATCTCTGCGGGTACCTTAATGATCCCTTCAGTTAATTTAGCGAGCGGTTCCGTGGCCTGGCGCGCGGCCAGTAATGCCCAGACCATTAATATCCCAGCGGTTGCCATATAGCGTAACGCCCGCTGCGGCAGCATGAAAAACGCCAGCGCTGCAATTAGCATACAGACCAGGCTGTTATGTTCCGGCAACTGCGCCAAAAACAGCAGGGGCAATGTCGCGAGCGTGGCTAATAAAGCCAGCACATGGAGAGAATATGGCATGGTTTCATCCTTATAAACGAAGGATGAGTATGCCGAATTGACAGGCTACGCACAGCGGAAAGCTGGCATTGCTGAAAGCAATGACGCAAAGAAATTCCTGGGTTTACAAAGGTTGTCGGCTCGCTGTGAACATGCGCGCATTCACTGAATCGAAAGCAAAAAAAAACGACACAACGTGTCGTTTTTTTATATATCGTCATTTTACTTTAGCCGTAAATGTTCGCTCGATCGCGCAATTCTTTACCGGGTTTAAAATGGGGAACGTATTTACCTTCCAGTTCCACCTTATCACCAGTTTTAGGATTGCGGCCAACGCGCGGCGCACGGTAATGCAAAGAGAAACTGCCAAACCCCCGGATTTCGATGCGTTCACCCTGAGCCAACGTAGTGGCCATATGCTCAAGCATCTCTTTTACCGCATCCTCTACGGCTTTCGCCGGGATATGAGTTTGCTGGGCCGCAAGTCTTTCAATAAGTTCTGACTTGGTCATTAATCCTCCGGTTAATCCCTGTGGGAATGGTCTGACAGCTTGCTACAGGAACCGGGCGCCCAAAGGCGACCCGGAGCCTGAAGACGATTATTCGCCTTTAGCTGCTTTGAATGCTTCAGCCATAGCGTTAGAGAAGTTGCTCTCTTCCTGTTTGTTGTTAACAGTAGCGATAGCATCTTTTTCGTCAGCTTCGTCTTTAGCACGTACAGACAGGCTTACAACACGGTTTTTACGATCAACGCCAGTGAATTTCGCTTCAACGTCATCACCAACATTCAGAACCTGAGTTGCGTCTTCGATACGGTCGCGAGAAGCTTCAGAAGCGCGCAGGTAGCCTTCAACGCCGTCTGCTAATTCAACTGTAGCACCTTTAGCGTCAACTGCAGTTACTTTACCAGTAACAATTGCACCTTTCTTGTTCAGAGAGATGTAGTTGTTGAACGGGTCTTCTGCCAGCTGCTTAACGCCCAGGGAGATACGCTCGCGCTCTGCGTCAACCTGCAGAACAACAGCGGCGATTTCGTCACCTTTTTTGTACTCACGAACCGCTTCTTCACCAGTCGCGTTCCAGGAGATGTCAGACAGGTGAACCAGACCGTCGATGCCGCCTTCCAGGCCGATGAAGATACCGAAGTCAGTGATTGACTTGATTTTACCTTCAACACGGTCGCCCTTGTTATGGGTTTCCGCAAACTGCTGCCATGGGTTGGATTTGCACTGTTTCAGGCCCAGAGAGATACGACGACGTTCTTCGTCGATATCCAGAACCATCACTTCTACCACGTCGCCAACGTTAACAACTTTGGACGGGTGGATGTTTTTGTTGGTCCAGTCCATTTCAGACACGTGTACCAGGCCTTCAACGCCTTCTTCGATTTCAACGAAGCAGCCGTAGTCAGTCAGGTTGGTCACGCGACCGGTCAGTTTAGTCCCTTCCGGATAACGTTTAGCGATAGCTACCCACGGATCTTCGCCCAGCTGTTTCAGGCCCAGAGACACACGGGTACGCTCGCGATCGAACTTCAGCACCTTAACGGTGATTTCGTCGCCAACATTGACGATTTCGCTCGGATGCTTAACGCGTTTCCACGCCATGTCAGTGATGTGCAGCAGGCCGTCAACGCCGCCCAGGTCAACGAAGGCGCCGTAGTCAGTGAGGTTCTTAACGATACCTTTGACTTCCATGCCTTCCTGCAGGTTTTCCAGCAGCTGGTCGCGTTCTGCGCTGTTTTCAGATTCGATAACGGCACGACGAGAAACAACAACGTTGTTGCGCTTCTGATCCAGCTTGATTACTTTGAACTCAAGCTCTTTGCCTTCCAGGTGCAGCGTATCGCGCACTGGACGCACGTCAACCAGAGAACCTGGCAGGAACGCACGAATACCGTTCAGCTCAACAGTGAAGCCGCCCTTGACTTTGCCGTTGATCACGCCAGTTACAGTTGCAGCTTCTTCGTAAGCTTTTTCCAGCATCAGCCATGCTTCGTGACGCTTCGCTTTCTCACGAGACAGCAGGGTTTCACCGAAGCCGTCTTCTACTGCATCCAGAGCAACGTCAACTTCGTCACCAACCTGGATTTCAATCTCGCCCTGGGCGTTCTTGAACTGCTCAGCCGGAATGGCGGACTCAGATTTCAGACCGGCGTCAACCAGTACGATATCTTTGTCGATAGCAACAACAACACCGCGAACGATGGAACCCGGGCGGGTTTCGATTTCTTTCAGGGATTCTTCAAACAGTTGAGCAAAAGATTCAGTCATATTTAATCTTTAGATAGGTAAATTTAACGTCCACCTGACTTCCTGCCGGATGGGGTTGTTTAACATGCCTGATGACGTTCCTTATCACCAGGTTATTACATCTGTTCAGCCGCCAGCCTACGATAATGCCAGTTTTTCACGGGCATAATTGAGCGCGGTATCAATCACCTGCTCAATACTCATGCTGGTTGAATCCAACACTAGCGCATCTTGCGCGGGTACCAGCGGCGCAATAGCTCGGTTACGGTCACGCTCGTCGCGCTCCTTTATCTCGGCTAAAAGGCGTTCAAAGTTAACACTAAAGCCCTTCTCCTGCAACTGTAGCATACGACGGTGTGCACGCTCTTCGGAGCTGGCGTCCAGAAAAATTTTTACTGGCGCATCGGGGAAAACCACCGTGCCCATATCACGACCGTCGGCAATCAGGCCTGGCGCATCGCGAAACGCACGTTGACGACGCAATAACGCCTCACGTACCCGAGGAAAGGCCGCCACTTTCGAGGCCGTATTGCTCACTTCCTGCGTACGGATTTCACCCGTTACATCTTCGCCTTCTAGAATGACCGCCATTTCCCCATCGGTAGAGATAAAGCGCACATCTAAATGCGCGGCGATAGGCACCAGCGCCTCTTCTGATTCGATATCTACCTGATGATGAAGCGCTGCCAACGCTAATACGCGATAAATAGCACCAGAATCAAGCAGATGCCACTGCAGCGCCTCAGCCATTGCCTTGCAGAGCGTGCCTTTGCCCGCGCCGCTTGGACCATCAATGGTAATTACCGGGGCTGTTGCCGTCATTTTATTCTCCTGTCGCTGCTGGTCGTTCTTATTGCTACCTGCATTCATAAGTCGCGGCATATTATACGCTGCAATCATTAAGAACGTTATCTTTAAGGACAGACAGGCACCAAATAATCTTCTTTTTAGGAACTTCCGCTCACAGATAAAATAACGTAACGGTTCAGCCGCCACCGCTTAAATCTGCGCTGACGGCCTTTTTTCAGGCTAAGGTGCTGATAGCCGCCAGACGTTCAAAGTAGTCCGGAAAAGTTTTTGCCGTACATTTTGGATCAAGGATGGTAACGGCAGTATCAGAGAGCGCTACCAGCGAGAAACACATCGCCATGCGGTGATCGTTATAGGTGCCGATGTGTGCTGAAGTAAGATGTTGCGGAGGTGTAATACGGATAAAGTCATGGCCCTCTTCTACTTCAGCGCCGACTTTACGTAGTTCGGTAGCCATCGCAGATAACCGATCGGTTTCTTTCACCCGCCAGTTATAGATATTGCGTAATACCGTTGTGCCCTCAGCAAATAACGCCGCAGTAGCAATGGTCATTGCCGCATCGGGGATATGGTTCATATCCAGATCCACAGCCTGTAATTTATCACGTGTACAGGCAATATAATCATCACCCCACTCGATTTTAGCGCCCATTTTTTCCAGCACGTCAGCAAAACGGATATCGCCCTGTACGCTATTACGCCCCACGCCGGTAACGCGCACCGTACCGCCTTTTATCGCGGCGGCGGCAAGAAAGTAAGAGGCAGAAGAGGCATCGCCTTCCACCAGATAGTTGCCGGGTGAGATATAACGCTGCTGCCCACGAATCGAGAAGCGTTGGTAATTACTGTTTTCTACCCTGACGCCAAAGGTATTCATCAGATGCAGCGTAATATCAATATAGGGTTTTGATACCAGCTCGCCTTTGATCACAATATGGGTGTCCTGCGCTGCCAGCGGCGCAGCCATCAGCAGAGCCGTTAAAAACTGGCTTGAGACGCTGCCATCTACGCTCACTTCGCCGCCGACGAAACCGCCATGAATATGTACCGGCGGATAGTCGTTCTGCTCGAGATAATCAATTTGCGCGCCGCCCTGACGCAGCGCATCAACCAGGTGACCGATGGGGCGCTCTTTCATGCGTGGCTCGCCGGTCAGAACAATGTCATTGCTGCCCAGGCAGAGCGCCGCAGCCAGTGGACGCATAGCGGTTCCGGCGTTGCCCAGGAACAGCTCCAGCGCCTTTTCCGCTTTTAGCGGCCCGCCGACGCCGTTAACTTCACAGACGGTACGATCTGCTGACAGCTTATAGCCAACGCCTAAAGCGCCAAGCGCATTAAGCATATGTTTAACGTCATCGCTGTCCAGGAGATTAGTCAGGCGTGTCGTTCCCTGAGCCAGCGCAGCCAGCAGTAAGGCGCGGTTAGAAACGCTTTTTGAGCCAGGCAAATTTACCGTGCCGTCAACGCGGACTATAGGTTGTAGTGTCAGGGATTCCTGCATGTGAAAACTTCTCTCCGTAAAGCCAGTACAAGAAAACCTCGTGCCAGGACAAGGTTTGTAGAAAATATGAAACCGGGATCAGCCGTGCCGACGTTCGAAATCAATCATGAAATCGGTGAGGACTTTTACGCCTTCCAGCGGCATAGCGTTATAGATAGACGCGCGCATTCCGCCGACAACGCGATGCCCTTTCAAAGCATGCAGCCCGGCGGCAAAAGATTCTTCAAGGAAAAGTTTATCCAGCTCGGCATCAGCCAGCTGGAAAGGCACATTCATCCGTGAACGGTTGCTGACGGCAACGTCATTGCGATAGAAATCACTACGGTCAATAACGCCATACAGCAAATCGGCTTTGGCCTGGTTGATTTTATCCATTTCGCTGATGCCGCCATGCTCTTTCAGCCATTTAAATACCAGACCAGAAAGGTACCAGGCAAAAGTCGGCGGGGTATTGTACATAGAATCATTGTCCGCCAGCGCTTTATAATTCAGCACGCTGGGCAGCGCCTGCTGGGCGCTGCCCAGCAGATCGTCACGTACAATGACCAGCGTCAGCCCGGCAGGGCCAATATTTTTCTGCGCTCCGGCGTAGATAACGCCGTAACGACTGATATCCAGTGGACGAGAAAGAATGGTGGAAGAGAGATCGGCCACTACGATTTTATCGCCAAAATCAGGTTGTTCATCAATGGCAAGGCCATCGATGGTTTCATTTGGGCAGAAATGAACATACGCAGCCTCATCGCTTAATGCCCATTCGCGCATAGGCAGTAAAGCGCGCTTGCCATCAACCTGAATCTTCGCGTCAATCACGTTAGGCGTACAGTATTTTTGTGCTTCCTGAACAGCGCTATGCGCCCAGTAGCCGCCGTCGATATAGTCTGCGGTTTTGGCCGCGCCCAACAGATTCATCGGCACTGCGGCAAACTGCGCGCGTGCGCCGCCCTGACAGAATAAAACTTTATAGTTATCGGGGATTTTCAGCAGATCGCGCAGATCTTTTTCTGCTTCTTCTGCAACCTGAATAAACTCCTTGCTGCGATGGCTGATCTCCATCACGGAAGTGCCCAATCCATTCCAGTTGCAAAGCTCTTGTTCTGCACGGCGAAGCACTTCTACCGGCAGCATTGCCGGACCGGAGCTAAAATTATAAATCTGCGTCATTTCCCGTCACCACTGTCAGATCTGTTGATTATGAATAGGCTATCGGTTTTATCACTGCCTTCAGCATGCTGCAAACATTTATCCGGGCGCGATCACATTTTCCAGTGGCCTGCCGCAACAGCTTGTATGGCGAAAGCAAAGCAGCACGATATTTTGTGAGGTTCCGCGCTGAGTGAAATTATTGAACCAGTAAGAAAATGGTAATTTTGCCATAATAGCAGCGACGAAATCGCTGTCCGCCAATAGCGCCAGCGCCGGAAAGTACGTATCATTGCGCGCTTTACGCTCAACCAACATCATATAGTAGGCTACATGACTCAAACCTTTATCCCCGGCAAAGACGCCGCGCTGGAAGATTCCATTACCCGCTTCCAACAGAAGCTGCAGGACTTTGGTTTCAATATTGAAGAGGCCTCCTGGCTGAATCCCGTGCCCCACGTCTGGTCGGTGCATATTCGTGACCGCGATTGCCCGCTTTGCTTTACGAATGGTAAAGGCGCAAGTAAGAAAGCTGCGCTGGCCTCCGCGTTGGGTGAGTATTTTGAACGCTTGTCGACAAACTATTTCTTCGCTGATTTTTGGTTAGGCGAGACGATTGCTAACGGCGAGTTTGTTCATTATCCCAATGAAAAATGGTTCCCGCTGCCGGATGATGACAGCCTGCCGGAAGGTATCTTGGATCCGCGCCTGCGTGAGTTTTACGATCCGGAAAATGAGCTGAGCGCCAGCGATCTTATCGATTTGCAGTCGGGTAATGCCGAGCGCGGGATCTGTGCCCTGCCCTTTACCCGTCAATCTGACGAGCGGACGGTGTACATTCCGATGAATATCATTGGCAACCTGTATGTCTCTAACGGCATGTCCGCGGGCAATACGCGTAATGAAGCACGCGTACAGGGCCTCTCGGAAGTGTTTGAACGTTATGTGAAGAACCGCATTATTGCAGAAGCGATCAGTCTGCCGGCGATCCCGCAGAATGTCCTGGATCGCTATCCGGGCGTTGTTGAAGCCATCAATAGTCTGGAAGCAGAAGGTTTCCCAATTTTTGCTTATGACGCCTCGTTAGGCGGCAAATATCCGGTTATTTGTGTTGTGTTATTTAATCCGACCAACGGCACCTGCTTCGCTTCATTCGGTGCTCATCCAGATTTTGGCGTGGCGCTGGAGCGTACCGTAACAGAGCTGCTGCAGGGTCGCAGCCTGAAGGATCTGGATGTTTTTACTCCGCCGACTTTCGATGATGAAGAGGTGGCGGAACATGCCAACCTGGAGACGCACTTTATCGATTCCAGCGGTTCAATCTCATGGGATTTGTTCAAAGAAGAGTCTGACTATCCGTTTGTAGACTGGCGCTTTGACGGCAGCACAGAACAAGAATTCGCGACGCTGATGGCTATTTTCAAGGCTGAAGATAAAGAAGTCTATATTGCGGATTATGAGCATCTGGATGTTTACGCCTGTCGCATCATTGTTCCGGGCATGTCTGATATTTATCCGGCGGAAGATCTGCTGCTGGCAAATAACAATATGGGCGCAGGCCTGCGTGAAACGGTGTTAGCGTTGCCTGGCAGTCAATGGAATCAAGCAGATTATCTGGCGCTGATCGAGCAGTTAGATGAAGAAGGACATGATGATTTTACTCGCGTCCGTGAGCTGCTTGGCCTGGCTACCGGTAAAGATAATGGTTGGTATACCCTGCGTATCGGCGAGCTAAAAGCGATGCTGGCTCTGGCCGGCGGCGATCTTGATCAGGCGTTAATCTGGACTGAGTGGACAATGGAGTTTAATGGTTCAGTCTTCTCTGCTGAACGCGCTAACTACTATCGCTGCCTGCAAACGCTCCTGCTGCTTTCCCAAGAAGAAGAGCGCGACCCGACCCAGTATTATCATGCCTTTGTCAGGATGTATGGTGCTGAGGCTGTTGAAGCCGCTTCTGCCGCTATCAACGGTGAGATGCCTTTCTATGGTCTGCAGCCTGTTGATCTTGATCTGCAGGCGTTCCCTGCTCATCAGGCTCTGCTGGCTGCTTATGAAAAGTTGCAGCAGGCCAAGCGTAATAACTGGAAATAAATAGCCCTGTTTTTCTGGAATCGAAGCCAGCTGATGAACCCAGCTGGCTTTTTAGTTAGCGCAATGTTGCCAATCGGTTATTTTAAATTTCAACTTACTAACATTTAATGAGTAATATTTTTTATATAACCATTTCGCATTGTGCATTAAATGCCTAATTCAATTTTAAATGCATAATTTAAAATAAATTTTATTATTAATTATCAGCAACATAGATAGAAAAACCGCGTATTTATTGCGACTAATCCTTTTCAGCCACTCGGCTAATATGATCTAAATCAATTTTCACTAAATACTCCTTTGTTAGTATCTCTACGACAATATTTCATGGGAGTACGTTAGTGTGAATGCTGACAACCCTTTCAATTTATTATTGCCGCAGGCAATGGCGAAAGTCGCTGAAGAAGCGGGCGTTTATAAAGCCACAAAACATCCTTTAATTACCTTTTTTTTGGCCATTAACGCAGGCGTATTTATTTCCATTGCCTTCGTTTTTTATATTACCGCAACAACAGGCACGGCTGATATTCCTTATGGCCTGGCGAAACTGGTTGGCGGCCTCTGTTTTTCGCTGGGACTTATGCTGGTCGTGGTGTGCGGTGCAGATCTGTTTACTTCAACCGTTTTAATTGTTGTGGCGAAAGCCAGCGGACGCATTAGCTGGGGTCAACTGGCTCGCAACTGGATAAACGTTTATATCGGTAACCTGTTTGGCGCGCTGTTTTTTGTCGGCCTTATCTGGTTTTCCGGCGAGCATGAAGTGGCTAACGGCGCGTGGGGATTGAATGTCTTACAAACCGCCGACCATAAAATGCATCACTCTTTCATTGAGGCTGTCTGCCTCGGTACGTTGGCTAACTTAATGGTTTGCCTGGCCATCTGGATGAGCTACTCAGGCCGCAGCCTGACAGACAAGATGCTTGCCATGGCCCTGCCCGTCGCGATGTTCGTTGCCTGCGGTTTCGAGCACAGCATCGCCAATATGTTCATGATTCCAATGGCAATCGTTATTCATGATTTTGCATCACCGGCGTTTTGGCAGGCAACGGGCGCAACGGCCGCACAGTTTCCAAACCTGACGCTGAGCCATTTCATCATGGATAACCTGATCCCCGTCACCATTGGCAACATTATCGGTGGTGGGCTGCTGGTAGGGTTAACCTACTGGGTTATTTATCTGCGCGGCAACGGTGCGCACTAGCAGTAACAGCATAACGAATTCGAGCCGACAGAGAATTTTCTGTTGGCTCCAAAAAAGAACTTTTATCAGAAGGTAGGTATATTATGACCGAGCTCAATGAGAAACTGGCTGCCGCCTGGGAAGGCTTTACCGCAGGTGAATGGCAGAAATCAGTTAACGTTCGCGATTTTATTCAGAAAAACTATACGCCGTATGAAGGAGATGAATCCTTCCTGGCCGGTGCTACCGATGCGACTACCCAGCTGTGGAACAAAGTGCTGGAAGGCATCAAAATTGAAAACCGTACCCATGCGCCGGTTGATTTTGATACCAGCGTTGCAGCAACCATCACTTCACATGATGCAGGCTATATCGATCAGAGCCTGGAAAAAATTGTCGGCTTACAGACTGACGCTCCGCTGAAACGTGCCATTATCCCCTTTGGCGGGATCAAAATGGTGGAAGGTTCCTGCAAAGCCTATAACCGTGAGCTGGACCCACAGCTGAAAAAAATCTTTACCGAATACCGTAAAACCCATAACCAGGGCGTGTTCGACGTTTACACTCCGGAAATTTTACGCTGCCGTAAATCTGGCGTGCTGACCGGTCTGCCGGACGCATATGGTCGTGGCCGTATTATCGGCGACTACCGTCGTGTCGCGCTGTACGGTATCGATTATCTGATGCAGGATAAATTTGCGCAGTTCACCTCCCTGCAGGACGATCTGATCAATGGCGTTAATCTGGAAGCGACTATTCGTCTGCGTGAAGAGATTGCCGACCAGCATCGCGCGCTGGGCCAGCTGAAAGAGATGGCAGCAAGCTATGGCTGCGATATCTCTCGCCCGGCAACCAATGCACGTGAAGCAGTACAGTGGACCTACTTCGGCTATCTGGCTGCAGTGAAATCACAAAACGGCGCAGCGATGTCCTTTGGCCGTGTTTCAACCTTCCTTGATGTCTTTATCGAACGCGACATGCAGGCAGGTAAACTCAGCGAGCAGGAAGCACAAGAGCTGATTGACCATCTGGTAATGAAACTGCGTATGGTGCGTTTCCTGCGTACACCTGAATATGATGAGCTCTTCTCTGGCGACCCGATTTGGGCAACGGAATCCCTGGCAGGTATGGGCCTGGATGGCCGTACGTTGGTGACAAAAACCACCTTCCGCTTCCTGAACACCCTGTACACCATGGGGCCGTCTCCGGAGCCGAACATGACTATTCTGTGGTCAGAACAGCTGCCGATTAACTTCAAAAAATATGCGGCTAAAGTCTCTATCGACACCTCATCCGTCCAGTATGAAAACGACGACCTGATGCGTCCGGACTTTGATAATGATGATTATGCCATCGCCTGCTGCGTAAGCCCGATGATTGTCGGTAAACAGATGCAGTTCTTCGGTGCTCGCGCCAACCTCGCCAAAACGCTGCTGTACGCAATCAATGGCGGCGTCGATGAAAAAATGAAAATGCAGGTCGGCCCGAAAGAAGCGCCGATCATGGACGATGTGCTGGATTTCGATACCGTAATGGCTCGTCTGGACCACTTTATGGACTGGCTGGCTAAACAGTATGTCACCGCGCTGAATATCATTCACTATATGCATGATAAATATAGCTATGAAGCTGCGCTGATGGCACTGCATGACCGTGACGTTTACCGCACCATGGCCTGTGGTATTGCCGGCCTGTCCGTAGCGGCAGACTCACTTTCAGCTATCAAATATGCCACAGTAAAACCGATTCGCGATGAAGATGGCCTGGCAACAGATTTTGAAATCGAAGGTGAATACCCGCAGTTTGGTAACAACGATCCGCGCGTTGATGATCTGGCCTGCGACCTGGTTGAACGTTTCATGAAGAAAATTCAGAAACTGAATACCTACCGCAACGCCGTACCGACTCAGTCTGTGCTGACCATTACTTCCAACGTGGTTTACGGTAAGAAAACCGGTAACACTCCAGATGGTCGTCGTGCTGGCGCACCTTTTGGCCCTGGCGCTAACCCAATGCATGGTCGCGATCAGAAAGGCGCGGTTGCCTCGCTAACTTCTGTCGCTAAGCTGCCGTTTGCTTACGCTAAAGATGGTATCTCTTATACCTTCTCTATCGTACCGAACGCGCTGGGTAAAGATGACGATGTGCGTAAAACTAACCTGGCGGGTCTAATGGATGGTTACTTCCATCACGAAGCGGCAATTGAAGGCGGTCAGCATCTTAACGTTAACGTTATGAACCGTGAAATGCTGATGGACGCGATGGAGCATCCGGAAAAATATCCGCAGCTGACCATTCGCGTTTCAGGTTATGCGGTACGTTTCAACTCGCTGACTAAAGAACAGCAACAGGATGTTATTACACGTACTTTCACCCAGTCGCTGTAATCGCTCCTTGTGCTAATAAAAGGCTCCTGCGGGAGCCTTTTTACCAGCAGCCTGGTTTGCCAGAGATCTATACTGGGGTCATCTGGCAAAACAGACTCACTTAACGCAGCAGCCATTAAAGACTGCGTCACCTGCCAGGCAGGTTCACTTTGGAGAACACATCGCAATGTCATCATCCGTCGGTCGTATTCACTCATTCGAATCCTGTGGCACCGTTGATGGCCCAGGCATCCGCTTTATCACTTTTTTTCAGGGCTGCCTGATGCGCTGCCTTTACTGCCATAATCGCGATACCTGGGATACCCATGGCGGGAAAGAGGTTACGGTAGAAGAGCTGATGAGAGATGTTCTTTCTTATCGCCATTTCATTAACGCCTCCGGTGGCGGCGTTACCGCTTCAGGTGGTGAAGCGATACTGCAGGCCGCTTTTGTTCGCGACTGGTTCCGCGCCTGTAAGGCGGAAGGCATTCATACCTGTCTTGATACCAACGGCTTTGTACGTCGTTACGATCCGGTAATTGATGAGCTGCTGGAAGTGACCGATCTGGTGATGCTCGATTTGAAACAGATTAATGACGATGTTCATCAGATTCTGGTTGGCGTCTCTAATCATCGCACCCTGGACTTTGCTCGCTATATTGCTAAAAAAGGCATCCGAACCTGGATACGCTACGTCATCGTGCCGGGCTATACCGATGACGACGACTCCGCGCATCGCCTTGGCGAATTTACGCGCGATATGCAAAACGTCGAGAAGATTGAACTGCTTCCCTATCATGAGTTAGGCAAGCATAAATGGATCGCCATGGGGGAAGAATACAAGCTCGACGGGGTTAAACCGCCCAGGGCTGACACGATGGAACGCATCAAACATATTCTGGAAGGGTACGGTCATAAGGTCATGTATTAATCCGTAACCCACTAAAAAGGGCGACTTCACCGTCGCCCTTTTTTATACTGATTATGCCTGCGCCACAGGTGTAATATGATGGTCTGCTTTACGCAGCAGCATAACCAGATAGATGAACGCAACGGCCGCTATCATCACGAACAGTAAGCGATCGGAGTAGTTTTGCATCAGCATCGCCGTCATACTCGGCCCTGCCAGGCTGCCAATGGTATAGCTCAGCAGCAGAGCCTGATTCATCGCCACCAGTTCATGGTGCTTGACCGTCTCGCATGCCCATGACATGGCTACCGGATAAAGCGTAAAACCGGCAGCGCCCAGGATAAACAGTGCCGGAACCATAGCCATATTGCTGAGCATGGCAATCGAGCCAAGGATCACAATAAACACCTGCACGCGCAGCACCAGCAGACGACCGTAACGATCGGCCATACGCCCTACCGGCCACTGCCCTACGATGCCCGCGCTCACCAGTAACGCCATCCAGTAGCCGACGTTAGCGTCGCTGATCCCCTGATGAGAAAGATAAAGCGGCATCAGGCCATACAACGAGCCAAGTACAATGCCGGAAATAATACAACCGTTGATGCCAAGCCGTGAACTGCGGCGACGGAGCATTGGCCACATGCGAGCCGGGGCGCCATCTTCCTCACTCGCGGTAGCGGTAATTTTCATAAAGATAACCGGCAGTACGCCAGCGACAATCACGGCGGTGATCCAAGGCAAGACGTTCAGCAATTCGGTAGAGACTTTACTTACCAGCAACTGACCGGCCACCGTGCCCAGGTAGTAAACAATCATATAGGC
The DNA here is from genome assembly GCF_050113845.1 of Pantoea sp. FN0305. Lineage (NCBI taxonomy): Bacteria > Pseudomonadati > Pseudomonadota > Gammaproteobacteria > Enterobacterales > Erwiniaceae > Pantoea > Pantoea sp. FN0305. The sequence goes on along the minus strand of NZ_JBNJSN010000002.1, from coordinate 426,302 downwards.
AGCCAGCAGCTGACCGCGATTACGCAACGTGCCGCTACAAAGCAATGCGCTTTCCACTACCACCCAAATCCAGGCGCAGCCAATACCTGCCACCAGACGCCAAAGCGTCCAGCTCCAGAAGCCCTCATTCATCCCCAGCGCCACCGTGGCGACAGCAAAAACCAGCGAAGCAAAATAGTAGCTGCGATTAAATCCATAGTGTTTAATCAGCCAGCCCGCCAGTAAAGTCCCGATAAGATTACCTGTGTAATAAGATGAGCTAACCATGCCTACCTGCCAGGTGGGCAGATTGTCGTGTGTCAGCCACAAAGGCACCAGAGTATTAAGTACGGCAATAGAAACTGTCAGCAGCAGCAGGCCGCAGAGCAACAGCACAACGGGACGAGACCAGGTGAACATTGGCTAAATCACAGGGAAGAAAAGAGAAAGTGCGCGAATATTGCCACTCTTGTTTTTAAAGTCAATCAGCCCGATTTACACGCCGCACAATTTGCCCTGGGCCGATTTAATATTTTTATCCTGAAAGGATTTTTGCAGAATAAAGTTTATACAGAAAAAGAAAGCCGCCCTTGTAAATCAGGGAATTATATTTATTGCTGCAAAAGATAACGATATATTTATTTTAATAAAAAAAAGCCCGCCGGAATTAGCGGCAGGCCTGATAGTTCACGAAAAGTATTAACCAATCATGGTTAATCCGCCCATATAAGGGCGCAGCACTTCTGGTACTTCGATACGGCCATCAGCCTGCTGATAGTTTTCCAGCACCGCCACCAGCGTACGACCGACTGCGAGGCCTGAGCCATTCAGCGTGTGAACCAGACGCGGTTTCTTATCATTCTTACTGCGGCAGCGTGCCTGCATACGGCGAGCCTGGAAATCCCACATATTAGAGCAGGAAGAGATCTCGCGGTAAGTATCCTGCGCCGGCAGCCAGACTTCCAGATCGTAAGTCTTCGCCGCGCTGGCACCCATATCACCGGTGCAGAGCAGCACTTTACGGTAAGGCAGATTCAACAGCTGCAGCACTTTTTCTGCATGGCCCACCAGCTCTTCCAGTGCCTGCATGGAGTCTTCCGGACGAACAATCTGCACCATCTCAACTTTATCGAACTGGTGCATACGGATCAGTCCACGCGTATCACGGCCATAGGAGCCAGCTTCAGCACGGAAGCAAGGCGTATGGGCGGTGAGTTTAATCGGCAGGGACTCTTCCTCAACGATCTCGTCGCGGACCAGGTTGGTCAGCGGCACCTCGGCAGTTGGGATCAGCGCATAGTTGCTGCTGTCTGATTCTTCTTCCAGCGGGCGGGTATGAAACAGGTCTTCGCCAAATTTAGGCAGCTGTCCGGTACCAAACAACGTGGCATGGTTAACCAGATAAGGCACATAGGTTTCAGTATAGCCATGCTGCTGCGTATGCAGATCGAGCATGAACTGACCCAACGCACGATGCAGACGCGCAATCTGCCCCTGCATGACCACAAAACGGGAACCGGTCAGCTTAACAGCAGCGGCGAAATCCAGTCCTTTTGCCATTTCGCCAAGGTCAACGTGGTCACGTACCGGGAAATCATACTGGCGCGGCTCGCCCCAGCGCAGAATTTCCTGATTTTCAGTCTCATCTTTGCCCAGCGGCACCTCATCTGCAGGCAGATTCGGTAAAGCGAGAGAAAAATCACGGATTTGTTGCTGCAAGATATCCAGTTCGGCTTTAGCCGCATCCAGACGCTCGCCCAGCGCGTTAACTTCCTGACGCAGCGGCTCAATGTCTTCCCCGCGCGCTTTAGCCTGCCCGATGGATTTGGAACGCGCATTACGCTCAGCCTGCAGGTTTTCCGTTTCTACCTGCAACACTTTACGGCGCTCTTCAAGAGAGAGCAGCGTTTCCACATCCAGTTTAAATCCTCGGCGTGCCAGTTTTTCTGCGACTGCGTCTGGCTCGTTACGCAGCAGATTGGGATCGAGCATGCTTATCCTGTGCTTACTGTGATTAAAAAAAGGTTTTGAACCAAAGCGTTCCTTCAGGATCCACCCGGCTATTGCGCTAACCTTACCGCAACGTCTGGGTTAGCGGTAGCGTTTTGTCGGGCTATTTTGATCCTGTTCCGCAAGCCAGGCGAGCTTTTCGCCAATTTTACCTTCCAGCCCGCGACTGGTGGGCTGGTAGTAACGCGTTTGCGCCATCTCAGCGGGGAAATAGTCTTCGCCGGCGGCATAGCCGTTCGGCTCATCGTGCGCATAGCGATACGCCTTGCCCAATCCCATCTCCTTCATTAATTTCGTCGGTGCATTACGCAGATGTTCCGGCACATCAAAATCGGGTTTTTCACGCGCATCGCGCAGCGCGGCCTTAAAGGCGGTATACACCGCATTGCTTTTCGGTGCGCAGGCCAGATAAACAATCGCCTGGGCGATAGCGCGTTCGCCTTCTGCCGGGCCGACGCGGGTAAAACAATCCCATGCGGCAATCGCCACCTGCATCGCTCGTGGATCGGCATTTCCTACATCTTCAGAAGCGATGGCCAGCAGACGACGCGCAACGTAGAGCGGATCGCCGCCCGCCGTAATGATACGGGCATACCAGTAGAGCGCAGCGTCAGGAGCAGAGCCGCGTACTGATTTATGCAACGCTGAAATCAGGTCGTAATAGCGATCGCCTTTATTATCAAAGCGCGCTGCGCGTTCGCCGGATACCTCATTTAACAGCTGCGGCGTTAATTCCCGTTTGCCCTGCGCATCGCTTTCGGCCATATCCGCCATCATTTCCAGCGTATTCAGCGCGCGGCGCGCATCGCCATTCACCAGTTCGGCAATCATCCGGCGGGTTGAGTCAGGCAGGACGATATCCTCTTTGCCCAGCCCGCGCTCTTTATCGGTTAGCGCCTGCTGCAATACCGTTTCGATATCCTCTACCGTCAGGGATTTCAGCAGATAAACGCGCGCGCGCGATAACAGCGCGGAATTCAACTCAAAGGATGGATTTTCCGTGGTTGCGCCAATAAAGGTAATGGTGCCGTCTTCTATATGGGGTAAAAACGCATCCTGCTGGCTTTTATTGAACCGATGCACCTCATCTACAAACAGAATGGTGCGCCGCCCTGCCTGACGATTCTGACGTGCGCGTTCAATCGCTTCGCGTATCTCTTTAATGCCGGAGGTAACGGCAGAAATCCGTTCGACGTCGGCATTGCCGTAACGGCCAATCAGCTCAGCCAGCGTGGTTTTTCCGGTGCCGGGCGGGCCCCAAAGGATCATTGAATGGAGATGGCCTGCTTCAATAGCGCGCGTTAGCGGCTTATCCGGGGCCAACAGATGCTGCTGTCCGATATACTGTTGCAGCGTGGTTGGCCGCATACGCGCGGCCAACGGTTGAAACTGCTCGGAAGAAAAATCAAGGGAGAGATTACTCAACTCAACCTCACTGACGTTGATCGTCTACCGTCACCCCTTTCGGTGGCGTAAAGGTAAATTTATCCGCGCTGACCGGCCCATTATTTTGGCTTTTCAGCACGTAGCTGCTGCGCTGTCCATCCTGCTCAATGGCGCTGAACTGATTAATGGTGCCGTTACCAGAAACGTTAATCATAAACTGCTTGAGGTTACCGGCGTCTGTTTTCGGCGTCAGTTCAAAATTATCACCCTGCTGTTTCACATTATACTGTTTCCAGTCGCTGCTTTGATTACGGGCAATCAGCATAAACGGCGTATTACTGGTGGCACTGTTCAGCCAGGTAGCGCTGACCTGCTCCACGAAAGGATTGTAAAACCACAGGGTTTTACCGTCTGAAATAATAACGCTCTCATCCGGTGCGGTCATATGCCAGTTAAACAGGTTGGGACGTTTTACCCACATTTCCCCTTCACCTTCCTGAACATTCGAACCGCTGCTGTCGGTAACCTTCTGGCTAAAGCTGGCGTGGAAGCTGCTGACTTTATCCAGACGTTGCTGTAATTCACTGGAAGCATCGGCCAGCGCACCGGCGGAGGTCAACGCTGAAAGTAAACCGCAAGCAAGTACTAATTTTTTCATGACTACCGATTCCTTTTTAAGTCGTTATATTCCGCATCAGGCGGCCTTATTACACATTAGACTGACAATTCGCTTCCTGACAGGAGAAAATACTGAAAGCGACGCGGTTAGCCGTTTCTGATGTTTAAATAAACAACGGGCCGGATTTTACCGGCCCGTATAGCGTCTGACAGCACAAACGCTGTTTTATTACATTTCGTGCGGCGGCGGCGCAAGAACCTCACGGTTACCGTTATGCCCAGGCGGAGAGACGATAGCCTGTACCTCCATCTGCTCAATAATACGCGCGGCGCGGTTATAACCAATACGGAACTGACGCTGAACGCCAGAAATCGAAGCCCGACGTTTTTCCACCACAAAGGCCACTGCCTGATCGAACAGCGGATCCAACTCTTCGTCGCCGCCATCTAAGCCCAGGCCGCCACCGTCGCCTTCTTCGCCCGCCGTAATGCTTTCAATATACTGCGGACGACCACGCGCTTTCCAGTCCTGTACCACTGCATGCACTTCCTGGTCACGTACAAAGGCGCCGTGAACACGCACTGGAATCGAGGAGTTTGGCGGCATATAGAGCATATCGCCCATCCCCAGCAGGGATTCCGCACCGCCCTGATCAAGGATCGTACGGGAGTCAATTTTACTGGATACGGTAAAGGCGATACGCGTTGGAATATTAGCCTTAATCAGGCCGGTAATCACATCTACCGACGGACGCTGCGTAGCAAGCACCAGATGAATCCCCGCTGCACGCGCTTTCTGAGCCAGACGCGCAATGAGTTCTTCCACTTTTTTGCCTACCGCCATCATCAGGTCGGCGAATTCATCCACCATGACCACGATATAGGGCAGCTTTTCCAGCGTCGGCGGCAGCGTATCCATACTGTCGCCAGGCTTCCAGAATGGATCCGGGATGGGTCGTCCCATCGCTTCCGCCTGCTCGATTTTCTCGTTGTAACCCGCCAGATTTCGTACGCCAAGCGCAGACATTAGTTTATAGCGACGCTCCATCTCGCCAACGCTCCAGCGCAACGCATTAGCCGCGTCTTTCATGTCGGTGACCACTTCCGTTAACAGATGTGGGATACCTTCATAAACCGAGAGCTCCAGCATTTTCGGATCGATCATAATAAAGCGCACCTGCTCCGGCGTCGCTTTATAAAGCATACTGATGATCATCGCGTTCACGCCTACCGATTTACCAGAACCGGTAGTACCGGCCACCAACAGGTGAGGCATTTTGGCCAGATCGGCCACCACCGGCTGGCCTGCAATATCTTTACCCAGTACCACAGAAAGCGGCGAAGGATTATCACGGAAGCTGGCGCAGTCGAGCACTTCGCGCAGATAAACGGTCTGACGATGCTTATTCGGCAGTTCGAGACCCACATAAGGTTTGCCCGGGATCACCTCAACCACGCGCACTGCCACCGCAGAAAGTGAACGGGCCAAATCGCGTGACAGGTTAGAAATGCGTGCCGCCTTGACGCCTGGGGCTAAATCCAGTTCAAAGCGGGTGATCACCGGCCCTGGTGAAATACCAACCACTTCCGCTTTTACCCGATAGTCAGCCAGCCGCGCTTCAACCAGGCGGGCAGTCTGTTCCAGCGCAAACATATCTACCGGTTCTTCTTCTGCCGGCGGCGAGGTTAACAGATCCAGCGTCGGCAATGGCGTAGTCGGTTTATAGGTTGGCTGCTCATGACGCATCAGGAAAGGATGAATCAGGCTATCCGTCAGCGAATCATGGCTTTCAGGCTGTGGCGCAACATCCACGGCCGCGGGCGTAAAGGCTGACGACGCGCTGCTTTGCCATTGAGAAACGGGCGGCTCAATGGGGCGCTGAACCGGTTCGCTCGGCTGCGTCACCTGCGGTGCCGGGACATCCGTCGGCTGAGAGGCATAACGCGGCTCTGCTGATGCCGGCTGCTGCCACTGTGGCTCCGCTGCCGGAGTCTCTGGCTCAGGCGTAGCGGCAATAGTAAACAGCGGCTCGCCTGGACCATCATCAATCAGATCTTTCATTGGTGAAAAATCGAAAGCGGCAGCAGGATCGATCGTAAAGGCTGGCGTATCGCGCGGCGGCGTTGCAGCCTCCTGAGGAGGCGTATCTGCCAGATGTTCACTGCGCGGCTGTAGCGTATTCTGCTGCGGCTGCGGCTGCGGCTGCGGCTGATAAGTACTATCGGGCTGCGTTGGCTGCGCATATCGCTGCTGAACGTTACCCTCTTGCTGAACCTCAGGCACCGCCGGTTCAGGCTGTGCGTAACGTTGCTGCTGTTGCTGCGCGAACTGCTGCGCCAGCGCCTCTTGCTGCAATGCACCCTCATCCTCGTCAGAGGCATAGTCTGCGCCATAGCGCGCCTGCTGCTGTGCCATAAACGCATCACGTAACTGGTGTTCGTCTTCGGCAATTGACTGCGCATCGGCAGGCTGAGACAGAGCCTGTTGCTGGGCCTCCTGCTTCGCTTTTTCCTCTGCCAGACGCTGGGAAGGCAGCTTAATGCCAAAGGAAGCGAGTTCACGGCGCGTAGGCAACTTAACCGGTTTCGGACGCGGAAGCTCTGGACCGATGCCCTGTTTGATCTGCGGATTAATCTCTTCAGGTGCAGTGGCCGGCATAAAAGGAACGGCGCCTGCTTGCGTAGCGGCGGCTGTGGCCGCAGCTGGCGCTGGTGATGAGGTTGTCGCCTCTTGCCAGTTACCCATTTGCGGACCCTCGTCTTCTGCACCCGGCGTGAAGACGTCGATTGACTGCTGAGGCATTTCAAAACGATAAAGCGGCGGCGCAGCGCTTACGCTCTCGCTTTGCGCCGCTGCGGCAGGCGCAGGAGATACGTTTACAGGCGCGACATTATCGCGCGCTGACACAACCGGCTGTGCCGGACCTGATTGTTCCGCCTGAGTTGGCACAGAATCGTTCTGCTCATTCAGAGCATGAACTACCGGCTGAGCGGATGCAGAAGCTTCGGCGTTCGCCTGGGTCATCGCGGCGCTGTTAGCGACCGGTGCTTTAGCAAACAGGGGATCCTCTTCTTCCGTCTCATCTTCCACGGCGTGCAATCTACGCGGCGGCGACAGCAGAATGTCATCGTCTTCATCCAGCTGAACCGCGCTTTTAATCGTGGGTGCCGGACGATAGTCATCCTCTTCATGCCAGGCTTCGTCATTGCGCGAGCGATTGCTGGCAAAGGTCAGCACGCCCATAACCACCGCACCGATTTTCTCGGCAATCGTCAGCCAGGACCAACCGGTATACAGGGTTAACCCCGCAGCCCAAAGGCAGAGCAAGGCCAGCGTCCCGCCCGCGCCGCTTAAATACGGTGCCATTGCATTACTGACCAGACTGCCGATCACCCCGCCGGAGGCAAAGTACCAAATGTCATCAGCATTAAGCGCGGCAAGACCACAGGTGGTCACCACCAGCGCCAGCACGCCTATCAGACGCAGGCCCACGGCAAAGTAGTCGATATAGTCCTGGCGATCGCGCTGCTGAAAAGTAATCCAGCACAGACCAAGGATCACGGGCGGAATGGCGTACGCCATCACTCCAAAAATAAACAGTAACGTATCGGCCAGCCAGGCACCGACGTTGCCGCCCAAATTATGAATGGGTTCATGCCAGGCGGTCTGAGACCAACTGGGATCGGAGGGATTAAAACTAACCAGCGCCACCATCAAATAGACAGCGAATAGCGCAACAAGGATCAGCAACGCTTCGAGCAGACGGCGACCACTACTAAGCGGCTTAAGTGACACTTCTTTATCTTCTGTATATTCCTGGCTCAAGAGAACTCTCCAGGTACCTGTAAACTATGAAGGAAACAGCGCCGGGCTACCCGACGCTGTGCCTGTATGAATTCACAGGAGTGTACCGAATACCACCAGGTTTTGCACCTGTCCTGTGTTATCGCGTCTTAATAACCAAACGGTTACTCTGTTTGACTTCTTCCATCACCACATAAGTCCGCGTATCGTTAACGCCCGGCAGGCGCAGCAGGGTTTCACCCAGCAGTTTACGGTAGGCAGACATGTCCGGCACGCGGGTTTTCAACAGGTAGTCAAAATCACCGGAAACAAGGTGACACTCTTGAGTTTCCTCAAGTTTTTGCACGGCGGCGTTAAATTGTTCAAACACATCCGGCGCACCGCGATTCAGAGTAATCTCAACGAAAACCAGCAATGATGCGTCAAGATAGTGAGGATTGAGCAACGCGGTATAGCCCAGAATAAAGCCCTGACGTTCCAGGCGGCGTACGCGTTCAAGGCATGGCGTGGGCGATAAGCCAACGCGTTTTGAAAGCTCCACGTTAGAAATACGACCATCCTTCTGCAGTTCATTCAGGATATTTCTGTCTATTCTGTCGAGGTCTTTTCCGGGGCGTTTTTTATTGTCTACCATTATTATTGTCTCTCTTCATTCCTTCCCTTTACCTGCCATACCCTGAACGAAATCAATGTACAGGGTCTTTCGTCAGTGAAGACATAGAGCCTGTTGCTATTGCAGCGCCCATCCGCATGACGCATGCTGTCTGTCCACACCATGCGTCATTACGAATGACAGACTGAGTTTATTCGGCGTTGTACGCAAAAGCTGGTACGAAACTCTGTTTACATAGCTCAAATATTCTCTGCTTCCCACAATGTTTTCGCAAAAGCGCAGGCGATTGTCAAAGCAAAACATTGAAAATCAGGAGAACATGCCAGCCCGTGGCGCGTACCGCCATTTTTAACCGGATATTTTGGGCGTTTTGCCTGCAATTTATTTGCTGTGAAGCTTTTTTACGCCGGCCTTTCTTCCCTGCCCCGCGTTATCGGTGAAACCTGTTGCATCAATTGTTAACAAAATCGCAGAACGCTTTTTTTGCGTCATTAAATTCCCTACAATCTGGCTCCATGTTGCCAGTTAACTAATGAGGATCTCATGGGCACGGCCAAACACAGTAAATTGCTTATTCTGGGCTCTGGTCCGGCGGGCTATACCGCAGCCGTCTACGCTGCACGCGCTAATCTGAATCCGGTAATGATTACCGGCCTGGAAAAAGGCGGCCAGCTAACTACCACTACCGACGTTGAGAACTGGCCTGGCGATCCTGAGGATCTAACTGGTCCGCGGTTAATGGAACGTATGCATGAGCATGCGTTGAAATTTAATACCGAAATCATCTTTGATCATATCCATACGGTTGATTTGCAAAATCGTCCGTTTCGTCTGGTTGGCGACAGCGGCGAATATACTGCCGATGCGCTGATCATCGCTACCGGCGCTTCCGCCCGTTATCTGGGCCTGCCTTCCGAAGAAGCGTTCAAGGGTAAAGGCGTCTCCGCCTGTGCAACCTGTGACGGGTTCTTCTATCGTAAGCAGAAAGTTGCCGTCGTGGGCGGCGGCAATACCGCTGTTGAAGAAGCGCTATATCTCTCTAATATCGCCTCTGAAGTTCATTTGATTCACCGTCGCGAGACTTTCCGCGCCGAGAAGATCTTGATCAATCGCCTGATGGAAAAAGTCAGCAGCGGCAATATCGTGCTGCACACCCATCGCGAGCTGGACGAAGTGCTGGGCGATCAAATGGGCGTGACTGGCGTGCGTCTGCGTGGCGCGCAGAACAGCGAAATCACGGAAGAGCTGGATGTCGCTGGCCTGTTTATCGCTATCGGGCACAGCCCGAATACCGCTATTTTCGCCGGACAGCTGGAGCTGGAAGATGGCTATATTAAAGTGCTGTCAGGTTTGCAGGGCAACGCCACGCAGACCAGCATCCCAGGCGTATTTGCAGCTGGCGATGTGATGGATCATACCTATCGTCAGGCAATTACCTCTGCCGGTACGGGCTGTATGGCAGCGCTGGATGCGGAACGTTATTTAGATGGTCTGGTTAAAAACGATAAGTAAGTTGTTAATTAACTGATCTTATTTTTCTGAGGCGACAGTTCAACTGTCGCCTTTTTTCTTTCTGCCATGCTACATTGCCTGCGCCTCTACTGGCATATTCCCTGGCGATATCGGCCAGCCTGTTCTTCTTGAGAAACGGCCCCGGATGGAAAAGAAACGTCAACAACAACTCACCCGCTGGCTGCGCCAGCAGCGTGTCTGTGCCCGCCCCTGGACAACCCTTTCTACGCTGCTGGGCCTGGCAAGCGCCCTGCTGATCATCGCCCAGGCATGGCTGCTGGCCACCCTGATGCATCATTTGATTAGCGAACAGCAGCCGCGTGCGCAATGGCTTTCCACTCTATTTCTGTTGCTGCTCTGTTTCGCGGTACGCGCCTTGCTGAGTTGGCTTCGCGAACAGGCGGGCTATCGGGCGGGAGAACAGATACGACGTGCCCTGCGCAAACAGGTGCTTGACCGTTTACAGCAGTCAGGCCCCGCCTGGATACAGGAGAAGCCGGTCGGCAGCTGGGCCAGCCTGCTGCTGGAGCAGACGGAAGAGATGCAGGACTATTATGCGCGTTATCTGCCGCAGATGACGTTAGCTGTGCTTATTCCCGGTCTGATCCTGCTGGTGATTTTCCCGGTGAACTGGGCCGCCGGACTGATTTTGTTGGCCACGGCTCCGCTCATTCCGCTGTTTATGGCGTTGGTGGGAATGGGGGCCGCCGATGCAAATCGGCGTAATTTTCTTGCGCTGGCGCGGCTTAGCGGTGATTTTCTCGATCGGCTGCGTGGCCTGGATACGCTGCGTCTGTTTCATCGCGGCGCGGCGGAAACGCGCACCATTGCTGCCGCTTCCGAAGATTTTCGGCAGCGCACTATGGAAGTCCTCAGGCTGGCTTTTCTCTCTTCGGCGGTGCTGGAATTTTTCGCTTCTGTCTCTATTGCCATTGTCGCCGTCTATTTTGGCTTCTCCTATTTAGGCGAGCTGAATTTTGGTCACTACGGTACCAGCATCACTCTGTTTGCCGGCTTTTTGGCCTTGATTCTGGCACCGGAATTTTTTCAGCCGCTGCGCGATTTAGGCACGTTTTATCATGCCAAAGCTCAGGCGGTGGGTGCAGCCGATGCGCTGCACGCTTTCCTCTCCTCCCAACCAGAGGTCACGTCAGCCAGGGGCAAACCTGGATTTTCGCCCGATCGACCGCTGCAAATCGACGCCCGCGGGCTGATGATTATGGCCCCGAACGGAACCTTGCTCGCTGGCCCGCTCGATTTCTCTTTGTCGCCAGGCAGACGTGTAGCGCTGGTGGGTCAAAGCGGCGCGGGGAAAAGCTCGCTGATCAATGCGCTGCTGGGCTTCCTGCCTTATCAGGGCTCCTTACGGATTAACGGCTATGAGCTACGGGATCTTCCACGTCGCGACTGGCATCAGCTTCTGGCCTGGGTAGGTCAAAATCCTCATCTGCCGGAACGTACGGTTCGTGAGAATATAATCAACGGTCAGAGAGTATCGGCGGCACGTTTACAGGAGATACTGACGTTAGCTGGTGTTGATGAGTTTCTTTGCCGTCTGCCGCTGGGGCTGGAGCACGAGATGGGCGATCAGGCTGCCGGCCTGTCGGTGGGACAGGCGCAGCGGATTGCCGTAGCGCGGGCGCTGCTAAAACCTCGTCAGCTGTTATTGCTGGATGAACCGGGTGCCAGCCTGGACGCGCGTAGTGAGCAGCATGTCATGCGGGCGCTGTTGGCCGCATCACAGCAACAAACCACCCTGTTGGTAACGCATCAGCTAAATGAGCTGGCGCAGTGGGATGAAATTTGGGTGATGCGGGATGGTCAACTTATTCAACAGGGCAGCTGGCAGCAGCTTACCAGTCAGCCGGGCCCCTTTGCCACGCTGCTGACCCATCGTCAGGGAGATATAGCCTGATGGCGAAACTACAACCTTTTCTGCGGCTCTATCGCCGTCATTGCTGGCGTCTGTTGTTGGGGGCGTTATTAGCTATCGTGACGTTATTAGCCAGCACAGGACTGCTCACGCTTTCAGGATGGTTTCTCGCGGCTTCATCGCTGGCAGGCACGGCGGGGCTCTACAGCTTTAACTATATGCTGCCCGCTGCGGGCGTACGCGGCGCGGCTATCATCCGCACCGTTGCGCGCTATTTTGAACGTCTGGTCAGTCATGACGGGACATTTCGCGTGCTACAACATCTGCGTGTTTTTACTTTTCGTCGACTAATGCCGCTCTCGCCTGCAGGGCTTACCCACCTGCGCCAGGGCGACTTACTTAACCGCTTTGTTGCCGATGTCGATACGCTCGATCATCTCTATCTCAGGCTAATTTCGCCGCTCTGCGGCGCGCTGATAGTGATTATCGTGGTGACGCTGGGGTTATGCTGGCTGGATGTCTCGCTGGCGTTGACGCTGGGTGCCATTATGCTGCTGACGCTGCTGCTGCTGCCGCCGCTGTTTTATCGCGCCGGACGTCCCGCTGGCGAGATCATTACCGCCGAGCGTGCACGTTATCGCCAGCAACTGACTCACTGGCTGCAGGCGCAGGCAGAGCTTTCACTGTATGGCAGCGTTGAAGCCTGGCGCGCGCAGCTGGATTTAGTGGAACAGCGTTGGCAACAGGCGCAGCGCAGGCAGGCCAGCCTGACCGGCCTGTCACAAGCGCTGCTGCTGCTGATCAGCGGCGCGGCGGTAACGTTGATGCTCTGGCTCAGCGCTGGCGGCGTAGGCCACTGGCCGCAGCCTGGCGCCTTGATTGCTCTGCTGGTTTTTTGCACTCTGGCGGCGTTCGAAGCGTTAGCACCGGTGGGTATGGCCTTCCAACATCTTGGGCAGGTTTTTGCCTCTGCTGAGCGTATCAGCCAGATTATCGATCGCTCGCCCGCCGTGGAATTCCCCTCTGAGCAACGCGACGATCTTCCTGCGCCTGGCTCGCTGGCGTTAGAACAGGTTACCTTCTCATATCCGGATGCGGTTTCCCCTGCCCTGCAGCGCCTGTCGCTCCAGGTTAACGCCGGTGAAACCATTGCGCTGCTCGGCCCTACCGGCTGCGGCAAAAGCACGCTGCTACAGCTGTTAACGCGAGCATGGGATGCGCAGCAGGGTGAGATTTGGCTACAGGGCCTCCCGCTACGTCAATGGAGCGAACCAGCTTTACGCGCCGCTGTTAGCGTGGTCAGTCAGCGGGTTCACCTGTTTAACCAGACATTACGCGATAACTTATTACTGGCTGCGCCGGAGAGCAGCGATCGGGCTCTGTGCGCCATACTGGAACAGGTGGGTCTGGAAAAGCTGCTGGACGGCGAGGGGCTAAACGCCTGGCTGGGCGAAGGCGGCCGACAGCTTTCTGGCGGTGAATTACGTCGTCTGGCTATTGCCCGGGCGCTGCTGCACAATGGGCCAATAATGTTGCTTGATGAACCCACCGAAGGTCTGGATGCGGAAACAGAACGGCATATTCTTGCCCTGCTGGCTCAGGTTACCGCCGACAAAACGGTGATAATGGTTACCCATCGCCTGCAGGGGCTGGACAAAGTCGATCGGATTTACGTTATGGATCAGGGTGAGATCATTGAGCAGGGAACGCATGTGGAATTAATTGCAAAAGGCGGACGCTACTGGCATTTTCAGCAGCGGTTTACGCTATAGTCATAGCTTCTTAAACTGCGGGGCTTTCGAGAAATGCGACTGATTCAGTTGTCACGTGAATCGCTTAACTTTCCGCCGCCGGAAATGGCGCTGCGTGAACCAAATGGCCTGCTGGCTATGGGCGGCGACCTTAGCCCTGCACGTTTACTCAATGCCTACTACCGGGGGATTTTCCCCTGGTTTTCGCCAGGCGATCCTATTTTATGGTGGTCGCCCGATCCGCGTGCGGTATTAATCCCGGATGCGTTTCATTGCAGCCGCAGCATGAAGCGTTTTCACCGACGCTCGCCCTATCGCGTCACCATGAACCGTGCGTTTGCTGAGGTAGTAGAAGGTTGCGCCAGCGATCGTAACGAGGGAACCTGGATCACGCCGGAGGTAAAACGCGCCTGGTGGCGTCTGTACGATCTGGGTCATGCACACTCGATCGAAGTCTGGTGCGATCGGGAACTGGTTGGCGGCATGTATGGCCTGGCGCTGGGACAACTCTTTTGCGGCGAGTCGATGTTTAGCCGGAGTGAAAACGCATCAAAAACCGCGCTGCTGGTATTTTGCCAACATTTTTCCCAACATGGCGGCCAGCTGATCGATTGCCAGGTATTAAATCCGCATACCGCATCGCTTGGGGCTACAGAGATTGCACGTACCGATTATTTGCTGGCGCTGAGTCGCCTGGGGAATGCGTCGGTGAACGAGGCCTGCTGGTGTACAGATACGCTTTTTGCCCCTGAACCGATGTTTTACACGCAACGGTGAGGAATAGTGGTATAATAGGAAAGTTTGGTATGTCGTCCGTTTATTGCGTAAGCGCATCGGAATTACCAGGCTGGGAATCACCACGCATCTTCAGAACTGTTTTCTGGCTGTGGCCGGTTAATGGATTCTTAGCCGCTATTCCCCCTCGCTAACGTCACTGTCATCAGACGACGAAAGTTATGCTTGTATGCTGCGCTACAGGTGCATGCGGGCGTTGGTATAATAACCAACAATTCTTTACATAATTCGTGGAATTCGGCATTATCTTGCCGGTTCAAAACTTGGAAGTCCACCCAGAGGATTCGATGGCCAAAGAAGACAATATTGAAATGCAGGGTACCGTACTTGATACGTTACCTAACACCATGTTCCGCGTGGAATTAGAAAACGGACACGTGGTTACCGCCCATATCTCCGGTAAAATGCGCAAAAACTACATCCGCATTCTGACGGGCGACAAAGTCACTGTTGAGCTGACCCCGTACGACCTGAGCAAAGGCCGCATTGTCTTCCGTAGTCGTTAATAAAGCTCTGCGTTAATCTGACATTAACGCCTGACTGTTAACAAAGGCCAGATAATCTGGCCTTTTGCTTTTACGATGCATCAATGCGTGCTCTGTTGTTAATAACGATACGCTGATAAAAAAGGCCGGATTAATCCGGCCTTTTGCTTTTCTGCTGCGCTTATTGCACTGAGCCTTCCGTTTTGCGCTTCTCAGCGCTAACAAAATGGTAAGCCAGCTGATTTTTCTCTTTATCCAGCGTGACCGATACCGATCCGCCATCCACCAGCGAACCAAACAGCAGTTCGTTAGCCAACGGTTTTTTCAGGTTTTCCTGCACGGTACGCGCCATTGGACGTGCACCCATCGCTTTGTCATAACCTTTCTCTGCCAGCCATTCACGCGCTTCGTCGCTGACTTCCAGTGAAACGCCTTTGGCGTCCAACTGGGCCTGCAGTTCCACGATGAATTTGTCCACCACCTGGTGAATAACTTCAGCAGAAAGGTGATCAAACCAGATAATGTTATCAAGGCGGTTACGGAACTCCGGCGTAAAGATCTTTTTGATCTCTTCCATCGCATCGGTACTGTTATCCTGATGGATAAGACCAATGGATTTACGCTCGGTTTCACGCACGCCAGCGTTGGTGGTCATTACCAGAACCACGTTGCGGAAATCCGCTTTGCGGCCATTGTTATCGGTCAGCATTCCGTTGTCCATTACCTGCAGCAGCAGGTTAAAGACATCCGGATGCGCTTTCTCAATTTCATCCAACAGCACCACGGCATGAGGATGCTTGATCACCGCATCGGTCAGCAAACCACCCTGATCAAAGCCAACGTAGCCCGGAGGCGCACCGATCAGGCGGCTTACGGTATGACGTTCCATATACTCGGACATGTCAAAGCGCAGCAGTTCAATGCCCAGCGCCTTCGCCAGCTGCACCGTCACTTCGGTTTTACCTACCCCGGTAGGGCCGGCAAACAGGAATGAACCCACCGGTTTACGTTCATGTCCCAGCCCGGCGCGGCTCATTTTGATCGCCTCGGTTAATGCTTCAATCGCTTTATCCTGGCCAAACACCAGCATTTTCAGCCGCTCGCCAAGGCTTCTCAGCGTATCGCGATCGGTTGCAGAAACGCTTTTCTCCGGAATGCGGGCAATACGCGCCACTACCGACTCAATATCCGCCACGTTAACGGTTTTCTTACGCTTGCTGACCGGCATCAGTCGGCTGCGTGCGCCAGCTTCATCAATAACATCAATTGCCTTATCCGGCAGGTGACGATCGTTGATATATTTTACAGCCAGCTCAACGGCGGCACGTACCGCTTTGGCGGTGTAACGGACATCGTGATGCGCTTCATACTTCGGTTTCAGACCGTTAAGGATCTGCACCGTTTCATCCACGCTCGGCTCGGTAACGTCAATTTTCTGGAAACGACGCGCCAGCGCACGATCTTTCTCAAAGATATTGCTGAATTCTTGATAGGTTGTAGAACCCATCACGCGGATCCGTCCACTCGACAGCAACGGTTTGATCAAATTCGCCGCATCAACCTGACCGCCGGAAGCCGCACCTGCGCCGATGATAGTATGGATCTCATCGATAAACAGAATACTGCTTTCATCCTGTTCCAGCTGTTTGAGCAGCGCCTTAAAGCGTTTTTCAAAATCACCGCGGTATTTCGTCCCGGCCAGCAGCGAACCAATATCCAGAGAATAGATGGTGCAGTCTTTGATGATTTCCGGCACGTCACCCTGCACGATGCGCCAGGCGAGGCCTTCAGCGATAGCGGTTTTACCCACGCCCGATTCGCCCACCAGCAGCGGGTTATTTTTCCGACGACGGCAGAGCACCTGAACGGTACGCTCCAGCTCCTTGTCGCGGCCGATCAGCGGATCGATACCGCCAACGCGAGCAAGCTGGTTAAGATTGGTGGTGAAGTTTTCCATACGTTCCTCCCCGCCTGCCTGCTCTTCATTGATCTGATTCTCCGGCCCCTGCGCCTGGCCCGGTTCATCTTTACGCGTCCCGTGGGAAATAAAGTTCACCACATCAAGACGGCTGACTTCATGTTTGCGCAGCAGGTAAGCCGCCTGGGACTCCTGCTCGCTAAAAATGGCCACCAGCACGTTTGCGCCCGAGACTTCGCTGCGTCCGGACGACTGAACGTGGAAAACCGCACGCTGCAACACACGTTGAAAGCTAAGCGTCGGTTGCGTATCGCGCTCTTCTTCCGTTACCGGCAATACCGGCGTGGTTTGTTCGATGAAGGCTTCGAGCTCCTGGCGCAGAGCCACTATATCCACCGTACAGGCTTCCAGTGCCTCTCTGGCCGACGGGTTGCTGAGCAAAGCCAGCAACAGATGCTCGACGGTCATAAATTCATGACGGTGCTCACGCGCTCTGGCGAAAGCCATGTTTAAACTGAGTTCCAGTTCTTGATTGAGCATTAGGCACCTCCCCCAATTATCGCCCTACGGTTCATGCCGGAATAGCATAACGCCGATCAGGCTTTTTCCAGCGTACACAGCAACGGATGCTCATGCTCTTTAGCATAGCGGTTTACCAGCGCCACTTTGGTTTCCGCCACTTCGGCAGTAAACACGCCGCAAATCGCTTTGCCCTGATAATGCACTCTGAGCATCAGTTGCGTTGCACGCTCAATATCATAAGAAAAGAACTTTTGCAGAACGTCAATAACAAATTCCATAGGAGTGTAATCGTCATTGTTGAGTATAACTTTATACATCGAAGGCGGCTTGAGACCTTCGCGCAGTTTCTCTTCTGCAAGATGTTCAAAGTTAAGCCAGTCGTTAGTGTTTCCCATAATGTTCCGTCGTATCTGTGTTGCGCACTGGCACGAAAGCCGCATGCCATATTATTCAGTGTAACACGCGTGCCATCCGGCTTCGCGCGGGTAAAAATTCTCCGCGGCGCTACAGGCGCGACCGCTATCACAAATTTGGCAATAGCGTTAACTACCTCAAAGTTTAGCGATTTTATCAATGCCTGAACCGGCCGATGGCTTGACGCTTACCCTTGTTTCTCTACATTCTACAAGCACAAGCTGATTGAGTTTTAAACAACTCTTACAGCTTCCTTACCTCACCTACCTAGTAAAAAAAACGTCTCGCGAGGGAACCAGAAGTATGGAGAAGGGTACCGTTAAATGGTTCAACAATGCCAAAGGATTCGGCTTTATCTGCCCGATCGGCGGCGGCGATGATATCTTTGCCCACTATTCCTCAATTCAGATGGAGGGATACAGGACGCTCAAAGCCGGGCAACAGGTGCAGTTTGACGTTCATCAAGGACCGAAAGGCAATCATGCCAGCCTTATTGTTCCGGTGGAGGCGGTCGAAGGTATCCACGCCTGAACCCGTGTTAACACATTCTGTACAACCCGACTAAAAAATGCCAGCGACAGATGCTGGCATTTTTATTAAACATTTTGGACACCTTATACAGGTGGGGCTGACAACGCATTTTTCAACCCTGCTTACCATGCTGAACGCTCATAAAGAGGAAATGCGGCGCAGATGTAGCCCGAAGCGCACAGCCAAGAATAATGGCTGCAAAATTTCCCACTAAACCATTTGTGCCTCGCGGCATTAACCCGCTGTAGCGCATAATTTTTTAGTTTGTCTGTTAAAAAGCGTGAAAAGGCCTGCCGTTGCGTCAGGCCTTAGCGGGTGACAGTGTGGCCTTACTCGCCGCGCAGCGCCCGCGGGAACAGCAGGTTGTTCTCCAGATGGATATGCTGCATCAGGTCCTTAATAAACTGGTCTGTGCCGCTATACAGGGCGCGCCAGGTGGTGCAGGCACCCTCGGGCGGAGTGAGGTTATTGGTCAGAGATTTAATGATTTCCAGCTGTTCGCCCGCTTCATTATGTTCAAACTCCATCACGGCGATGGGGTTGCCGGCATGCGCGCCCATTCCCTGCTCAATCATGGGAAACAGCACGCGTTCTTCTTTCATCATATGCTCGCTGAGATGCTGCCAGACCGCCTGCAGGGTGCTGGCCAGTCCACGCGGACAGTCTGGTTTTGCGCCATGCACGCGCTCAACCTTTTCCGCCATCATAATCAGATCGGGCAGCTGCTGACGATGCACGTTGTGGTAACGGTCAATAATATGTTTAATCACGTCGGCAAGCGGCGCGTTACGCCAGTTTTCTTCGCTGCTTTCCTGCTGCATCAATTGCTGTAATTCTGTTTCAAGCTGTTCAATATCCAGGTGACGTTTGGCAGCCATCTCCTCCAGCGTATGTTTGCCGCCACAGCAGAAATCGAGATGATATTTATGGAACAGCGCGGTTGAGCCTGGGATAGCAATAACCAGTTCGCCCAGAGAAGTAGTACGTAACGACATAGCTTTTACCTTTTGCTGAAATTATAAGATGCATTTTAAATGCAACTTTAAATCCAGGCCACTCCATTTTGCTTTTACGTTATAAAACAGCTCTTATGGGAAAAAACATGGCTTAACGTTACCCGTGATGTGTGCTCGTCAGAGCGGCAGCGAACAAATTTCCCGTCGGCCTTTACCCTATTGCCTTTTTTGGTTAGCGTGAGGTACTTCAAATTTGTTTATGGATTTTAAAGGATATGTATTCAGGACTGCTGATTATTCTTTTGCCGCTGGTTATTGGCTATTTGTTACCGCTTAAATCCCCCGCCCTGCAACGCCTGGTTAACCACCTGCTGAGTTGGATGGTCTACGTTATTCTGTTTTTTATGGGCATCAGCCTGGCGTTTTTAGATAATCTGGCTGCAAACCTGCTGGCTATTTTACGTATCGCCAGCGTCAGCGTGATGGCTATTTTGGCCTGTAATCTAATCGCGCTGCGCCTGTTAGAAAAGCGTCGTCCCTGGCAGCATCATCATCAGCAGCAGCAGGCGCTGCCGTCGCGCCTTCACATGGCGCTGGAATCGCTGAAACTACTGGGCGTTGTGATGTTGGGCTTCCTGCTGGGCCTGTCGGGCTGGGCATTTTTACATCATGCCGCTCAGGCGAGTGAATATGCCCTGTTGCTGTTGCTGTTTCTGGTTGGTCTGCAGCTGCGCGGCAGCGGCATGACGCTACGGCAAATTGTGCTGAACCGGCGCGGGATGATGGTCGCGGTAGTGGTCTGCGTAAGCGCGTTTGCTGGCGGTATACTGGCAGCGCTGTTGCTCGGCCTGCCCTTAACAACCGGCCTGGCGCTGGCCAGCGGCTACGGTTGGTATTCGCTCTCTGGCATTTTAATGACGGAAAACTTCGGACCGGTTATCGGCAGCGCGGCGTTTTTTAACGATCTGCTGCGCGAACTGGTGGCAATAATGCTGATCCCGCTGCTGATCCGTCAACATCGTTCCAGCGCGCTGGGGCTGTGCGGTGCAACCTCTATGGACTTCACCCTTCCCGTTTTGCAGCGTGCCGGCGGCGTTGAAATTGTGCCCGCGGCAATTGTACACGGCTTCATTCTTAGCCTGGCTGCGCCAGTGCTGATCGCCCTCTTTTCTGCATAGCAAAATGGCGGCATAAAACCAGGCCGCCTCCCCTTTTCTTTTTGCTTTAGATCAATCGTGCTTCAATTATTTCAGCCTGCACTTGCCTGCCAGCGCCCCTTCTCTTTAAAGTTTTATTTAAAATACATCTTATAAAGGGATACCAGAATGTTTTGTGTGCAATGTGAGCAAACGATTCGCACTCCGGCGGGCAACGGCTGCGCCTGGGCGCAGGGGATGTGTGGTAAAACTGCGCAAACGTCCGATTTACAGGATTTGCTGATCGCCGTGTTACAAAGCCTTTCCGCATGGGCTTTGCACGCACGTACCGACAGCATTATCGATCATGAAATCGACAGTTTTGCGCCGCGCGCTTTTTTCTCCACCCTGACCAACGTTAACTTTGACTCCGGTCGCATTATTGATTACGCCATTCAGGCGCAACGCTATCGCGATGATTTAAAAGCCCGCTGTGCCGTGCTGGGTCTGGGTGCACCACAGCATCCGCTAAGTGACCTGAGCCTGAACGGCAGCGATGCCGAGGTCTTACTGCAGCAGGCTCACGCGTTTGCGCTGAATGCCGGTGACGATCATGAAGATGTGGTCGGCCTGCGTCTGCTCTGCCTGTATGGCCTGAAAGGCGCTGCCGCCTATATGGAACATGCGCACGTGCATGGCCGTTACGATAACGAAATCTATCATCAGTACCATCAGATCATGGCATGGCTCGGCACGCGTCCGAACGAGATCGAGACGCTGCTGGCGGAAGCGATGCATATCGGCAAAATGAACTTCTCTATCATGGCGATGCTGGATGAAGCGCAAACCACCACCTACGGCGATCCGCAGCCGGTTAAGGTTAACGTGCGTCCCGTGGCGGGCAAGGCGATCCTGATTTCCGGCCACGATCTGAAAGATCTGCAACTGCTGCTGGAACAAACCGTCGGCACCGGTATTAATGTCTATACCCACGGCGAAATGCTGCCTGCGCACGGCTATCCCGAGCTGAATAAATATCCTCACCTGGTGGGTAACTACGGCAGCGGCTGGCAGAACCAGCAAAGCGAGTTTGCCCGTTTCCCTGGCCCGATTGTGATGACCTCTAACTGTATTATCGATCCGAATCCGGGTGATTATCAGCAGCGTATCTGGACGCGCAGTATTGTGGGCTGGCCGGGCGTAAACCATCTTGATGGCGACGATTTCACCCCGGTGATTGCGCAGGCACAAACCATGGCAGGCTTCCCGTGGAGTGAAATTCCGCATGAAATTACCGTTGGCTTTGGTCGTCGCGTGCTACTGGACGCCTGTGATTCTATTATTGAACTCGCTACCCAGAAAAAACTGCGTCACGTCTTCCTGATTGGCGGCTGTGACGGTAGTCGTGACAAACGCAGCTACTATACCGATTTGGCGACGGCAGTGCCGGACGACTGCCTGATCCTTACGCTTGCCTGTGGTAAATACCGCTTCAATAAGCTCGATTTCGGCACGCTGGAGGGGCTGCCGCGCCTGCTGGATGTGGGTCAATGTAATGACAGCTACGCCGCGATCGTGCTGGCGGTCAAGCTGGCGGAGAAACTGAACTGCGGGGTTAACGATCTGCCGCTGTCGCTGATCCTCTCCTGGTTCGAGCAAAAAGCGATTGTGGTGCTGCTGACATTGCTGGCGCTCGGCGTGAAAAATATCCGCACCGGCCCGACCGCACCGGCGTTTCTCACCGATAACCTGATTGCCATTCTGGAAAAAGAGTTTGGTATGACGCCAGTTACCACCGTTGAAAACGATCTTGCCGCAATTCTGTCGCCACAGGAGTAAACCATGAACACCACCACACTTTGCCCCTGGCGCATGCAGGTTCACCATATTACCCAGGAAACGCCGGATGTCTGGACGCTGGCGCTGATCGATCACGATTTTTACCGCTGGCAGGCAGGCCAGTTTGCGCTGGTACGCATCGGCAACAGCGATGAAGTCCGCGCTTATACGCTGTCTTCGACCCCAGGCCAGAGCCAGTTTATTACCCTGACGATTCGCTATATCGAGCAGGGTAAAGGTTCCGGCTGGCTTATCCGTCAGGTGAAGCCAGGCGACTATGTCTGGTTATCCGATCCGCAGGGCAGCTTCAGCTGCGAACAGCATCCTGCTTCGCACTATCTGCTGCTGGCAGCGGGCTGCGGTATCACGCCAGTGATGTCAATGGCGCGCTGGCTGCACAGCCATCGCCCGGAAACCGATGTACATCTGATCTACAGCGTCCGTTCGCCGCAGGATGTAATTTTTGCCGCTGAACTGCAGGCGCTGCGCCCGTGGCTGAAGCTGACGATTATTGTTGAGCAGCAGCCGGAAGCGCAGATGCTGAAGGGTCGTCTAACCGCAGAAATCCTGGCGCAGCAGGTGCCGGATATTGCCCGGCGTACGGTCATGATGTGCGGTCCGCAGCCCTATATGGACCTGGCAGAAAACAGCGCTCGCGCGCTGGGCGCAGTCAATGTATTGCGCGAGCAGTTTACCGCCGCCGCGCCTGATAACGTCGAGGATAACGGCGTACGTTACCACCTGAGCAGCGCTTCGCATCAGCTACAGCACGCGGCGTTCCCGGCGGGCTGGTCGTTGTTGTCAGCAATGGAACAGCATAAGCTGCCGGTTGAGGCGGTTTGCCGCGCTGGCGTGTGCGGCTGCTGTAAAACGCGCGTGGTCAGCGGCCAGTATCAGACCAGCAGTACGGTTGGCCTGACGGAAGAAGAGATCGCGGCAGGCTACGTACTGGCCTGTAGCTGTCAGCCAGCGGGCAATATCGAGCTGGCCTGATACCCCGGAAATAGCTGGTTTCATCGTGGTTCCCCCGCTTTGCGTGACGTTGACTAGACTTTTTATCGTCTGACATCCCCCCATCGGGATGATGGGTCAACCACAGTAAGGAACCACTATGAAGCAAACCGTTGCGGCGCTACTGGCAAAAACGCTGGAAAGCGCCGGTGTAAAACGCATTTGGGGAGTCACCGGGGATTCCCTTAACGGGCTGAGCGACAGCCTGAATCGCATGGGCACCATTGAATGGATGCCCACACGTCATGAAGAGGTCGCCGCTTTTGCCGCTGGCGCCGAGGCGCAAATCAGCGGCGAGCTGGCGGTCTGCGCAGGCTCATGCGGGCCCGGCAACCTGCATTTGATTAACGGCCTGTTTGACTGTCATCGTAATCATGTGCCGGTACTGGCAATCGCCGCTCATATTCCTTCAAGCGAAATCGGCAGCGGTTATTTTCAGGAAACCCACCCTCAGGAACTTTTCCGGGAATGCAGCCATTACTGCGAGCTGATCTCCAATCCGGAACAGCTGCCGCAGGTATTGGGCATCGCCATGCGTAAGGCCATTCTTAATCGCGGCGTTTCAGTGATTGTACTGCCCGGCGATATCGCGCTGAAGCCCGCGCCGGAACAGGCGTCATCCGCCTGGTATTCACCTCAGCAGCCAGTTATCCAGCCTGCAGAGCGCGAACTGGATAAGCTGGCTGCCCTGCTAAACAGTGCAAAAAATATCACGCTGATGTGCGGCAGCGGTTGCGCAGGCGCGCATCAACAGATCGTTGAATTGGCCGCTACGCTAAAAGCGCCGGTGGTTCATGCCCTGCGCGGCAAAGAGTATATTGAGTATGACAACCCTTACAGCGTCGGCATGACCGGGCTGATCGGCTTCTCATCGGGCTATCACGCCATGATGAATGCCGACACGCTGTTGCTGCTGGGTACACAATTCCCCTATCGCGCCTTCTATCCTGAAAAAGCGCAGATTATTCAACTGGATATTAATCCCGGTAGCATCGGTGCGCACTCCCATGTGGATATGGCGCTGGTTGGCGACGTGAAAGCGACGCTGTCAGCCCTGCTGCCGCGTTTGCAAAACAAACAGGATCGCGCCTTTCTTGATAACGCGCTGGAGCATTACGCCAACGCCCGTAAAGATCTGGACGATCTGGCGAAGCCCAATGATAAACAGGCCATCCATCCGCAATATCTGGCGCAACGACTCAGCCATTTTGCACGCGAGGATGCGATTTTTACCTGCGATGTGGGCACGCCGACGGTATGGGCGGCACGCTATCTGGCAATGAATGGCAAACGCCGCCTGCTGGGCTCGTTTAATCATGGCTCAATGGCTAACGCCATGCCGCAGGCGCTGGGCGCTCAGGCGCTGGACAGGAAGCGCCAGGTGGTAGCGATGTGCGGCGATGGCGGTTTCAGTATGTTAATGGGCGACTTTATTTCCGTCGCGCAGCTTAAACTGCCGGTTAAGCTGGTGGTATTTAATAACAGCGTGCTGGGCTTCGTGGCAATGGAGATGAAGGCTGGCGGCTACCTGACCGACGGCACCGATTTGCACAATCCCGATTTTGCCGCCATTGCCAACGCCTGTGGAGTAAAAGGCATTCGGGTGGAAAAGGCCTCGGAGCTGGACAGCGCGATTGAACAAGCCTTTGCCCATGATGGTCCGGTGCTGCTTGATGTCATTACTGCCAAAGAGGAGCTGGCGATGCCGCCGCAGATCAAAATGGAGCAGGCAAAAGGCTTTAGCCTCTATATGCTGCGCGCCATTATTAACGGGCGTGGCGACGAAGTCGTCGAGCTGGCAAAAACCAACTGGCTACGGTAAAACATTAATGACTTTTTACGGGTACACAGGTGCCCGTTTTTTTAAGGAGCCTCTTAGTGATAGATCTACGTAGCGATACCGTCACCCGCCCATCGCCAGCGATGCTGTCGGCCATGGTCTCTGCCCGTACCGGCGACGACGTTTACGGTGACGACCCCACCGTAAACGCGCTGGAGGCAGAAGCCGCACAGCTGAGCGGCAAACAGGCCGCACTGTTTTTGCCTACCGGCACGCAGGCCAATCTGGTCGCCCTGCTTACTCATTGCCAGCGCGGCGACGAATATATTGTTGGTCAGCAGGCGCATAACTATAAATATGAAGCAGGCGGCGCGGCGGTACTGGGCAGCATTCAGCCTCAGCCGCTGGAGGCCGCGGAAGATGGCTCGCTACCGCTGGAGAAGGTTGCGGCAGCCATTAAGCCTGACGACATTCACTTTGCCCGCACGCGCCTGTTAAGCCTGGAAAATACTTTTGGCGGCAAAGTGTTGCCCGTGGGTTATCTGGCCGAGGCATGGCGCTTTACACGCGAGCATCAGCTGGCGTTGCACATTGATGGCGCCCGCATCTTCAATGCCGCCGTGGCGCTTGATCTGCCGCTGGAATCCCTTGCCCGCTATTGCGACACGCTAACGATCTGCCTGTCGAAAGGATTAGGCGCGCCGGTGGGTTCGCTGCTGTGCGGCGATGCGCAATATATTCAACAGGCGCGGCGCTGGCGTAAAATGACCGGCGGCGGAATGCGCCAGGCGGGCATTTTGGCTGCGGCCGGACTCTATGCGCTGGAAAATAATGTGATGCGCCTTAAAGAGGATCACGATAACGCCCGTTGGCTGGCGGAGCAGCTGGGCGAACTGGATATTAACGTCAGCCAGCATACCAATATGGTTTTCGCACAGCTGCCGCCAGAGCAGGTTGCGCCGTTAAAGGCCTGGATGCAGGCGCGCAATATTCTGTTGTCGGCGGGGCCGGTTACGCGACTGGTTACCCACCTGGATGTGGATCGCGCCGCCCTGCAACAGGTAGTAAAACAGTGGAAAGCCTTTCTCGTCGCCCGGTAAGCGCCAGTCACCCACGATCGCCTCAGCGCCCATATTTCTCTACCAGCGCCTGGGCGATCGCCCACGTTTCTGCATCAGCCCGCCCGGAATAGCTGGCGGGTCGGAAATGCATCTGAAATGCCGCGATCAGCTTTTGCTGCTGCGCCGGCGTCACCGCCGCGTTAACCTCATAGCCATAGCGCGCCAGCAAACCAAGCAACCTATCCTGCGCCACCGGCTGCAAGCGTTCGTGCCCCTGTAAGAGCGCTTCTACCCGCTGCGGATCCGGCCAGGCACCAATACCCTGCGCGGCCAGTTGCGCCCAGGGAAATCGTGGTCCCGGATCCTGTTTGCGCTGCGGCGCAATATCGCTGTGTCCCACAATGTTTTGCGGCTGAATATGATAACGACTGATTAAATCGCGCAACAGCGGCAGCAGCGCGGCAATTTGCGCGGGGGCAAAGGGATAAAACTGCCGCCC
Source organism: Pantoea sp. FN0305 (assembly GCF_050113845.1). Taxonomy (NCBI): domain Bacteria; kingdom Pseudomonadati; phylum Pseudomonadota; class Gammaproteobacteria; order Enterobacterales; family Erwiniaceae; genus Pantoea; species Pantoea sp. FN0305. The sequence goes on along the minus strand of NZ_JBNJSN010000002.1, from coordinate 399,808 downwards.
CTGCGCCGTCAGGCGGTAACCGGGATTGACCAGTTCAATGCCTACAGAGGTATCGTTAAGACGCGTGGCGCCGCGCCAGTAGCTTGGCCCTGCGTGCCACGCCAGTTCATGTTCCGGCACCAGCTGCCAGATAAGCGGTGTACCACGATGCAGCGGCGGCTGAGCCGGGATCAGATAATGCACGCTCACCTCTTTATCAGTAAGCGTCGTCAGCGAAGAAGAGAAATCCTCCGCCGTATAATGAATCACAATCGCCTTCACACGGGGCCGGGCACCCTGTGCCGCCAGCCGGGTATCCACGCTATAGCCCTGACGCTGCTCAAGGCCTGATGTACAGCCAGCTAACAGCAGCGTCAGGAGCAGCGCTAAATACGCTTTCACCGCGTTTTAACCGCCGTACCGCTGACGCTGACCATCAGCATGCTGCTGTCTTTGCCCACGGTTTCATAATCAATATCGATACCCACCACCGCATTCGCACCCAGCGCCTTCGCCTGCGCCTCCAGTTCTGCAAAAGCAATCTCACGCGCCTTACGCAACTCTTTTTCATATGCGCCGGAACGACCGCCGACAATATCGCGGATGCCGGCAAAGAAATCGCGGAAAATATTCGCCCCAAGAATGGCCTCGCCGGTGACGACGCCGCAATACTCAGTGATCGTTTGTCCTTCCAGCGTTGGCGTAGTGGTTAATTTCATGCTCTTCTCCTTTTCTGATTCAGCAATAGTTTAGCCCGTGCAGCTAAAAAGCACGGCTATACTTTATGCTAAAACAAAGCGTTACCCGTTGACCATAAGGAAAATGAGATGAAAAACAAAGCGTTTGCCGCCCTGCTGCCGGCTGTTCTGCTGCTGAGCGCCTGTACTACCGTAGAGCCTGCCTATAAAGATATCGGTACGCGCGTAGCCGCTTGTGTGGATGGCGGACCGGATACGGTAGCGCAAAAATTCTATGATCTCCGTACCGCTCAGCCCACTCAGGGTCTGCCGGACACGCAATTGCTGGCGCGCTACCGCCCCTACCTGAGTGAAAAACTTTATCAAAGCCTGTTGAAAGCCAATGCGCAAAGCGATAAGCCAGCCGAATGGCGTCAGGGCGATCTTTTTTCCAGCCTGGCACAGGGTCCTGACCACGCCGAAGTGGCCGACGCGTCGCGCATCCCTAATACCGATGCGCGCAATATTCCGCTACGCGTTGAACTGACGCGCGAAGGCGATAAAAGCGTAAGCTGGCAGGATGAGATCTTGATGGTACGCGAAGGCACCTGCTGGACGGTGGATGATGTGCGTTACATGGCTAACTGGCAGCGTCCTGGCGGTGGTGCTTTAAGCCAGGTACTGGAACAATAAAGCTGCCTCGTCAGGCGATCATCATTAATCTTTATGCATAGCGCCGCAGGCATGCGGTGCTATGGTTATCCGACCAGGTTAGAAACTTCCTGCTTATTCACCCCTTCTGCGCGACATGCCAGGATCATGTGCTACGCTTTAGGCATTCCGCTATTCATTAATAAATTTTAACGCACAATGATTGCATAACTATGCTGTGAGCGTTAATATTTGCCGCATCAATTGCTATTCATTTTTGGCGCATGAGTATTCAACTTAACGGTATAAATTGCTTTTATGGCGCCCAGCAGGCGCTGTTCGATATCCAGCTAACGTGTCCGGAAGGCGAAACGCTGGTGCTGTTGGGTCCCAGCGGCGCCGGTAAAAGCTCGCTCCTGCGCGTACTTAATCTGCTTGAAATGCCGCGTTCCGGTAAGCTCAGCATCGCTGGTCATGATTTTGATTTCAGCAAAAAGCCTGGCGATGACGCAATCCGCGAGCTGCGACAGAACGTGGGCATGGTGTTTCAGCAATATAATCTCTGGCCGCACCTGACGGTTAAACAGAACCTGATCGAAGCGCCCTGCCGCGTGCTGGGGCTGTCGAAAGAGCAGGCTCACCAGCGTGCCGATAAGCTGCTGGAGCGTTTGCGCCTGACGCCGCACGCCGATCGTTTTCCGCTGCAGCTTTCCGGTGGTCAGCAACAGCGCGTAGCCATTGCCCGCGCGCTGATGATGGAGCCGGCGGTGCTGCTGTTTGATGAACCTACCGCCGCGCTCGACCCGGAAATCACCGCACAGATCGTCAGCATTATTCGTGAACTGGCACAAACCAAAATCACTCAGGTCATTGTTACCCATGAGGTTGAAGTTGCGCGTAAAACCGCCAGCCGCGTGGTGTATATGGAAAATGGCTATATTGTTGAACAGGGCGATGCCAGCCGATTTACACAGCCGCAAACCGAGGCGTTTGCAAATTATCTCTCGCACTGAGTAAGGCCATAAAGATGAAAAAAATCGTTCTTGCTGCTCTGTTAGCCGGTATCAGCCTGAGTGCCTCTGCCGCCGAAACCATTCGCTTTGCTACTGAAGCCTCTTACCCTCCGTTTGAGTTTGTCGATAGCAACAACAAAATTATGGGCTTTGATGTCGATCTGGCTAACGCGCTGTGCAAAGAGATGAATGCCACCTGTACCTTCACCAATCAGGCGTTTGATAGCCTGATCCCCAGCCTGAAATTCCGCCGTTTTGATGCGGTAATGGCCGGAATGGATATTACCCCTGAACGTGAAAAACAGGTGCTGTTCAGCAAGCCTTACTATGATAACTCGGCGCTGTTTATTGCGCAAAAAGATAAGGTTACCAATGTCGCGGCGCTGAAAGGCAAGCGCGTTGGCGTTCAGAATGGCACCACGCACCAGAAATACCTGATGGACAAGCACAGCGAAATTACCACTGTGCCCTATGACAGCTATCAAAACGCGATTCTCGACCTGAAGAATGGTCGTATCGATGCGGTATTTGGCGACACGGCCGTGGTGAACGAGTGGCTGAAACAAAACCAGAACCTGACGGCGGTCGGTGAGAAAGTCACAGATAAAGCCTATTTCGGCACCGGTCTGGGCATTGCAGTGCGTCAGGGCAACAGCGCGCTGCAGCAAAAATTCAATGCCGCACTGGATAAAGTCAAAGCTGACGGCACCTACCAAACCATCTACAGCAAATGGTTCCAGCAGTAATTAAATGAACGAATTCTTTCCTCTTGCAAGCGCCGCCGGGATGACCGTCGGCCTTGCCGTCTGTGCGTTACTGGTGGGCCTGGTGCTGGCGATGCTGTTTGCCGGTTGGGAATCGGTGCGCTGGCGTCCGCTGGCCTGGGCTGGCACGGCGCTGGTGACGCTGATCCGTGGTCTGCCGGAAATTCTGGTGGTGCTGTTTATCTATTTCGGCGCCTCTCAACTGCTGCTGACGCTCTCCGACGGCTTTGTGATTAATCTGGGCCTGGTATCACTGCCGGTACAGATGCAGATCGATAACTTTGACGTTAGCCCTTTCCTGTGCGGCGTGATTGCGCTGTCGTTCCTCTACTCCGCCTACGCTTCGCAAACGCTGCGCGGCGCGCTTAAGGCGGTGCCGGTCGGCCAGTGGGAATCGGGTCAGGCGCTGGGGATGAAAAAATCAGCGATCTTCTTCCGCCTGATTATGCCGCAGATGTGGCGTCACGCCCTGCCTGGGCTGGGTAATCAGTGGCTGGTGCTGCTTAAAGATACTGCGCTGGTTTCGCTGATTAGCGTCAACGATCTGATGCTGCAAACCCGCAGCATCGCGACCCGCACGCAGGAGCCATTCACCTGGTATCTGGTGGCGGCGGCTATTTATCTGATTATTACCCTGCTGAGCCAGGCGGTGCTGAAGCGTATCGAATTACGCACCACACGTTTTGAACGGGGGAACAGCTGATGCTGGCCTATCTTCCAGAACTGCTGAAAGGGCTACAGACCAGCCTGACGCTGACCATCGCTTCGCTGTTGGCGGCGCTGTTCCTTTCTCTGTTGTTTACCATGGTGCTGGCGCTGAAAACGCCGGTGGTAAGCCTGCTGGTGAAGGGGTATATCACGCTGTTTACCGGTACGCCGCTGCTGGTGCAGATCTTTTTGATTTATTACGGCCCAGGCCAATTTCCTGCATTGCAGAAAATTGACTGGCTGTGGCAGCTGCTTTCTGAGCCCTGGCTCTGTGCCCTGCTGGCTCTGTCGTTAAACAGCGCAGCCTATACCACCCAGCTGTTTTACGGTGCGGTACGCGCTATTCCTGCTGGTCAGTGGCAATCCTGTGCTGCGCTCGGCATGACGCGACGCGATACCCTGCGTATTCTGCTGCCCTACGCCTTTAAGCGCGCCCTTTCCTCCTATTCCAACGAGGTCGTGTTGGTATTTAAGAGCACCTCACTGGCTTACACCATTACGCTAATGGAAGTGATGGGCCACGGGCAGCTGCTGTATGGCCGCACCTATGATGTGATGGTCTTTGCCGCCGCCGGTCTGATTTACCTCTGCGTTAACGGTTTGCTCACGTTGCTGATGCGTGTGATTGAACATCGTGCGCTGGCCTTTGAGCGGCGAAACTAACAGCCGATCATCGCGATGCTGGATAAAAAAAGGTGGGGAAACCCACCTTTTAATTATTTATCCACTTATGTTGCATAACAATGCATTAAATGGCATCTTGTTCCTCGCCGCTGGGCACAAAATCATAATGAGAGACAGGAGCATTTGCGATGAAAAAATGGTTACTGGCCGCCGCGCTGGCAGGCATAGCGCTTAACGCAAGCGCAGCGGAAAAAATCCGTTTCGCCTCTTCGGCCACCTATCCGCCGTTTGAGTCCCTGAATAGCGAAAACAAAATCGTCGGCTTCGATATCGATTTGGCGCAGGCGCTCTGCGAAAAAATGAAAGCGGAGTGTACTTTTACCAACAACCCTTTCGATAGCCTGATCCCGGCGTTGAAATTTCGTCGCTATGATGCAGTAATTTCCGGCATGGATATTACGCCAGAGCGCAGCAAGCAGGTCGCCTTTACCCAGCCCTACTATGCCAACTCGGCGGTAGTGATCGCAGAGAAAGGAAAATATGCCGATATCACGGCGCTGAAAGGGAAACGCATCGGTATGGAAAACGGTACCACGCATCAGCGTTATCTTCAGGATAAGCACCCGGAGGTAAAAACCGTGTCCTACGACAGCTATCAGAATGCCATTCTCGATTTGAAGAATGGCCGTCTCGACGGCGTATTTGGTGATACGGCAGTGGTCAATGAGTGGCTGAAAGCGAATCCACAGCTGGGTACCGTTGGCCAGGCCATCACCGATCCGGACTATTTCGGTACCGGCCTGGGTATCGCGGTGCGCCCGGACAACCAGGCGCTGCTGTCCAAACTGAACGCCGCGCTGTCAGAGGCGAAAGCAGACGGCACGCTGCAAAAAATTAACGATAAGTGGTTTGCCCGGTAAGCATAAAATATGCGGATCGGAGAGCTCTTTCCCGTGGGTTCTGCACGCTCCCGGGAGTCGGGAAAGCGTCTCCGATCTGCTACTGACGCCGCTGTAACAGCGTCAGCACTTCGTAATGCGCGGTATGGGGAAACATATCAAACAGCTGTATCCGCCGAATCTGGTAATGTTCAAGACGCGCAATATCCTGTGCCATGCTTTCGGCATTACAGCTGGAATAGAGCAGCCATGAAGGCGCCATGCGGTTCAGATAGAGACACAGCTCAGCGCCAATGCCACGACGCGGCGGATTCACCAGCACCAGCTCCGGCACATCTCCTTCTCCTGTGGCAAAGCGCGTCGAATCCAGCGCCGCGAACTGTACCTTTTCCAGCCCAATCTGCTGCGCTGAACGCTGTGCGCAGGCAATCGCCTCAGCGCTGATCTCAATGCCGGTCAGCTGCATCTCTGGCGTGGCGCAGTGCAGGCCAAAGCCACCCACACCGCAAAAGAGATCCCACATCGACGCGACCTGTAACTCGCAGACCCACTGACGTGCGGTATCATACAGCCGCGCCGCTACGCCGGGGTTGGTCTGAAAGAAGCTGCGTGGTCGAATATAGAGCGGAACATGATTAAGCTGTTCTGCCAATAGCTGATTTTCCGTTAGCGCAATCTCCTCTTCTCCTTCGAGGATCGCCATTGGCACCGGCTGGATATTAGCAGAAATCACCGACAGCTGCGGCAGCTGTTGCTGTAACCACGGCAGCGCCGCGCGCAGCTGTTCCAGCTTGGCGGTCGAACGCAGCACAAAGCGCAGCATCAGCTTGCCATCCAGTGAACTCTCGCTGAGCAACAGAAATTTCAACTCGCCACGGCGGCGCGCCACGTTATAGGGCGTCAGGCCAGCACGCGCAATAAACGGCTTCAACAGCGCAAAAACCGGAGCAAAGCTGGCGGGATAAAGCGGACAGGCGGTTAAATCCACCGGCCCGTCAGGTTGCATAATGCCCAGCACCGGACGCTCCACACTGCCGCTCACGACCATTTTGGCTTTATTGCGAAAGGCCTGCTGTGCGGAATCGACCGGCGGCCGCCAGTCGTCAACGGAAAATGCCTGCAGCAGCGCCTGCAAATGCGTCTGTTTCATCTGCAGCTGCTGAGAATAAGGTGTTGTCAGCCACTGACAGGAACGACAGCGGTCTGCATCGTAAAGTGCGCAATGCATGATTTAGCCTGTAATGTATGGTGGTGCCAGTTGCGGGGCTGGATTGTAGCACCCAGCGCTCAGCGGCGCTGGAAAAATTGCCGACTGCTGGCGGGAAGAAACAGCAGCAGCAGCACCAGCAGATCGGGCGACTTATGCAGAATCAGGCGATGAAAGATCTCTCCATTACTGGCGCCGCTAATACTGAAAATCTCTGGGTAGATCCAGCCTATAGAAGCGGCCCACAAATAGAGCAGCACAACTGCCTGGCTGAGCGCATAGAGCAGGCGACCACGGCGCGAGCCACGCATCAGCGTCAGCGCGCAGCGCAGTTCGATAAAAAACAGCATCTGGCTGGCGACAAAAATCAGCGTGGAGTCCCAGGCCTGGGCACTACGATGAATAAAATCGGCTATGCCGTCATACCCCAGTTCATTAACCAGCAACAGCACGCTAATACAGCGAGTGGCGATAATCGCCTGACCGGCAATCATGACCGGCACCGGTGCCTGCTGCGGGCGAACTGCCGCCTTACCGAATCTGAACACTTCCGACATTCACCGAACTCCTCCCATTGCGACAAGGCGACTAAAACGGCGGAAATCCGCTCCATAAAGAAAACCGGACCGGACTAACCGCCTGTACAGCCTGTTGTTATAGTGGCAAAGGTTTCGGATTTTAGCTACGTTTCGCTTTCTGAATATCCCGCACCCGCTGTTTTTCTTCATGGGCCATAAAGCGCCAGGCGATAAAGCCCACCAGCCCGACCACAAACAAAATCAGCGACGCCAGCGCGTTAATTTCCGGGTTCACCCCGCGCCGCACGGTAGCGAAAATCGCCATCGGCAACGTTGTAGCGCCAGGTCCGGTAACGAAGCTGGCAATCACCAGGTCATCCAGCGATAGCGTAAAGGCCAGCAGCCAGCCGGTCACCAGCGCTGGCGCGATCATCGGTACGGTGATCACGAAAAATACCTTCAGCGGCGTTGCGCCAAGATCCATCGCCGCTTCCTCAATAGAGCGATCCAGCTCGCGCAGACGCGAATTAATCACCACCGCAACGTAAGCGGTACAGAAAGTGACGTGCGCCAGCCAGATGGTAAGCATGCCGCGATCGCTGGGCCAGCCGATTGCATGCCCCATCGCCACAAACAGCAGCAGCAAAGACAGGCCGGTGATCACATCCGGCATTACCAGCGGCGCGGTCAGCATAAAAGCGAAGCCGGTTGAGCCTTTGAAACGACCAAAACGCACGATCACCACCGCCGCGATAGTGCCCAGCACCACGGCCATGGTGGCGCTGAGCGCAGCAATAGTCAGGCTGAGCGTGACCGCGCTAATCATCGCGCTATCCTGAAACAGCACCTGATACCAGTGCAGCGAAAAGCTTTCCCAGACGGTAACCAGCTGCGAACTGTTAAAGGAATAGATCACCAGCAGCAGCATCGGCGCATAGAGGAAGCTGAAGCAGAGCAGCAGGATCACCAGCCGCCACGGAGAGCGAACCGCGGGCAGATTACTCATGCTTTTTCTCCCAGAGTCTTATTTTGATGCTTATGGAACCAGATAATCGGCAGGATCAGGATCAACAAAATAATGACCGCCAATGCCGACGCGACCGGCCAGTCACGGTTATTGAAAAACTCCTGCCACAGGATCCGGCCAATCATGATGCTATCCGGTCCGCCCAGCAGTTCGGGGATCACGTACTCCCCCACCGCCGGAATAAACACCAGCATCGAACCGGCAATGATGCCGTTTTTGGTCAGCGGCACAATCACGCTAAAAAAGGTTTTTAACGGGCGCGCGCCCAGATCGAGCGACGCCTCAACCAGCGAATAGTCGATGCGCGTCAAAGCGGTGTAGATCGGCAGCACCATAAATGGCAGATAGCAGTAAACGATACCGATATAGACTGCGGTATTGGTATAGAGGATCGCCAGCGGATGATCGATCACGCCCAGCCACAGCAAAAAGCGGTTAAGGATACCGTTGCTGTTCAGTAACCCCATCCAGGCATAAACGCGCACCAGGAAGGAGGTCCAGGAGGGCAGCAGCACCAGCAGCAGCAAAATATTGCGCACCGAAGGTTTACTGTGCGCCACCGCCCAGGCCAGCGGATAGCCCACCAGCAGGCAGATTAGCGTGGAGATCGCCGCCACCTTCAGCGACTGCAAATAGGCTTCGATATAGAGCGGATCGTCCGTCAGCTGCAGATAGTTCGCCAGATTAAACACCAGCGTCAGCTGATCGTCCGCCCAGGAGAGCAGCTCGGTGTAGGGCGGGATCGCGCGCGCGATCTCAGCGAAGCTGATTTTCAATACGATCAGAAACGGCAGCAGGAAAAACAGCGTCAGCCAAAGATAAGGCAGCGCGATCGCCAGTTTGCGCCCGTGAGCGGTTTTTAGCCGGGTCAGCGTACGACGCAGGTTGCCGGAATGCGCAGCGGCAGCAGGTTGTTTCATATCGGCTCTCTTATACTGTCAGCACGACGCAGCTGTTGGCGTCCCAGCTAAGGCGCACTTCATCGCCCCAGGTCGGCGCGCCTTCGCGGAAACGATGCGCGTTTTGCAGCTGCGCGCTGATCATCTGTCCGCTATGCAACCGCACATGATAAATCGACAGATCGCCCAGATAGGCGATATGCACCACTTCACCCACGGCAAAGTTGCAACCGTCCGCCGGTACCTGATCGCACAGCATGACCTTTTCCGGACGCAGCGCGATGGAAACCGGGACGTTATCCATCACAGAGACGTCCGAAGCCACTTTCAGCGGATGCACCAGTCCGGGACTGTCGATCACCAGCCCGTCCGTGCGGCGTTCGCGCAGCAGGCCTTCAAACACATTCACGGAGCCAATAAATTCTGCGCTGTAGCGACTGGTGGGATGCTCGTAGATCTCTTCCGGCTCGCCGATTTGCACAAACTTGCCGCGATTCATAATGGCGATACGGCCAGCCATGGTCATCGCTTCTTCCTGGTCGTGCGTTACCATGACGCAGGTAGCGCCGACACGCTCCAGGATATCCACTACTTCAAGCTGCATACGATCGCGCAGCTTTTTATCCAGCGCGCCCATCGGCTCATCCAGCAGCAGCAGCTTCGGTCGTTTTGCCAGGCTACGTGCCAGCGCCACGCGCTGACGCTGGCCGCCGGAAAGCTGGTGTGGTTTGCGTTTGGCGAATTCCTGCATATGCACCAGCGCCAGCATCTCCGCCACGCGCTCGGCGATATCGCTCTTCGACAGCTTGTCCTGCTTTAAACCAAAGGCGATGTTCTGCTCTACCGTCATATGCGGAAAGAGCGCATAGGACTGAAACATCATATTAATGGGGCGCTGATAAGGCGGCACGTGGGAGAGATCCTGACCGTCCAGCAGAATCTGCCCTTGAGTCGGTGCTTCAAATCCCGCCAGCATACGCAGCAGGGTGGATTTACCACAGCCTGATGCGCCAAGCAGCGCAAAAATCTCGCCTTTATAAATGGTCAAACTGACATCGTCTACGGCGTGCTGTCCATCAAATGACTTGGTCAGATTACGGATTTCCAGCAGCGGCGTCAGGGCCTTTGCCGTTTTTTGGGGATGACGGGGGATCGCGTCGTTCACTAACATCTCTCTCCGGCAATTAGCGGAAACTCGCGGCACGCAGCCGCACAAATGAGACAACAGAGGCCGATACCGCGCCTCTGTTGTCGTTAACCTGCGATGATGATTCTTGTTAGTCGAATTACTTACCGCTTTTCACTTTGGTCCATGCACGGGTACGCACACGATCAAGTTTAGGTTCCTGTACTTTCAGCACGAACAGTTTGGACATGGTTTCCGGTCCAGGGAAGATGCCTGGGTTATTGCGTATTTCTTCACTAATCAGCGGCAGCGAGGCCTTGTTACCGTTAGCGTAGAACATCTTGTCGGAAATATGCGCAATCACTTTCGGATCCATGATGTAGTTCAGCCATTGATAGGCGGCATCCAGGTTTTTCGCATTTTTTGGAATCGCCATCATATCAAAGAAGGCCAGCGCGCCCTCTTTCGGAATGCTGTAGGCGATATCAACGCCGTTCTTCGCTTCCACCGCACGCTCTTTCGCCTGCAGAATATCTCCGGCCCAGCCGATCGCCACGCAGGTATTGCCGTTGGCCAGATCGTTAATGTACTGAGAAGAGTGGAAATAACGGATATTGGGTCGCAGCTTTAACAGCAGATCGGTTGCCGCACCTGAATAATCTTTCGCATCGCTGCTGTTGGGATCTTTGCCGAGATAGTTCAGCACGGTAGCGAAAATCTCTTCTGGCGCATCCAGGAAAGAAACGCCGCAGCTTTTCAGCTTCGCAAGATTTTCCGGTTTCAGCACCAGATCCCAGCTGTCAACTGGCGCATCTTTGCCCAGCGCCGCTTTCACTTTTTCGACATTGTAGCCGATACCGGTGGTTGCCCAGAGGTAAGGGATCGCATACTTATTGCCCGGATCGTGCTGCTCAACTTTTTTCAGCAGCTCAGGATCAAGGTTTTTATAATTGGGCAGTTTGCTTTTATCCAGCTCCTGAAACACGCCGGACTGCAGCTGACGCGCCAGGAAGCTGGACGACGGCACCACAACATCATAGCCGGTGCTGCCCGCCATCAGTTTGCCTTCCAGCACTTCGTTGGAATCGAAAACGTCGTAAACCACTTTGATTCCGGTCTGCTTTACAAATCCCGGTACGGTATCCGGCGAAATATAATCTGACCAGTTATAGACATGCAGCGTTTTCTGCTCCGCCATCGTGCCGGCGGAAACCGCCATCAGCGCACCAGCTATCACACCAGACAACCATTTTTTGCTGTGGTTGTTTAACATGTTTTCCTTCCTCCAGAAACGGGGTCAATCTCAACGATGCAGAACAAAAGAAACCGGATGGCTTCCTGCGTGTAAAACAGAGAATGAATCATTATTCACCACAGGCATAACAGGAAAAGCGTATTGCTCAGTGTGGTTTAAGAGACTTCTTATGCAGCCTCGCAAGCATAGCCGCAGCGTGCCCTTCAGGCTATACCTCAGAGTAAAAAACGCCTTTTATCGATTATTTATGCATGTTTCATCTATGTGATACGCCAGACAGGGCATAAACGGCGATAAATATCTGGCATTAAAGGGCAAACTGCAGAATAAAAATGTGAATTGCGCCGCTTGCCCGGTAAGAATATCGGGAAGCGGTACAAAAAGGGAAAGTGGGGTGTGAACAGAACTCAGTGCAGCACCGGCAGGCGGTTTCCGGGAACCACCAGATCGTCTTCTTCAGCCTCGCCGTTTATCAGCAGATTATTGGCGAAGGCTTCCATAATCACCATTGAGATCTGCTCTTCGCTCTGGCGCAGGAAATGCACAAACTGGCCATAGGTAATGCCCGCATTGGTCATTAACGACTGGCAAACAATCAGCTTGGGTAAATTATCGTCCTGAATATCAAGAAAGGCTTTTACGGTTAGCGAGGCGGCATTGATTTGTGAAAGATCGCCTACCAGCGGGATCAGCGCCGTTGGTTTAACCTCGGCGAGGGCGGAGAAAAGAATGACGTTATCTACCAGATCGATCTTGGCATCGAAAACGCCATCAAAATTCTGCATGTGCGGCAAATGTAGCGCCTGACAGGCGTCACATTCAAACCAGGTAATGCTCTGCTGATCCAGCCAACGTCGTAATACGTCTAAGTCTGGAACGACGAGTGAATCCATATGCTACTGCCCTATAATACCGCGATGAAATAAGCGCAATAGCTTACGGAAAAAGCAACCTGAAAACCACGTCCGAGGGTCAAAAAGGCGGGTTACCCGCCGGTTTTCAGACTGAAACCGGGGCGAGCATGTTGCTCTATCCAGTCAATCATCATCGCCGCGATATTCAACCCGGTAGTTTTTTCAATGCCTTCCAGACCCGGCGAGGCATTAACTTCCATTACCAGCGGGCCGCGCCGGGCGCGCAAAATATCCACCCCCGCTACGTCCAGCCCAAGCGTGGCCGCCGCCCTGACCGCAATCTCCCGTTCACGCGGCGTAATTTCGACGCAGCGAGCGCGGCCGCCACGATGTAAATTAGAGCGGAAATCGCCCTCTTTCGCTTCGCGCTCAATGGCTGCCACCACTTCATCGCCGATCACCAGGCAGCGAATATCACGCCCCTGCGCCTCTTTAATAAACTCCTGCACCATAATATGCGCGTTCAGACCGCGAAAGGCGTCAATCACGCTTTCCGCCGCCTGACGCGTTTCTGCCAGCACCACGCCGATGCCCTGGGTCCCCTCTACCAGCTTTACCACCAGCGGCGCGCCGCCCACCATCTCGATCAGATCGTGGGTATCGTCGGGAGAATGGGCGAAACCAGTAACCGGCATATCGATGCCCTGGCGCGCCAGCAGCTGCAGCGAACGCAGCTTGTCGCGCGCCCGGGTAATCGCCACCGATTCATTCAGCGGATAGCTGCCGCACATTTCAAACTGACGCAGCACCGCAGTGCCGTAAAAGGTGGTTGCCGGACCGATACGGGGGATCACCGCATCGTAATGCGGCAGCAGTTCGCCACGGTAGTGCACCGCCGCCGAAGCGGGATTGATATTCATATAACAGGAAAGCGGGTCGATGGTATCAACCTGATGACCGCGCGCCAGCGCGGCCTCGCGCAGCCGCTTACAGGAGTAAAGCGTTGCATCACGGGAAAGGATGGCAATTTTCACCCAGCGGTCTCCGCATCCAGTTATCGCGTTGCCCAACCCTGCTTATGCAGGTAATCCAGAATAAAAGGACGGCTTTCACGCACGATAGTGCGTCGAATATGGTTGCTGAAATTATCGCTGCGTTGATTGCTGTCACGCTGCTGATAGTAAGCCTCCAGCTGACGATCGTACTCATCAAGCTGGTGACGATCCAGCGGCTGATAGCGGTTTTCATGCACCAGCATCGTGGCGGGCATACGCGGTTTCACATCGGGTTCATGCTGCGGCCAACCCAGACACATGCCAAACAGCGGCAGCACATGCTGCGGCAAGCCCAACAACTCTGTGACCTGTTCAATGTTATTACGGATCCCGCCGATATAGACGCCGCCCAGCCCCAGCGACTCGGCGGCCACCATCGCATTCTGGCCCATGATGGCGGTATCAACGCAGCCTAACAATAGCTGCTCCGCCAGGCCCAGCTGCGCCTCGGGACAAATTTGCAGATTGCGCTGGAAATCGGCGCAGAAAACCCAAAACTCCGCCGCCTGCGCCACATATTGCTGACCGCCGCTGAGCGTCACCATCTGTTCCCGTAAGGCTTTATCGGTGATACGGATAATAGAAGAGCACTGTAAAAAGCTGGACGTAGAAGCCGACTGCGCAGCGGCGATAATCGCCTCACGCTGTTCATCGCTAATCGGTTGATCGGTAAAAGCACGAATCGAACGATGCGTACGTAACAGTTCAATAGTCGGCGTCATGTAAATCTCCGGAATTTTTTGATGAAGTATCGTCCCCACTGCAGCCAAAAACGTCAGGCGCCATCGCCTGCTTAGGGCAGCGCATCAGCGCGATGGCGGCGGACACATCAGGACGATACGCTTAAAATAAGCGCACGGGGCTTAATAGTAAAACGTCATTCCCGTTCTGGCGCATAGCCTCTGCACATTGTACCAACAGGCAGAGCCTTCTTTACAATGGTGAAGGTTGCGGTTCATGATGCGTTTACTGAGCTTAAAAGTGTGACATAATTCACACAAAAATGTGACATAAAGGAGATAACGATGCTTGCAGTCATTTTTGGTCGCCCCAGCTGCCCTTACTGTGTGCGTGCAAAAGAACTGGCGGAGAAGTTGACCGCAGAGCGTGACGATTTTAATTTCCGCTACGTTGATATTCAGGCCGAAGGCATTACCAAAGCGGACCTGGAAAAAACCGTGGGCAAACCGGTAGAAACCGTCCCCCAGATTTTTGTTGATCAGCAGCATCTCGGCGGTTTCACTGACTTCAACGCCTGGAGCAAAGCGAACCTGGGCGTCGCACTGTAAATTACAGGCATAAAAAAACCGGCCCGCTACAGAGCGCGTCGGTTTTTTTATGGCGGTTAGCGTGTAATGCGCGAAGCCGCCAGCGTACGCCACAGCATCACCAGCAGCGCACCAAAGCCGCACCAAAAGATGGCGCTGGTCATCCATGCCAGCTCCTGCAGCAGCGGAAAAGGCATAAAGGTGCCGCTGATGCCCATCAGCATGCAGAAGGGCGTTGCGGCTACCGCGGCCATTAAAGCCTGTGCCAGCGGCGTATGACGATTGATCATCGCGGCAATCAGGCCTGGCAACATAAACAGCAGCAGACCGGTTTGCTCAGAGGTTTGCCCTGGCGTCTCTTCAGCGCCGCCATAACGAGTCACGAAAAATGTTGCGCAGTAAAGCGTCATACAAATTACGACGCCCGGCCAACGGACGCTATACAACAGCATAATCTTTCCTCGTTTATTTGTGCGAACCAGGATTGTCAAAATAACTATTCACGCCAAAGGCTGTTAAAAAATTAACGAGTAAAAGTTAATAAATATTTTGTTTTGCTGCGGCTTTCTGCTGGAGGTCTGCTGAATAAATGAATAAAATGAATGCCACTCTATACTTACTCCTGAATACAGCTTTCCAGACGCTAACCTGTCTGGCTTACCATAGCGGCCACAGGAATAAACGTTAGCCTGGAATGCCATGAATTTCAACAAGTTACTGGTAAACAAGAAGTTAATACGTGAATATAAACGTCGCAGATTTGTTAAGTCGGAATGATATATTGTTATTATTCGTTGTGCTGGCTTTAGGACTGTGCCTGGGCAAATTACGTCTGGGGTCAGTGCAACTGGGTAATTCCATTGGTGTTTTAGTGGTTTCACTATTACTGGGCCAGCAGCATTTCTCAATTAATACCGATGCGCTTAGCCTGGGTTTTATGCTTTTTATTTTTTGCGTGGGAGTGGAAGCCGGTCCCAATTTCTTTTCTATTTTTTTCCGCGACGGTAAAAACTATCTGATGCTGGCATTAGTGATGGTGTCCAGCGCCATGCTGTTAGCGCTGGCGCTGGGCAAAGCCTTCGGCTGGGATATTGGCCTGACGGCGGGCATGCTGGCGGGCGCGATGACCTCAACCCCGGTGCTGGTGGGCGCGGGCGATACGCTGCGACAGTCAATGAGCGACAGCCATCTGCTTGACCAGATGCAGGATCACCTCAGTCTTGGCTACGCCCTGACCTACCTGGTTGGCCTGGTCAGTCTGATTTTTGGCGCGCGCTATCTGCCGCGCCTGCAGCATCAGGACCTGCCGACCTGCGCCCAGCAAATCGCGCGTGAGCGCGGTCTGGACACCGACAGCCAGCGCAAAGTTTATCTGCCGGTGATCCGCGCCTATCGCGTAGGTCCGGAGCTGGTCGCCTGGGCGGATGGAAAAAACCTGCGTGAGCTGGGCATTTACCGTCAGACCGGCTGCTATATTGAGCGTATTCGTCGTAACGGTATCCTGGCCAGCCCTGACGGCGATGCGGTGCTGCAGCTGGGCGACGAAATTTCCCTGGTGGGCTATCCCGATGCCCACGCGCGGCTCGACCCCAGCTTCCGTAACGGTAAAGAGGTTTTCGATCGTGACCTGCTGGATATGCGCATCGTAACGGAAGAGATCGTGGTCAAGAATAACAATGCGGTGAACCGACGCCTGAGCCATTTGAAGCTCACCGATCACGGCTGTTTTCTTAACCGTGTTATTCGCAGCCAAATTGAAATGCCGATTGATGAAAGCATTATGCTGAACAAAGGCGACGTGCTACAGGTAAGCGGCGAAGCCCGTCGAGTGAAAAGCCTGGCGGATCGCATCGGCTTTATCTCTATTCACAGTCAGGTCACCGATCTGCTGGCCTTCTGCGCCTTTTTTATTATCGGCCTGATGATTGGCATGGTGAGCTTTCAATTCAGTGCGTTTAGCTTTGGCATTGGCAACGCGGCCGGTCTGCTGTTTGCGGGCATCATGCTGGGTTTTTTACGCGCCAACCACCCTACTTTCGGCTATATCCCGCAGGGCGCGTTAACCATGGTTAAAGAGTTTGGCCTGATGGTATTTATGGCGGGCGTCGGCCTGAGCGCTGGCAGCGGTCTCGGCCACGGGCTGGGCGAAACCGGTCTGCTGATGCTGCTGAGCGGGCTGCTGGTCAGCCTGCTGCCGGTGGTGCTCTGCTACCTGTTTGGTGCCTACGTGCTGCGCATGAACCGCGCGCTGCTGTTCGGAGCGATTATGGGCGCGCGTACCTGCGCCCCGGCGATGGAGATCATCAGCGATACGGCGCGCAGTAATATACCGGCGCTGGGCTATGCCGGCACCTATGCCATCGCCAACGTTTTGCTGACGCTGGCGGGTACGCTTATCGTGATTATCTGGCCGGCGCTGGGTGGTTAAAAAATATTTGAATTCGGCTGCGAACTTCTTTAGCGAGAGACAGTCTGAATAAGTGCCACTGCTTTTCTTTGAAATCCCAAATTGTGGAGCCCGTTAATCAATGATTAGCGGGTTTTTTTATGGCTGTTTCCCTGCCTCTTAATGTTTTCCTAAGCGCCGCTGCGCACTATAGCCTGTCTGTAATGAGCTATGGACACTGTCATGCAACTTTCTTCAAAGTTAAACCAACACGAAACATTACCCCCGATTAGGATTAACGCGCTTTACCCTTTATCCGCACGCTTTTACGCTATCCACGCTGTTTTACTGGCAGTTTTTGGCCTGCTGTTTTTATGGCTCGCTCGTGACGGCACTCTGGACAATGCGCTAGCCGGTTACTGGTTCGATCCACTGACGCAGCGCTTTCCATGGAAAGATAATCGCTGGCTGGATCTTATCAATCACCGGCTGCTGAAGGATATGGTGATCGCGACCGGCGTTACGCTGTTGATCGCCGGGTTGCTGCGTCGCCAGCCTCGCTGGATTCTGGTGGCATTGCTGACAGGTATCGGTCCGCTGGTGGTGGGCGTGCTCAAAGCGACCAGCGCGCATTCGTGTCCGTGGGATCTGGTGATGTTCGGCGGCAAGGCCGTTGCCTGGCCGCTGTTTGGCGTTGTGCCGCCAGATAGCGGGCCTGGCCGCTGTTTTCCGGGTGGTCATGCTTCAAGCGGCTTCAGTTTAATGGCGCTGTTTTTCCTTTACTGGCCGACGCGCCGACGCCTTGCCTGGCTGTGCTGGAGCGGAGCCGTAGTGCTGGGCTTAGTGATGGGTTACGGGCAAATGATGCGCGGCGCGCACTTCCTTACTCATAATTTATGGGCAGGCTGGTGGGTTTGGCTGGCGCAGCTGTTGACTTACGGGTGTGTAACGTACCTGATGAATAAGATGAGGAAGAAATAATGATGGAAGAGTTGAACCGGATGCTGTTTCTCTGGATCAACGCCACGCCGCAGTCAGCGGCCTGGTTACTGGAACTGGCGATCTTTATCGCCAAAGACTTAATCGCTATCGTCCCGCTGCTGATCGCCGTGCTGTGGCTATGGGGGCCGCACCTTGGCATTCGGACATTGGTATTGAAAACCGGTATCGCTCTGCTTTATGCGCTGGCGATCTCCTGGTGCGTGGGACAGCTGTTTCCGCATCCACGTCCTTTCGCCATTGGACTGGGCCATCAATTTCTGTCGCATGCGCCGGATGACTCTTACCCCAGCGACCACGGCACCACCATCTTTACTTTTGCCCTGGCCTTTATCTTTTGGCATCGCATCTGGTCTGGCATGGTGCTGATGGCGATCGGCTTAGCTATCGCCTGGTCACGAATTTATCTGGGCGTACACTGGCCGATGGATATGCTGGGCGGACTGCTGGTAGGCCTGCTGGGCTGCCTGTTCTCGCAACTGGCCTGGCCGTGGTACGGCGAGCCGCTAATGAAATTACTGCATCAGATTTATCGCCTGCTTTTTTCCCTGCCGATCAGAAAAGGCTGGGTGCGCAATTAATTTACCTTCTTTCACAGGCCTGTTTAACAGGCCTTTTTTTATCTCTTTTTATTTATCGCCAGTTGTATCTTTGCCCGTTCTTATTGCGCAAAAGATGCCTTTTCTAATTAAATAGGTTGCGCAAAAGGGATAAATATTAAACAAATGATATTTTAATTGATTGATTTAAATAGAAATAAAATCTTAAGCGCTTAAAAATCGGACAAAAGGAGACGCTATTTGCTACCGCTAAAAAGATAAGAGTTCAGCCTTATCCTCTATGTTTCACAACAAACTTAGACAATTAAATTAAAAATAATTAAACATCCAGCTTATCAAGCCTAATTTATTCTTTGTATTGTGATCGTTATCACCTGATAGCGCTCTGCTGGCACTTTTAACTTATTTAGATGGTGGTAGAGTGTGCCGCGAAAATGGAGAATTCCAATATTCATTCTGTTTGCCGACGGCGGAAATTTCGCAGGATTTAACTGAGCGCTGGCGGTTTTATATTCATACGTTACTCATGGAGATGGTAATGGCTTCACAGCAAACCGCAATCCAGAACGGGCGGACGGCAGCACGCGTTAGCAGCTGGCGTAAAACCGATACCATGTGGATGTTAGGACTGTACGGCACCGCCATTGGCGCGGGTGTCCTCTTTTTACCGATTAATGCCGGCATTGGTGGGCTAATTCCGCTGATCATCATGGCCCTGCTGGCCTTCCCAATGACCTATTATGCGCACCGTGGCCTGTGCCGCTTTGTGCTTTCCGGCAGCAAGCCAGGCGAAGATATCACCGAGGTAGTGGAAGAACATTTCGGCGTAGGCGCCGGTAAAGTCATTACCCTGCTCTACTTCTTCGCGATTTACCCTATCCTGCTGGTCTACAGCGTGGCGATCACCAATACCGTAGAAAGCTTTCTGACCCACCAGCTGCACATGCAGGCACCGCCGCGCGCGCTGCTGGCTCTGCTGCTGATTGTCGGCCTGATGATGATTGTGCGCTTCGGTAAAGAGGCGATTGTGAAAACCATGAGCATGCTGGTATTCCCGTTTGTTGGAGTGCTGATGCTGCTGGCGCTGTGGTTAATCCCTAACTGGAGCACAGCGATTTTCCAGCACGCCTCATTAAGCGGCAGCGGTAGCGGCCTGGGAATGACCTTATGGCTGGCGCTGCCGGTAATGGTTTTCTCTTTTAACCATTCGCCGATCATCTCCGCCTTTGCCGTAGCTAAACGTCAGGAATATGGCGAAGAGGCTGAAGCAAAATGCTCACGCATTCTGGCGCTCAGCCATATGATGATGGTGCTGACGGTAATGTTTTTCGTCTTTAGCTGCGTGCTGTCACTGTCGCCAGCCAACCTGGCGGAAGCCAAAGCGCAAAATATTTCGATTCTTTCCTATCTGGCTAACCACTTTAATACGCCGATGATGGCGTGGATGGCGCCGATTGTGGCTATCGTGGCGATCACCAAATCGTTTCTGGGCCACTATCTTGGCGCGCGCGAAGGCTTCAATGGGTTAATTATCAAAAGCCTGCGCAGTCGCGGCAAAAGCATGGATGAGAAGAAGCTGAACCGCTTTACCGCCCTGTTTATGCTGCTGACCACCTGGCTGGTGGCGACCTGGAACCCCAGCATTCTTGGCATGATTGAAACGCTGGGCGGTCCGATTATTGCGGTCCTGCTGTTCCTGATGCCGATGTACGCTATCAATAAAGTACCGGCGATGCGTCGCTACAGCGGTGCGCTGAGCAATATCTTTGTCACGCTTATTGGCCTGATCTCCATCTCCGCTATCGTCTTTTCCCTTCTGGGTTAATTCGCTACAAGCCAGGCCAGCACACTGCTGGCCTTCCTTATTTTCTACGGCAGTCCAGGCCTCAACTATCTCCGGAACACAAAGCGTGGAAAGTTCAGGCCACAGCTATCGCGAGCACAAGGCGCAGAAAGTCCAGACAGAAGAGTAAAGCGTCCCGCGCCATGGGCGGCGCGGGTCGAGCTGTCAGGGATGACATATTTTGCGTTTTTACGATCGACCTGAACTTTTCACGCAGGCGTCTATCAATCTGGACTTTCCGTGCTGACACCGAAAACTCAGACTTCAAACAGACACAGAACGGCCTGAACTTCTCTCGCCGGCGGCAAACGCGCCTACGAGAACCACTGACCAAACCAGCCGTTCAGCTTCATCATCACAAAATCAAACATCCGGCTAAAAAAACTGCCCTCCTGCACCGGCTCCAGTACCACCAGCGGCCGTTGCGCAATCGTCTTGCCATCCAGCTGGAAATTAATCGTTCCCACCTGCTGATGCTTTTTCAGCGGTGCCTCCAGCTGCGGCGAACTCAGGGTAAAACTGGCTTTCAAATCTTTCATTTGCCCTTTCGGGATAGTCAGGGCAGCATCTTTTGCCACGCCAAGCGCAACCTCATTGCGATCGCCAAACCAGACGCGCTGCTGAGTAAAAGGCGCATCGGCCTTAACCGGCGTGACCGTTTCATAAAAACGGAAGCCCCAGGTCAACAGCTTTTCACTTTCGCGAAAACGGATACTGTCGGTCTCCGCGCCCATAACCACGGAAATCAAACGCATATCCCCTTCGGTAGCCGAGGCCACCAGATTATGGCCTGCGCCTGACGTATGACCGGTTTTAATCCCATCAACATGCAAATTGCTGCTCCACAGCAGACGATTGCGGTTACGCTGGGTAATATTATTGAACGTAAACGACTTCTCTTTATTCAACGCATACTCTTCCGGCACATCACGAATCAGCGCCTGCCCCAGCAACGCCATATCGCGCGCGGTACTGTACTGACCTTCCGCATCCAGCCCGTGAACGGTTTTGAAATGGGTATTTTTCAGCCCCAGCGCGTTAGCATAATTATTCATCAGCCCGACAAAGGCATCCTGACTGCCCGCCACGTAATCCGCCAGCGCAATACTGGCATCGTTACCTGACTGAATCACTATGCCTTTATTCAGCTCCGACACCGGAATCCGGTCGCCGGGCTTGAGAAACATCAGCGACGATCCCTTAAGAACCGGATTACCGGTCGCCCAGGCATCCTGCCCTACGGTAACCATATCGTCGCGGGTAATCTTGCCGCTTTTAAGCGCCTGACCAATCACATAGCTGGACATAATTTTCGTCAGGCTGGCGGGATCGAGACGCTGATCGGCATTGGCCTCCGCCAGCACCTGGCCGCTGGCGTAATCCATCAGTACCCAGGCTTTAGCCTCAACCTGTGGCGCAGCAGGCGCCTGTACGGCATTAACAACAACGGGAAGCAGCAACAACGTGCCGCAGAGCGCCAGCGAACCAACGCCGGCGTGAAGACGCAATTTTTTCATGATGGAATCAGATAACCTGTAAAAAATATCATAAGTTTCATTAGGATATGAAACGCAGCGTCTTACGCTAACCTGTCGGCGCGCTGATTAAAACGGCTGCATCGTAAAGTTTCTTAGAGTTTATTAGATAAACCTTATCCTGTGCCTTAACACAAATCACACAGACCAGGGTTGATTCTGATTTTGCATAAATCAAGTAAGACGATCACAAAATTCCGCTAATCTGATTAAACCCGCTCCGAGGAGAATCACCATGGATTTAGCGCTTTTCGATCTTGATGAAACGCTGATTTGTGCAAACAGCAACAGCCTGTGGATGCGCTGGCTGGCATCGCAAGGCTACGCGCCTGAAAGCTTAATTGTTGAAGAGCAGAGATTAATGGCGCAGTATCGTCAGGGAGAGATCCCGCTGGAAACCTATATGAACAGGACGCTGGCACCGTTAACCGGGATGGCGACGCTAACCGTCAGCGGTTGGGTTCGCCGCTTTATACAGCGTGATATTGTGCCGCGCGTCTACCCCGCCGCCCGTGAACGGCTTGCCTGGCATCAGCAGCGCGGCGACACCATTATGCTGGTCTCCGCCGGAGGCGAGCATCTGTTAACGCCCATAGCGCAGCGGCTTGGGCTACACGGCGCGCTGGCGGTGGGCGTGGAGATTATCAACGATCGCTACAGCGGCCAGCCTTGCAGCACCCTAAACGGGCGAGCAGGCAAAGCGCCTCATTTGGCTGACTGGCGATCGCTGCAACATGAGAAACGTTTTCAGCATACCTGGGCCTACAGCGATTCGATTACCGATCTCCCGCTGCTGGAACAGGCGGATCACGCCTGCGTTATCAACCCTGATATTCAGCTATTGCAGGAAGCGCGGCAGCGCGGCTGGGAAGTCACACACTGGGAAAAATAATCCCGCCAGCCTGACCCGCATGCCACAGGGTCAGGCTGGATCCCGTCTGTTGGCTCAGGGCTGCAAACCCACCTTCAGCAGCTTGCCATTGCTCTCATCGGTCAACACATAGAGATAACCGTCCGGTCCCTGACGCACATCACGGATCCGCTCGCCGCGATCCTGCAACAAACGCTCTTCTTCAATCACCTTGTCGCCATTCAGACTCAGACGAATCAAATTTTTCTCTTTCAGTGCGCCGATAAACAGCGAATTTTTCCAGGGCTGAAAACGTGCGCTATTGTAAAAGGCCATGCCGCTGATGGCGGGTGAATTTTTCCACCAGTAAACCGGCTGTTCTGTACCCGGCGCTTCGCCGCCTTTTGATTCAGGCACCTTATCGCCGCTATAGTCAACGCCCCAGGTAGCCAGCGGCCAGCCATAGTTTTTGCCTTTTCGCGGAATATTGACCTCATCACCGCCGCGAGGGCCATGCTCGCTTTCCCACATCTCCTGCGTCCAGGGGTTAAGCGCCAGCCCCTGTGGATTACGCAGACCATAGGCCCAGATTTCCGGGCGCGCATTGGGCCGCGTAACAAAAGGGTTATCCTGCGGTACCGTACCATCGCCTTTCAGGCGCACCAGCTTGCCGGTGAGCTTATCCAGATCCTGCGCGGTTGCGCTCTGGAAATTATCGCCAAAGGCGATCCACAGATACCCTTCGCGGTCAAAGGCGAGACGGGTGCCAAGGTTAGCACCGCCGGAAAGCCTGGGCTGCTGACGCAGCACTACCCTGAAATCCGCCAGCCGACGCCCGTCTTCGCTCAGCCTGCCGTAGCCAACCACCGCTCCGGCGCGCCCGCTTTTATCCGCTTCGGTATAGCTGAGCCAGACGCGGCGGCTTTGGGCAAAATCGGGCGCCAGCGCCACATCCAGCAGGCCGCCCTGACGCTGATGCCATACCTCCGGCACGCCTTCAACAGGCTGCGACAGCCCTTTTTCCGGCTGCCACAGGCGTAGTGAGCCTGACCGCTCGGTCAACAGAATGGTTTTATTATCGGGTAAAAAAGCCAGTGACCAGGGGTGATCGAGTTTGTCCTGCAGCTGCTGCACCGTAACCTGCGCCGCCAGAGAGGAGGCTGAAAACAGCAGCGCCCCGCTTAATACCAGAGAGATTAATGGACGAGACATCATGCACTCCTTCAGGAATCAGAGAGTAAACTGTGATTATTTTCACGCTTTGGCGCTTAAAAAAGCTAAAAATTCGCCAAAAAGTCAAAGTTAACTAATCTTTTAACTAACGTTAATATTTAGTTTCCCTGGTGTTTGGCCCGTCCTGTTGGCGGGCTTTTTTTTATCCTGCAACGGCTCTATTCCTGCTCTGCGGCTAAATCGGTGCTCACGCGCAATTTATATAAATCGATCGCTTTATCCCGGATCACTTTTAGTTTTAATTCTGCCGCCACCAGCGGCCATACCGTTCCCTGCTGCTGCTGATAATAGGCGGAAATCGCCGCGTTATAGCTGTCGCGATAGTGTAACCAGCTACGCTGCGCTGCGGTTATTTTCTGCCTGACGCTCTGCGGCTGCGCGTTAAGTAATAGCTGATACTGCTTATTCAGCTCACCATCCCACTGCTGAATGGCACTGCTGTAGCACTGCGCATTATCGGCCGTGCTGTTGGCATGCAGCTTACACGCCAACAGCTGCTGATCAATCTCCTCGCCCGGCTCTGCCGCCAGGCCAACCACGGGAAAGGTCAGCGACAGCAGTACTAATGCGGTTAACTTCATTTGATTGCCTCAATCGGTGCCGCAATGTACTCAGGATTCAAAGGGGTAACGG
Organism: Pantoea sp. FN0305; assembly: GCF_050113845.1. Classification (NCBI taxonomy): domain Bacteria; kingdom Pseudomonadati; phylum Pseudomonadota; class Gammaproteobacteria; order Enterobacterales; family Erwiniaceae; genus Pantoea; species Pantoea sp. FN0305. The sequence continues at coordinate 375,245 of NZ_JBNJSN010000002.1, read as the reverse complement.
ATCCCCCAGCGCTGACGAATCTCCGTCATCAGGGCCACCACATCATTGGTGAGATAGTGCAGCGGATTTACGCCTTCGGCGGCATATTTTTCCAGCGCCAGAATTTCATACTGTAGCGCACGCCCGCTTTGCCCCGCTTCAAGGGTTTGCGTGGTGCCATCCGCCCAGCTTAACTGCGCCTGCTGCGCGCGCGGAAAATCATCAACGGTAATAAAACCATGCTCGCAGGCGATAATGCCGCGCTTCGGCATTTTGGCGCGAAACGCCAGCGAGATGGTGGCCATTTCGTTTTGGCTGTTTTGCAGCAGAATGCCGCACTGTTCGTCAACGCCGGTGCTGAATTTAGCCACTGTGGTAAACAGCTGGTTCGGCTGCTCGCTCAGGAAAAAGCGGGCAAACGAGAGCGCATAGGTGCCGATATCCAGCAACGCGCCGCCTGCCAGCTGCGGATTAAAGAAACGGTTATTGGGATCGGCTTCTTTAACGGTGCCAAAAGAGACCTGAATCATTTTCAGCTTGCCCAGTTTTCCGCTTTCAATCAGCGTTTTTAGCTGATGAAACAGTGGCATATGAAACAGCGTCATCGCCTCGGCTACGATCAGCTTCTTCTCTGCCGCCAGCTGGTTAATCTCACTCAGCTCATCGCTGCTGACGGTTATCGCCTTTTCCACCAGCAGATGCTTGCCCTGCTCCAGCGCCTGCTTCATCCAGCTGAAATGGCTGGCGTGTGGCGTAGAGATATAGACCGCGTCTATTTGCGGATCGGCCAGCATTTGGGGAATATCATCAAATACCCGCTCAATACCGTAGCGTTGCGCAAACGCTTCACCTTTCTCGCGGCTTCTGGTGCCTACCGCATAAATTTGCCTGTCCATTGCGCCCTGAGCGGCGGCAAACTGATGCGCAATGGCGCCCGGTCCAATAATTGCCCATGTTAACGGCTTCATTTTTCCTCTCTTTTTGCTGTCCGAAGGGTAAGTGTAGACAGCGAAAGGCGCGACGGGTGAATTTGCCCGTCGCGGGCAGTTTTCAGCTTTTCAGTTTCGGATCGAGCGCATCGCGCAGGCCATCGCCCAGCAGGTTAAAGGCCAGCACCGTCAGAAAAATCGCCAGGCTGGGGAAAATCGCCACGTGCGGCGTCATCACCATATCTGCTCGCGCCTCGTTGAGCATCGCGCCCCACTCCGGCGTAGGCGGCTGCGCGCCCAGCCCCAGAAACGACAGGCTGGCAGCGGTGATAATCGAGGTGCCAATGCGCATGGTGAAATAGACCACAATCGATGAGACCGTGCCGGGCAGAATATGGCGCACCATCAGAGTCCAGTCCGATGCGCCGATACTACGTGCCGACTCGATAAAGGTTTGATGCTTCAGCACCAGCGTATTGCCGCGCACCAGACGGGCAAAGGCGGGCACGCTGAAAATTGCTACCGCCACGATAACGTTGGACATACCGCTGCCCATGATCGCCACGACCGCAATCGCCAGCAAAATCCCCGGAAAGGCGAACAGCACATCGCAGATGCGCATAATAATACGGTCCCACCAGCCCTCATAGTAACCTGCCAGCAGACCAAGCGCGGTGCCGATCGCTCCGCCGATAGCGACGGAAAAAAAGCCCGCCAGCAGCGAAATGCGGGTGCCCACCAGTACCCGACTAAAAATGTCGCGGCCAAGGGAATCCACGCCGAACCAGTGCATCGCGGAAGGGCCTTCTGTCAGCCGGTCATAATCAAAGTAATTTTCAGCATCAAATGGCGCAATCCACGGCGCGCATATTGCCAGCACAATCAGCAATAACACAAAAACGCCAGCCGCCAGCGCCACAGGCTGACGGCGGAAACGTCGCCAGAATTCGCGCCACGGTGTACGTACCCGCTCGTTCTGTTGCAGGGGCATCGCCTTCAGAGCTGCCTCTCGTCGCCAGTTTTTCATCGCAGCTCCTTATTTGTACCGTATCGCCGGGTTAATGGCGGCATACAACATATCCACGATCAGGTTGATCAGGATAAACTCCAGTGAAAACAGCAGTACCTCCGCCTGTATCACCGGATAGTCGCGCATCTCCACCGAATCCACCAGCAGGCGTCCCAGGCCTGGCCAGTTAAACACCACTTCCACGACAATCGAGCCGCCCAGCAGAAAGCCAAACTGCAAGCCCATCATGGTGACTACCGGAATCATGGCGTTGCGCAAGCCATGTTTAATCAGCACCTTCGACTCGCGCACTCCTTTGGCACGTGCGGTGCGCATATAGTCTTCCTGCATCACCTCAATAAAAGAGGCGCGGGTAAAGCGCGCCATAATCGACGCCACCGCCGCGCCCAGCGTAATAGAGGGCAAAATATAGTGCTGCCAGCTCTCCGCGCCGACGGTCGGTAGCCAGCCCAGCTCCACGGAGAAAACCTGCATCAGCAACATGCCGAGCGCAAAAGCGGGAAAAGAGATGCCCGATACCGCCAGCGTCATGCCGATACGATCCGGCCAGCGATTACGCCACACGGCGGAGATAATCCCAATCCCCATGCCAAAAATTACTGACCAGATCATACTGGTCAATGTCAGCCACAGCGTCGGCAGAAAGCGTGAAGCGATCTCCTCCGATACCGGCCTTTTCGATACCATCGACGTGCCAAAATCCCCCTGGAGCGCGTTGACCATAAAATGCAAAAACTGCTGCGGCAGCGGCTTATCCAGTCCCAGATCCTGACGCACCAGCGCAACCACGCTGGCATCTGCTTCAGGCCCGGCCACCAGTCGCGCCGGATCCCCTGGCAGTAAATGAACAAACAGAAAGACCAGCACCGCCACGATCAGCAGCGTAGGTATCAATCCCAGCAGGCGTTTAAGGAAATAGTTCAGCATGCGTTTCCCTGCGTCGCAGACGCCAGCCTCAGCGGCTGGCGGCGCGGACATTACTTCAGATCGGCTTCATCAAAATTAAAAGAGGTGTCAGGCATCATGTAAAAACCGCTCAGCGATTTGCTATGAGCCGACACCAGCTTTTCCACCACCAGCGGCGCCCAGGGGCGATCGTTCCAGATACGGTCCTGCGCATCTTTATACAGCTGCGCTTTTTTCGCCGTATCGGTGGTTTTCAGCGCGTCGTTCAGATCTTTATCCACCTGTTCATTGCTGTAAAAGGCGGTGTTAAAGATTGCTGGCGGCCAGGAGCCGGTGGCAAACAGCGGCGTCAGCGCCCAGTCAGCTTCACCGGTCGAGGCGGACCAGCCGGTATAGAACATCCGTACGCCGCTCTCTTTTTGCCCTTTCCCTTCTACTTCCGCCGCGCGCTGCCCGGCATCCATCGCCGTGACCTTGACTTTAATGCCCACCTGCGCCAGCTGCTGCTGAGTAAACTGCAGCACTTTCTGCGCGGTGCTGTGGTTGTGAGAAGACCAGAGCGTGGTGCTGAAACCGTCCGGGTAGCCCGCCTCTTTTAGCAACTGCCGCGCTTTCGCCGGATTGTACTCCATCGCCGGATAGCTTTGCGCAAAGGCAATCGACGGCGGCACGATGCCGGTTGCTGGCGTGGCGTAACCGGCAAAGGCGACTTTGCTCAGCGCCTCGCGGTTAATCGCGTAGTTAATCGCTTCGCGCACTTTCGGGTTATCGAACGGCTTCTGCGTGACGTTAAAACTGATATAGCGCTGCATGATCGACGGCGTGCTGACTAAATCGAGCTTGCTGTTTTGCTCCAGCCGTTTCGCCTGCTCATAAGGGATCGGGAAGGCAAAATTGGCTTCACCGGTTTGCAGCATCGCGGCGCGGGTATTGTTATCCACAATGGGTCGCCAGGTGATGCTGTCGAGTTTCGGATAGCCCGGCTTCCAGTAGCCGTCCCACTTTTTCACCTTCACAAAATCGGTCTGGTTCCAGGTCACAAACTGATAAGGACCGGTGCCGACCGGATGGAAGCCGATCTCCTTGCCATATTTTTTCAGCGCGGTAGGGGAAATTATCGCCGCCGCCGGATGGGCCAGAATATTAATAAAGGCGGAGAACGGCTGCTTCAGGGTAATCTTCACCGTAGTGGGATCGAGCACCTCGGTGGTGGCGATATGTTTAAACAGGTTATAACGCTTCAGATGGTTATCTTCGTCGCTGGCGCGATCGAGATTCACCTTTACCGCCTCGGCGTTGAACAGGGTGCCGTCCTGAAACTTAATACCGGAGCGTAGCTTGATGGTCCAGGTCAGGCCGTCGGGGCTGGCCTGATAGCTTTCCGCCAGCACGTTTACCAGCTTCATGTCCTTATCAAAGCCGAACAGCCCCTGGTAGAAGGATTTCGCCACCGCCTGCGACAGGGTGTCATTGGCATCATAAGGGTCGAGCGTGGTGAAGTTAGAGCCTACGGCGATCACGGCATCCTTTGCTGCCCAGCCGGGCGCAGCGGCGAAACTACTAAGCAGGCCGGCGGTTATCAGCCAACTGCGGGTCGTGAGTTTGGTCATATGCTTGTTCTCCTTAGTCCCTTGCGGGTTGTGCAAAAGCCGGGCCGTCAGGCGCCGCTGATGATATGCCGGGCCACGTAATGATCTGCCCCAACCTGAATTAATGGCGCAACCACCGGCTCATCGCCGGGCGTGCGCAGCGGGCTGGGCAACTCATCCGCCAGCAGCGCTCGCTCGCGGCGGCGGTGGCCCGGATCGGCAACCGGCACCGCTGACATCAGTTTGCGCGTATAGGGATGCTGGGGATTTTCAAATACCGCCTGGCGCGGACCGATTTCTACAATCTGCCCCAGGTACATCACCGCCACACGATGGCTGATGCGTTCCACCACCGCCATATCGTGTGAAATAAACAGAAAGGCGATACCAAATTCGCGCTGCAAATCCAGCATCAGATTGATGATTTGCGCCTGAATAGAGACATCCAGCGCCGAGACCGATTCGTCGGCAATCACCACTTTGGGATTCAGTGCCAGCGCGCGGGCAATACAGATGCGCTGGCGCTGGCCGCCGGAAAATTCATGCGGATAGCGTTGGGCATGTTCCGGCAGCAGCCCCACTTTTTCCAGCAGCCAGGCGACTCGTTTTTCCGCTTCAGCGCGTGACATGACCTTGTGGATCAGCAGCGGCTCCATAATGGAAAAACCAATGGTGAGACGCGGGTCGAGTGAAGCATAAGGATCCTGAAAAATAAACTGAATATCGCGCCGTAAATGCGCCAACTGATGCGCCTTCAGACGATCGATACGCTGCCCGTTAAAGGTAATGCTGCCGCCCTGGCTCTCTACCAGCCGCAGCAGCGAGCGGCCGGTAGTGGATTTACCACAGCCCGACTCCCCCACCAGCGCCAGCGTTTCACCGGCATAAAGGCTGAAGCTCACCTTTTCTACCGCATGCACCCGCCACTTCACGCGGTTCAACAGACCGGCGCGAACATCAAAACGCGTGACTAAATCACGCACTTCCAGGATCGGCGCTTCATGATGCTTTACCGTATCCACCTGCGCCCCGCTGTTCTCCTGCTCGCCCGGCAGCGGAAATTTACGCGGCAGGGGCTGCCCCTGCATAGCGCCAAGACGCGGCACCGCTGCCAGCAGCGCACGGGTATAGGGCTGCTGCGGCGCGCTAAACAGCGTGGCGGTATCGGCGCTTTCGACCACGGCGCCACGGTACATGACCTGCACCCGGTCGGCCATTTCCGCCACTACACCCATGTCATGGGTAATAAAGATCACCCCCATCGCCATCTCTTTTTGCAGCACGCGGATCAGCTGTAAAATCTGCGCCTGGATAGTGACATCCAGTGCGGTAGTGGGCTCATCGGCAATCAGCAGCGCCGGACGACAGGAGAGCGCCATGGCGATCATCACCCGCTGGCGCATGCCGCCGGAAAGCTGATGGGGATAGCGCGTCATGACATTTTGCGCTTCGGGAATGCGTACCAGATCGAGCATTCGCCGCGCCTCCGCCAGCGCCTGCTGGTGGCTTTTGCCCTGATGAAGCCGCACCGATTCAGCGATCTGCTCGCCAACCGTAAACACCGGATTCAGCGAGGTCATCGGCTCCTGAAAAATCATCGCCATATCCGCGCCGCGAATGGTACGCATCTGCGACTGTCGCAGCTGCGCCAGATCCACCAGCGCGTTATCACGCCGCCGCAGCCACAGCTCACCGCTATCCAGACGGCCGCCGCTCTGCTCAATCAGACGCATCAGCGCCAGCGAGGTCACCGATTTTCCTGAGCCGGACTCGCCCACCAACGCCAGGGTTTCACCGCGTCGGACCTCCAGCGAGAGCTGACGTACCGCCTGAATGATATGGCCCTGCTGGTTAAAGCTGACGCTAAGATTACGTACCGCCAGCACGCACTCTTCGGCCAGCGGTAAAGAGGATGACTGTTGCATGCTGGCTCCTTAATCTTGCCGGTAAATCGCGACTACCGGGCCTTGATCCGCGTAACCGTAGCCGCGATACATGCCTTCAGTATTGAACGGCAGCGCAATGTTTCCCTCAGCGTCGACAGCAATCAGGCCGCCGTTGCCGCCCAGCGTTGGAATTTTATCGAAAATAACCCGTTCGCAGGCTTGCTGCAGGCTGAGCCCGCCATACTCCATCAGCGCGGCGACGTCGCCAGCCGCCAGGGTGCGGATAAAAACTTCCCCGGTGCCGGTACAGGAGACCGCTACGCGGCGATTGCTGAAACAGCCTGCGCCCGGTAACGGCGAATCGCCAATGCGCCCGACCCGTTTATTGGTCATGCCGCCGGTTGAGGTGGCGGCAGCGAGATTGCCCGCGCTGTCGCAGGCTACCGCGCCGACCGTACCCAGTTTGCGGTCGGCATCCAGCGGTGCGGATCCCTGCGCCGCTCCATCATGATCCAGCAGCGTTTGCTGGCTGGCGCGGGCGCGCTCCAGCTGCTGCCAGCGTTCATCCGTGGAGAAGAAGTCCGCCGCAACCGGCGCCAGGCCCTGTTCCTGGGCAAACTGCTCTGCACCGCTGCCGCACAGCAACACATGCGGGCTGTGCTCCAGTACCGCGCGCGCCGCCAGGATCGGATTACGAATATGCGCTACGCCAGCCACCGCACCGGCATCCTGAGTGCGCCCGTCCATGATGCAGGCGTCCAGCTCATGCGTGCCCTGATGGGTAAAGACGCTGCCTTTCCCGGCATTAAACAGCGGACACTCTTCCAGCAGGCGCACCGCTTCGGTAACCGCATCTAACGCGCTGCCGCCAGCGGCAAGGATCCTCTGGCCGCTGGCGACAATTTCGCTTAGCGCCTGGAGATAACGCTGCTCCTGCTCCGCGCTCAGCGCCGAACGTGCAATCGCGCCCGCGCCGCCGTGAATGGCAATGGCTGCTCTGCCCATCATTATTTACCCTGTGTTCTGAAACCGCCGGAAACGGCTGAATGGATGTGATGTTATGATTTTTCGGCAAATTTTGACTATAGGTAGCCGCCGGGGTGATGTAAAGCGTAAAGCCAGGTAAGGTTTAATAACAAAGCGTTATATCTCATAACTAAAAGCACATCATAAGCCTCTGGTGCGCTGGCGGGGTGATTGTCAGGGCATTTCGCGCCATAATAGGCGCTATCTGTAGGTTCTGGCCGGAGGCCAAATGGAAAGTTTTACTGCGGGATTAATCTCCCTTGAAGAGGCCCGGCAAAAAATGCTGGATCGGCTCTCACCGCTTAGCGAGAGCGAAACCCTGAGTGTCTACGCTGCTGCCGGGCGGATTACCGCCGCTCCGGTTATTTCACCGCTCAACGTTCCGCCATTCGATAATTCGGCGATGGATGGCTATGCGGTGCGTATGGCGGATATTGCACGCGGCGAAGCGCTGCCGCTGGCTGGCAAAGCCTTTGCCGGCGATCCCTTTAGCGGCGAATGGCCCGCAGGCAGCTGTATTCGCATTATGACCGGCGCGCCGGTGCCGGAAGGCACGGAGGCGGTGGTCATGCAAGAGCAGACCACAACGGAAGGCGAACGTATCCGCTTTACCGCTGAGGTTAAAGCGGGGCAAAACATTCGTCGCGCCGGAGAAGATATTCGTCAGGGCGACAGCGTGCTGGCGGCGGGCGTGCGCCTCGGCGCAGCGGAGCTGCCGCTGATCGCGTCGCTGGGCATCGGCGAGGTTGAGGTGGTGCGTCGGCTGCGGGTCGCCATTTTTTCTACCGGCGATGAGCTACAGCCGCCAGGTCAGCCGCTGGCGGCCGGACAAATATATGACACTAACCGCTTTGCCGTACGGCTGATGCTGGACCAGCTGGGGTGCGAGGTGATCGATCTCGGCATTATTCGTGACGATCCACAGGCGCTGCGCGCTGCCTTTATCGAGGCCGATCGCGCGGCGGATGTGGTGATCAGCAGCGGCGGCGTCTCGGTAGGTGAAGCAGATTACACCAAAGCGATGCTGGACGAGCTGGGCGCTATCACTTTCTGGAAGCTGGCGATTAAGCCAGGCAAACCTTTCGCCTTTGGGCGGCTGAGCAACAGTTGGTTCTGCGGCCTGCCAGGCAATCCGGTTTCCGCCGCCGTGACCTTCTATCAGCTGGTACAGCCGCTGCTGGCGAAGCTGAGCGGTCAGCAGCGCGCCGCTCTGCCGCCGCGTCAGCGCGCTCGCGCCGCTACGCGCCTGAAGAAAACGCCTGGCCGCCTCGACTTCCAGCGCGGTATCGTCAGCCGTGGCGAAAATGGCGAACTACAGGTGGTCACCACCGGTCATCAGGGCTCGCACGTATTCAGCTCTTTCAGCCAGGCCAACTGCTTTATTGTGCTGGAGCGCGAACGCGGCCATGTCGAGCCGGGCGAATGGGTAGAGATCGAGCCATTTAATCACCTGCTGGGAGGCTGACATGCTGCCGGAGCTGAGCGATAGCGAAACCCTGCGTTATAACCGGCAGATCGTGCTGCGCGGCTTTGACTTTGATGGACAGGAGCGGCTGAAAGCATCGAGCGCGCTGGTAGTAGGTCTGGGCGGTCTGGGCTGCGCCGCCAGCCCTTATCTGGCCTCGGCGGGCATCGGCACGCTGACGCTGCTCGATTTTGACGTCGTTTCCCTCTCTAACCTGCAGCGTCAGGTGCTGCACAGCGATGCAGAGATCGGCGAAGTAAAAGTCGAGTCGGCCCGGCGGCGGCTGGCGCAAATTAATCCGCTGACCCAGCTACGCACCGTCAATGCCCGGCTGGATGATGCGGCACTGGATGCGCTGGTGGCGCAGCATCAGGTAGTGCTGGACTGTAGCGATAACGTCGCCACGCGCGAACAGCTGAATCGCCTCTGTCGGCAGCGACGGATCCCGCTGGTGTCGGGGGCCGCAATACGTATGGAAGGCCAGATCAGCGTTTTTAGCTGGCAGGATGAAACCCTGCCCTGCTACCGCTGTATCAGTCGCCTGTTCGGCAGCGATACCCTGAGCTGTGTCGAAGCGGGGGTGATGGCCCCGCTGGTTGGCGTAATCGGTTCGCTGCAGGCGATGGAAGCGATTCGTCTGCTAACGCATTACGGGGCGGCCGCCTCCGGTAAGCTGCTGATGTATGATGCCATGACGCTGCAGTTCCGTGAAATGAAGGTGGCCAAAGATCCTGCCTGTGAAGTTTGCGGCACCGCTTCCGGTTAATTAAAGTTGGTTATTCAGCAGCTTCCCTTTCCCTGGCTATAGTTGAAACATGGAAAATGGAAATGCGCCCCAGGCGCAGGCGTTGAATAAAGCAGACAGCGAAAGCCGTGCTGCAAAACCAGTGCTGCGTCAGATGATGCTGGTCTTTCTGCTGGTTATCAGCAGCGCGGTAATCGCCATCAACGGCTGGAGCCTGTGGAGCAGCTGGCAACGAACGCTCCACCTTACCGAGGAAAACGCACGTAACCTGTCGGTGTCGCTTGCACGTCAGGCAGAAGATACCTTTCTGCAAATTGACCTGACCCTGCAGGATGTGCGCGATCGCATTAACCAGGACGGGATTGAGCAACAGGCCGCTAATCTGCATCAGCTGCTGATGGCGCGAAAAGCCGCTCTGCCTCCCCTGGACAGCATTATCATTTATCACGCTTCCGGCTACCCCGCGCTCTCCTCCTCCCTGGCGACGCTGTCGAAAACCAGCGTCGCCGATCGGGAATATTTCCGCTTTCATCAACGTTCTCCCGACAGCAAACTGCATATCGGCGACGTGGTGCGCAGTCGTGTTAGCGGCAATATGGTGATCCCGGTGACCGAACGCCTGAGTAATCCCGACGGCACCTTTCGCGGCGTGGTGATGGCCTCGATTCGCCTCGATTATTTCCGCCAGGTTTATGATTACTACAACCTGGGCGAACGCGATCTGATGGCGCTCATGAAGGCAAACGCTAACCTGGTCTATATTCGCCCCTACAGCGAAGCGCTGATTAATCGCAATATTTCCCTTAGCCCGTTGTTTACCCAGCTGTTAACCACGACCGCCAGCGGGGCCGCTATTTATCGTGCGGCAGTTGACGGCAGGCCACGCATTTTTGGCTATGCCCGGCTGACCAATTATCCGCTGGTCGTGACCGCAGGCTACGATTTGCAGGAGGTGCGACAGGACTGGATCGCGGATTCTATCGGCTTTGTTTTGCTCAACCTGGTTCTGCTGGCGTTGCTGTTTCTGCTCGGCTTTATCGTACTGCACCATATCCGCCTGAACCTGCATAACCAGATGGAGTTAACCCGGGTGCACGATCAGCTCACCCATATGAACCGCACCCTACAGAACATGGCGCTGGTGGATGGGCTCACCGGGCTGGCAAACCGCCGTCAGCTGGACTGGTTTATCCCCAGAGCGATGGAGCGCGCGATAAAGCTGCATACGCCGTTAACGATTGTGCTTATCGATGTCGATTCGTTTAAGGCCTATAACGATACCTATGGTCATCAGGCGGGCGATGCATGCCTGCGTAACGTAGCCGATTGTTTAAACCGCCTGCCGCTGCGTCATGATGAGCTGATTGCCCGCTACGGTGGCGAAGAATTCATGCTGGTACTGACGGATAAAACACAGCCGGAAGCGCACCTTATTGCAATGCAGGCGGTGCGTGCGGTAGCGTCGCTCAGGATGCCGCATCAGGCAAGCAGCGTGGAGGAGAAGGTCGTCACCATCAGCATTGGCATGCACTGGCAGCCACGGGTGTTCGCCGGGGTTTTACCTGCGGAATTTATCGACAAGGCAGACGAAGCCCTTTATCAGGCGAAACGTCGGGGGAAAAACCGGGTCTGGATGAGCAATATGCCGCCGACGGCAGGATAAAAGTAAGGCCGCCATACGGCGGCCCTGGGTTGGCATTTTGACACCAGCTGGCGCGTCAGCGCTTACTGAACGCCTTTGCTGCGCAGATAATCTTCATAGCTGCCGCTGAAGTCGATGACTTTCTCCGGTGTAATTTCCAGCACGCGTGTCGCCAGCGAGCTAACAAATTCACGGTCGTGAGAAACAAAGATCAGCGTGCCCGGATAGATCTCCAGCGCCATGTTCAGCGACTCGATCGATTCCATATCCAGGTGGTTAGTCGGCTCATCCATAATCAGGATATTGGGGCGTTCCATCATCAGCTTGCCAAACAGCATACGGCCCTTTTCACCACCCGACAGCACTTTCACCGGCTTTTTGATCTCATCCTGACCGAAGAGCAAACGGCCCAGCACGCTGCGCACCGCCTGCTCATCGTCGCCTTCCTGCTTCCACTGGCTCATCCAGTCAAATACATTCAGATCGGTATCAAACTCTTCCGCGTGATCCTGCGCGTAATAACCAATGCGCACGTTCTCAGACCATTTCACCGTACCGCTGTCAGGCTGCAAATCGCCCACCAGGGTTTTCAGCAGCGTGGTTTTACCCACACCGTTGGTGCCCAGTACCGCCAGCTTTTCGCCGACTTCCAGCAGCAGATTCAGATCGCGGAACAGCGGGCCGTTGTCGAAGCCTTTGGTCAATGCTTCCACTTCCAGCGCGTTGCGGAACAGCTTTTTATCCTGCTCAAAACGGATAAACGGGTTCTGACGGCTGGAGGCTTTGACCTCGTCCAGCTTGATTTTATCGATCTGTTTGGCGCGTGAAGTGGCCTGACGCGATTTAGAGGCGTTGGCGCTAAAGCGGCTGACAAATGACTGCAGCTCGGCGATCTGCGCCTTTTTCTTGGCGTTATCAGACAGCAGACGCTCACGCGCCTGGGTGGCGGCGGTCATATATTCATCGTAGTTGCCAGGATAGATACGCAGCTCGCCGTAATCGAGATCCGCCATATGGGTGCAGACCATGTTCAGGAAGTGACGGTCATGCGAAATGATGATCATCGTGCTGTTGCGGTCGTTCAGCACCTGCTCCAGCCAGCGGATAGTATCGATATCCAGGTTGTTGGTTGGCTCATCCAGCAGCAGAATATCCGGGTTCGAGAACAGCGCCTGCGCCAGCAGTACGCGCAGCTTCCAGCCCGGTGCCACTTCGCTCATCAGACCGTAATGCTGCTCAAGCGGGATCCCCACGCCCAGCAGCAACTCACCGGCGCGCGCTTCGGCGGTGTATCCGTCCATTTCGCCATACAGCACTTCCAGATCGGCGACTTTATAGCCATCCTCTTCGCTCATTTCCGGCAGCGCATAGATACGATCGCGCTCCTGCTTTACCTGCCACAGCTCATCGTGTCCCATAATCACAGTATCCAGCACGCTGAATTTTTCAAACGCGAACTGGTCCTGGCGCAGCTTACCGATACGCTCATTCGGGTCACAAGAGACGTTGCCGGCGGACGGCATTAAGTCGCCGCCCAGAATCTTCATAAAGGTTGATTTACCGCTACCGTTCGCGCCGATCAGACCGTAACGGTTGCCGCCGCCAAACTTAACGGAGATATTTTCAAACAGCGGTTTGCTGCCAAACTGCATGGTAACATTGCTGGAAACTAGCACAGGGATTGCCTTACTTATGCGGGGAAGAGTCCCGTTATAGTTCACATAACAGGGGCGTTAACGCTATGCGCTGACTCGGGCCGTGCCTGAGATGCGCCGGTTCGTCGCCTGCCTGCTGTTGAATTATTTCAGGGAATAACGAAATTTGGCGGGCATTGTGCCATAAAAAAAGGCTGGCGAATACCGCCAGCCTTGCGTAACCCCATCAGCTACCGTGCTGTTCCGTCTTGTGTTTGAGCGGCGCAGGCAGTGGAGGCGTTTCACGATCGGGTGAAAGCCAGTCGCGCAGATAGTGCTCAATCTGCTCCAGGCTGCGGTTGCGCGTTTCCGGGATACAGTTAAGCACAAAGATCGCACCGCCGATGCCGATAGCGCCGAAGATAAAGAAAGCGCCTGCCAGCCCCACCGATGCCAGCATCACCGGGAACATCAGCGAGATAAGGAAATTGGCGATCCACATGGCGAATACCGCGCCGCCCATAAAAATACCGCGCAGGCGCGTCGGGAAAATTTCTGACAGCAGCAGCCAGGTCACCGGCGACAGCGCTCCCTGCTGGAAACAAAGAAACATCAGCATGCCCAGCAGCACCATATAGCTACGCAGCATATCGGGCTGGCCGTTAAGGGTTTCCGGCATCAGCCAGCTTACCGCGCCGATAAAGAACAGGCAGGCGGTACAGCCAAACTGTCCGATCATGGTCATGGTGCGACGGCCGATTTTCCCCAGCAGCCAGATGCCGACAAAAGTCATCAACACCGAAATCACGCCATTGGCGATAGTGGCAAACAGCGCGGCGCTGTTGCTCATGCCGACGCTGGTTAATACCGTCGGCGCATAGTACATAATGGTATTGACGCCGGTCAGCTGCTGGATCACCGCCACGCCGATACCGATCAGAAACAGCTTAAACAGCCAGGGCTGTTTAAGCTCGCGCAGCCGTGGTTTTCCCTGATTCTCCTGCTCCTGTAGCGTCTCCTCGATTTCGGTGAGTTCCCATTCAACATCCTCTTTGGCACGGGTACGCTCCAGCACGTGGCGCGCTTCCGCCAGGCGACCTTTCATGGCATACCAGCGCGGCGTATCGGGCATAAACATCATGCCGAACCACAGCAGTACCGCCGGTAAGGTAGCCACAGCCAGCATCCAGCGCCAGGTATCCGCCCCGCCCCAGATAGCGTCAAAGGAGGCGTTAGAGATATAGGCCAGCATCTGACCGGAAACGATCATCAGTTCCTGTAAGGTTACCAGTTGACCGCGCTTATTCGCCGGAGCGATTTCAGCAATATAAACCGGCACCGTCGCCGCCGCGCCACCGACCGCTACGCCCAGCACCAGACGGAAGAAGATCATCCAGTTAACGTCTGGTGCCAGCGAGGTTCCCAGAGCGCCAATGGCGAAGATCACGGCCAGCACCAGAATGATTTTCCGGCGTCCGGCGGCAGAGGCAAAATGCCCGGCCAGCAGCGCGCCAAAGGCGGCGCCGAACAGCAGCGAACTGGTCACCAGCCCGGTGGTGAAAGGCGTGAGATGCAGTTCGTCGCCCATAAACAGCAGCGCACCCGAAATAACCCCGGTATCGTAGCCAAACAGCAATCCGCCCAGCGTTGCGACCACCGCGATCACTTTAACGAAGGGTTCAGCGGGCGTGCTGCTGTTTGGCCCGGAGGCTTTGCTCAGCGTAATGTATTGTTCTTTTGGCATAGTGACTCCAGCAACCTGGTTGAAGTGGAAATCCGATCTGCGCCCTGCTGACAGAACACAAACCTTTCACAGCACAACATAGATTATTTTTTTCATTTAAAATAATAGTGAAATATCAATTTTGTGGAGAGAGTCATAATCTTCGGTCTGAAGGCTGATCCTGGTCACACTATTCCGTTTGCAGGGTTGTTAAATCGCCACAAAACCCGTTACAGGCGTTAACGGCATACGTTTCGTTTTCAGAATAAAAGGAAATTTTTATTTTAAATTATGCTGTGCGGCGGGCCAGGTACAAACCGCGCAAAAAAAAAGCCGCCAGTAGCGTACTGACGGCTTGAGATGCATAACGCAGGCGACGACACCCCTTTGTTTTTATCCCTGCGCGTTAAGCGGTTAACCGGCGGGCGTCGCCGGACCAAACAGGTTAAATTGCGGCAAGGCGACGTTTTGATAATTTTCCCAGCCGCCGCCAAGCGCTTTATAGAGCGCGACCAAATCCAGGCTGCTTTGTACGCGCGCCTGCTCCGCCTGCTGTTTTGCCTGCGCCAGCTGACGCTGCGCATCCAGCACCTCAAGGAAGGTAGAGAGACCTTTTTTATAGCTGTCGCTGGCCAGATCAAAGCTGCTCTGCAGGGCGCTAACGGTTTCATCCATCTGCGTTGCCCGCTCCTGATCGGTACGGTAGCTGACCAGCGCATTTTCCACATCCTGCAGCGCGGTTAGCACCGTTTGCCGATAATTTAATGCAGAGCTGGCCTGCTGGGCACGGGTAAGCTTCACGCTGGAGACCAGCCTGCCCCCCTGAAAAATGGGAATCGACAGCGCCGGACCATAGCTGTAAAAGTGGCTACTCCAGTTATCCAGATAGCTGGCGTCCGTATTGCGCACGCCCAGCTGGCCGGTTAATGAGAGGCTGGGGAAAAGCTGCGCAACCGACACGCCGATATTTGCCGTTGCGGCATGCAGGTTAGCTTCCGCCTGACGAATATCGGGACGACGACGCGCCAGCGTTGAGGGAATGCCTACCGGCACGGCAGCAGGCAGCGCGGGCAGCGCTTTTTCGGCGCTCAGCTCGCTATCCAGCGCGCCGGGCGGTTTGCCCATCAGCACCGCCAGCCCGTTCATCGCCTGACGCGCCTGCGCCTGATACTGCGGCAGCTGAGCGCGTAGCGAGCTAAGCTGCGCGCGGGCGTTTTCCACATCCAGCTGCGGCGCAAGGCCGTTACGCTGCTGGCTTTGCGTCAGCTCCAGCGTCTGCTGCGCCACATCGATTTGGGTTTGCAGCGTGCGCGTTACCGACTGCGCGCCGCGCAGCTGCAGATAAGCGCGCGCGACTTCAGCCTGCAGCGAAACCAGCGCATCGTTGCGGCTCTCTATCGACTCCTGCTGCTGCGCACGGGCGGCTTCTGCCTGTCGGCGTACTTTGCCCCACAGATCCAGCTCCCAGGAGGCGTCAAAACTGCCCTGGTAGAGATTAATCGGCTGCGTCAGGCTATCCAGCGAGGAGCGCAACTCCGGTGCGTTCGCATCCAGCTGATCATATGCGCCGTTGGCTTCCAGCACGCCTTTTGCGCCCAGCTGCTGACGTCTTGCGGATAGATTGCCGTTAACAGCAGGCAACAGTGCGCCGCGCGCCTGCGCCAGCTGCTCCCGCGCGCCGGCAATGCGCAGTACCGCCTGCTGCAATGAGAGATTACCGGCAATGGCGCGGTCGATCAGGCTATTTAGCTGCGGGTCGTTAAAGCTGCGCCACCAGCTGAGATCGATGGCGCGGGGCTGCGGCTTTGACGCTGCCGTTGAAGAGAGATCGCGCCAGCTCACAGGCATTTGAGGCCGGGGCGGCTGGTAATCAGGCCCCACAGCGCAGCCCGCCAGTAGCAATGATAAAGCCAGCAGGCCAGGGCGCGAACGCATTATCCCCTGAGTAACGTTCATGTCAGTGTGCTCCTGCGCTGCCTTCGCTCTTGACCGGCGAAAGCAGGAAACATAAAGGAATCAAAATAAACGCGACAATACCCAACCCGACAAATACATCGACATAGGCCAGGATACGCGCCTGCACAATCATTTCCTGATAGAGCTGACCGGTAGCCAGCGTCAGCGGATCGCCAGCGGCCGAGGTAAAGTCGCGGATACTCTGCGCCCAGCGTTCAACGGTGATATTGAACTGCTCATTCAGTGGCGTCATGTTATGCACCAGATGCGCGCTACGTACCTGTTCGCGCTCGGTTATCGCTGCGGTAGAGAGCGAGATGCCAATCGATCCAGCGACGTTGCGGAACATGGTGAACAGCGCCGAGGCGTCGGCATTCAGCCGCTGCGGAATGGTGGCAAAGGCGATAGTGGTTAATGGCACAAACAGGAACCCCAGGCCGATAGACTGGGCGCTGCGCATCAGCACCAGCGTCGCGAAGTCAACCTGCGGCGTTAAACCAGAAGAGTAGAACATCGACACCGCCAGACAGGTAAAGCCGAAAGCGATAATCCAGCGCGTTTGCACTATCGGCATCAGCTTTAGTACCAGCGGAATGGTGAGCACGATCAGGATCGCGCCCGGCGACAGCACCAGACCGGACCAGGTCGCGGTATAGCCCAGATCCTGCTGCGCCAGCTGCGGCAGCACCACGGAGCTGCCATACAGGATCATCGCCATACCCGCCATCAGCAGGCCGGAAACCCAGAAGTTACGATCGCGTAACACACCGATTTCCACCACCGGCTTACGCGCATACATCAGCCAGTAAATCGCGCCGGTCAGGCCAATCAGGGTCATCACGCCGAAAAACTGAATAAAATGCGAGGCGAACCAGTCTTCATCCTCGCCGCGATCCAGCATGACCTGTAAGCAGCCGAGACCCAATGTAATCAGGCTGATGCCGATATAATCGATGGTTAATTTACCTTTGGCCCAGCGCCGCTCCCACGGCGGATCTTCCAGCAGCTGATAGATCGCCAGCGTAGCGAGGATGCCCACCGGCACGTTAATAAAGAAGACCCAGCGCCAGCTGTAGTTATCCGTAATCCAGCCGCCCAGCGTCGGCCCTATCACCGGCGCCACAATAATCGCAATGGAGGAGAGGCCGAACGCCTTACCGCGATCTTCCGCCTTAAAGTAATCGAGCAGCACCGACTGCTGTACCGGCTGCAGTCCGCCACCAAAAAAGCCCTGCAGAATACGGAACAGAATAATTTGCCACAGCTCCGTGGCGATGCCGCACAGAAACGAGCAAACGGTGAACATCACAATACAGATCAGAAAGTATTGTTTGCGTCCAAACAGGCGGGAAAAGAATGCGGAAATCGGTAGCACGATGCCGTTGGCCACCAGATAGGAGGTGAGTACCCAGGTTGATTCGTCGTAGCTGGAGGAGAGCGTGCCGGCAATATGCGGCAGCGCCACGTTAACGATGGTGGTATCCAGGATTTCCATGAATACCGCCAGCGTTACCGTTACCGCCACCAGCCAGGGATTACTGGCCGGCTGCCAGCTTTGGCTCTGGCTCATTCCACCGTAACCTTAGGCACCACGGAGAGTCCCAGCGGCAGAGGCCTGTTTGGATCAAGCCCTTTATCAATGACAATCTTAACCGGCACGCGCTGTACGATTTTCACGAAGTTGCCGGTGGCGTTCTCCGCCGGGAAGGTAGAGAAACGTGATCCGGAGCCCATCTGAATACTGTCTACGTGCCCTTCCAGCTCCATGTCTGGCCAGGCATCCACGCTAATAGTGACCCTGTCACCAGGTTTCATGCGCTCAAGCTGTGACTCTTTAAAGTTAGCGGTTATCCAGATATCCGGCGAAACCAGTGAAAAGAGCGCGCTACCCGCCTGCACTAACGATCCGGACTGTACATTACGTTTGGTCACAAAGCCATCATAAGGCGCCCGTACTTCGCTATAAGAGAGATTCAGCTCGGCAACATTGAGCTGTGCCTGTGCCTGCTCAACCTGACGACGTCGCGCTTCAACATTGGTCTCCTGCTGACGAATCTGTAATGCCACCTGCGAAGCCACTTCGACCTGTGCCTTCGCACTTTGCAGCTGCGCCTGAGCAGAACGTAGCTGAGCGCTGGCGGTATCAATATTACGTTGTGACGTCGCCCGTGGATCAACGCCGCGCAACCGACGATAGTCTGACTGAGCATTGAGCAGATTGGCTTCGGCCTGCGCCTGCTGCGCCAGCGCCTGATCGCGCTGCGCCGGATACTGTACTTTTGCCAGCGCCAGCTGTGCTTCAGCCTGATGCAACTGCGCCTGCGCCAGTCCCAGCTGTGCTTTTGCCTGATCGCGCTGCGCCTGCGTATCACGCGGGTCAATCAACAACAGCAGATCGCCTTTTTTAACCCGCTGGTTATCGTTAACCAGCAGTTTCACCGCATAACCGGAGGTTTTGGCCGCAATGGTGACCGCATTGCCTTCGGTAAAGGCATCGTCTGTGGTCTCTTCATTTCGCGTGGATAGCCAGAAGAAAAGCGCAACGATAATCATCACCACGACCACCACGCCTAAAACAATCAGCGGTTTTTTACCAGGGCGTTTACGCGGTTGTTCTTGTTCCTGCTGGCCTTCGTCAGGGTCCTGATGCGTTTTATCATCACTGCCCGGCGTATCGTTTGAATGAGTCATAGGTTCCATTTTCCTGCAGTACCAATCCTGAACTTACGATTTGAGATTAGCCGTAGAAGTAAAAATTACAAATGCCAGGATTAATTGACAAATTGAGTGTAGCGGGAAATGGGCAGGGATAAAGGAAAGAAGCCGCATTAGTGATCGGCAGAAAAACAGGTAGCGGAGCGTCTAATCAAGCGCGGCGCTGAAAACGCGCCGCAGAAAAGCATACGGTCAGGGTGGCCCTGGATAAGGCGATACCAACGAAAATTGCCGCCTGGCTGGTCGTATTGGCAGGAAAGTTACTGACGGCTCTCGTAGAACTCACGAAAAATAGTCAGGGTTTCATCGCTGACGTGGTGTTCAATTCCTTCGGCGTCGCGTCGTGCGGTATCGGGGCTAATGCCCAACGCCAGCAGAAACGTCTCAACCACATGATGACGCGCCCGACTCTCTTCAGCCAGCTTCTCCCCTTCGCTGGTTAAAAAGACGCCGCGATAGGGCACCTGCTCTACCAGGCCTACGCTTCCGAGGCGTTTCAGCATTTTCGCCACGGTAGGCTGCGATACGCCCAGGCGTGCCGCCATATCAACCTGACGCGCTTCGCCAAATTCGCGAATCAAATCTGAAATCAGCTCAACATAGTCATCAATCAACTCACGGCGATGCGCCTCGCGAACCTGTCGAAACCCTTCGACATGTTCTTCAATTTCTTTTAACGGCCCATTTATCCTGGCAGGAGCGGGCTTTGCGCGACGACTCATTCAGCTTCCTCTTATTCTTCAACCGGTCATTATCAGGCCCTGCCGGCGTGTTGGCGCATCATTGTAAACCATCAGCAAAGAAGCACAAATTTTAGCTGATTAGCATTGGCTAAAGGATATAGCCAGTGCTATATTTGTAGATAAAGTAGTCAGCCAGTATTAACAGCGGAGGAGCCAAAATGAACGAGCCTTACCTGTTGCTGTTAATTTTTCTGCTGTTTATCGCAGGGCTGTGTCTCTTAATTGTCAGACGTTAATCGGGAGGTTCCCATGAACACAACAAAACACTGTCTGGACTGTGGCAGATGTGTTCAGCGCACGCACCAGGCGAATATAAGCTGGAGAGGTATTCTCTGCTTGCTGACGCAATCGCCTTTTCGTCTGCGCCTGATGCTGCTGGAACGTCTCACAGGCGAATGCGCGCAAAGCGCTAACTGTCCACGTTTAATCTGGCGCGGTTAAACGCGCGGCGGTTCGCTGTACATACCGGCTTTATCTGAAAAGAATATTTCTGTAGGTAACAGCCATAAAAAAACGGCCCTTCAGAGGGCCGTTTTTGTTATCCTGCCAGCGGCAAGATTAGAAGCTGTAGCCAACGCCTGCGATCCAGGTGCCAACGTCAACGTTGCGGATACGGCTCTGCTCGTAGCCTACGTCGATAGCGAAGTTTTCATACGGGTTGAACTGCAGACCAGCACCGTAAGAGAAGCCAACATCGCTGGTGTCGGACTTGTTACGTACAGCCTGTTCGTTCTGCTGGAATTTACCGTAGCCGATACCTACTACGCCGTAGATGCTGGCCCAGTCGTTCAGACGGTAAGCCGGACCACCGGTGATGCCGTAGTACTGGCCTTTGTTGTAAAAGCCATCTTCGCTACGGTCTTTCTCGGTGTAGGTGAAAGAACCGATCCAACCCAGCGGGTTAGAGCCATCTTCGTAACGATATTTCAGGTTGAAGCCGTTAGCTTTATTAGCAACGCCCTGCATATCGCTCTGAGCGTAACCGCCAGTAACGGTGCTTTGAGCCATTGCGGAACCGGCAGATACAGCCAGTACACAAGCCAGTGCTGAAAGACATGCAATTTTTTTCATAACCACCTCAAATGTGATAGTACTTCTCTCCTGACAACGCTGAAAATATAACAAAACTTAGCGGGAAACTCTGCCTCGAAATGGTTGTCTAACCGATAGTTTGGTGTAACAGAAAGTTAATGAAATTTCGTATGTCATTCTTTTTTCTTATGAATTTTACCTTTAAAACCCTCTGAATTCTCTGATCAAAAAAAGGTTCATTAAGATTGTTCTTAAATAAACCTGACGTTTCTTTACGTAAAAACGCCCTTTCTGGTTAACAATCACCCGCTTCGCACGCTTACTTTTAGACGTAAAGCGCAAAATTTCCTCTCGTCGATGACTTTTTTTAGCCTGACTGTACACTGTGGACTTTTAACATCTGATGGATATTTAAGGCGGATTACAGGATGTCTTTGCGCGCTTTGCAAAAAAACCTTGTTTCTTCACAAACTATCATGCCGATAATGGTGATTCTGATCGCCATGATCTCTATACAGTGCGGTGCGGCGCTGGCAAAGACGCTGTTTCCCACCGCGGGCGCAACCGGTATTACCGCGCTGCGTCTGGGTATCGGCACGCTTATTCTTAGCCTGATCTTTAAACCCTGGCGTTTACGCTTTTCCCCACAGCAGCGCAAGGCGCTGATTTTGTATGGCGTTGCGCTGGGTGCCATGAACTATCTGTTCTATCTCTCTATTCGTACTGTTCCGCTTGGCGTGGCGGTTGCGCTGGAGTTTACCGGTCCGCTGACGCTGGCGCTGTTTGGTTCGCGCCGGGCGACTGATTTTATCTGGATTTTGCTGGCAGTGCTCGGGCTCTGGTGGCTGCTGCCGCTGGGCCATAGCTTTAGCCATGTTGATCCGCTCGGCGCAGCGCTGGCCATCGCTGCCGGCGCCTGCTGGGCAGTTTATATTCTGGCTGGCCAGCGCGCTGGCGCAGATCACGGTCCGGCAACGGTGGCGATGGGATCGATTATTGGCTCGCTGATTTTTGTTCCGCTGGGATTAACCTTTGCCGCCGACACCATTTGGCAACTCTCTATCCTGCCGATGGCGTTTGCGGTAGCGGTACTTTCCAGCGCCCTGCCCTATTCCCTGGAGATGGTGGCGCTGACAAGGTTGCCTGCGCGCACTTTCGGTACTCTGATGAGCCTGGAGCCAGCAATGGCAGCAATCTCCGGCATGCTGTTTCTTAACGAATTACTGACGCTGATGCAGTGGATGGGGTTACTGGCAATTATCATTGCCTCGGCGGGTTCTACTATTACCAGCCGCCCGCGTCATGCCGTGGTAACGGAAAGCGGAAAAATAACAGAGTAGTGTGATTACGAATATTCTTATTCAGCCTGACTTAACAGGCTGAATAAGCGCTTTTTTATTATTTTGTAATATTCTTAACGCCGTAATGATATTGGCTTGTTTATATTTTGTTATATTTCATAAAATTTATTATCAATATTTTCCATCTGTACAGTAATGAAAAATAAATATTTAAATTCATAAATTTAAATAATTAACTTTTTGTGCCCGCCATTTTCTTTGCTGGTTCTCTGACGAAAGCGCTAAAAAATTTCTTTACCCAACAGTTTGATAAGCGCTATCTGTTCAATAGGCAGTAACTTTCCTGCAGCCTCTAAATCCGGTGCTATACTTAATTCCGTGCTTAATTAGGACATACGACATTAGAGGATATTAATGATGAGTACCGCAAAACTGGTAAAAAACACATCTTCCGATCTGATCTACACCCGTAATGACGTGGCAGAGAGTGAGAAAAAAGCCACCATCGAGGTACTTAATCGTCTGGTTGTTGAATTCATCGACCTGTCGCTGATCACTAAGCAGGCGCACTGGAATATGCGTGGCGCTAACTTTATTGGCGTACACGAGATGCTGGACGGCTTCCGTACTACGATCACCGACCACCAGGATACCATGGCAGAACGTGTGGTACAGCTGGGCGGCGTGGCGTTGGGTACCGCACAGGTAGTGGTAGATAAGACGCCGCTGCAGAGCTACCCGCTGAATATTCATAGCGTACAGGATCATCTGAAAGCGCTGGCAGATCGCTACGGTCTGGTAGCTAACGACGTGCGTAAAGCCATCGGCGAAGTTAAAGATGAAGACACAGCGGATATTCTTACCGCAGCGTCACGCGATCTGGACAAATTCCTGTGGTTTATCGAATCAAACATCGAATAATCTGACATTGATTTAGCAAAGAAGCGGATGGTTGCCATCCGCTTTTTTTTTGCATTTTTAACATATATTTATGACATATTTAACAATATAAACACTTCAAGGTTCACCTTCCGCTCTTTTTCTGGCTCAATCCCTGAGGGCATTGCACCAAATTACGGCAATGCACCAAAAAGGGTCACAACTTTAGTGCATTGGCAGAATTATCTGAATCTTTGGGCTTATCCTGTCCGTTAAGCACTGGTTTCTTCCAGTTATGTAAAGTTGGCATAGATTTTTCATATGACCATCAGCAACAGCGGTGCAACAGGTACCGCATCGGTAATAAGGATAAAATGATGAAGTCTGTTTTTAAGCTTTCCCTTGCTGCTTTAGCGTTAACGTTTGCCGTTTCCGCCACCGCGGCGGAGAAAAAACTGGTTGTCGCAACCGATACAGCGTTCGTCCCGTTTGAGTTTAAGCAGGGCGACAAGTATGTCGGTTTCGACATTGATTTGTGGGATGCCATCGCAAAACAGCTCAACCTTTCCTATAGCCTGAAGCCGATGGATTTCAGCGGTATTATTCCTGCCCTGCAGACGCGTAATGTCGATCTCGCACTGGCGGGCATTACCATTACCGACGAGCGTAAAAAAGCGATCGATTTTTCTGATGGCTACTACAAAAGCGGTCTGCTGGTGATGGTGAAAGCCAACAATGATGAAGTAAAAGGCATCAACGATCTTAACGGCAAAGTGGTTGCCGTGAAGAGCGGTACCGGCTCGGTTGACTATGCGAAAAAGCATATTAAAACCAAAGATCTGCGCCAGTTCCCGAACATTGATAACGCCTACATGGAGTTGGGCACCAACCGTGCGGATGCCGTGCTGCACGATACGCCAAACATCCTCTATTTTATCAACACCGCAGGCCGTGGACAGTTTAAAGCAGTAGGCGACTCTCTTGAAGCACAGCAATATGGCATCGCCCTGCCGAAAGGAAGCGATGAACTGCGCGAGAAGATTAACGGCGCGCTGAAAACGCTGCGTGACAACGGCACCTACAATACCATCTATAAAAAATGGTTCGGCAGCGAGCCGAAATAAACCTGAAGCCTGAAAGCGTTAGCCACGTCAGGGATGCCTACGCATCCCTGCGTTTCTTTATTGCAACAATGACGGATTTTTTCCGGAGAAAACACCATGGAATTTGACTGGAGCGTGATCTGGCCAGCCATTCCCCTTCTGCTGGAAGGGGCCAAAATGACCCTGCTGATCTCAGTGCTTGGCCTGATTGGCGGCCTGGTTATCGGCGTTATCGCCGGTTTCGCCCGCGCTTACGGCGGCTGGCTGACCAATAATATCGCGCTGGTTTTCATTGAGCTGATTCGCGGTACGCCGATTGTGGTGCAGGTGATGTTTATCTATTTCGCCCTGCCAATGGCCATACCTGACCTGCGTATTGATCCCTTCACTGCGGCGGTAGTGACGATTATCATCAACTCCGGCGCCTATATTGCGGAAATTACCCGTGGCGCGGTGCTGTCGATTAACAAAGGATTCCGTGAAGCGGGTCTGGCGCTTGGCCTGTCGCGCCGGGAAACCCTGCGCTATGTGATTATGCCGCTGGCGCTGCGCCGTATGCTGCCGCCGCTGGGCAATCAGTGGATTGTCAGTATCAAGGATACCTCGCTGTTTATCGTTATCGGCGTTGCCGAGCTGACCCGTCAGGGGCAGGAAATTATTGCCGGTAACTTCCGCGCGCTGGAAATCTGGAGCGCGGTGGCGATTATCTATTTGGTTATTACGCTGGTGTTGAGCTTCGTGCTGCGTCGCCTTGAAAAAAGGATGAAAATCCTGTGATTGAATTTAAAAACGTTTCCAAGCACTTTGGACAAACTCAGGTGCTGCACAATATCGATCTGAAGATTAATCAGGGCGAAGTGGTGGTGATTATTGGCCCATCCGGCTCGGGTAAGTCTACCCTGCTGCGTTGTATCAACAAGCTGGAAGAGATCACCAGCGGCGAGCTGATCGTCGATGGTTTAAAGGTTAACGATCCCAAAGTGGATGAGCGTCTGATTCGTCAGGAAGCGGGCATGGTTTTCCAGCAGTTTCATCTGTTTCCGCAGATGACCGCACTGGAAAATGTCGCTTTCGGCCCAATCCGGGTACGCGGCACCAAAAAAGAGGCGGCGCA
Organism: Pantoea sp. FN0305; assembly: GCF_050113845.1. Classification (NCBI taxonomy): domain Bacteria; kingdom Pseudomonadati; phylum Pseudomonadota; class Gammaproteobacteria; order Enterobacterales; family Erwiniaceae; genus Pantoea; species Pantoea sp. FN0305. The sequence goes on along the minus strand of NZ_JBNJSN010000002.1, from coordinate 349,848 downwards.
TCAGCTGGCGAAAACGCTGCTGGCGAAGGTTGGCCTGGCGGAGCGCGCTCACCACTATCCTTCCGAGCTATCGGGCGGTCAGCAGCAGCGCGTCGCTATTGCGCGTGCGCTGGCGGTTAAGCCCAAGATGATGCTGTTTGATGAGCCGACTTCAGCGCTCGATCCAGAGCTGCGTCATGAGGTGTTAAAGGTCATGCAGAATCTGGCTGAGGAAGGGATGACGATGGTTATCGTGACGCATGAAGTGGGCTTTGCACAACAGGTGGCTTCACGACTGATCTTTATTGATAAGGGTCGCATTGCGGAAGATGGCCCGCCCGATACGCTGATCTCTAATCCACCCAGCGAACGTCTGCGCGAGTTTTTACAGCACGTTTCTTAATCGCCCCCTGGGTCTGGCCTGTCAGACAACTGAGCAGCTGAGGCGCGGGGAGCCCGAGCAGAAGAGTAAAGCGTCCCGCGCCATGGATGGCGCGGGCCGAGCTGTCAGGGATGACGTTTTTTGCGTCTTTACGATCGGCCTGGGCTCTCTGCGCAGGCACGATGTTATTACCCTACATAACTCATCTGCTGATGGTTCTGCCCTGGCTACTAAGCCGTGTAAAGGGGAGAATTAACCCTCTGCATGCCCTTCCCCTGCAACCATAAAAGTCATTTTCTCCGCCAGTCTGACCTCAGGATTCAGACTATTGCCTCAGCATCAGCGTCTATACTTTTCAGAGGCTTCTGCCGTACCGGTTGCTATTGGGGAGAAAGATGTTGGGAATAAACGTCGTGTGGTGTCGTCTGCGTCAGGGGGTTCTGTGTGTATTACTGCTATGCCTGATATCGGCAGCACAGGCCGTGTCGCTGCCCGCTGCCGCCGTTGCCAGCCAGCAGGCTCAGAAACCCGCCAGCGAAGCGGCAACGCATGAACCAACCATCGAAGAGAAAAAAGCGGCCTGGCTTGCTCTGGCAACCATTCTGGAAAACGATGAGTCGCGTCAGGCGCTGATTAAACAGCTGCGCGAAGCCGCCGCCAGCCCCTCCACCACTAACGAGCCAGCGCTAACGCCGCCGAACGCCGCCGAAGAGCAGGAAGATAAAACCGTTCTGCAAAGCATTACCGACGTCACGCGCGAATATGGCGGACAGTTCGCCGGCAGTTTTATTCGTCTTTATAACAATATCCTCTCCGCGCCGCAGAAAGCCTTTAACAAGGCCACCTTCTTTAACGCGTTTAACCACTTCCTGATGCTGGCCGTGGCGCTGTTCGCCTTTTACTGGGCGATACGCATGCTGGTCACGCCGCTTTACCGCCAGATGGGCCGCTGGGGCCGCAAAAAAAGCAATCAGCCAGACAGCTGGCTGCATCTGCCGTTAACCATTATCGGCGCCTTTGCGATTGACCTGCTGCTGCTGGCGCTGGCGCTGTTTGTTGGACAAATCCTTAGCAACAATCTGAATGCGGGCAGCCGCACCATTGCCTATCAGCAGGGCCTGTTTCTGAATGCCTTTGCGTTAATTGAATTCTTTAAGACAGTGCTGCGCATGATCTTCTGTCCGCGCTTTCCTGAACTACGCCCGTTTTCATTTAACGATATGCGGGCACGCTACTGGCATACCCGCCTTAGCTGGCTCAGCGGCGTGATTGGCTATGGCTTACTGGTGGTAGTGCCGATTGTCTCTAATCGGGTCAATGTGCAAACCGGCGCGCTGGTCAACGTCATTATTATGGGGTTAATGACCGGCTGGGCGCTGTGGCTGATATTTCATAACCGCCGCAGCATACAGCGCGAACTCATTGCGCTTTCCGAACGCTCGTTATCCTTTTTTACGCTGTTTATTCGCGCCTTCGCCTTTGTCTGGCACTGGATCGCCAGCGCCTACTTTATTGTGCTGTTCTTCTTCTCCATCTTTAACCCCGGCGGCAGCCTGAAATTCATGATGTCGGCGACGCTGCGCAGCCTGGTAATTATCGGCCTGGGTGCCGTGGTGTCCGGCATGCTGACGCGCTGGATCAGTAAAACCATTACCCTTTCGCCTGAGCTGCGCCGCAACTATCCAGAGCTACAAAAACGGGTCAATAGCTGGATCTCCTTTATGCTGAAAGCCGCGCGTATTCTCACGGTCTTCGCCGTGCTGTTGCTGCTGCTGAATGCCTGGCAGCTGTTCGACCTCTGGTACTGGCTTACCGTGGGCGCGGGTGAACAGCTGGTGGATGTGCTGATCCGGGTATTTATGATCCTGCTCTTCTCTGCCGTAGGCTGGACCTTACTGGCCAGCCTGATAGAAAGCCGTCTCTCTTCTGATATTCACGGTCGTCCGATGCCCAGCGCACGCACGCGTACGCTGCTCACGCTGTTTCGCAACGCGCTGGCGGTGGTCATCAGCACCATTACCATCATGATATTGTTATCGGAAATCGGCGTTAATATCGCGCCGCTGCTGGCGGGGGCCGGCGCGCTGGGTTTGGCGGTCTCTTTTGGCTCGCAAACGCTGGTCAAAGATATTATTACCGGGATTTTTATTCAGTTTGAAAATGGTATGAATACCGGCGATCTGGTTACCATCGGGCCGCTAACCGGCACCGTGGAACGTATGTCGATCCGCTCGGTTGGGGTGCGCCAGGATACCGGGGCGTATCATATTATTCCCTGGTCTTCGATCACCACCTTCGCCAACTTTGTCCGTGGCATTGGTTCCTTTGTGGCGAATTACGATGTCGATCGCAGCGAAGATAGCGATCGCGCTAATGCCGCGCTGCGCTCCGCCGTGAATGAACTGATGGCGCGTGAAGATATCCACGCCTTTATTATTGGCGAGCCAAATTTTGCCGGGCTGGTTGGTCTAACCGAGCGCGCCTTTACCGTGCGCGTATCAATTACCACTCAGCCGTTAAAGCAGTGGACGGTGCGCTTTGCGCTGGATGAACTGGTGAAAAAACATTTTGATGCGGCAGGCATTAAGGCGCCGCGCCAGACGGTACAGGTTGTCCCATCCGGCGGCGACAGCACCGACGCGGCGGCAATAAAAAGCCTGCCGGCGCCGGACTAAGTGCCTCAGGGACGCGGCTTCATCAGTCGCGTCCGCGCCGCGCTCTCCTGAAAGGTCCAGGCGATAAAGCGGCTCTGCTTCTGCCCCTGCGCCATATCAACAATTCGTACCTCGTGCGCGCCTGCGTCGGTTAACGCCTGGCGCAGCGCAGGCAGATGCTCGCGGCGTGACACCAGTGAGGTGAACCATATTACCTGGCGCGCATAACTCACGCTTTCGCTGATCATCTGACCGATAAAGGCTTTTTCACCGCCTTCGCACCACAGCTCCGCCTGCTGGCCGCCAAAATTGAGCGGCGCATCTTTCGCCAGGCCCAGATTACGCACCTTGCGGGCGCTGCCTTCCGCAGCCTGCTCGCTGGAGGCGTGGAACGGCGGATTACAGACCACGGCGTGATAGAACTCATTTTTATGAATAATGCCCTGGAACATCCGATCGCTGTTTGGCTGACGACGCAGGCGAATGGCGCGACGCAGTGCTGGGTTAGCTTCCAGGATCGCCCCAGCGGCCTTCATCGCCTGCGCGTTCACTTCAGAACCGGTAAAGCGCCAGCCATATTCACGGAAACCAATCAGCGGATAGATGCAGTTCGCGCCGCAACCAATATCCAGCACGTTAATATCGCGCGGCACCTGCTGTGCATTATCCTGGGCCAGCAGATCGGCCAGCCAGTGCAGATAATCTGCACGTCCCGGCACCGGCGGACACAAAAAGCCATCCGGGATATCCCAGCTGTGGATCTGATAAAAATGTTTTAGCAGCGCCTGATTCAGCGTTTTCACCGCCTGCGGATCGGCAAAATCGATCGAGCTGTCGCCGCGCGGCGTGGTGATAATAAAGGGCTGCAGCGGCGGATGGGCCGCGCTCAGCGCAGCAAAATCATAGCGCTCGCGATGACGGTTTCGGGGATGCAGTTGGTTTTTAGTGGCGGGCTGTTTCATCAGGCTCTCTCTTGGGTAACGGCGCGTAAGATACCCGCTCCGGAAAAAACCGTAAACAATTGACGTGCATTTTTTCACGCCGAAGCGGCTAAGATGAAGCTGTCGCTTAACTCTAAGGATAATTATGTCTCGTCAACGTTACTCCTATCAACCCCGTGCGGGCCACGGTCTGCCGCACGATCCCTTTAATGCGATCGTTGCGCCGCGTCCTATTGGCTGGATCAGTTCACTCAGCGCTTCTGGCGTGCGCAACCTGGCTCCCTACAGCTTTTTTAACAGCTTTAACTATCAGCCGCCGATTATTGGTTTCGCCAGTCTCGGTAAAAAAGACAGCTTGCGCAATATTCTGGAAACCAAAGAGTTTGTCTGGAATCTGGTCACGCGCCCGCTGGCGGAAGCGGCCAATGAAAGCTCCGCTTCGGTGGCGCAGGAGGTAGATGAGTTTATGTTAGCAGGCGTGACGCCCATCAGCGGCGATCTGGTCAGGGCGCCGATGGTGGCGGAAAGTCCGGTTAACTTTGAATGCCGCCTGACGCAGCATCTGCAGTTACAGAATGCCGACGGCGCGCCGCTGGATAGCTGGCTGATCCTCGGCGAGGTGGTTGCGGTACATATTGATGATGCGCTGCTGGAAGAGGGCATTTATCAGACCAGCAAAGCGCAACCGGTTCTGCGCGCCGGTGGCCCCAGCGCCTGGTACGGCATCAGCGAAGCCCAGCGCTTTGAGCTGCAACGCCCGGACGCGCGCAAAAAGTAACTACCCAGCGCCGCGATTTAGCCATTAAATAACCACGACTGTTTTACGTCGCAACCGATAGACTGCACCGGTTCTCTCTTCTAGAGTGAAGTTATTCCGCTGCGCAAACAGGCGCGGCTCGAAGAGAGGACCGTTATGAGTTTACCCGCAGCGTTAATTGAAGAGGCGGTGCAATGGCGCCGTCAGCTGCACGCTCAGCCAGAGCTGGGCTACCAGGAACAGCATACTGCCCATTTTGTTGCCGAACAGCTACGCAGTTTTGGCTTACAAGTGGCGACCGGCATCGCCAAAACCGGCGTTATTGGCACCCTGGAGTGTGGTCCTGGCCCTACGATTGGCCTGCGCGCCGATATGGATGCTTTACCCATTACGGAACGAGGAGAGCAGCCCTGGCGATCGCAGCGCCCCGGCGCTATGCACGCCTGCGGTCACGATGGTCATACCGCTATTTTGCTGGCCAGCGCGAGGTGGCTGGCGCAGACGCGCCGCTTCAGCGGCACGGTGCATTTTATTTTTCAGCCTGCCGAAGAGAATCTGGGCGGCGCACGTCAAATGGTGGAGGAAGGGCTGTTCCAGCGCTTTCCGATGGACGCCGTTTATGCGTTGCACAACTGGCCTGGCCTGCCGTTAGGCACGTTGGCGGTCAACGATGGCGCAATGATGGCCTCCCTCGATTCGTTTGAAATAACCCTTACCGGCAAAAGCTGTCACGCCGCCATGCCGGAGTGCGGTGCCGACCCCATTGTAGCGGCGGCCCAGCTGATTCTGGCATTGCAAACGATTCCTGCGCGCCGGCTGTCACCGCTGGCCTCGTCCGTGGTCAGCGTTACCCAGATCCAGGGCGGAGAAGCCATTAATGTGATCCCGGAGGCGGTGACGCTGCGCGGTACCGTGCGCTGTTTACAAAGCGAGGTCAGGGAGAAAGTACGCGGGCTTATCGGGTCGTTTGTGGAGGTTCTGCCGCAGCCGCTGGGAGTTGAGGGAACGATTTGCTGGTATCCCGGCTATCCGGTGACACAAAATCATGCTCTGCCCGCCGCACGCGTGCGCGAGGCGGCTATCGGGTTGTTCGGCGCGGAACAGGTACGCTGGCAGGTGGATCCCTCAATGGCGTCAGAAGATTTCGCCTGCATGCTGGAAGCCTGCCCCGGCGCCTATTTCTGGATCGGTGCCGATGGCGATACGCCGTCCCGTGCGCTACATAACGCCAGCTATGACTTTAACGATGCGCTGATTGAACCGGCTATCGCCTTCTGGCAGCGGCTGGTTGAGAGCCATTTGCCGCTGCCGGTAAATCAACGCTAGCGTCGGCTCAGTAGCCCGCCGCTGCCAGCGCCGCCAGGCCCTCATCCAGCGAGGCGCTGCGACCGCTGGCCAGATAGCAGCAGGCGATCTGCAGCCGTAATGATTGCGGTACCGGACGAGATTTTTCCAGCACCTGCTGGATCCAGGCGGCAGTGACTGTCGCCTCTTTGCTTTCCGGCAGATCGCAGGTGCACTCCGGCTGACGCGCCACCAGCTCTTGCGGTTCCGCCGCCGCACCGTGGATCAGGTTAATAGCGGGGCAGCGCAGCGGATTGGCGTAAACTTCCCCTTCCGTGCCGTTCAGTAGTAATGCCCTGCCGCCCTGCGCGCTGAAAAATTTTGCCACGCGTGGAATATATTCGGGATGGGAAACGCTGGCGAAACGCAGCGCTGCGGCCTCGTCAAAAGGGGTAATCAGCTTAGCCAGCGTGTGCGCGCTGTTACGCACGCCCAGACGCCAGCGCAGCCCCAGCTGTTTGGCCAGCGGCGCACAAAGATTGTCTACGGTGATAAACACCGGCTCGCCCTGCTCCAGTTTCGCCTGCGCGTTTTGCGCATCGCTGACGGCAGCAATGCCAAGCGCCTGGAAAACGGTCTCGCTGGTCACGCGCGTGGCATCGTCGCTGACGCCATGTACCACCACCGGGAAGCCAAGACGAGAGAGCAGCAGCGCCAGCAGCGGCGTCAGATTGCCCTGACGGCGTGCGCCATTGTAGCTGGGGATCACGATGGGCAGCGGCTTGCCCGCCGGTGGCGTCAGCGAAAGCACTCGCTCCTGTACGGCGCGATAGAAACCGGTCATTTCCGCCTCGCCTTCCCCTTTGATACGCATCGCAATCAGCAGCGAACCCAGCTCCAGATCCGGCACTTCGTCGTTAAGCATGGCGCGATAAAGCTGATACGCGCTCTCTTCATCCAGATCGCGCGCATGGTTTTTGCCACGGCCCACTTCTTTAATCAGTTTGTTGTACTGCAACATTTAATGCTTTTCCTTTTTTCGACGCCGCGCCGCCGGTACGGGCCTGGGTTTGCTGGTGCTTACCGGTGCTATGGTGCCTTCAGGCATCGGCGGCTGCTCTATGGGAAAAACCGGCAGGGCTTTTAACAGGCGTGCACCGTATGCTTTGGTGATCAGCCGCCGATCGTAAATCACAATTTCACCAAAGCACTGATGGCTTCGGATCAATCTCCCCACCTGCTGGATCAGACTAAATGAGGCGCTGGGCAGACTTTGCACCTCAAACGGGTAGCGCTTCAGGCTCTTCAGCCACTCCCCTTCGGTTAAAATTACCGGACTGTCCACCGGTGGAAAAGCGATTTTGTGAATATGTACCTGAGAAAGCAGCTCGCCTTTTAAATCCAGCCCTTCAGCAAAAGATTGCAGGCCCACCAGCACGCTCGCCTCGCCCTGCTCTACCCGCTTGCGATGCAGCTCTACCAGCCGGTAGCGCGGCTGATCGCCCTGCACCAGCAGCATCAGCCGCAGATCGCTCAGGTGCGTCAAAAACTGCTGCATGGCGCGGTTGCTGGCAAACAGCACCAGCATGCCTTTGTGCTGGCCCGCTTTCACCTGATGGCGAAAGAAATGAGCCATTTCAGCGATATGCTGCGCCTCATTTGCCATCAGCGGCTCAAAGCGCATCTGGGGGATAATCAGCTTGCCTTGCTCAACATGATTAAACGGCGAGCCGAGCGCCACAAAGCGATCTCCCACCTTTTCGTTAAGCCCGGAAAGTTCCTGTAATCGGTTAAAGCTGTTCAGCGATTGCAGCGTTGCCGAAGTCAGCACCACATGCGGCACTTTTCGCCACAGTAGCTTCTCCAGCTGTTCACTCACGCGAATACCGGCGCAGTGGAAAAAGAGGTGTGGCTGGCCTTCCCGCAGTTCGCGGCTGACCCATTTCGAAACCGGCGCGCCGGAGGCCTGCTCCATCGACGCCAGCCGCCACAGTTTGCTGATGCTTTCAAACCAGCCGAAAGCGCGGTTCATCTGCAGCATCGTACGGTGCAGGCGCACCACATCGTATTGTCCGCTCTTTTCGCTGAGATCGTTTAACAGCCCTTCCGCCAGCCCGCGCAGCCCGTCGCTCAGTTTGAAAAGGCGGGCGCATAAGGTTTGCATCTCTTCCGGCAGTTGCCCCATTTCAAAGCGATGTTCACCTTCCTGCGGCTCTGGCGGCAGCCACAGCGCCAGAATACGCGTCAGGCTGGCGAGATGTTCGCGCCATTCGTCACAGTGGGTTTTTAACCGCTCGGGATTCGCCAGCGGCGGCGGTGATTTTGGCCGAAACTGCGCCATACAGGTTTCCACCAGGCGCACAAACAGATCAAGTTGCAGGCTGGTCCAGGCGGCGGTGATGTCAGCGCTGGTTTCCAGCGCATCGCGCGCTACTTCCGGCAGATGGTGGCCTTCATCCAGCACCAGCAGCAAATGCTTCGCTGGTGGCAGCACCGATTCGCTCTCCAGCGCCGCCATCACCAGCGCATGGTTAGCCACCACCACGTCCGCCTGCTCGATCTCCCGCCGGGCGACAAAAAAGGGACATTCGCGATACCAGTGGCAGTTGCGCGCCAGGCAGTTAGCCTTATCGGTGCTTAAGCGCTGCCAGAGCGTATCGTCGATCGCCTCTTCGCAGTGATCGCGCAGGCCGTCCCACTGATGCCGATCCAGCGACTTTTCCAGTTTGGTACAGAGCTTGCGCTCATCTTTGTTGGCCACCAGATTGTCATCGAGAAACAGCAGCAGATCGCCCTGCTTTTCGCTGTCGGTCGCCAGCGCGTTCAGGTTACGCGGGCAAACATAGCGCCCGCGCCCAAAGGCGGCGGTGAATTTTAGATCGGGGATTATTTTTCGCAGCAGCGGCAGATCTTTACTAAAAATCTGATCCTGCAGCGCGACGTTCGCGGTGCTGATCACCAGCGGTTTCTCTTCGGCACGGCCAACGGCAATGCCCGGGATCAAATAGGAAAGGGTTTTGCCCACCCCGGTCGGCGCTTCGATCGCCAGATGACGCCCATCGTCACCGGCCAGGGTTTTTGCCACTTCGGCAATCATCTGCCGCTGCGGCGCGCGTGGAATAAAATCGGGAACCTGCTGCTGCAGCGCTTTATACCATTCGCCAATCTGCGCTTTTAACGCTGCGGTTAATGCCATCTTGCTCTCTTCCTGCGTTGATAACCTGTATTTTTACACAGTATGACGCTGGCGTCAGCCGCTTATCAGCGAATATGGAAGAGCGCTTCCGGCATTTATAGCTGCACAGCAGCGGCGTTGCGTTCAGCCGCCAAGCGTAAAATCAGGCCAGCCGCTTATACATCACGGTGGTGGCATCCATCGCGCCTTCCGTTGACTGCGCGTAATAAGGAATAGCTCCGGCAACTTCCCAGCCCAGCGACAGGTAAAGCAGACTGGCGATATCGCCGCTGCGAGTATCCAGCACCATCAGGCTGCGCCCTGCCTGTTTAACCAGTTGCTCCGCCCGCTCCATCAACTCACGCGCAATGCCCTGCCGCCGCGCCGCCGGATGTACCAGCAGCTTGCTGATTTCAGCGCGATGGCGTCCGTTGGGCATCATATTCCATAACACCATCACCGTGGCGACAATCTGCTGTTGCTGACGCGCCACCAGCAGCAGCCGATCGCCCTGTTCGAGGCCATTAAAATTATCCTGCCAGAAATTTCTCATCACTTGTCGATCGTCAGGATCGATAAATCCCACGCTGGCACCTGCGTTGACGCACCCCTGCAGAACATCGGTTAATGCTTCCAGCTCGTTTATCGCCTGCTGCCGATTAATAATTTGATATTCAATCATCTTTGCTCCACCAGTAAATGATGCGCCTGTTTGGCCTCTGGCGCGTAACGTTCAGAAACAGGAAATGTGTCTCTGAGAGTTACCGGCTTTGCGGTCTGGATCAAGTTGTACAACTAAAAAAACTATGTACACGTTAACTCAGCTCCGCTAAGGTTAACGCAGATAATGTATTTAAAATGCAAGTTGAGGCAGTCAATGGCCCTGTACAGCATCGGTGATGTCGCCGAACGCTGTGGTATAAACCCTGTAACGTTACGCGCATGGCAGCGTCGCTATGGGCTGCTTAAGCCACAGCGCACCGAAGGCGGGCATCGACAGTTTGATGAGGAAGATGTTCAGCGTATCGAAGAGATCAAGCGCTGGATAGAGAGCGGCGTACCGGTAGGCAAAGTCAAATCGCTGCTGGAAGGCGAAAATATTGATACGCACGACGGCTGGCTGGCGTTGCAGGAAGAGGTAATGAGCGTGCTACGCCACGTTCGTCCGGCGAAACTACGGGCTAAAATCGCCAATATCGGTCGTGAGCATTCTGTAGATGCGTTAATTGATCATGTGTTTGTGCCGGTTCGTCAGCGGCTTGGGCTTGATCAAAACACGGCGAAAACCATGTGCAGTCTGCTGGATGGCGCCCTGATCGATTATGTCGCCTTTTACCTGAGCAGCGTACGTAAAAAGGCAGGAAAGGATGCGCTGCTGCTCGGTTGGGGGGTGGAAGACCGTACCCGTATCTGGCTGGAAGCCTGGCGTTTGTGTCAGCAGGGCTGGCGTGTCGACGTGCTGGCAGAACCGCTGGATAACCCCCGCCCGGAACTCTTTCCGGGTCAGCAAATTTTTGTCTGGACGGGTAAAAAACTGACCCGCCGACAAGCAGAGCAGTTTACTCACTGGCATGAGCAGGGCTTCTCAATCAGCCTGCACGGGCCGAGTTAAAAATGGCGTAAATTGCCTGGTCGCCAGGCACGGATCGGGTTATGATCCGCTCTCTTGTTTGATCGTTACAGGCAGTATTATGAACTGGCAAAAATTTCTGGTTGGCACCCTCTTTTTCATTATGGCAGTCGGCGGTACCGGCGGCCTGATGCTGGTGGGCTATACCATTATCTTACATTCCCGCTAAAGCAGCGCTGCAGGCGCTCAAACAGCCGGTCCACCACCAACGCCAGTAGCGCCACCAGCAACGCTCCCTGAATCACATACGCCGTATTAAACCCGCTCAGGCCGATAATAATCGGCGATCCCAGGCTTTTCGCGCCTACCGTAGAGGCGATGGCGGCGGTGCCAATATTGATGATCACCGAGGTGCGCATCCCGGAGATAATTACCGGCGCAGCCAGCGGCAGCTCTACACGGGTTAAACGCTGCCAGTTGCTCATCCCGACCCCCTGCGCCACTTCTTTAACGCTGGAGGGCACCGATTCGATCCCGGCCAGGGTGCCTTGCAGCACGGGTAAAATTCCATACAGCATCAGCGCGATAATCGCTGGCTGCTCGCCAAAGCCGATTACCGGCACGGCCACCGCCAGCACCGCTACTGGCGGAAAGGTTTGCCCGGCGGCAGCCAGCGTCTCCACCAGCGGACGAAACTCCTGTCCGCCACGGCGCGTCACGGCAATGCCTGCGCCCAGCCCTGTCAACGCCGCGCCCAGGCTGGAGATCGCCACCAGTTGCAGATGCGCCAGCGCCAGCTGGAAAAAACGCTCTTGCTGATAGACCGGACGCTCCAGCTCAGGGAACCAGTGGGCGAAAAGCGGCCCGCTCCAGGGCATCAGCAACAGCAGCGCGATAAAAAGCGCAATCAGCCACAGCAGCGGATCGCGCGTTAGTCGTTTCATGCACCCTCCCGCTGACGCAACAGATCGCTGAAGTGCAGCACGCCCAGCGGCACGCCCTGCGCATCGGTTACCGGCAGCTTATCGGTTTGTCGGGCGATAAACAGCGAGAGTGCCTCACGTAACGAGATCGCCGCCGACACCGACTCCTCCTCCAGCCATTCGCCGCGCCTGGCCGCGCTGCCCGCGCTGCCCAACGAGAGCAGGCGCACGCCCAGCTCGCTGCGGCCAAAAAAGTCACGGACAAAATCGTTGGCGGGACGGGTTAACAGCTCCACCGGCCTGCCCTGCTGTACGATGCGTCCGTTATCCATCAGCACAATGTTATCCGCCAGCGCCAGCGCCTCATCAATATCATGCGTTACCAGCACAATGGTACGTCCGGAGAGCCGATGAATACGCAGCATCTCCTGCTGCAGCGCGCCGCGCGTGACCGGATCAAGCGCGCCGAACGGCTCATCCATCAGTAACACCTCAGGATCGGCCGCCAGCGCCCGCGCTACACCCACCCGCTGCTGCTGCCCACCGGAAAGCTGATGCGGATAGCGCTGACGCAAGCCCTCATCCAGGTTAAGCAGCGTCAGCAGCTCACTTATTCGCGCCTGTTTCTTCGCCTGCGGCCACCTCAGCAATCCCGGTACGGTGGCGATATTTTTTTCAACCGTCCAGTGCGGAAACAGCCCTATCGACTGAATGGCATACCCCATTCGTCGTCGCAGCGTTTGCGGGTTAAAGCTACGGATCTCTTCGCCGGCAAACAGAATTGTCCCTTCATCATGCTCAATCAGCCGGTTAATCATTTTCAGCGTGGTGGATTTACCTGAGCCGGAGGTGCCAATCAGCACGGTAAATTCTCCGGCGGCGATATGCAGATTGATGCCGTCCACCGCCGCCTTACCGGCAAAGTATTTGCTCACCTGGTTAAACTGAATCATAAGGCGTTCCTTTGCAGCAGGGAGATAACAATTTTAAACAGCGTATCCACCAGCACCGCCAGTGCGATAACCGGGATCACGCCCAGCAGCACCAGTTCCAGCGCGCTGCTGAGCAGTCCCTGAAAAATAATTGCGCCGAAGCCGCCTGCGCCAATCAGGGCGGCGATAACGGCCAGGCCAACTGTCTGAATGGTCACTACACGCAGGCCGCTAAGCAGCACCGGCAACGCCAGCGGGATCTCTACCTGCCAGAAGATTTGCGCCTGCGACATGCCCATGCCGCAAGCGCTTTCGCGCACGCCCGCCGGCACCTGTTGCAGCCCCGCCACCAGGCTACGCACCAGCGGCAGCAGCGCATACAGCACCAGCGCAATCAGCGCCGGTGCAAGACCGATGCCGCTAACGCCAAGCCGCCCCAGCCAGGGAAAATGCGCCGCCAGCCCTGCCAGCGGCGCGATCAACAAGCCGAACAGCGCCACCGACGGCACGGTCTGGATAATATTCAGCACGGAGAAAATCACGCTCTGCCAGCGTGCGCGGCGATAGCAGATCAGGCCCAGCGGTATGCCGATAAGCAGCGCCGGCAACAACGTCGCCGCCAGCAGCAACAGGTGACGCGCCAGCGCCTGGTCAAACACCTCCTGACGGTTGGCATACTCTTTCAGCAACGAGAGCTGATCGAGCTGTCCGCCGAGCAGCAGCGCCAGCAACGGTAGCCAAACCTGAGCATTCAACAGCAGCCGCCACGGTACGCTGCGCGTCAGGCGCGTCACGCTGTCTGCGGCAATCAGCAAGCAAAGCGCGATAGCCGCCCACAGACCGCTGCCGAAACCGGTACGCGCCAGCGCGCTGCCCTGCCCGGCCAGCGTTTGCGCCGCGTGGCCGCCAAGCGCCACCAGCAGGGTGAGCAGAATTTCGCTCAGCGCCAGCGTCAGGATCAGCGTTGGACGATTAAGCGACTGCCAGACCAGCAGCAACAGAAGCGGAAGAATCAGCAGGATCAGCCAGCTCGCCCCCTGCAGCAGTTCGGTCAGCATCACCGGCTGGCCCGATACCAGCCGGTTCGGCGCAAAACTGGCGAAGGGTAAAAGAAACAGCGCTGCAATCAGCAGCGCGGTCAGCAGCAGCAGTACGCGATTACGGGGGATCAAACGCCGCATGGTTTCGTTGCTGTGATTTACAGCAGTTTTTGCTGTTGCAGCCATTCAGCGGCCACCTTTTTCGCATCCTGCCCTTCAACGGCAATTTTGGCGTTCAGCGACTGCAAGGTTTTTTCATCCAGGGCGCTAAATACCGGTTTCAGCCAGGCGGCGATTTCCGGGTACTGTTTCAGCGCTGCGGCACGGATCACCGGCGCGGGCGCGTAGATTGGCTGGACGCCTTGAGGATCGCTTAATGTTTGCAGCCCCAGCGCCGCCACCGGTCCGTCAGTACCGTAGGCCATCGCCGCATTCACGCCGGAAATTTGCTGCGCCGCCGCCTTGATGGTGACCGCCGTATCGCCGCCCGCCAGTGACAGTAGCTGGTCCTGACTGAGCTTAAAGCCATACGCTTTTTCAAAAGCAGGCAGCGCATCGGCACGTTCGATAAATTCGGCAGAGGCGGCCAGCTTAAGGGTGCCGCCCTGCTTAAGATAACGGCTGAGATCGGCCAGCGAAACAAGCTGGTTTTTCTGCGCCAAATCGCCGCGTACCGCGATAGTCCAGGTATTGTTAGCCGGTGCGGGCGTCAGCCAGACCAACTGATTTTTCTGCTCGTCCAGCGCTCTGACCTTTTCATAGCCCGCCTGCGCATTTTTCCATGCCGCATCGCCAGCCAGATTAAAAAAGAACGCGCCGTTGCCGGTATATTCAGGATAAATATCCAGCTCGCCGGCGGTTATCGCACCGCGCACCACCTGCGTATTGCCCAACTGAATTTTATTTACCGTTGGCACGCCATGCTTATTCAGCACCTGCAAAATAATGTTGCCCAACAGCGAGCCTTCCGTATCGATTTTCGAGCCGACACGCAGCGGATCGGCAGCCTGTGCGGTGCCAGCCAGCGTCATCAGGGCGGCAAAGAGCAGTATCCCGCGACGCGCAGTAGCAAAAGCCATGGCAGTTTTCCTTTTCAGCAAAGTGAGTCTGTCAAAGCGTAGCGCAAATGTTTGCAGTGCGAAAATAAAACGGCCTGACATGGCGCAACGGGGTGCGGGCGGCGGGCTTCTCTGATCTATCCGTTGGATGCGCCAGGCTTTAGCTGGCCCGCATGCTGAATAAAGCGCGTTAGCTGCGCGGGAATGCGGGCGAACGTATATAAAAACCAGGGAGTAAAGCGGGCAGGATCGTGTGTTATCTCCTGTTGGATAGCCTCCAGTGAAAGCCAGCGGCAGGCATCCGCCTCTTCAGGATTGAGCTGTGGCTGGGCGTCGCTAATGGCAAAAAAAACATGCCCATATTCATGCTCGGTCAAACCGTTACTTAACGGCAGGTTATAGCTCAGTTCAAACATCGCCGTCAGGGTTAAATCAAGCCCCATCTCTTCCCGCAAACGCCGTTCGGCGGCATGCTGAGTGGGTTCCGAAGGATAAGGATGGCCGCAACAGGTATTGCTCCACAGGCCGCCGCAGTGATATTTAGCACTGGCGCGGCGTTGCAGCAACAGTTGATGTTGATGGTTAAAGACATAAACGGTTACCGCGCGATGCAGTAACCCTTTTTCATGCACTTCCTGTTTTTCCATTATGCCGACAGGACGATCAAGAGGATCAACAAGAATAACTTCAATAGCGGACATACGGGCTCCTTCAGACTAATCCCAGCTATTGTGGCATAACCACTCGCTCTTAAGCCGCAAAAAAGTCCCGCGTATTCATCAGAATATGTACAAAAAAGTAACCTGACTTACTCCTTCGCTCCGCTGCCCACTTGCACAGCGGAGCCTGTGGATTTATCGCTTACAGTTTGAAACGGGTTACTACCTGCTCCAGCTGAACGCTCTGCTCTTCCATTGCCTGAGCGGCGGCGGAAACCTGTTCAACCAGGGAGGCGTTCTGCTGCGTGGTGTTATCCAGTTGGTTAATCGCCACGTTAACCTGTTCAATTCCCATGCTCTGTTCACGGCTGGAAGACATGATTTCGTTCATCAGGGTCGTCACGCTGCTGACACCCTGCATCAGTTCATCCATGGTGCGGCCCGCTTCATTGACCAGCTGGCTGCCCGCATCAATATTTGCCACCGACGTTTCAATCAGCTTTTTAATCTCACGCGCCGAGTTGGCCGAACGCTGCGCCAGATTACGTACTTCGCTGGCAACCACCGCGAAGCCGCGCCCCTGTTCACCGGCTCGCGCCGCTTCTACCGCTGCGTTCAGCGCCAGGATATTGGTCTGGAAGGCGATACTGTCAATCACGCTGATAATATCCACCACCTTACGTGAGGATGCGTCAATTTCGCCCATGGTGGTCACCACCTGTCGTACCACGCCGGTACCGCGCTCCGCCACTTTCGCGGCTTCGCCCGCCAGCTGGTTGGCGTGGGTGGCGTTATCAGCATTCTGACGCACCGTGCCGGTTAACTCTTCCATCGACGCCGCAGTTTGCACAATAGAGCTGGACTGCTCTTCCGTACGTGCCGAGAGATCAAGGTTGCCGCTGGCAATCTGGCGCGAGGCGGAAGTAATAGCCAACGCGCTGTCGCCGACCTGTCGCATCAGCCCCTGCAGATAGCTAATAAACTGGTTAAAGCTCTCTGCAACGGCGTTAAATTCCGGGCTGTTACTGGCTGGCAGACGCTGGGTTAAATCCGCCCCGCCAGTGGATAAGGCCAGGATATTTTCGTTAAGCAGGCTCAGGCGCTTCATCATGCTGCGAATAAAGCCCAGCAGCACCAGCAGCAGCACAATAGCTAACGGGATCTGAACCATGCCCAGGCGCGTCATCATTGAGTGGGTCTGCTGCGTCAGCAGGCTGGTCGGCACATCGCTGGCCAGATACCAGGGGCTGCCGGCGATCTGCTGAACAAACAGTGTGCGGTCGCCCTCTTCGCTCTGATACTGGCTCTCTATCGGCTCTTTCCCGGCATTGGCCAGCAGCGTCTTCAGCGGCGCGGCCATTGGCAGGGAAAGCTCATTGAGATATTGCAGTTTCGGCGTCCCCTCAACCAGCGCTGCGTTGCCGACGACTTTGCCATCGGCCTCTACGATCAGTACGCGTCCTTGAATCGCCTCACCCATCTCTTTCGCCAGATGGTTAAAGAACCCCAGCGTCACGTCGATGGTGGCAACGCCCCAGGCTGCGCCGTTGCGATAGATCGCCATGGCGCAGTTGGTACGCGGCTGCGGGCTGGCGGCATCCTGATAGGCGTTAGCCCAGGCGCACTCTCCTTTGCTGGCAGCAAGACCGGCTTTATACCACGACTGTTCATAGTAGCGATCTGCCTCTGGTGAGTTCCAGAAGGTGTTTACCTGTAGCTGATTGCTGGCGTCACGGGCAAAGAAGGTGCTGAATTTTTCCCGGTCTGCGGCGCGCATGTTCGGCAACGGCCAGATACCGCCGCCAAAGACGTTGCTGTCATTATATTGATTAACCAGCGCCGGCAGCAGGCTGTCGATAGCGGCGCTATCCAGTACGCTAACCGCTTCGGTAATGGTGCGTTGCTGAGCCTGAACCCGGTTCATCTGTTCGATAATCCGGGCGGCGAGCGTATCAACTTCGTAGCGCACCAGGCGCTCTTCATTGGTTTTTAATTGTGGAGCAACAAAAAGATTGATGACCACCACGGTGATCGCCATCAATAACAGAAAAAATGCCACGATCGCCGCGGTAAAGCGTGCCTGCGTTGTTTTTATCATGTTCACACCACATAACAGGAAGGGCCATATTGCCCTTCTCGTGTTAACGGCATGTAACCTTTTTACTTGAGGCGATCGCCATCACAATTTACAAATCTTCTCTCTGGTCAAAGAAAGTCGTGACAGCCAGCGGTGGCGAGCATCACCACAACAGACGCAGCCCTCATGTTTCCTGTTCAACCACCTGCTGGCGCGGCCGGAAGATATGATTCGCGCCATACTGCAACAGACGCGTAACCAGTTGAATACCGCCCTGGTCATCCGCCTGAGCAAAGGCCTGTTCGGCGGCCGTCACTGGCGTGGTCCACAATAAATTTACCCGCTCGCCTTCGCGTTTTGGCAAGGCAAACTGTCCACCTTCTGCACCCAGCGTAGCAGAGAGCAAAAACCCTTCAAAGCCTACCGGCGCAACGGAAGAGGGCAGCGTATGGCCCTCGCCCAGCCAGTTCAGGCTGCTCCAGGGATAGTGCGCATAATTCGCCAGTGCGCTAGCCATCTGGATAGCATTATCCTCTGTCATTACTTCAGCATCGATCGCCATCGCCAGTTCAGTGCGGCGATACTGCGGGGCCAGATCCTCATAGAGAAAATCTACCCACGGCATTGGACGGATGCACATACCAAGCGTGAAGAAATACCAGACGCCCTGATGATAATGCTGTGAAATCGCCATCGGCGGCCACTTGCCCTGGTCGATAGCATAATATTTAAGCGACGGGCCGTAGTGTGATTCGTAGCACTGCAGCAGATCGTGCTCGACCGGCTGCCAGAGATGCCCGTCATGCCAGTCGCGCCAGAACTGGCGATGCGCCAGCGCCTGAGCGTAATAGTGGTTGGTTGATGCCGATCCCAGCGGCGCGGTCAGGCGATTCTCCTTGATGCAGCCTGCCGAGAAACTCACCTGTTTATTTTGATACAGGCTCCAGCCCGGGATCACCGCCAGCAGCTGCCCCTGATACCAGACCGCCGCGCCATCATCGGTCGGTTCCCAAATGATTTGCAGACCGGCCGGATCAAGCGGCGGCTCAGCCTCCAGCGTGCGACAACAGTCGGCGCTTAACAGCGGCGCAATCCCCTGCTCTATGGCCGCGCTGTCCTCTTCAAATGGCGCGGGCAGCAGGTTACGCAGCCAGCAGCCGCGTACCGCAAAGCGGGAGCGAAACGGCTCGGTGGGCCAGATATAAAAATAGGCGGCCCGTTCGGTCTGTTCGATGATGGCGGTTAACGTCTGTTGCTGATTAGTCACCTCAGCAATCAACTGCGAATATGTCATAGTGCCTCAACGCAACGTGGAGGAATCCAGCTTCCCCGAGAATAGAGCAGGATCTCCCTTATTGCGACACAGCGGCAAGGGTAATAATCTCAAAAATCACGCCCCATGCGCCGCATTGCGCGCGGAAACGCGCCGTTACGCACCGACCAGCGTAGCAAGCGTGCCAGTAAGCGGATGCGTCGATCGATAATGGCCTGACGGCGCGCGCTCAGGGTCAGATCGCTCATCTGCTGCGCCCAGTCGGGCAGCAGACCCATACCCGCTTCCATCAGCGTGCCCATAACCAGTTTTGCTGGTCTGCTGGGCGCGGGAGCCTGGCGCAGCAGCCTGATAACTTCGCGGGTGCGCGTGTCGCAGCAGAGCTGGGGGCGCATCCGCTGCAGGTACTCCTCTACCGCCTGTACGCTTTTGGGCACCTGCTGCGCGCCCAGCGCCTCGGCAACCCGCGCCGCCTGTGCATAGTAGAGATCGCGTTCTGTCAGGCCAAGCGCCGGGTTTTTATAACGCAGATGGCCCGCGAGAAAACAGCTGGCTTCGGCGACATGCACCCAGGTTAACAGCTCAGGATCGCTGGCCGCATAAGGATTGCCGTAAGCATCGATGCCGTTAACCTGTAGATGGATACGCTTTACCCGTTCAATTAAGGTAAGCGCATCGGCACGGTTGCCAAAGGTAGTGACCGCGACAAACTGGCTGGTACGACGCAAACGTCCCAGCATATCCTGACGAAAAGATGAGTGATCCCAGACGCCTGCCAGCGCCGAAGGATGCAGCATCTGTAACAGCAACGCGCCAATGCCGCCGCACAGCATGGAGGTGAAGTCGCCATGCACCGGCCAGACCAGGCTATCAGGGCCAAACAACCCCGGATCGCCCGGCGGCTGAGAGAGATCGAACTCGTTAAGTGACAGGCCGTTTACCCGAAAAACCTGCTTTTCAATGCGCCTGCGTAATAATTCCATTAAATATCCATCACTTCTTCGCCTGCCGGTGCGTTCTGCAATAAACAAATACACTCTTTTACGCAGAATTACGTCTCCGGCAAACGCATGATTAATAAGCTAAAAATTTAATAAGCAAAGTATAAAATAGCATAAATCCTTATCTTTCATCTGTTTGTAAGCGAAGCGCAGATTATTTGCCTGTTTTATCACCTTCCACCAGGCTTTTATGGCAACCGCAGCACACCAATACCTAATTAATAGGGAGATAAGCGTTATGACTATGCAATCGTTAAACGATCTGTTTGTTCATACTCTAAGCGATGTTTACAGTGCTGAAGTTCAGTTAACCAAGGCACTGCCGAAAATGGCCGAGGCCGCCACTGAAACTCAACTTGTCGAAGGCTTTAGACAACACCTCGAGGAGACCAAAGGCCATATCGAACGCCTTGATCAGGTTATCCAGTCTCTCGACAATGTGGAAATGGAAAATGTTACCTGTGTAGCAATGGAAGGGCTGATCAAAGAAGGCGAGGAGATTATTCAGGAAGTGGAAGAAGGGCCGGTGCGCGATGCAGGCCTGATTGTCGCCGCTCAGAAAGTCGAACATTATGAAATCTCCAGCTACGGTTCGCTGATGGCGCTGGCGAAAAATCTGGGCTACGACAATGTCGTCTCTATCCTGAAAAATACCCTGGATGAAGAAAAAGCGACTGATGAAAAACTCACTATGCTGGCTGAACAACAGGTTAATCAGCACGCCGCCTGACGGCGCTAAGCGTGAAGTGATCTCATTAGGCGTTTTTAACAGAGCATAGATACCAGATAAGCCGATCGGTTGGCTGCCGATCGGTTTTTTTATGCCGGTTATCGTGATCCTGTCCTATGCGCATTCATTCCTTTTTCATTCGTTGTGCCTGCGCCTCTCCGCACCGCCCTGTTAGCAACACTCAACTGAAGTGACACGACCGTTCGTCATAATATTTATCGCTATCGCCTTGCTGAGTTTGAACATTACATTAATGATGTTTATCACCGGGAATCGATAAACAGGCGAATCGCACAGAACCAATGAAAAAACACATTACTTTAATTACCGGCGGCGATCGTGGTATTGGACGCGCTACCGCACTGCTGTTAGCGCAAAAAGGCCACACGATCTGTATCGGCTATCGCAGCCAGCAGGCGCAGGCTGAAGAAGTGGTAGCGCTGATTCGGCGCGACGGGGGCAATGCCATTGCGGTTCAGGCGGATATTGCCGACGAGGAGCAGGTAGTAGCGATGTTTCAGCAGATTGACCGCGAGCTTGGCATGCTGACCGGCCTGGTGAACAACGCCGGCATTCTCAAACCGCAGGCCACTATTGAGCAACTGGACGCGCAGCGCATCGCCTCTATTTTCGCCACTAACGTCAGCGGCAGTTTTATTTGCGCGCGCGAGGCGGTAAAGCGCATGGCGCTGCGTCACGGCGGCCAGGGCGGCGCAATTGTTAACGTCTCTTCTGCCGCCTCGCGGCTCGGCGCGCCCCATGAGTATGTCGACTATGCCGCCTCAAAAGGCGCCATCGATACACTGACCAGCGGCCTGTCGCTGGAAGTGGCGGCGCAGGGCATCCGGGTAAACGCCGTGCGGCCTGGTTTTATTTATACCGGGATGCACGCCGATGGCGGCGAGCCAGGGCGTGTTGATCGGGTAAAGGAGAGTTTGCCAATGAAGCGCGGCGGCCAGCCCGAAGAGGTGGCGCAGGCGATCGCCTGGCTGCTGTCCGATGAGGCCTCATACGTCACCGGCAGTTTTCTCGATATGGCGGGCGGCAAATAGACGTAAAAAAAACCGACCCTGAAGGGTCGGTTTTAAACAGATCCATATGCCTGCATCAGGCGTTGGTTGCCTGTAAGGCTGCAAGCACCCTACCGCTGAGATGCTGCATTACAGGTAAGTGAATTCCGCATTCTGCGTTCTCACCGAATCCAGGCCAATCATCACTTTGAACTTGCCTGGCTCCGCTACCCACTGCATCTGCTGGTTCCAGAATTTCAGCGCTTCCACATCAATCGGGAAGGTCACGGTTTGTGACTCGCCTGCTTTCAACATGATGCGCTTAAAGCCGCGCAGCTCTTTTACCGGACGGCTGATGCTGGCAACTTCATCGTTCAGATAGAGCTGCACCACCGTTGCACCGTCGCGTTTGCCGGTATTGGTTACCGTAACGCTGGCTTCAACCTTGCCATTATGCGGCATGGTCGATGAGGAGAGCTTCACCGGCGAGACGCTGAAGCGGGTATAGCTCAAACCGTAGCCAAAGGGATAGAGCGGCCCGTTAACCGCATCATAATAGTGCGAAGTATATTTGTTCGGTTTTGCTGAATTATAAGGACGGCCGGTTGGCAGGTGATTGTAATAAATCGGGATCTGCCCCACCGAACGCGGGAAGGAGACCGGCAGCTTGCCTGACGGGTTATAGTCGCCAAACAGCACGTCGGCAATAGCGTTGCCCCCTTCGGTGCCGCTAAACCAGGTCTCCAGCAGCGCATCGGCCTGCTGATCTTCACGCTCCAGCGCCAGCGCGCGTCCGTTCATCAGTACCACCACCAGCGGTTTGCCGGTGGTTTTCAGCGCCGCCAGCAGCTTTTGCTGGCTCTCAGGCAGCGTCAGGTCGGTACGGCTGGAGGCCTCATGCGCCATGCCCTGCGCCTCGCCCAGCGCCACCACCACCACATCCGCTTTTTTCGCCGTGGCCACCGCTTCGTCAATCATCTGCTGCGGCGTGCGGCTATCCACGCTGACCGCCTGCTCATAGAGGTTCAGAAAATCCTGAATCCCTTTATGATCGGTAATATTCGCGCCTTTGGCATACAGCAGCGTTGCCTTGTCGGCGGTGGCGTTTTTCATCCCCTGCAGCAGCGTTACCGACTGCTTCGCCACGCCCGCTGCCGACCAGCTGCCCATAATGTCGCGCTGGCTGTCCGCCAGCGGACCGATCAGCGCAATGGTGCCCGACTTTTTCAGCGGCAGCGTTTCCAGCCGGTTTTTCAGCAGCACCATACTTTTACGCGCCACTTCACGCGCATCTTCACGATGCAGACGGCTTTCCGCATTGGTATCTACCGGATCGCTGCCTTTCGGCCCTAAATGGCTGTAGGGATCGTTAAACAGCCCCATATCATATTTCACGTTCAGCACATGGCGCGCCGCATCGTCGATTTCCTGCTGCGATACCACGCCGCGCTTCACCAGCCCCGGCAGATACTGGCTGTAGTAGACATCACCCATGCTCATATCGATACCGGCTTTTAGCGCTACCCGTACCGCATCTTCAGGATCGCTGGCGACGCCATGCTTGATCAGCTCTTTAATCGCGCCATGATCGCTGATGGTAATGCCTTTGAATTTCCATTGTTCGCGCAGCAGATCTTTCAGCAGCCAGCTGTTGGCGGTGGCCGGCATGCCGTTGATGGAATTCAGCGACACCATCACCCCGCCGCTGCCAGCGTCCAGCGACGCCTTATAGGGCGGCAAATAATCCTGGAACATGCGCTGCGGGCTCATATCCACGGTGTTGTAGTCGCGACCGCCTTCAATCGCGCCATACAATGCGAAATGCTTAACGCTGGTCATCACAGAATAGCGATCCGCCGGGCTTTTACCCTGCATCGCCTCAACCATGGTGCTGCCCATTTTAGAGGTCAGGAAAGTATCTTCGCCAAAGCCTTCTGAACCGCGGCCCCAGCGCGGTTCACGCGTGACATCCACCATCGGTGCCCAGGTCATATTCAGGCCATCGTCTGCTGCCTCCCAGGCAGAGACGCGACCAACGCGGCTGACCGCATCCAGATCCCAGGTGGCCGCCAGGCCTAACGGAATCGGGAAAATGGTGCGTTGACCATGCACCACGTCATAGGCAAAGAATAACGGGATTTTCAGGCGGCTAAGCTGCATTACCTGATCCTGCATAACACGGATGTCGGGACGGGTAACGGTATTAAATATCGCGCCGACCTGTCCTTTCTGGATCATGTCGCGGATCGATTCTTTTGGGTTGTCCGGTCCGACGCTAATCAGCCGCAGCTGACCAATTTTTTCATCCAGCGTCATTTTCGCCAGCAGATCGGTGACAAACGCATCGCGCGCTTCTGGCGTCATAGGATGGGGACCGAAAAGATCGTCAGCGAAGGCGGGCTGCACCGCCAGAGAAACAGCGAGACTCAGGGAGTAAATCCATTTCATCAGATTGGGCTCTCAACAAGAACGCGGAACGGGTTTTGTACCCTAAATAGTTGGCGTTGCAGGAAGGCGGCCAGCGCGTAAATCCCCGGGCGCTGACGCAAATCAGTGGCCGGGATAAGCGAGCGCAGCCAACATACCTGCAGCGTGAAGTATGAAGGGTAATTAGTGCTACAGCAATAAGATAGCTACAGCGTGCAACAGCAAGAGAATAGCAGGTAGTTTTGCCGTTGAACGCTTTTGTGTCGGAGCTGCTACAGTAAATTTGACCCACATAACAGGACAATGGATATGCACCCTCATACTCAATCTGCCAGTCAAACCCTGGTTAATGAACTGCGCCGTATCGTTGGCCGTAGCCATCTGCTGACCGATCCGCGTAAAACCGAACGCTATCGTAAAGGCTTCCGCTCTGGTCAGGGCGAGGCGCTGGCGGTGGTTTTTCCCGGCTCGCTGCTGGAACTGTGGCGTGTGCTAAAGGCTGCGGTCGCGGCGGATAAAATCATTCTGATGCAGGCGGCAAATACCGGCCTGACCGAAGGCTCAACGCCCAACGGCAACGATTATGATCGCGAAATCATTATTATCAGCACCCTGCGCATGGATCGTATTCAGCTGCTGGATAAAGGCAAGCAGGTGCTGGCGTTTCCCGGCAGCACGCTGTTTCAGCTGGAGAAAATCCTTAAGCCGCTGGGACGCGAGCCGCATTCAGTGATCGGCTCCTCCTGTATTGGCGCATCTGTTCTCGGCGGCGTGTGCAATAACTCCGGCGGCGCGCTGGTGAAACGCGGCCCGGCCTATACCGAAATGGCGCTTTACGCTCAGCTGGATGAGCAGGGACAGCTAAAGCTGGTGAATCATCTCGGCATTGAACTGGGCAGCACGCCGGAGCAGATCCTGGGGCGTCTGGATGATGAGACCTGGCGCGAGAGCGATGTGCGCCATGATGCGCGCCAGGCGTCCGATCACCACTACGTCGAGCGTGTGCGCGACGTAGAGGCAGACACACCGTCGCGCTTTAACGCCGACGCCAGCCGCCTGTATGAAGCCTCCGGCTGCGCCGGCAAGCTGGCGGTGTTCGCTGTGCGTCTGGATACCTTCGAGGCGGAGACAAAGCAGCAGGTATTTTATATCGGCAGCAACGATACGGCGGCGCTGGAGGATATTCGTCGCCATATTTTGGCCCATTTTAAAAACCTGCCGGTGGCGGGCGAATATATGCATCGCGATATGTATGACATCGCCGAAAAGTATGGGAAAGATACCTTTATTATGATCGACCGGCTGGGCACCGATAAGATGCCGCGTTTCTTTACCCTGAAGGGACGTATCGATGCGATGCTGAGCCACATTCCGCTGTTCCGCCCCCATTTTACCGACCGCATGCTGCAAAAGCTGAGCGTGCTGTTTCCGACGCACCTGCCGAAAAAGATGAAAATCTGGCGCGACCGCTATGAGCATCATCTGATGCTGAAAATGTCCGGCGACGGCGTGGAGGAGGCGCGTCAGTTTTTAAGGGACTTTTTCCGCGAGGGCGGCGGCGACTATTTTGAATGCACCGATGAAGAGGGCTCGAAAGCCTTTCTGCATCGCTTTGCCGCAGCGGGTGCGGCGGTGCGCTATCACGCGGCGCATCATGATGAAGTCGAGGATATTCTGGCGCTGGATATTGCGCTGCGTCGTAACGATCGCGACTGGTTCGAGAAGCTGCCACCGGAGTTTGACGATAAGCTGGTGCATCGCCTCTACTATGGCCACTTTATGTGCCATGTGTTTCATCAGGATTACATCGTGAAGAAAGGCGTGGACGCGCATGCGCTGAAAGAGAGAATGCTGGAGATCCTTAACCAGCGCGGCGCGGAATATCCGGCGGAGCATAACGTCGGCCATCTTTACCAGGCGAAGCCGCAGTTGAAAGCGTTCTATCAGCAGCTCGATCCGACTAACAGCTTTAACCCCGGCATTGGTAAAACCAGCAAACTAAAACACTGGGCGGGCTGCGGCTGCGATGCGCATCACTCGGCCGATTAAACGCCCAAAGGCCGCCGTTTCCATGCGAAAAGGCGGCCCTGGCGCGGCTTAGCTTTGCTGTGGATCTTTAACGACCACCTCACCATTCTTGCGCTCAATGATCATGGTTTGCGGGCGCGATAGCACGATGCCCTCTTTACGCAGGCGCGTCAGCAGATCGAACAGCAGATCGCTTTTCACGCCGCCAATCTGCCGCTGGTTAGAGACATTTCCGGTTACGCTCAGCACAATTCCCTGCGGGGTAAGATCTTTGAAACTGACCGAGGGCTCTGGCGTATCCAGAATGCGTTCGTTTTCCTGATAGACCCCCAGTAAAATCTCCCGCACCTGCACCGGATCGATATCCAGCGGGAACGTCAGCGTAATGGTAACCACGCCCTGAGCATTACCCATGGTGGCGTTACGCACGTTCTGCGAGATCAGCTGCGAGTTCGGTACGATCACCGTAGATTTGTCGCCCAGCTGAATCTCTGTGGCGCGCACGTTGATCCGGCGAATATCGCCTTCAATCCCGCTGATGCTTACCAGGTCACCCACCTTCACCGGACGTTCAGTCAACAGGATCAGGCCGGAGATAAAGTTTTTCACAATCTCCTGCAGGCCGAAACCGATACCCACCGACAGGGCGCTGACAATCCAGGCCAGCTTGTTCCACTGCACGCCCATGGTTGAGAGCGTTAACAGAATAACCAGCACATAGCCGATATTGCTGAACAGCGTTACCAGCGAAACGCGCATGCCGATATCCATGGTGGTTTTCGGCAGAAAGTCGTTATCCAGCCAGCGACGCACCGCGCGCAGCACATAGATGCCAATAACCATGCACAGCAGCGCATTGACCAGATGTGCAGGCACGATATTCAGCGACTCCAGCCCTTTGCCGCCCCAGAACTCTACCGCCTTTTGCAGCAGTTCAATCGGCGTCGAGGTGCCGAAAGTGCCGTTCAGCACCGCCACTACCGCAAACAGCAGCAGTATGGTTTTTCCCAGCGCCGACAGCAGCGCCGCCGCCTGCGAAAGATGCCGCTCATCGATGTTCAGCGAGGTCTGCATCCGCTTGCCGGTCAGGCTATTTACCGACAGCAGCGTTTCGCAGCCATCGCTCACCAGATGGCTAAGGAAATAGTAAGCGCCGCAGACGATACCCAGCCAGACCAGCTCATAGCTGAGAAAGCGCGCCAGGGTAACGTAACCGATAATCAGCGACAGCATGATTGCCAGACCGATAAGCGTAATCGACATCTGAACCAGGCCGACTAAGGTGGATCGGGCCTCTGGCGTCTGCCCTTCCTGCACCAGACAACGACGAACGCGGCTGGAGCGGAAACTGATAGAGAGCGCGGTAGCGCCCACCAGTAGCGCCGTCATGCCGTTTGCCAGAATGGTGGTGCCGACGCTGGTGCCAACGGTGGTATTCAGTGCTTCTACCGTTTGGAAAATAAATACCAGAAGCGCGGTCAGCGGCGGGTAGGGTTTCAGCGCCTGCGCCACCTCGTTGGAAATCGCCGGCAGACGCCATGAAGGGCGACGCGTCGACAGAAACGCCCGTCCCAGCCCGGCAATCAGGCCGCAGAACAGGCTGAGCTGTACCAGACGATCAGCAAAGCTCTGGACGTCATCAGAAACTTCCTCGCGGCGGGTAAACGCCTGATCAAGAAAGTTAAACGCCAGCACCACCGCCACCAGCGTGGTAAGGGCGATCGCCGCCGCCAGGAAGCTGCGCCGCAGACGCCCTTCCGGCAACTTGTTAATACTAATCCACGCGAGGAACTCCTCTCCGTAGCGGCGGCCCAGCGTAGCGATTAGCACCGCGGCTACCAGCCACAACACGGTGCCGAGCCGCCAACCCGGCTCCCAGGCCAGCGCCACGGTGTCCGTTAGCTCATCGCGGAAGTTAGCCAGCTTATCGCCATCTCTTTGCTGCATACCAAACAGCGGTGCCCAGAAACGCGGACCAAAAATACTGCCAGAGTTCAATGCCAGCTGGGTTTTCAGATTATCGCGCCGCAGACTAACAATCTGCGCGCTGAGGTTAAGCGAGCCGCTTTTGATCGTCTCCGCTTGTTTAATCTGTTCGTCCAGCTTTTGCTTTTGATTTTCCAGCGTGCTTCGCTTGCGCGTCACCTCCGGCGTCTCTTTCACGCCGCTGTCCGCTTGTGGCACCGGGCCTAATACTGCCAGCTGCGCCATTAACTGTTGCCGTTGCGGGATCAGCGCCTGTCCCAGCGTATCGGCATTGCCCGACAGCTCCAGCGCCATTTCGTTGAGCTGGGAAAGCTGTGCATCATTGGTTTCGCCGGAAACCTGCCCTTTGATTTTATCGAGGATTTTTTGCATTTTCGGCAGTTCTGCCGACGCATTTACCTTTACTACAGTCTCTTCACCTGCCGCCGCGCTATCCTCAGCGTTTTCCGCCGCGTGAATCACAAATGACGCCATTACCAGCAGCGCCAGCAGGCTTGTGCGCATTAATCGTAACCACTTTGACATCGAAGGTCATTCCACTCTGTTTCTGTTCCACGGCCTCGCCGCGATCGCGCGCCAGTTTATGCTTTTGCCTGCCGCTTCACTATAGGAAAGCGTGAAGAAAAATCGCTCTTTTTGCATAAGAATTTGTTATGAAGGGCTACCGCGCGCCTGTGTCAAAGTAAGACTTTCATCCGGTATAAGGAGAAGTTATGTCTGAGAAGGCCGAACCCCTGCTGATTCGTGATGCATGCGCGGCTGATATCGCCGCTGTCAGCGAAATTTACGCCTGGCATGTGCTGTATGGCTGCGCCTCTTTTGAGGAGACGCCGCCCGATACGGCGGAAATGCAGGCCCGTTTTCTCAAGGTGCAGGCGCTGGAAATGCCGTATCTGGTCGCTGAACAGGCAGGCCGCCTGGTTGGCTTTAGCTACGCTTCACCCTATCGCCCGCGTCCTGCTTACCGCTATAGCGTGGAAGAGTCGATCTATCTGGCACACGACGCGGCAGGACGCGGCATCGGTAGCGCCCTGCTGGCGGCGCTGATCGCGCGCTGTGAACAAGGTCCCTGGCAGCAGATGCTGGCGATTATCGGCAACGGCGAGCAGAACATCGGCTCGCTGAAGCTACATCTCAGGCTGGGATTCTGTCAGGCGGGCGTATTAAAAGGGGTGGGATATAAGCATGGTGCCTGGCGCGATACGCTGATCATGCAGCGTGCGCTCTCCTCCGCTGACCGCCCAGCGGAGGAGTAACACACTAATCGATCGCGTTATTGCTGGCGGTATTAGCGGTTTTTTGCTTTTTATACGCCAGCGCCGCCGCCGGAACCGGGGCGGATTTGCCGGTCTCCAGCCAGTCGCGTAGCCGTTTGGCATCGGCAAAATGGGTATATTTGCCAAAGGCATCCAGCACCACCAGCGCGACCGGACGCTGTTTGATCATGGTGCGCATCACCAGACAGTGCCCCGCCTGATTGGTAAAGCCGGTTTTGGTGAGCTGAATGTGCCAGTCCGGCTTATAGACCAGATGATTGGTATTACGGAAAGGCAGCGTATAGTCCGGATTGCTGAAGTGCGCCATCTCCTCATGGGTGGTGCTGAGCTGACCCAACAGCGGATAACGTTTCGTAGCGATCAGCAGCTTTGTCAGATCGCGGGCGGTGGAAACGTTATGAATCGACAGGCCGGTCGGCTCCACATAATGGGTATTGGTCATGCCCAGCGCACGCGCTTTGGCATTCATGGCGCGAATAAAGGCGTCATAGCCGCCGGGATAATGATGCGCCAGGCTGGCGGCAGCACGGTTTTCCGACGACATCAGCGCCAGCAGCAGCATATTTCTGCGACTGATTTCACTCTTCAGGCGTACGCGAGAAAACACGCCGCGCATTTCCGGCGTATGGCTGATATCAATATTCAGCATCTCATCCAGCGGCTGATGCGCATCCAGCACCACCATCGCCGTCATCACTTTGGTAATCGAGGCGATTGGCCTTACCCGATCCGGATGCGAGGCATACAGCACTTTATTAGTATTCAGATCGACAATCATCGCGCTGCCGGAGGCGATTTGCGGCTGGGAGAGCGGCGCAGGCGTGCTTAATGGCGAAGCGGCCAGCGCCTGACCCACCAGGCTCTGCGCGGAGAAAAGAAAAGCCAGGCTCAGCAACGAATAACGAAATTTTGCGGGCATCGTTTAACAACTTACCGGTTCAGGATTGCGCGCTGTGTGTAACACAGGCTGCCGTCACAAGAGTCAACAGGTGCAACGGCTGGCAGACAGAATAATACGCCGGGCGCTCAGTAAATTCCTATCAGAGATTCGTTTCCGGGCGTAAACAGGCAAGAAATTGTCTTTATGAAAAAGCGTCACCGCGCCCACGCACCTGAGCACGGTGCATGAGTGCGTTAAGATTAGCGCACAGGGATTAGAAGGATAAAAGGGAATATTAAAAAGTATTGGAAGCTTCCGTGATGCCTGGCTGGACGCCTTTTTTCAATACGCAACGCCAGCCAGCAAAATACCGCCTGATCTTCAAACTACGCTTGCACGTAAACTTGATATGATCAATGCGGCAGCCTCCTTTAACGTCCACCGCAATACGGTCAGCGCTTTAGTTAACAATCATCGCAAACTCACTACAGATATGGCGTTTCGTCTGGCAAAGGCTTTCGATACAACCGTGGATTTTTGGCTAAATATTCAGTCGGCTGTAAATATATGGGAGGTAGAAAATGATACCCATGCCCAGGAAGAACTTAACCGTATAGGTACAGTAAGTGATTTCCTGGCTCGCCGTGAAGTGGCGATTAAAGATATCGCATAAAGCTTTAAAAGCATGATTAAGCCACCCGCAGGTGGCTTTTTTAGCAAGACCAAAATATCGGCAGTGTCTGTGCGCAGGCAAGCGGCTTATCCCATACGGAAGCCGTAGCCCCACAGCAGCACCGTTAGCGCCAGCAACACCTCAAACAGCAGAATGCCGATGGCCAGCGTTGAGCCGGAAAAACGCAGGCTTTCATCGCGATCGATATTAAGCAATTGCGGAATGCCCACGTAGAGCAGATAGCCGGTCCAGGCAAGCGCGATTGCTCCTGCCAGCACGCAGAGCCAGACAACCGGATAAAGCGCGATGATGCCGCTCAGGAACAGCGGCGTAGCGACATAGCCGGCAAAAACCGTACAGCGCTGCATGCTGGGACGCTGCGGATAATCACGCGCCATCCAGTGAATGACCCGACCCATTACCGCCACGCCGCCCAGAATTAACAGATAAAACAGCACGGCAAGCATCAGTCCGGTCGACAGCGCGAGCGGAACCGAGCGCCCTCCGCCGAGATACCATCCCATCTGGGTGGTACCAATCAGGGAGCAAATCACCGGAATCGCCGCCATCAGTAAAACGTGATGGGTGTAATGGTGGGAAACGCTTTCGTTTTCCCGTTCGATATTGCGCATTTCCCGATCGGGATGCGCCAGCAGGCCCCAGACATGATTCATGATATAGCCCTCAGTACCTTGCCGCCAATCTGGCGACGGTGACTTAAGTATACGTCATCTGCCTATTTTTTCACCAATCACGGGCGCAACCTTTTCCCCGTATCGCCTTTTTTCGCAAGGCAGAGTTAACGAGGTGTACACTTACCCTGACGCTAAGGCTAAAAGGGACGGTACGTTTTGCATTTCGATATCAACCAGTTTATTCAGCAGTATGGTTATCTGGCCGTGGTTATTGGCTGTATTGCCGAAGGGGAAACGTTCGCGCTGCTGGGCGGCATCATGGCGCACGAAAAGC
Source organism: Pantoea sp. FN0305 (assembly GCF_050113845.1). Lineage (NCBI taxonomy): Bacteria > Pseudomonadati > Pseudomonadota > Gammaproteobacteria > Enterobacterales > Erwiniaceae > Pantoea > Pantoea sp. FN0305. Next base: position 318,163 of record NZ_JBNJSN010000002.1, on the reverse strand, counting down.
TGCTGCGCTATAGCGGCGTGGTGCTGGCGGTGATGCTCGGCGGCTTTCTTGGCGATCAGCTGCTTTACTATATTGGTCGTCGATTCGGTTCCCGCATACTGCGGCGCTTTAAGAAACATCAGGGCAAACTGAAGCGCGCCAATCGCCTGATCCGTCGTTATCCGGTGCTGTTTATTATTGGCGTGCGCTTTATGTACGGCTTTCGCATTATCGGACCCATTATTATCGGTGCCAGCCGCCTCAGTCCGCTGAAATTTATGATTTTTAATGCCATCGGTGCCTTTATCTGGTCACTGGTCTTTGTAACGCTCGGCTATTTTGCCGGTGAGATGATCACGCCCTGGCTGCATCGCCTCGATCATCATCTGAAGCATCTGCTGTGGTTGGCTGGTGCGGTGGTGTTTGTGCTGCTGCTGCGTCTGGCGTTTCGCCGCTGGTCGCGGCGAAACGACGATTAAAATACCAGCTGCGAGCGGGCGTTATAAAAGCGCCGATAGCCGAGCCAGGCGGCGATGATTGTTGAGATCGCCGCCGTTCCCAGCAGCATAAAGGTCACCATGATCTGATATTTAATCGCCAGCACCGGATCGATACCGGCAAAGATCAGGCCTGACATCATGCCCGGCAGGCTAACCAGCCCCACGGTTTTCGCCGCATCCACCGTTGGGCTCATCGCGGCGCGAATGCTGTCGCGTACCAGGGTTGCCGAAGCCTGTTTAACCGATGCGCCAAGACTCAGCATCTCTTCCACTTTCTGACGATTATCAGCGAAGCGTTGATTCAACTGGGCGTAGCATAATCCCACTGCCACCATCGCATTACCGGCAATCATGCCGGAAACCGGAATCACCTGCATCGGCACAAAATCAATCGCGCCGCTTGATACCAGAATGGTCAGCGTCAGGGCGGTGCCGGAAGTAATGGCGGTAAAAGAGATAACAAAGGCGTTACCGATGCGTTTACTGCGTTTGCGTGCATGCAGCGCCGCATTGATACAGATAAACAGCACCATCAGCAGCGTCAGCCAGCGGTTATTAAAATCGAACAGCGTGTGCAGGACGTAGCCCACCAGGGTGAGCTGAATGATGGCACGCGCCACGCTCCATAAAATATCTTTATGCAGTCCCAGCTTCTCTTTCTGGCTGACAAACAGGGCCACCAGCACCAGCATAAAGGCCAGCGCCAGCGAGGTATTGCTAATTTCGGGATGATTCATTGCGCTGCGTCCATGCGGGTTAAAGAGATAATGCGGGAGCCATCGTCGATCTCCTGCGGGTCGTGACTGATCCAGAGCACGCTCATCGGCTGCTGCTGCACCGTCTGGCGAATAAGCTGTTTTACCTGAGCTTTATTCTCTGTATCCAGCGCGCTGGTAACCTCATCCAGCAGCAGAACCGCCGGAGGAAACTGTAAATTGCGCAGCAGCGCCACCCGCTGCCGTTCGCCGCCGGAAAGATCGCCGATGGGCTGCTCGAGTATTTCCGGGTCTACATTCAGCTGCGCCAGGCTGGCGCGCAGCGCCTGCTTTTCAGGCCGCTGCTGACGGATTAGCCAGGGAAAAGCCAGGTTGTCATAGACGCTTTCGCCAAACAGCTGCGGCGTCTGGAAACAGTAAGAGACCTGGCGACGCCAGGTCTCCGGCTTTAGCGTGGTGCTCTCCTCGCCGCGAAGCGCGATGCTGCCGCTGCTGGGCGGCAGTAACGAAGCAAGAATTTTCAGTAATGTGGTTTTACCGCTGCCCGAAGCACCGGTGAGCCAGACGATTTCATGTTGCTGCAAAGTAAAAGAGAGAGGCGCCAGCAGCATTTTATCCGCCAGACGATAGCTGACGTCACGTACCGCCAGCAGTGGGATCTCCATAGCCATATACGCTTCCTTCTTGATTGTGCGCCAAATAATAACGCGGAAGGAGGCGGAACGGAAAAGCAAAACGGGGCAGCAGCCTGCCCCGTAAGCGCGCTAAAGCGCCGGAAATTACTGAGCGGCCTGCTGTTGCGCGGCGGCATACTGCGGATTAGCGAGCATAAAGCCGCCGTCAATAATAAAAGACTGACCAGTGGTATAGCCAGACCACTCAGAGCAGAGCCAGGCAACCATGCTGGCGATTTCGCGCGTATCGCCGGGGCGACCGGCAGGAATAGTGGGCAGGGAAACCTTGTGCGCGTCGGCATTTTCCATATCGTTCATTGGCGTGGCGATAGCGCCCGGCGCGACCGCGTTAACCAAAATTTTCTGTGGCAGCAGGCTAAGCGCCATCGCCTTGGTCAGGCCGCCCAGCGCATGTTTAGCCGCGGTATAAGAGACCGAACCCGGCAGCGGCGTATGCTCATGCACCGAGGTGATATTGATAATGCGACCGCCTTCGCCCTGTTTGACCATCTGACGCGCAGCAATCTGCCCGCAAACAAAAGCGCCGTCGACATCCACGGTAAAAACTTTGCGCCAGTCATCAAAGGCAATATCCAGAAAGTCGCCCTTAACGTTGGTACCGGCATTATTCACCAACACATCGATGCGACCCAGCTTCTCAATCAGCGACGCCAGCGCTTCCCCTCCCAGCTGCGGATCGGAAAGATCCATCTGCACCAGTTCCGCCTGCCGTCCCAGCTTACGCACCTCTTCAGCTGTCTCCTGCGCGCCCTTCTCATCCGAACGCCAGGTAATGCCGATATCGTAACCCTGCTCTGCCAGCATCACCGCACAGGCTTTCCCGATACCGGAGTCCGATGCGGTGACCACTGCAACCTTGTTTGTCGGCATAGCTTTACTCCTCTGTCACGCTCAATAAACGAACAGCAAGTATAGCTGCTCTGCCCGCCGCCGCCGCCCAGCCTGGCTATAGTAATAGTTCACACAGCGCAACCGGGGAACGGCATGGCTGATATCAAACGACCTATCGGTAATCACGGCGTCATTGGCGATCTGCGTACCTGCGCACTGGTGGCGGACGATGGCACTATCGACTATTTTTGCTGGCCCAATCTGGATAGCCCTTCGATATTCACTGCCCTGCTGGACAGTGACGAGGCGGGCGTCTTTAGTCTGACGCCAGAGTGGAAAGCGAGCCGCCGCCAGCAGCTCTACCTGCCGGATACCAATATTCTGCAAACACGCTGGCTGGCTGCCGAAGGCGTAGCGGAAATTACCGATTACATGCCGATCTGCGAGCAACAGGACACCAAACCGCGCATTATTCGCCGGTTGAAGATGGTTCGCGGCGAGGGGCGTTTTTCGCTGCGCTGCGCGCCGGTGCATGACTATGCACGCGCCACACCCAAAGCGAAGCTGCGCGATAATGCCGTGTTGTTCAGCGCCGACGGCCAGCCTACGCTGCGCCTGACCGCCACCGTACCGCTCTCTCTGGATCGTCAGGCGGCAGTAGCGAGCTTTACCCTGAAAACGGGCGAGCACGCGGAATTTATTTTCGGCTGCGCGCAGGATGAGCATCTGGATAACCTGCAAACCGATATCTGCTTTAAGGAAACGCTACGTTACTGGCGCAGCTGGTGCCATCAAAGCAACTGGCGCGGACGCTGGCAGGAGATGGTGAAACGCTCGTCGCTGGCGCTGAAGCTGCTGACCTCATGGCAGCACGGCTCGATTGCCGCCGCCGCAACCTTCGGATTGCCGGAAGAGCTGGGCGGCGAACGTAACTGGGACTATCGCGCCTCCTGGATCCGCGATGCCTCTTTTAGCGTTTATGCCCTGATGCGCCTTGGCTATGTTGATGAAGCGAAACGCTTTACGCACTGGGTAGGTCATTGCGTGGAAAACAGCCATCATGACAAAGAGCGGCTGCAGGTCATGTACCGCCTTGACAGCGCCACCGAGCTGCATGAAAGCGAGCTGCCGCATCTTTCCGGCTATGGTGATTCGCGTCCGGTACGTATCGGTAATGATGCCTGGCGGCAAACGCAGCTCGATATTTACGGCGAACTGATGGATGCGGTTTATCTTGCCAACAAGTATGGCGAGGCGATCTCTGAGCACGGCTGGCGCAACGTCTGCAGCACCATTGATTATCTGTGCGAACACTGGCAGGAGCCGGACGCCGGAATTTGGGAAATGCGCGGCGAACCGCAACACTTTCTGCACTCGCGCCTGATGTGCTGGGTGGCGCTGGATCGTGCGCTGCGCCTTGGCATGAAACGATCGTTACCGATGCCCTATGAGCGCTGGGATCGCGTGCGCAGCGAAATTCGCCAGGAGATCTGGCAGGATTTTTGGGATCCTGAACAGGGACACTTTACCGCTACGCGCCACGGTAAATCGCTGGATGCCTCGATGTTGCTGATGCCGCTGGTGCGCTTTGTGGGCGCAACCGATCCCGACTGGCTCTCAACGCTGGATGCGATCAAGGCGAAGCTGGTGCGCGACGGTATGGTCTGGCGCTATGACCGTGAAGAGACGCCTGCCGATGCGCTAAGCGGTCGTGAGGGATCCTTTGTGGCCTGTTCATTCTGGTACGTGGAGTGTCTGGCGCGGGCCGGACGGGTTGAGGAGGCGCATTTCGAGTTTGAGAAGCTGCTGAGCTACGCCAGTCCGCTGGGCCTGTATGCCGAGGAGTTTGATTTTCATGGCTACGCATTGGGCAACTTTCCGCAGGCGCTCAGCCATCTGGCTTTGATCAGCGCCGCCTTTTTCCTGAATCGCAAACTGGATGGCGATGACCCGCAATGGCAGCCCTGAATGTAAAAAATGCCTTCAGGCCCGGCAAGATTGTGTGAAATGACATAGAGTTAAGGAAAGCTGGTGCGGTTACGAAAAATCCTGGTTCCACAATCAGAGGTTATGCACATATAATGTGCAGCCGGTCACAATGGCCGCACCTGGGTCGACTCTCTAACAAGCCATTTAATGGCATTAATCAATTGAAATAAGATGAAAAAGAGCATTCGCGCGATCGCTTCACTGGCAGTAGCACTGGTGGCATTTAGCCAGCAGGCGCTTGCTGTGGTTTATCCTCTGCCTCCGGCCAACAGCCGTTTGACGGGAGAAAACCTGGAAATTACCATCCCGCAGGACAGCAAACTTCCTCTGGAAGCTTTTGCTGCACAATATCAAATGGGCCTGAGCAATATGCTCGAAGCCAACCCCGGCGTTGACGTTTATCTGCCGCAGGCCGGTTCAAAACTGATTATTCCCCACCAGTTGATTCTGCCCGACGCGCCGCGTGAAGGGATTGTCATCAACAGCGCCGAAATGCGTCTCTATTATTACCCGAAAGGCACCAAAACCGTTGTCGTGCTGCCTATCGGCATTGGCGAACTGGGCAAGGATACCCCAGTAGACTGGACCACCACCGTGCAGCGCAAAAAAGCGGGCCCGACCTGGACGCCAACCAAAAAAATGCATGAAGAGTACGCCGCGCGCGGCGAGACGCTGCCTGAAGTGTTCCCGGCCGGTCCGGATAACCCGATGGGACTTTATGCGCTTTATATCGGTCGCCTCTATGCGATTCACGGCACCAACGCTAACTTCGGTATTGGCCTGCGCGTAAGCCACGGCTGCGTACGTCTGCGTGCTGACGATATTAAATGGCTGTTCGATAACGTGCCGGTTGGCACGCGCGTGCAGTTTATCGATCAGCCGGTTAAGGCGTCGGTAGAGCCGGATGGTTCGCGTTATGTTGAGATCCATAATCCGCTCTCCACTACTGAAGAGCAGTTTAAATCGCGTGCGCCGGTACCGATCACGTTAACGCCTGCGGTGAGCAAAATCTTGTCTGACGCCAGCGTAAACCAGACGATCGTCGATCAGGCGATGAGAGCGCGCTCCGGTATGCCGGTGAAGGTTAACGGATTAGCGGAAGAAGCGCCGGTTGAGCCAGTGGTTCCGCAAAATGCTGATACCCAGGCACCAAATCAGACGCTGCCGACCAATGCTGCCGAGCAAAACGGCAACCCTGCGCCGGTGGATCAGGCTCAGCCTGTAGCACCAGCTGGTCAGGTACCGCCTGCAGCGCCTGTGGATCAATCTCAGCCTGTAGCGCCTGCTGACGAAAATAGTGGTTCCTGAGCATAAAGCAGTATCAAAAAGGGCGATGATTATCGCCCTTTTTTTACCATTTATCCCAGAATTGATAGCCTGGCCCGGTGCCGATGAGCGCCTGATGCGCCAGATCTTCAACCCAGTCACGCTTATAGCTGGCGCGTCCCTGCCAGAAGAACTGTTCACGAAAGGTATAATCAATCGCATAGCGCAGGCTGTAATTATAGGTTTTGACGCTGGCGTCTTCTGTTTCGCGATTCCAGGTTGCGCCGGAATTATGCCGCCATTTACCCTGGCTAATTTTATTGTTGAAAGAGAAATGGGTATCCTGCGTTTCGGTCGATGCGTGTTTCAGGTTAATGCCTGCATCCACGTTGCCGCTCCAGTTAAGCCGCTCGCTTTTGACTTTCGCTTTCATAAAATCGTCGATACGGGAAACCGCGACCTTCTCTTCCTGCTGATTACTGCTGACCACCGTCAGCCAGCCCGCTTCAGCCGCCTCCAGTTTGACGCTATAACTCTCTCCAGTCTGACTATTGCGTAAAGTAACCAGGTTTTTACTGTTAAGCGTGCTGACTGCGCGCCAGTTTAGTGACAGCGTACCGCCCCAGTCGGTATCCATAATTAATTTTCCGTCTTCCAGCGAGCGTACGTTACCGCTAAGGCGATCGCCATTTTTTAGCCAAACGGTGTCGGCCATCGCTGCGCTGCACCACAGCGCAACCAGCCAGAGGGCAGGAAAAAGGAGGCGGGAAATGTTGAAATAGAGCATGGCCTGGTTTCTTAGATCCCTGACGGGCAAAGGAGTAAGCCTGGCAGCGAACCGGCAGCAGTAAAAGAGAAGATAATTCTGAAACCACTATTTACCGGCGCGGTGAACGTCACTTTCTCGTCGCTGGCGGGATGATAAATAACGCCATCTCGTTTGAATAATAATATGTCTTTTATTTTAAGGTTAATTATTAATTAGCACAAAATCAATTATCATTAAGCAGACATTAACCGTAAATAAAATTATCTATTTTTATCCTGTAGCCTACAAATAAACGGTTGACGGAAAATAAAACTTTATCAATAATCCTTTCATCACCTGGAAGGTGATAAATAAATATCTTCTTTCTTTTTTTTCACACCAGGGAATGTTATTCCTGCTCCGTCACGCAGCCCGCCACCGTTTATCTCGGCGGGCTGCGACTAATTGCCACTCTCTTTTTATCACCCTGATATGCTATTTCATCAGGCAGCACTGATTTATTCGCTAATCGTTATCTGAACAACAGATCATAACAATATGAAAGCGGCTTACTGTTATTAGGCCGCATTAATTTCTCCCTTGACGCTTTATCTCACTCTCTTTGCGGTTGTGGCTTGCCGTGCGCAGGGAATGTCTTTGCTGCCGGCCTTTCCATCACGTCATACTGTTGTCATATAAAAAGCGTATCACCACAGGAGCATTCCATAATTTTACGGTGTGATATGAGCGATTACAGCACCTTTGCCCGCTATACCTCACGCTTCCCCACGCTTTATCCGGCACGATCCGGTCGACAACAGCGTCTGCGAATGGCAATGGCTGGCCTGCTTTTGCTGGTAGCGATCGGCTGGATGATGGCACAGCTTGCGGCTGAGATGCGCGCCTCGGGCAACGTTTTTACTCCTGACCTGCTGCTGAGCGGCGCCCTGCTGTTGGCTCTGGGCTTTGTTTTTGTTAACGGCGTGCACGATACCGCCAATGCCGTTACGACAGTAATTTATACCGGTACGCTCTCCCCGGGGCGGGCAGTGCTGATTTCCGCCATTGCGAATATGTTGGGCGTGCTGCTGGCAAGCGGCGTGGTGGCCTGGGGCGTCATATCTCTGCTGCCAGCAGAGGGACTGCTGCAACTGGATGCCCGTCATGGCTACGCGCTGATTTATGCCCTGCTGCTGGCGGCGATTAGCTGGAATCTTGCCAGCTGGTATTTCGCTATCCCTTCCTCCTCTTCTCATGCGCTGCTGGGAGCGATGGTAGGCGTGGGCGGTGCCAGTAGCTTGCTGAACGGCAATGGCGCGTTGACCGGCATCGACTGGCATCAGGCTGGCTGGGCTGGCTGGGCGCTGCTGCTGTCGCCGGTGCTGGGTTTTGTCGCCGCCGGGCTGCTGCTGCTGGCAATGAAGGCGCTATTGCCGAATCGCCAGCTCACTCAGGCTGCCGATCTGCAACGCCCTCCTCCGCTCTGGCTGCGCGGCATGCTGCTGCTGACCAGCAGCGGCGTCTCTTTCGCGCACGGAGCCAACGACGGGCAGAAAGGTATGGGATTGATTATGGTCATCCTGCTGATCGCGCTGCCGGGCACGTTTGCCCTGAACCGCACTCTGCCGGAGCGCGAAATAGCCAGCTTAACCGTGCTGACCGCACAGGCGCAGGCGCAGCTGCCGCAGCGCAGCGATCTCACACTGCCGATGGCAGAAAGTGAACTGCAGCGCTATTTACAGCAGCAGCGCTGGCAGCAAGAGGTATTGCCAGCGCTGGGCAAAGTGACGGGCAGCCTGCATCAACAGCTGAGCGCCCTGACCCGCTTCGATCGGCTCTCAACAAGTGAGGCAACCCGCCTGCGCCTGCAAATGTCGCTGACCAGCAAAACCCTGCATCAGCTGGTAAACAGCCCTGTGCCGCTGACGCATAATGAGCGCGCACTGCTGACGGCGATGGCCGGACAGTTAAATCACGCCAGCAGCCTAATCCCCTGGTGGGTAAAAATCATGGTGGCGCTGGCGCTGGGATTGGGTACCTTGACCGGCTGGCAGCGCATCGCTATTACCATTGGCGAACGCACCGGTAAAGCGCCGCTTAGCGCAGCGCAGGGCGCCAGCAGCGAACTGGTCACCATGACAACATTAGGCGTGGCGGAGCAGTTTGGCCTGCCGGTTTCCACTACTCAGGTGCTGACCTGCGGCGTCGCAGGCAGCATGGTGGCGAATCGCAGCGCCCTGCAGTGGCAAACGCTGAAACGCATGGGCCTGGTATGGCTGCTGACATTACCGGCTTGCGCGCTAATGGCCGCGCTGTTTTATACGCTGCTGGTAATGCTATAACGCCTCGTTAAGTGATAAAGCCTCGGCCAGCTGGCACTGACGATCGATCGCCGCCGCGATCTCCGGGGAGTTTTTCAGGGTGCGGACGGTAGTAAACAGCATATCCGCCTGCGGATATGCTTTGCGCAGATAGCCCAGCCACTGTTTGATACGTGCCACATGGTACATCCCGGTATCGCCCTGCTTTTCCAGCCGGGTGTAGCGATGCAGCAGCGCCATCACCTGCGGCCAGGGCATCGGCGGCGCATTCTCTTTAATAACCCGGCTCAGGTTAGGCACGTTAAGCGCGCCACGACCAATCATTACCGCATCGCAGCCGGTTGTCGCCATACATGCCTGTGCACTTTGCCAGTCCCAGATTTCACCGTTGGCAATCACCGGGATCGATAAACGCTGACGGATTTCACCAATCGCCTGCCAGTTAATCGCCTCGGCACGGTAGCCATCCTCTTTGGTGCGCCCGTGCACCACCAGTTCGCTGGCGCCTGCCTGCTGTACCGCATCGGCAATTTCAAAACGTCGCTCGCCAGAGTCCCAGCCAAGACGCACCTTTACCGTTACCGGCAGCGTAGCGGGCACCGCTTCGCGCATTGCTTTAGCCGCGCGATAGATCAGCTCCGGATCTTTCAGCAGCGTAGCCCCGCCACCGCTGCCGTTCACCAGCTTCGAGGGGCAGCCACAGTTGAGATCGACGCCCCACGAACCCAGCTCTACCGCCCGCGCCGCGTTCTCCGCCAGCCACTGCGGATGCTGTCCCAACAGCTGAACTCTGACTAAGGTGCCGGAAGAGGTACGGCTTTGGTGCTGTAGCTCCGGGCAGAGACGCAGAAAAGATTTTACCGGCAGCAGCTGATCCACCACGCGTAAAAATTCGGTGATGCAAAGATCGTAATCATTCACTGAGGTCAGTAATTCGCGTACCAGAGAATCAAGTACGCCTTCCATCGGCGCCAGTAACACCCGCATGAGAAATACCTTTGACAAAATTGACGCGCAAGTTTACGCCTTTTGCCTGAAAGTGAGAATCACCCGGGCAGGCGTTTATTACAGAAGCGGATAAAAAAACAGCGGGAAGCTAACGCGGTATGCAGCAAAAAAAACGGCTACCGCAAGGGTAGCCGTTTTTAGCCAGGCGAAATTAACGATTGCCGGAAGGCTTATCGCTACGCGCCTGTGCCGGGCGCTGGCCGGAAGTGCGGCGCGGCTGATTGCCATCGCCGGAAAGACGGCGTGGATGGCTGCTGTCGCCGGAAGTGCGGCGCGGATTGCTGCCATCGCCAGAAGCGCGACGCGGCTGATTACCATCACGTTCGCCGGAAGCGCGGCGCGGATTGCTGCCATCGCCAGAGGCGCGACGCGGCTGATTGCCATCACGTTCGCCGGAAGCGCGACGCGGCTGACGATCCGCTGAAGCGGATTGACGCTGGCCTGAAGGCTGACGATCGCCGCCCTGAGCGCGACCGCCCTGGCTACGTCCACCGCCGCCGCCACGCTGCTGGCGGCCATTGAGGATCGGCTCCGCTTTAATGCTCGGATCCGGCTCAAAACCTGGCTGCGCCATACGTGGAATTTCACGCTTCAGTACACGCTCAATATCACGCAGCAGCTTGTGCTCATCCACACAGACCAGCGATATCGCTTCGCCGGTTGCGGCGGCGCGACCGGTACGACCGATGCGGTGCACATAATCTTCCGGCACGTTGGGCAGTTCATAGTTAACGACGTGCGGCAGCTCTTCAATATCCAGGCCGCGCGCGGCGATATCGGTCGCCACCAGCACACGAATCTGACCGCCTTTAAAGTCGCTCAGCGCACGAGTACGCGCGCCCTGGCTTTTATTACCATGGATCGCAGCGGCAGTAATGCCATCTTTATTCAACTGCTCGGCTAAATGGTTCGCGCCATGTTTGGTGCGGGTAAATACCAGCACCTGCTGCCAGTTGCCCTGGCCAATCATCAGCGACAGCAGTTCCCGCTTGCGTTTTTTATCAACAAAATGCACATGCTGAGTAATCTGTTCAGAAGCGGTATTGCGACGCGCAACTTCAACCTGGCTGGGGTTATCCAGCAGTTTTTCCGCCAGACCTTTAATTTCGTCGGAGAAGGTGGCGGAAAACAGCAGATTCTGACGTTTCGCCGGCAGGCGCGCCAGAACGCGGCGGATATCATGAATAAAGCCCATATCGAGCATGCGGTCCGCTTCATCCAGCACCAGGATTTCTACCTGTGACAGATCGACTGCATTTTGCTGCGCCAAATCGAGCAGACGGCCCGGCGTTGCCACCAGCACATCCACGCCGCCACGCAGTTTCAGCATCTGCGGGTTGATGCTGACGCCGCCAAATACCACCAGCGAGCGCAGACTCAGATATTTACTGTAGTCGCGTACGTTTTCGCCTACCTGCGCCGCCAGTTCACGCGTCGGGGTAAGAATTAATGCGCGTACCGGGCGACGGCTTTTCGCCGCCAGCGGTTTCGCGCTCAGACGCTGCAGAATAGGCAGCGTAAAGCCTGCCGTCTTGCCGGTGCCGGTTTGGGCACTGGCCATCAGGTCGCGACCTTCCAGTACCACCGGGATAGCCTGGCGCTGTACAGGGGTAGGCTCACGATAGCCTTGCTCGGCCACGGCACGCAAAATATCGGCGTTCAGGCCGAGAGAATCAAAGGACATAGGGGTTCAACTCCGGTTCCACCCTGACCGTCGTTAACGGTGCAGTTTCCAGGGGGGAGATCATGACGCTTGTTGAGCAAGCGGTTGAAAGGGCACAAACTACGGTGCGTAATGAGATCAGTGTAACAGTTTACACGTCGGGGCGATAGCGGCGTGGCGCTGTGGCGTCAAAAAGCGTGTGCGGCAGAAAAAACCAGGGCCGCACAAGGCGGCCCTGACAGCAGAAGAGCAGCAGGCTTAGCTACGTTTCTTTTCGATACGCGGCGGCGGCTCTTTCACCAGCAGCGAAACCAGCGCCGGTCCTGCCAGCATCACCAACCCCAGACAGGCCAGCAGCAGATTGTTATGCAGGATGCGTGAAACCAAAAACAGCAGCAGCATCGCCGCGCCGAAATAGTAGGTGGTGGTGATCTCTTCTAAAAAATCACCGGTGCGCCGCAGACGCGGTATACGCTGCGTCAGCAGCATAGCGATAAATACCGCAGCATAGGCGGCAACCAGTACGCTGCTCACTTCAACCAACGCCCGTTCCCGCCAGCCCCAAACCAGAGCCACAAGCATCACCAGATGCAAAGAAATGTGCAGACAGGGTTGGCCAGTGGCAATCTGTATACGGTTAAACCATTTCATTCTCTTCTCCTGATCGCGTTTAAATGCGATCCAAGTAGTCGGCAAAGCCAACGACGGATGTCCATAATGTAACGCAGTTTTCGGACAATGCCGCAAAACGCGGCGGAAGTCAGCGCCCTTTTGTGACAAAGACTACACTTTATCGGAAATCAAAATCAAAAGGAGAGCGCCCCCAGTATGTCACAAAAAGCGCAAGGATTTTCCTTTAAAGTCCTGACAATTAATACACATAAGGGTTTCACTACTTTCAACCGGCGCTTTATTTTACCTGAACTGCGCGAAGCAGTACGCGCGACGTCCGCTGATATCGTTTTTTTACAGGAGGTAATGGGTACGCACGCTGTGCATCCACTGCAGGTGGAAAACTGGCCGGACACCCCGCACTATGAGTTTCTCGCTGATACCATGTGGAACGATTTCGCTTACGGACGTAACGCTGTCTATCCTGAAGGGCATCACGGCAACGCAGTGCTTTCCCGCTTCCCAATCGTTGAGTATGAGAACCGCGATATTTCAGTAGCGGGCACCGAGAGGCGCGGCGTACTGCACTGTCAGTTACAGCTTCCTGACCGCGATCAGACGCTGCATGTTATGTGCGTTCACCTTGGTCTGCGCGATGCGCATCGCCATGCGCAAATGAAGATGATGTGCGAGATGATCGCCGCCCTGCCCTCCGATGCGCCGCTGGTGGTGGCAGGTGATTTTAATGACTGGCAAATGCGCGCCAATAAAATGTTAAAACGTTGCGCCAATCTTGATGAGGTATTCAGCCGTAAGCACGGACGCCCGGCGCGCACTTTCCCGGCGCGTTTTCCGCTGTTGCGCCTCGATCGTATTTATGTGCGTAACGCCGCAACCAGTCATCCCTGGGCATTACCTGTGCGGCCCTGGTCTCATCTTTCCGATCATGCGCCGCTGGCTGTGGAGATTCACTTATGACAATGAACTGGCGCGATGGTAACCGTATCCAGTTACTGGAAAACGGTGAACAGTTTTTCCCACGCGTATTTGGGGCGATTCAGCGCGCAAAGCAAAGTGTGCTGCTGGAAACCTTTATTCTGTTTGAGGATAACGTTGGCAAGGCGCTGCATCGCGAACTGCTGGCTGCCGCGAAGCGCGGCGTAAAAATCGAGCTGATGGTTGATGGCTACGGTTCACCCGATCTGTCGGATGAGTTTATTTCCAGCCTTACCTCTGCTGGCGTGCGCTTTCTCTATTATGACCCTCGCCCGCTGGTGATGGGCATGCGCACCAATGTCTTCCGTCGGCTGCACCGTAAAATTGTGGTTGTCGACGGCGTTATCGCCTTTGTCGGCGGCATTAACTTTTCCGCCGAGCACAACACCGATTTCGGTCCGGAAGCCAAGCAGGATTACGCCGTTGAGGTTAAAGGGCCGATTGTCGACGATATCGGTGCTTTTGTGGCGGAGGCTTTTGGCAGCGAAGCGAATACGCGTCGCTGGTGGGGGCAACGCTCTCATCGCCCGGCGCGCAACCAGAAGCCCGGCGATGCGCAGGCGCTGTTTGTTTTTCGCGATAATGATAAACATCGCGACGATATTGAACAGCACTATATGGAGATGCTCAGCAACGCTAAACAGGATGTGATTATCGCCAACGCCTACTTTTTCCCCGGCTATCGCCTGCTGCGCGAGATGAAAAATGCCGCCCAGCGCGGCGTGCGCGTGCGTCTGATCGTACAGGGCGAACCCGATATGCCGATTGTTAAAGTAGGCGCGGAGCTGCTGTATAACTACCTGGTAGGAGGCGGCGTGGAGGTGTATGAATATATTCGCCGTCCGCTACACGGAAAGGTAGCGGTACAGGATCAACAGTGGGCCACGGTCGGCTCCAGTAATCTCGATCCGCTTAGCCTGTCGCTGAATCTGGAAGCAAATTTGATTATTCATGATCGACAGTTTAACCAGACGCTGCGCGATAATCTGGAGCAGCTGTTACAGAAAGACTGTGTGCGCGTACGGGAAGATAAACTACCGAAGCGCACCTGGCTGCAGCTGACTAAAAGCGTGATTGTTTTCCACTTCCTGCGCCATTTCCCTGCTATTGCCGGCTGGTTGCCTGCCCATACGCCTAAAGTAAAGCAGGTACCGCCGCCGGTTCAGCCGGAACTGGAAACCCAGGATCGCGTTGATAGCGAAAAACAAGGGGTAAAATCCTGATGTCAAAAGCCCATCCCAAATGGAAGCTGGCCAAAAAAATCCTCACCTGGCTGTTCTTTATTGCGGTTATTGTACTGCTGGGAGTCTATGCCGGCAAAGTAGACTGGGAAGATGTCTGGAAAGTGATCGTCAACTATAACCGCATAGCGGTTCTCAGCGCGGTGGGTCTGGTGATCCTGAGTTATCTCGCTTACGGCGGCTATGATCTGATTGGCCGCGCCTACTGCGGTCATAAGCTGGCCAAACGTCAGGTGATGCTGGTGTCGTTTATCTGTTACGCCTTTAACCTGACGCTAAGTACCTGGGTGGGCGGCGTTGCGATGCGCTATCGGCTTTACTCCCGGCTGGGGCTGAGCGGCAGCACTATCACCCGTATTTTTTCTCTCAGTATCGCCACCAACTGGCTCGGCTATATCCTGCTGGCGGGAATTATTTTTACCGCCGGTATGGTGCCGGTACCGCCCGGCTGGTTTATTGGCGAAGGGACGCTGCGGTTGATCGGCGGTATTCTGGCGCTGCTGGTTCTTGCCTACCTGGGCGCCTGCGCCTTTTCTAAACGACGTCGCTGGACAGTCAAAGGGCAAAAACTGGCGTTGCCTTCGCTGCGTATGGCGCTGTTTCAGTTTGCTATCTCCAGCGCTAACTGGATGGTCATGGGGGCAATCATCTGGCTGCTGCTGGGACAGGAAGTGAATTATCCGGTAGTGCTGGGCGTGTTACTGATCAGCAGTATCGCCGGGGTGATAGTCCATATCCCGGCCGGTATCGGCGTGCTGGAAGCGGTATTTCTGGCGTTGCTGCGTGATGAGCATACTGGTCATGGGCAGATTATCGCCGCCCTGCTCGCCTATCGCGTGCTCTACTTTATCCTGCCGCTGCTACTGGCACTGGTGCTTTACCTGTGGCTGGAAAGCCGGGCGAAACATCTGCGGGTAAAAAACGAGCGAAAAATGCAGCAGCAAGATAACGAGCAACCGGCGGAACAGGATAAGCACCAGGAACGACACGAAACGGACGACAGGCTAAACTCGCACAGCAAACTCACACAGTAACCATATCACCCGGCATCACGCTGATGATGCCGGGTTTGAGCTACATGCGCAGACAGCACGCCTTTCCGCTAAAAACGGCAGCTATAGATCCCTGAATGTTCCCAGCCGATAACCCCGTTCGGCAATCGCATATTTCAACGATGCTGACGTAAGCACATCAAGTTCATCCAGCCGTGGCCAACAATAACTGCTGGTAAGAAGCGGGCGATCGATAAAGGCGGGATGACACATAACCTCAAGAGATTGCACCCCGCGTGCCTGCGCCCTATCCAGCGTCTCCAGCAGTAACGCTTCCGTAATCGCCTCCCCGTAAAAGTCAGTGGCGAAATCCTGCGTGCTTTTTGCGCCCTGAAGCTTAATGCCATGCGCGGTTATCTCGCGACGATCGATGCGTATCGCTACTCCCTTCTCTTTCGCGAACGCTTCGACGATAGGAAAGATTTGCGGGATCATATGGACATGGTGATGGCTGTCGATGTGGGTCGGCGCATAACCAAACAAGGCGATAAAGCGTGCAAACTGCCTGGCCAGTTCTTGCTGGATCTCTTCCAGCGGCAAGGTATCCGTCTGTGCTCTTTGCCAGATCCTTTTATCAAGTTCGCCCTGCGCATTGACTAATTTCGGCATCGCTGAAAGCGGCTTCCCCAGCGTTAAGACAAAGTGCATGCCCACGGCCAGTTCAGGATGGAGCATGCTTAAGGCTGCGGCATGCTCTGCGCCTGCCGCATTCATCATGGCGGTCGTGGAGGTCACAATGCCGTCGCGGTATGCCTCGATGATGCCGTAATTTTGCGCTCTGCTAAGGCCAAAATCATCGGCGTTTACGATCAACAATTTATCCATAATTCTCCCTTTGAGAACGCCTCGCCGAAGCAGGCGCCGATACCGGGTTATTTCAGCTGAGCTATCGCCTGGGCAAATTCAGGCAGATAGGCCTGATGCGCCAGCAGCATATCGCGCGCCAGGCTTTCCGCATCCTTATCGGAGTGAATCAACGGATTCAGGTTCAGCGCCAGCAGCACATCATTAAATTCACCGCTCAGCGCCGCCCTGCTGGCCGCCACCTCAAAGCTCTTGATGGTATAAATCAGCCCGAGGACGTTCTCATCAAAATGTTTGATGCGTGAGGTGGGCGTGGCACCGTCGCGCCCGATGGTACAGGTCATTTCAATCGCCCAGTCGGCTGGAATGTTATCGATATGGCCCTTATGCGGGAAGTTGACGTAATGTTCGGTTTGCTTGTTGTTATAGATGGCGCTTATCACTTCGCATGCCGCATCGGAGTAATAAGCCCCGCCGCGCAGCTCAAGCTCTTTGGGTTTCGTGTCTAACTCAGGATTTTTATACAGCTCGAAAAGCTGCTTCTCAACCTGTTGCACCACCGTTGCGCGCGCGCCGCCCTTGTAGAACTCGGCCGTCTCAATAGCCAGCATCTCTTTTTGCCTGAAGTAGTAAAGCAGATAGGAACAGGGGATCAGCTTCAGCGAGCGGATTAACCCGGCGCTGAACGGCAAATCAAAAATGTTTTTTACGCCGCTGGCCTTCAGCGTTCCGCAAGCCACGCCTTCCAGCAGTTCAGCAAAACGCGAGGTGCCGTTAACCAGAACATCTTTGATAAACACCATATGGTTTAGGCCAAAGAGATCGATCGACAGGTTATCCTGCGGCGCTACCTGCAGCACGTTGCGGATAAACATTTTCATCCCAACCGGGATATTGCATACGCCAAGAAATCGTTTAAAGCCGGTATGGCGAAACACCGCTTCGGTTACCATGCCTGCCGGATTGGTAAAGTTGATGATCCACGCCTGCGGACAAATCTCCTCTACATCTTTGATGATGTCGAAAATCACCGGAATGGTGCGCAGCCCTTTGAATAACCCGCCAGCCCCGTTGGTTTCTTGTCCCAGATAGCCATAGCTGAGCGGAATACGCTCATCCAGTTCGCGCGCTTTTAATTGCCCTACGCGTAGCTGCGTGGTAACAAAATCAGCATTAACCAACGCGGCGCGACGGTCGAGGGTTTTATAGAGCGTAATCGGCACGCCGGCACGTTTAATCATGCGCAGGCAGAGATCGAATATAATATCCTGCTTCTCTTTACCCGCCTCAACATCCACCAGCCATAACTCGCTAACGGGTAATTCATCGTAGCGCTTAATAAAACCTTCCAGTAATTCCGGGGTATAACTGCTGCCTCCGCCAATGGTGACGACTTTCACTTTTTTGCTCATAGGAACTCCTGTACAGTGGCGCGGCACTGCAAATTAAATCAGCAAATAAATATTTGAATCCAGCCTGAGACGGTTAGCGCCAGGCTAATTCATACGGCACAGCTGTTTTCGGTAATGCTTCGGCGTAAAAGAGGTTAGCCGTTTGAAATTTTTAATAAACAGGCTTGGGCTGCTATATCCAGACTCAAAAGCGATATCCGTTACCGAGTAGTTGGTTATTTCAAGTTGTTTTTTCGCAAAGTCGATACGTATCTCATTAATGATTTGCATTGGCGTCTTGCCATAATAACGCTGTGTGGCGCGATTTAAATACTCCTGCGACTTTCCGGAGATCGCTACCATATTTGCCAGCGCATTATCGCCGAACCAGGCTTTATCATGCATTTTCTCAACCGTGGTCTCCAGCCAGGGTGGAATATGCGTTATCGCTTCCGTTTCGCGGTAATGCCGCAGTCGGTTGACAATATAAAAGGTTACCATCTCCAGAAACTCATTAAATTCGCCGTTTCTGAAGTTGAGCGAAGAAACCATGGTTTCGATATAGTTAAGAAACTCGCTTTTGATCTGATAAACCTGCGAAGCGACAAAATGAGGCGGCAGCAGGCGCAAATAGTGGCGATCGAAAAAGGCCTTGCTGATGCCGACATTTAATATTCTGGCAGCGCCAAACTCATAGAAGCTTTGGTGGTTTGAACCCAACGGAATAAAAACAAAGTCGCCCCGCTCTAACAGCACTCTTTTGCCGTTTATCTCCTGATAATAACGTCCGGTAAGCACCACGGTGAATTCATAATAGTCATGCTCATGCAGCCCGGAGATGCTTTCGGTTTTGTTGTAGATAAACACATGAAAATTTTGGCCGTCAAACAGTTGGCTTTCATGCGCCGTTTTAATCTCCATGCTCAATACCCGTGGCTGCATCATTGTGACTCCACACGTTATTTTATTTTTTCATGCAGCTCAATGAGTTCCGTCACAAGCTCACGCGCCAGCATTGAGGTCATCAGATGGTCCTGCGCATGCACCAGGATCAGGCTAAGGTGGGTTTTACCGGTGCCCTGATCCTCTTCAATCAGCCGGGTTTGTATGCGGTGCGCCTCATTTAGCGCCAGATGGGACGATGTCATCAGCGCCTGCGCCTGTGCAAAGTTTCCCGCTTTTGCCTGTTTCAGGGCGGCGTAGGCCTGACTGCGGGCCTGCCCGGCGTTGATGATTAACCCCATCACCACCTCTTCCAGCTCCTCGGTTTGCTGTGCGGCTTCAGCCTGATTATCCAGATTAAACATGTTTACCTCGCAACATTAAGGGAGTTAACGCGGGCTGAAAGGGTTTCAGCCCCGGTAATCAAAATTTCAACGCCTTAGCGATATCTTCTTCGCTCTCTTGCTGGGCAATAGCGCTGTTGGCTTTGTTGGAAATCACCACGAAAGGCAGATAGATCAGCGTGGCGATGCACAGGTTGAACAGCGCCAGCAGCAGAGCCGCAATACTTCCGTTAGTATTAAAGAAGGCGCCAAGGCCGGTTGGCATGGTCCAGGGCGCGATATTGGTAATGGGCGGAATGATCCCTAAGTAATATGCAGCCAGCGTTATCGCCGCCAGCACGGGCTGGACCAACATAAAGGGGATAAACATCACCGGGTTCATGATAATCGGCAGGCCGAAAAGCACGGGCTCGTTGATCTGGAAGATGCCGGAAGGAAGCGCCAGTTTTGCCACCTGACGATGATCGGCACGTCGCGAGCCGATAAGAATAGCGATAATCAAGCCCAGCGTGGCGCCGGTGCCGCCAAGAAAAATATAGGAATCGAGCATGGGTTTGGCCCAGACATGAAAGGTTTTACCAGCAGCCAGCGCCGCCTCGACCGAACCATATTGGGTGTAGATGGCGACATTCTCCAGCGCCCACGGGGTCATAATACCGCTGTCCAGCGCCGCCAGCGCCAGCGAGCCATGCACGCCAAAGAACCACAGCAGCGAGGTGAAGATAACGTAGGTCCAGCCAACCACCGCGCCCATTGAGGCCAATGGCGTAGAGATGGAGTCGATAATAATTTGATGGAAATTGCTGCCGGATAGTGCCAGCACCCACGAAACAATGCCGAAAACAGAGAGGATAATAAAACCGGGAATCAACGCCGAGAATGAACGGGATACGGATTCAGGTACGCTTTCCGGTAGCGTAATCACCCAGTTGCGCCGGATAATAAAGGCAAACATTTCAGCCGTAATCAAACCAATGACAATGCCGGAAATAATATTAGCGCCGCCCAGCCAGTTTGCCCCAACGGCATAGGCGTCCCCTGCGTTATAGGGTGTGACGGTCATAAAGGCGGCTACGGCCAGCACGCCTGCCGCCAGCATATCAACTTTACGCTCTTCCGCCAGCGCGCCGCCGATAAAAAAAGGCGCCATTAACGACATAATTCCCAGCGTGCCGTTATAAACGTTGCCGCCGATGCTTTTTAATCCATTTAGCGTTTCAATGGTTGCCGGATCCAGGCGAATTCCCAGGGAATAAAAAAATGAGCCTGCGCCAAAGCTCAGAAATACGTTATTAATAAGGACAAACATCGCCCCGACCAGGGTCAGCGGCATCAGTTTAATAAATCCGTTTTTAATGGCGTTAACGTGCGGCTGCTTCCCCAGTTTTATGGCGCAGGGAAGCAGCACCCTTTCAAGTGAATCAATGAGTTTACTCATTTTATTTTCCTTTTATGCCGCCAGTCTGGCGGCCAGGCGTGAAAAGAGTCTCTTTGACGAAAAATAAACCTGCTTTAATTTCCGGCTGCTTTTTTTATTGCGGCGACGGCCGATTTTAATACGCCTAATCCATCTATTTTGCCATATAACGCTGAGTCAATAACCTCAACCGGTTTCTCTGGCACGAATTTTTGAATATCCTTCAGCATCCAGGCTATTTGCGGTCCCAACAGAATAAGATCCGCCTCGGGAGCTTTTTCAGCCGCCAGCGACTCCGGAAATGCTTCAATGATGACCGGGACCTCATATTTCAGCGCCTGCGCTTTCATTTTAGAAACAAGCAACGAAGTAGACATTCCAGCGGAACAAAACAAGTAAATCGTTTTCTTTCCCATAACAAAATCCTTATATCCCGAATAAATCACTGATTCGAAGAAGCGCCTTCTTTGGCTGTTAATCTAACGGAACAAGCGTTAAACAATAAATAAGCATTTCATTGCCTGAGAGGAGTATACGACATCACTTAAGGAGGGAATATTTATCGGCCACTGAAAATTGTCTCTGCTTGACCTGGCCTTATGACTCTCTTCACATTTTAGCGAAATAATAGCTGGCATGGAGGTGCCTCTTGCAGCTCTGCTTTTTCACCAAAAAATAAAGCACCGAAAAACGGATCTTCCGGTGCTTTATTTACCCGCAGCGGGGTTACTTACTCTACAAGGGGCACTGGCCTGAATACAGGTCTGGTGCTGCTCTGCCGACGGTTGCCGCAGATGCGCAATATGCCCTGGCGGCGATTGTGAAAGATGCGCAGCATACCTCTAGCGACGGTTGCCAAAGATGCGCAGCAGCATCAGGAACAGGTTGATAAAGTCCAGATAGAGCGTTAACGCGCCCATAATTGAATAGCGGCGCAGGTTCTCTTTATCACGCGTATCAATATTTTCTCCTGTTGCCTTTAGCTTTTGCGTGTCATAGGCCGTCAGGCCGACAAACACCAACACGCCAATATAGGTAATCGCCCACATCAGCGCCGGGCTTTTCAGCCAGAAGTTAACCAGCGAAGCCAGTAGCAGGCCAATCAACGCCATAAATAAAATGCTGCCCATTTTGCTGAGATCGCGTTTGGTGGTGTAGCCCCAAAAGCTCATGGCACCGAACATCCCGGCGGTGACAAAGAAGGTGCTGGCGATAGATGAATAGGTATACACCAGAAAAATACTGGCTAAGGTTAAACCGGTCATTGCTGAATAGAGCATAAACAGCGCAGTGGCCACCGCACCACTAAGCTTATGCACCATGCCTGAAAGCACAAATACCACCGCCAGTTGCGCAATGATCAGCCCAAAAAACGTAATACGGTTG
The DNA here is from genome assembly GCF_050113845.1 of Pantoea sp. FN0305. NCBI lineage: Bacteria > Pseudomonadati > Pseudomonadota > Gammaproteobacteria > Enterobacterales > Erwiniaceae > Pantoea > Pantoea sp. FN0305. The sequence goes on along the minus strand of NZ_JBNJSN010000002.1, from coordinate 296,262 downwards.
GCGAATACCAGCTCCATTACCGCAGGCGTATTCGCCGCATACCAGGAAATAAAGGCAGTCAGCAGCAGACCACAAGTCATCCAGCCATAAACCTGCGCCATGTAAGTTTGCAGGCCGGTACCGGCGCGCTGCACGATAGTCTCTTGCGAGTGTGGAAATCGATTCATTGATCCCCCTAATTATGTGAAGTAACAGGTCTCTCAAGTGTGGCATAGATTTGACGAACTATGCATATCTCGCTAATAAACGCAACGGATAAAGTAAGTATATGTAATCATCACTCAACTTTATTAATTTATTGCCGATAAGCTGTACAGAAGGACACTCACTGACAGGAGGTTATTTTAATTTTTTACTTTTCCGGGGAATGACATGACCACTTTATCTGCCAGTCGGCGCAAAATGCGCACCCAGACCCTGATGCTGCTAACCGGCGTCATTACCATCTCCCTCGGGTTTATTCTCACTATCGGCTTACTCAGTAGCCAGTCACGCGATCAGCAGCGCCAGCTGGCGCAGGATTACCTGCAGCAAATCGCCAGGGCCAACGCGCAACAGGTGCAAAACAAGCTCGACGAGGCATTACACACTGCGCGTGCATTGGGTAATGACAGCTGGAGCTTAAAAGAGGCGGGCGTGCCGGAGCGCCGGGCGCTGGATCGTATGCTGACCGCTACGCTGGGTTCGCATCAGGATTACCTTTCAGTCGCACTGGCCTTTGAACCCAACGCGTTTGACGGCAGAGATGCGGAATTTGCAGGCCAGCCGGACCAGGATGCTACCGGTCGCTATGCACGCTATACCGATCGCAACAGTGAGGGGCAGCTCGCGCTCCATAACCTGGTAGACTATGAGAAGCCGGGTATTGGTGACTATTACCTGCTGCCGCGTCAGCGCATGAAAGATGTGATCCTCGAACCTTATCATTATCCCTATAACGGCGTAGAGGTGATGCTGACTTCGGTTGCCGCGCCGATCATCAAGGATGGTCAGTTCAAAGGCGTGGTCACCGCTGACTTCTCGCTGGAGACACTGCAAAAAGTGATTGGCGCCATCAAGCCGTGGCAGGGCAAGGGTTATGCGATGCTGCTGTCGCATCAGGGTAAAGTTATCGCCAGCCCCGATCCATCGCTGGCAGGCAAAGCCTGGCAGGGAGAAAAAGGTGAAAACCTCACGGTGCATGAATATCAGGATCCGTTCCTGAAGCAAGCCACATTTATTAGCTGGCAACCAATCCATATCGGCAACAGCGAAACGCCATGGCAGCTGGCGATTGTCGCACCAGTCAGTGATGTCATGGCCGCCGCTAACCGTCAGCTTATCTGGGCACTGGTGTTGATGCTGGTCAGCATTGTGGTGGTCTGCGGCGTGCTGGGCCTGATCTTCAGTCGTAAAATCGCACGTCCCGTTGGCGGCGAACCGGCCGAAGCAGCAAGCCTTGCTCTGGCGGTTGCACAAGGCGATTTAAGCCGCACCATCAATGTGCAGGCGAAAGATCAGCAAAGTATTTTTTACGCCATGCAAACCATGCAACAGCAGCTGCGTAGCATGGTGAGCGAGATCATGACCGCCAGTGCCTCGGTACGCAGCGGCGCAAGCGAAATCGCCAGCGGCAACCTCGATCTCTCTGCACGCACTGAGCAGCAGGCTTCCGCGCTACAGGAGACGGCAGCCAGCATGGAGGAGCTAACCGCCACGGTGAAGCTGAATGCCGATAACGCGCACCAGGCCACGGAGCTGACCGACAACGCCACGGCAATAGCCGGACGCGGCGAGGCGCTGGTACAGCAGGTGGTAGAGATCATGGCGCAGATTGACGAAAGCTCGCGCAAAATCGGTGATATCACCAGCCTGATCAGCAGCATCGCTTTTCAGACCAATATTCTGGCGCTGAACGCGGCGGTAGAGGCGGCGCGTGCCGGTGAACAGGGACGCGGCTTTGCGGTAGTGGCTTCTGAAGTGCGTAATCTGGCGCAGCGTTCCGCCAATGCGGTAAAAGAGATCACCGCGCTGATCGACGAGTCCTCGTCACGGGTCAGCACCGGCGTCTCGCTGGTGAATGAGACCGGCAAAACCATGAAAACCATGACCGAGTCCGTGGCGGCGGTGCAATCGATTATCGACGAAATCGTTAATGCTTCCGATGAGCAGTCGCAGGGCATCAGTCAGGTCAGCGTGGCGGTCAATGAGATGGATGGCGTTACGCAGCAAAACGCCGCGCTGGTGCAGCAAATGTCGGCTGCCGCCGCCTCGCTGGAAGATCAGGCGCGCCAGCTGGCCGATACGGTTTCCACCTTCCAGCTGGAGCAGCAGCGCTAAGCCAGAGCATTATCCCTTATAACAAAACGGCCCGCCCGTGATGGATTAACGTCACGGGCATTTTTTTAACGCCGCGCCATGCATTGCTGATAGCGGCTGTTAACCCGCTGGGCAAACCAGGCGGTAGTGAGGTTGCGGGTGATTTTCGGGCTTTCCAGACGGATGCCGGGCAGCATTTCACGCGGCATTCGGCGCCCGGCCTGTTTATCGGCCAGCGAGAAGACCTGCTTCCACAGTTCGCTTTTTTCAAACTCCAGCTTATCGCCCTTTTCTAAATCGCGACGGATCGCCCGAGGGCTCATATCGATTTGCCCCGCCAGCGTGCGTACCGCCAGTTCTGTTGCACCCGCCTTATCGGAGCCATAGATAATCAGATCGCCGTCCAGCGCCAGCTTCATGCCGGTAGTGCGCGCCACCGCTGCCTGAAATGCTGCATTGCGGCTGGCGTACCAGCCTGCGTTAAAGTCGGCGAAACGGTACAGCGGCGTGCTGTAATTAGCTGGATAGCCCAGCAGGTGTTTAACGCCAAACCAGATGCCGCCATGACCAGTAAAGACTTCCTGCCGGATGGAGGTTTCCACCGGCCACGGATAGCCTCGCGCATTCGCCTCAGCAAAGGCGATACTTACCTGCATCGGGCCGCCGGTATGAATTGGGTTCAGGTTGCCAAACAGCGTCTGCCCCATCGGTACCATATTAATAAAGTCATCAAAAATGGCGCTCAGCTCTTTTTCTGTACGCACGCTGTCCAGCCGATCGGCATAGCTACGCCCGTTGGGCGATTTAATCAGCAGCGCGGTACGGACCAGAAAGGCGGGAATATGCAGCCGTGCCGCCCGTTTGTTGATCTCGCCCCAGGCAATTTTTGGCAGGCCGGGCACCGGTGAATCGGCGTTAAAATTGGTTTCCTGATCGGCTACGGCAATCACGGCGCAAATATTGCTGTCGCTGGCCTCGATCTGCTGGGTACGAAAAGCAGTGGCCATATCACTGGACCAGTCCGCTTTTTGCCGCACATGCCCCGGCATTAACGCGGTAATGCGCGCCTGCATCTGCTGCGGCGTTTGCTGCGGCGTCTCTTTCTGTTTGCTGGTACAGCCCGCCAGCGCCAGCAGCGCAACCAGCGGCATAAGGCGAAGTAACTGAGATGACATACCTGTCCTTATCGTTTTTGAAGATAAGCGCACCTTAACCACTGCCGCAGCGAAATGCCAGCACCGCTTTCATTCATAGCCCCCTCGCCTTCCCATTTCTCAGTTTTACGCTAACGTTAAGTTTTGTTAATTGTTATTACAGGAGTTATCAATGAAAACCTCATGGTTACCGGTGGTCGCAGCGCTGATGCTGGCTGGCTGCGGCGGCAATAATACCCCGGCGCAGGTGAACACTCCCGGCGCGCCGACTTCAACAAAAATGAAGCTGCTGGATACCGGCGCCGCCGCAATGCAGTCACGCCCGCCGATTGACGCCATTAACGCCTATCTCGACGGCTTTCATTTTTACAACGGCGACAAAGATGGTCAGATGGAAGCGCACCACTACGTCACTATCCTGAATGATGATGTAATGCAGGCGCTGATTTATGACGGCAACACACGCGATGCCCGTTTAATGGGCGTGGAATATATTATCAGCGAGCGGCTGTACAAAACGCTGCCGCCGGAAGAGAAAAAGCTCTGGCACAGCCACAGCTATGAGGTGAAATCGGGCACGCTGGTGGCACCGGGATTGCCTGACACGGCAGATAAAGCGCTGATGACCAAACTGGTTAACACCTATGGTAAAACCTGGCACACCTGGCATACCGACCGCGATAAAACGCTGCCGTTTGGTATTCCAGCGCTGATGATGGGCTTCACCGCCGACGGTCAGCTCGATCAGCGCCTGCTGAAAGATCGCGACGAACGAATGGGAATTGATACACGTAAGATGCGCCAGCAGCGTGCTGATATCATCGCGCATCCGGTAGTCAAAGGCGCTAACGCCTGGCAGGATGGTGAGGTGATCCAGCTCCAGCGCGTCAAGGGCGGCGGTGAGCATGCCCACGGCAGTACGGAATTTGGCACCTCAGAACAGACGAAGCGCCACAAAACCCCTCACTGATCCCAGCGTCCGGCCGCCTGCTGGTCGCTGTGGCGCGCCTCAACCCAGCGATCGCCTTCGGGCGTCGCTTCCCGTTTCCAGAACGGCGCGCGGGTTTTCAGATAGTCCATGATAAATTCGGCGGAAGCGAAGGCCGCACCGCGATGCGCCGCGCTAACGCCGACAAAAACAATCTCATCGCCGGGAAACAGCTCGCCGATGCGATGGATCACGCTCACCCGTTCCAGCGGCCAGCGCGCGCGCGCCTGTTCCACAATCTCTGCCAGCGCTTTTTCCGTCATGCCGGGATAATGCTCCAGCGTCAGAGCGGAAACGTGCTCCCCCAGATTGTGATTGCGCACTTTGCCGGTAAAGGTCACCACCGCGCCATCCTGGTCGCAGGCGGAGAGCCACTGATACTCTTCGGCCATATTGAATGGCGCCAGCCCCACACGAATACGGGTCGTCATATTAACCTCCGGTGACCGGCGGAAAGAAAGCGACCTCGTCGCCATCCTGTAACGGATGCTGTAGCGATACCAGCGTCTGGTTTACCGAGGCCAGCAGTTTGCCCGCGCTCAGCGCCAGATCCCAACGATCGCCACGGGCGGCCAGCGCCGCGCGTAGCTCTTCTACCGTGGCATATTCCGCCGGCAGCGATAAAGAAGAGGTCGCCACCAGTTCACGTACCTGCGCGAAAAACAGCACGTTAATCATTATCCACCGCCTGAAAATCCCCTGATTTGCCGCCGCTTTTCTGCAGCAGGCGCACTGACTCAATAACCATATCTTTCTGTACTGCTTTACACATATCGTAAATGGTCAACGCAGCTACGGACGCGGCGGTTAACGCCTCCATCTCTACGCCAGTTTTGCCGGTTAGCCGACAAACCGACTCAATCCGCACCCGATTTTTTTCCGGCTCGGCGGTGAGTTCCACTTCAACTTTGCTCAGCATCAGCGGATGACAGAGCGGGATCAGCTCCCAGGTGCGTTTCGCTGCCTGAATACCGGCGATACGGGCGGTGGCAAAGACGTCGCCTTTATGATGACGTCCCTCAATGATCATTTGCAGCGTGGCGGGCGCCATCACGACGCAGGCTTCCGCGCGCGCTTCACGCAGCGTTTCCGCTTTGGCAGAAACGTCAACCATATGCGCTTCGCCTGCGGCATTAATGTGGGTTAATTGCGACATAGTTATGATTTTTTCAGATGTGATACAAACTGGCAGGGGCGCGTGCGGGCGTCGAGCTGCTCACAGATAATACGTTCCCAGGCGGTCTGGCAGGCAGAGGTCGAGCCTGGCATCGCGAAAATCAGCGTCTGGTTAGCCAGACCGGCCACCGCACGTGACTGCAGAGTTGAAGAGCCAATCTCCTCCCATGACAGCATGCGAAACACTTCGCCGAAGCCTTCAATTTCCCGGTCAAACAGCGGCAGCAGCGCTTCCGGCGTACTGTTTTTGCTGTTAAAGCCGGTGCCGCCGTTGATCAGGATCACCTGAATATCATCGCTGGCAATCCAGCTGGAGACCACCGCACGGATGCGGTAGAGATTGTCTGCAACAATCGCGTGATCGAGCACCTGATGACCCGCTTCGGTCACCGCCTCGCGTAAATAGTCGCCTGAGGTATCATCTGAGGCGTCGCGGCGATCGGAAACGGTCAGTACCGCAACCTGTAGCGCCTGAAACTCCATTGTGGCTTTGCCCATGCTTTACTCCGCGTTTAACCGCCGATAAATGAAAGATTCTGCGTAATGCCGGTGTTGCCCTGATGCAGGAAGTGCGTCTGCTTTTTATGCCCCAGGCTTTCGGCGATGCGCGCCTGTAGCTCAGGCTGCTGCGCATCAGAAACCAGAAGATCGCGTAGCGGCACGCCGCCATCACCAAACAAACAGAGATGCAGATTGCCGGTGGCCGATACCCGCAGGCGATTGCAGCTGGCGCAAAAATCGCGTTCATAAGGCATGATCAGGCCGATTTCGCCCTGATAGTCAGGATGGCTAAACACCTGCGCCGGACCGTCGCTGCGCGCCCGAATCTGGCGCTGCCAGCCCTGCATAATCAGCTGATCGCGGATCACTTCGCCGGAAATATGGTGACGTCGAAACAGATCGCTGCCCTCCCCGGTTTCCATCAGCTCAATAAAGCGTAGCTGAATCGGGCGGTGGCGAATCCAGTCGAGGAAGGTTTGCAGGCTGTGATGGTTAACATCGCGCATCAGCACACTATTGACTTTCACTTTGCTGAAACCGGCCTCCAGGGCTGCGTCAATACCGCGCATGACCTGGTGAAATTTATCCTGACCGGTAATGGCGTGGAATTGACGCGCATCAAGACTATCGACGCTAACGTTAATGGAGGTCAGGCCTGCATCGCGCCAGCGTGCGACATCGCGCGCCATACGGTAGCCGTTGGTCGTGACCGCCAGCTGACGGATCCCCCGGTTTTCACGCACGGCAGCGATGATGTCGACAAAGTCGCGGCGCAGGCTCGGTTCGCCGCCGGTCAGACGGACTTTTTCCGTACCGGCATCGGCAAATGCGCGCGTAACGCGCCGGATCTCATCAAGCGAAAGGAAACTTTTGTTTGTCGCGCCCTGCGGCTTATAGCCATCGGGCAGGCAGTAGGTGCAGCGAAAGTTGCACACATCCGTGATCGACAAACGCAAGTAATAGAACTTGCGGGCATAGGAATCAATAAATTGGGTCACCAGAACACCTTTCCAAATGGGAGATGCAGTCATTTCTTTCTGCACCCTGGCAGCTCGCGGCTGCGGCCAGTGCCCCCTATCTGTCGACGTAGGCGCAAAGGCTTGAGTGTGGTTTTGCCTGTTAAACAGGAATCTGCAAATAGTAACGCCATTTGTCCGGGTATGCCACGGTGAATTTCGTTATATAATTAGATACATATCGCTACTTCGGTGCATTTATCTGCATGATAGCGACAGTTTGCTGCATGATGATTTTAATTAGTCACAAGCGAAGCCCGAACGATGATTGTGATAGCGCATTTTTGCGCGTTGTTTGGCAAATCACAGCCATACTGCTACGGCCAGAGAGTATTAAACGCCCAGAGAAACGATTATCCTGTGGCAATTCGACGGTTAAGATTACCGTCACTTATTGTCAGGAGAATTATGCGTAATCGTACCCTTACGGATCTGGATCGGGTGGTGGCCCTGGGCGGCGGACATGGACTGGGGCGCGTGATGTCGGCCCTTGCTTCGCTGGGCTCACGTCTGACCGGCATCGTAACCACCACCGATAACGGTGGCTCTACCGGTCGTATCCGACAATCGGAGGGCGGCATAGCCTGGGGCGATACGCGTAACTGCCTGAACCAGCTGATTACCGAGCCGGGCGTGGCGTCGGCAATGTTTGAGTACCGCTTTACCGGCAATGGCGAGCTGGCGGGACATAACCTTGGCAACCTGATGCTGAAAGCGCTCGATCATCTCAGCGTGCGCCCGCTGGAGGCGATTAATCTGATACGCGATATGCTGAAGGTGGATGCCATGCTGATCCCTATGTCGGAGCAGCCGGTGGATTTAATGGCAACCGACTGCGAAGGTCATATGGTTTACGGCGAAACGGCAATCGATACGCTGGCGCGGGTACCGCAGGATTTAATGCTGCATCCCAACGTGGCGCCAACGCGCGAGGCGATAGAGGCGATTGCCGAAGCCGATCTGATTTTGATCGGACCCGGCAGCTTTTTTACCAGCCTGATGCCGCTGTTGCTGATGGATGAAATGGCGCAGGCGCTGCGCCGCACGCCCGCTCCGCTGATTTTTATTGCTAATCTGGGCCGGGAACTTAGCCCCGCCGCAGCCAGCCTCAGGCTGGAAGATAAGCTGGCGATCATGGAAAAGTATATTGGTAAAAAGGTGATTGACGCGGTGGTGGTCGGCCCACGAGTGGATGTACAGGGCGTTCAGGATCGGCTGATTGTGCAACAGCCACTGGAAGCGGCGGATATCCCCTACCGTCACGATCGCCAGCTGCTGCGTCTGGCGCTGGAGCAGGCGCTTCAGGCGCTCGGCTAAGGCGCGCCGCCTGCAGCGAAGCCGTCTCCGGGCGGTGGCTTCTGACACGGCCATAAAAAAAGCCGCAGCGGTTCAGGCGGCGGCTTTTTTCGGGACGCATTATTTACGAAGCAGCGATAAACAGCTCGCGTAGCTGATGTAACTGATCGCGCACGTTGGCGGCTTCTTCGAACTCCAGGTTTTGCGCATGCTGCTGCATCTGCGTTTCCAGCTGGTGGATCTTTTTCTGCAGCGCCTGCGGCGTAAGCGCCAGATAACTGGCTTCGGTCTCAGCAGCGCCACGATTGCTGCTCTTGCCGCGTGTTTTCCCTTTGGTCGCGCTTTTGCCCAGTTCAAGAATATCGGTAATTTTCTTGTTCAGGCCCTGCGGCACAATACCGTGCTCAGTGTTGTACTCGATCTGTTTCTCGCGGCGACGCTCGGTTTCGCCAATCGCTTTCGCCATCGAAGGCGTAATCCGATCGCCGTAAAGGATCGCCTTGCCGTTAACGTTACGTGCCGCACGTCCGATGGTCTGAATCAGCGAGCGTTCAGAACGCAGGAAGCCCTCTTTATCGGCATCCAGAATCGCCACCAGCGACACTTCCGGCATATCCAGCCCTTCACGCAACAGGTTGATGCCCACCAGCACGTTGAATACGCCCAGACGCAGATCGCGGATAATTTCCATACGCTCAACGGTATCAATATCTGAGTGCAGATAGCGCACCTTCTCGCCGTGCTCTTCCAGATATTCGGTCAAATCCTCCGCCATGCGCTTGGTCAGCGTGGTCACCAGCACGCGCTCGTTGATCTCAACGCGTTTGCGGATTTCCGACAGCAGATCGTCCACCTGAGTGGCGACCGGGCGCACTTCAATAATCGGGTCGAGCAGACCGGTAGGACGCACCACCTGATCGATCACTTCGCCAGCGGATTTTTCCAGTTCGTAGTTGCCCGGCGTCGCCGAAACATAGATGGTCTGCGGCGCAAGCGCCTCAAACTCTTCAAACTTCATCGGGCGGTTATCCAACGCCGACGGCAGACGGAAACCATACTCCACCAGCGTCTCCTTGCGCGCCCGGTCGCCACGGTACATGCCGCCGATTTGCGGAATAGTAACGTGGGACTCATCCACCACCAGCAGCCCATCCGCAGGCAAATAGTCAAACAGCGTCGGCGGCGGCTCGCCCGGCCCGCGCCCGGAGAGATAACGTGAATAGTTTTCGATGCCGGAGCAGTAGCCCAGCTCATTCATCATCTCCAGATCGAACTGAGTACGCTGCGTCAGGCGCTGCTCTTCCAGCAGCTTGTTGTTCGCCAGCAGCGTTTTACGCCGGTCGGCCAGTTCAAGTTTGATCTCTTCCATCGCCTGCAAAATACGTTCGCGCGGCGTAACGTAGTGCGTTTTCGGATAGATGGTAAAGCGCGGCACCACGGAATCTATCTGTCCGGTCAGCGGATCGAACAGCGACAGCCGCTCTACCTCTTCATCGAACAGCTCCACGCGCAGCGCCAGATCGTCCGATTCCGCCGGGAAAATATCGATCACTTCGCCGCGTACGCGGAAAGTACCACGCTGAAACGCCTGATCGTTACGGCTGTACTGCAGCTCAGCCAGGCGACGCAAAATACTGCGCTGGTCGATAAGCATACCGCGCGACAGGTGCAGCATCATTTTCAGATACAGATCGGGATCGCCAAGGCCATAAATAGCCGAAACCGATGCCACCACGATCACATCGCGCCGCTCCAGCAGCGCTTTGGTGGCGGAAAGACGCATCTGCTCGATATGTTCGTTCACCGAGGCGTCTTTTTCAATAAAGGTGTCGGAGCTGGGCACGTAGGCTTCAGGCTGATAGTAGTCGTAGTAGGAAACAAAATACTCGACGGCATTATCGGGAAAGAATTCTTTCATCTCGCCATACAGCTGCGCCGCCAGCGTTTTGTTGGGCGCTAACACCATCGTTGGCCGGTTAAGATCGGCAATCACGTTGGCAACGGTGAAGGTTTTCCCGGAGCCGGTCACCCCCAGCAGCGTCTGGTGTGCCAGACCGTCCTCAAGCCCCTCTTTCAGACGACGTATCGCCTCTGGCTGGTCGCCGGAGGGCTGAAAGGCGGAGTTAAGTTTAAAGGCTTTACTCATTAGGAATGATCTCTGCTGAAGAATTGCACGGACAGGAGGATAATTTTACTCCGCTTCGATGATTTTTCCAGCGCGTGACACTGGATAAATAATCAGTTATTTTGCCCGATACCCATGAAAAAGGCAAAGCGACAATTTAAAGACTTATCATTACATGGGGATAATATTAAGAGACGCAAGGTTATCCCCAACAGCGGGCAGCATTTAACATTTGTCAATAGGCGCAGCGCAAAAGCCATAGCGGAAAAAAGCGTACGCAATAGCAGGCTTGATTTTAACTAACATGTTGAAATTTAATAAAATATAAATAAAGCCCAGTTTCGCGCCAGTTCAGGAAAAAGCCGCGCCCGCTCTGGCTTGCACGTTGTTTTCACTCGGTAATGCACATGGTTATCCACAGGAATAGTGGATAACTGTTTACAGGCCCCGCAACATCGGGGATGGATAAAATTACGCCCCAGGCTGTAACACGGATGAAATATTTTTTTTTCGCGTTTTTCAGCCTGACCTGCCCCTGAATTTTCTGGTTTAACGCCTGCTATTCGGCGTTACCGCGATTTTTCTACCCTAAACGTCAAGCCGTTATTAATAAATTTTTCTGCCTTATGGTGGTTCTTCTGCACCATAAGCGTGGTCTCATTGGCACCGTCAGCGTGCAGCCCATTTATTACCCGATTAAATTATTAAGTATTTCTGACCATTCAACGTCTGCTGTGCATGCCATAACAGCCCGTCTTCTGCCCGTTTTCGATGATTTGGCCTGTGGATTGCAAGAAAGCATGAACCTCCCATCTGGATTGGCCCTTGAGCCTCCAGGGGATAAGGCGGTGATATCACCTCGCCGACATCTGTTACCTGCCTGACCTGAGGCAGGCGGCGGAATGATTTGAACTGTACGGAAGGAGAATATCAGATGCTGCGTTTACGTTCGGTGAATCAGTTTTACGGTAAAAACCATATCCTGTGGGATGTGGATCTGGACCTGCCGCCCGGCACCTGTACCGGCATCATCGCGCAGCCCGGCATGGGAAAAACCACCCTGGTAAACTGTATTATGGGCCACCTGCCGATTAACAGCGGCAGCATGATATGGCAGCAGGCTGGATCGCCGCCGGAAAATTTACTGATGCAGCCAGCGGCAACGCGCGCGCGGCTGGGGATCGGCTATGTGCCGCAGGGACGGCAGATTTTTTCCCAGCTCAGCGTGGAGGAGAATCTGCTGATCGCCTTGCTGGCTGGTCAGCAGGATCGCCACAGTGCCATTCCGCCGCTGGTTTATGAACTGTTTCCCACGCTGTGGCAGCTGCGCCATCAGCGCAGCGGCGATCTGACCCTGGAGCAGCAGCAGAATCTGGCGCTGGCCCGCGCGCTGGCACTGCAGCCGCAACTGCTGATTTTAGATGAACCAACCGAAGGCATGTCGCCGTGGCTGGAGGAGGAAACCGGTAATTTGCTGCATCGACTGAATCATGAGTTCGGCCTGACGATCCTGCTGCTGGAACAGCGGGTTTCGGTTATTCGTCGCGTAGCGGACTATTTTTTGCTGCTGCATCGTGGACGCAACGTGGCGCAGGGCCACGTTGCGGAACTGGATGAAAAGGTAGTGGATAAATGGCTGGCGGTGAGCTAAACGCGCGTCAGACGGGCAGACGAACATAGTCGCCCAGCGCGGCGTTATCAACCTGTTCCAGCCAGGGGATTTCGCCCAGCAGCGGCGCAGGCAGGCGCTGTTGCAGGGTCGCCATATATTCCTGATGACGTCGGCCCGGCGGCTGAATATCGTTGGCGATCCAGCCCGCCAGCGGCAGCCCTGCATTGAGGATCGCTTCAGCGCTGAGCATCGCATGGTTGATACAGCCCAGTTTAATGCCCACCACCAGGATCACCGGCAGCTGCTCCTCGCGCACCCAGTCAGCATATGTCTGCTGCTCCGACAACGGCGTATACCAGCCGCCCGCGCCCTCGACCAGCACCCATTCAGCTTTTTCCCGTAGCGTCTGCAGCCCGGCGGAAAGCCGCGCAAATTCAATCGGCTGACCGGTATCGGCGCTGACAATATGCGGCGATGTCGGCTCCATAAACACCAGCGGATTCACCTCTTCATAGCTCAGCGGCACGCTGCTGTTACGCTGCAGCGCCAGCGCATCGCCGTTGCGGATGCCCTCCGGCGTCATTTCACTGCCGGAGGCCACCGGCTTATAGCCTGCGGTAAGAAAGCCCGCGCGGTTAGCGGCCTGCAGCAGCGCGCTGCTGGCAACGGTTTTGCCTACTTCGGTATCGGTTCCGGTCAGGAACCAGCAGTTACTCACAATCAATTACTCCGGTTACCAGTTGATAAGAGAGGCGATAGCCGCGTTCATCCTGCGGCCAGTGCTGTGCCAGCTGCTGCAGGCGCTGGCGCGTTAATAGCCCGCTGGCACGCCCCTGATGAATATGAGTGGCACCGATGCCTTTTAGCGATTGCAGCGCGCTGCGCACATCGGGAAAGCGCTGCTCAACCGTTTCGCTGCTCAGCCGCAGCCCCAGGTCGTCGCCAGCACGCTGGATCGCCGCCACGGAAAGAAAGGTATTCACATGTTGATAGTCATCCAGTGCCTGCCAGGCGCTGCGCATCTCATACAGCGAATCCTCCGCCAGAGTAGAAAACAGCACCCGTCCGCCAGGGCGCGTTACCCGACACAGCTCGCGCAGCCCCTGCGCCAGATCGTCGCACCACTGCATCGCCAGATTACTCCAGCAGATATCCACGCAACGCGCATGCAGCGGCAGCGCCTCAATATCACCCAGCAGATAGTGATGCGCGGTCTCATCGCGCCGCGCCTGTGCCAGCATGCCTGGCGAAAGATCGAGGGCAACGACCTGATGACCCTGCTCGCGCCAGCGTCGGCTGAACCAGCCGGTGCCGCAACCCGCATCCAGCACGGTTCCGCCGGATAACGCAGGCTGCAACGCCATAAGGCGTTCTCCGCTGTAGCGCTGCAGTTCGGCAAAGCGGTCGTAACCGCCTGCCGCGCGGCCAAATGCCTGCGCCACCGCCTGCTTATTCACTTTGTGCGTCATACAGCGCCTCCAGTAGCCGATCGATATCGTCCGCCGTGTGACTTGCGGTTAAGGTAAGACGCAGGCGTGCCGTGCCCGGCGGCACCGTGGGGGGGCGAATCGCTGTAACCCAGCAGCCGCGCTGACGCAGACGGCTGGCGAGCGTCATCGCCTGGCTATCCTCACCCACCAGCAGCGGCTGGATAGCGGTGGAGGAAGGCAGCAGCATCAAGGAGAGTTGCGCGGCGCCGTGACGAAAGCGGGCAATGTTCGCCGCCAGTTGTTGACGCAGATCGTCGCCCTGCTGGACAGCGTGCAATGCCGCACGCAGCGCTTCGGCCTGCGCTGGCGGCATTGCCGTGCTGTAGATCAGATGGCGGGCAAACTGCAGCAGATAATTAGCGGTGTCGTTATCGCACAGCAACGCCGCGCCGCTGATGCCAAACGCTTTGCCAAAGGTCACGATCAGCAGTTCTGGCCTGACGCCCTGCTGCCAGCAGCTGCCGCGTCCCTGTTCGCCCTGTACGCCGATACCATGTGCATCATCCACCAGCAGCCAGCCGCCTGCCTGCTGAGTAAGCTGATGCAGCGCGCCCAGCGGCGCGCTGTCGCCATCCATGCTGAATACGCCTTCGGTGACCACCAGCGTTTCGCCCGCCTCTTGCGGGGTTAACAGACGTTGCAGGCTCTCTGGCTGATTATGGGCAAAACGCCGCAGCGTGGCCGGACTGAGGCTGGCCGCTTCCAGCAGCGAGGCGTGTGACAGTTTATCCGCCAGGATACGGTCGCCCGCCTTTGCCAGCGCGCCGATCGCAGCCTGATTGGCGGCATAGCCGGAATTAAACAGCAGCGCACAGGGATAGCCAAGCCAGTCAGCCAGCTCCGCTTCCAGCTGAGCGTGCGGCAACGCATAGCCGGTGACATGGCCCGACGCCCCGGCACCCACGCCGTAGCGTTCAGCGCCCTGCTGCCAGGCCTGCACCAGACGCGCATCATGGCTCAGCCCGAGATAATCATTGCTGGCGAAGTTGCGGTAGCGTTTTCCGTTATGCAGCAGCCAGCCCGCGCGGCTCTGTTCCAGCAGACTGCGCTGACGAAAGCGCTGCTGCTGTTGACGCTCGGTCAGCGCTGCTGCAATCCGATGTTGCCAGCTCATTACTGGGCCGCGTTGTAATACTGTGGGGTATCGGCGTTAACCAGCTGCTGCGCCAGCGCCTGTTGCTGTTCGTTATCCCCGGCGTGAGTGTGGGTGTGCTCAGGATTAAGGCCCAGCTTACGGAACAGCAGCAGATCCTTATCCTCTTCCGGGTTAGGCGTGGTGAGCAGTTTGCAACCGTAGAAAATAGAGTTCGCGCCCGCCATAAAGCACATTGCCTGGGTCTGCTCACTCATCTGCTCGCGTCCGGCGGAGAGACGCACGTGCGAACGCGGCATCATGATGCGCGCCACGGCGATGGTACGGATAAAATCAAAAGGATCGACATCCTCGTTATCCGCCAGCGGCGTGCCTTTGACCTTAACCAGCATATTGATCGGCACGCTTTCCGGCGGCGTCGGCAGGTTCGCCAGCTGTACCAGCAGCGCGGCGCGATCCTTTACCTCTTCCCCCAGGCCAACGATGCCACCGGAGCAGACTTTGATCCCCGCCTCGCGCACTTTTTCCAGCGTATCCAGTCGCTCCTGATAGGTGCGGGTAGTGATGATATTGCCGTAAAACTCCGGCGAGGTATCAAGGTTATGGTTGTAAAAATCGAGTCCCGCTGCGCCCAGCCGCTGTGCCTGCTCATCGTTAAGGGTACCCAGCGTCATACAGGTTTCCAGCCCCATCGCCTTTACGCCCTGCACCATTTTTTCCAGGTAAGGCATATCGCGATCGTTGGGGTTTTTCCATGCCGCGCCCATACAGAAACGGGAGGAGCCTGCCGCTTTCGCCTTACGCGCCGAGGCCAGCACCTCTTCCACTTCCATCAGGCGTTCCGATTCCAGCCCGGTTTTATAACGGGCGCTTTGCGGACAGTATTTGCAATCTTCCGGGCAGGCACCGGTTTTAATCGATAACAGCGTACTCACCTGTACCTGACGCGGGTCGAAGTGCTGCCGGTGTACCTGCTGCGCTTCAAACATAAGTTCAAGAAAAGGCTTATTAAACAGGGCCTGAGCCTGTGCCAGCGTCCAGCGCATTGACATTGCTTACTCCAGAAAGGGTCGTTTTTATCATGGTATCTGATGTAGACTTGTAAACTAAATCTTTTTATTTTGGTTTACAAGTGATCATGACTTCTGACGATCTCGCCTTCGACCGCGACCATATCTGGCACCCTTATACCTCCATGAGCGAACCGCTGCCCTGTTATCCGGTAGTGGGCGCGCAGGGCGTTCATTTGCAACTGGCCGATGGCCGCCAACTTGTGGATGGCATGTCCTCGTGGTGGGCGGCGATCCACGGCTATAACCACCCTCGTCTGAATCAGGCGCTGCAGCAACAGATGGCGCAAATGTCGCATGTGATGTTCGGCGGTATTACGCATCCCTCCGCCGTGGCGCTCTGTCGCCGTCTGGTCGCCATGACGCCTGCGCCGCTGGAGTGCGTGTTTCTGGCCGATTCCGGCTCGGTGGCAGTGGAAGTGGCAATGAAAATGGCGCTGCAATACTGGCAGGCGCGCGGTGAGCGGCGGCAACGCTTTTTGACCCTGCGACGCGGCTATCATGGCGATACTTTCTCCGCCATGTCGGTTTGCGATCCCGATAATTCAATGCACAGCCTGTGGCAGGGCTATCTGCCTACGCATCTGTTTGCGCCCGCGCCGCAGTGTGGCTTTGATGATTGCTGGGATGAGCAGGATATTGCCGAATTTGCCGCGCAGATTGCCAAGCATGCAGGCAGCCTCGCCGCCGTGATCCTTGAGCCGATTGTGCAGGGCGCTGGCGGGATGCGCTTTTACCATCCTGATTATCTGCAGCAGGTCCGCGCGCTGTGCGATCGCTATCAGGTACTGTTGATTGCCGATGAGATCGCCACCGGCTTTGGCCGTACCGGCAAACTTTTCGCCTGCGACCATGCCGGTATCGCACCTGATATTCTTTGTCTGGGCAAAGCGCTGACCGGCGGCACCATGACGCTTTCCGCCACGCTGACCACACGCGAAGTGGCGAACACCATCAGCAATGGTGCGGCGCGCTGCTTTATGCACGGACCAACCTTTATGGGCAATCCGCTGGCCTGCGCCGTGGCCGATGCCAGTCTGGCGCTGCTGCAGGAAGGCGACTGGCAAACGCAGGTAGCGACCATTGAACAACAGCTACGCACCGCGCTGCTGCCGCTGGCGGCTCATCCGCAGGTAGCGGACGCGCGCGTGCTGGGTGCTATCGGCGTGATTGAAAGCCGTCAGCCGGTGAATATGGCGGCAATACAACGCTTTTTCGTTGAGCACGGCGTATGGATCCGTCCCTTTGGCAAGCTGATCTATCTGATGCCGCCCTATGTGATTACATCGCAGCAGCTGAGCCAGCTAACTGAAGCAATTAAGGCGGCCCTGGATCACGCCGAACTGTTTCTGCCGGGCTAATGCCGACCGCCGTTAAGCGCGGGGCCGTGGGATAAACTACGCTTTTAGCATCCCCATTAGCCAAGGAGTGAATAATGTCACAGCAGAAAGAGCATAATCGCCGCGTCATTCTGGTCTCGCGTCCACATGGTGCGCCGACTTCCGCCAACTTTCGTCTTGATACGCAGCCGGTTCCCACGCCCGGCGAGGGAGAGCTGCTGTTACGGACGGTTTATCTCTCACTCGACCCTTATATGCGCGGTCGCATGAGCGATGCGCCTTCCTACGTTGAGCCTTTTGCCGTGGGAGATGTGCTGGGCGGCGGTACGGTGGCGATTGTTGAGCAGTCGCAGCATCCCGACTATCAGCATGGCGACTGGGTGGTCAGCCAGAGCGGCTGGCAGGACTATGCGCTGTCGGATGGTCGCGGGCTGTTTAAATTACAGGGCCCGGTATTAAAGCACCCTTCGTGGGCGCTGAGCCTGTTGGGAATGACCGGCTTTACCGCCTATATGGGGCTGCTGGATATTGGTAATCCGCAGCCGGGCGAAACCGTGGTGGTGGCCGCCGCAACCGGTGCCGTTGGCTCGGTAGTGGGTCAAATCGCGAAGCTGAAAGGCTGTCGCGTGGTCGGCATCGCCGGCGGCGAAGAAAAATGCCGCTACGCTATGGAAAAACTGGGCTTTGACCACTGTGTCGATCACCGCCGCGACGATCTGGCGCAGCAGCTGAAGCAGCACTGCCCTGACGGCATCGACGTCTATTTTGAAAATGTCGGCGGCAAAGTATTCAACGCGGTATTGCCGCTGATGAACAGCAAAGGCCGAATCCCACTGTGCGGTCTGATTGCCGACTATAACAGCACCGACCTGCCGCAGGGACAGGATCATTTACCGCTGTTCCAGGGAGCCATTCTGCGTAAGCGCCTGCGGGTGCAGGGCTTTATTATCAATCAGGATTACGGCGATCGTTTTGAGGAGTTTTTCCGTCAGATGAGCCAGTGGGTAGCGGAAGATCGCCTGGTATTCCGTGAACATAGGGTTGATGAGCTGGAAAACGCGCCTGAAGCCTTTATCGGCATGCTGGAAGGCAAAAACTTCGGCAAGCTGGTTATTCGGGTAGCAACGGATCAACCGGGAGAGCAGTAATGAAAATTTTAATGGTCTTAACGTCCCACGATCGGCTGGGCGATACCGGCAAAAAAACCGGCTTCTGGCTGGAGGAGTTTGCTGCGCCTTATTATATCTTCAAGGATGCCGGTATCAGCGTGGTACTTGCCTCGCCGCAGGGCGGGCAGCCGCCGCTCGATCCGAAAAGCGACGAGCCGGATGCGCAGACCCACGATACCCAACGCTTTCGTCAGGATATTGCTGCTCAGCAGGCGCTGGCGAACACGCAACGTCTGGAAACCATTGATGGCAGCAAGTACGACGCGGTATTTTATCCCGGCGGCCACGGTCCGCTATGGGATCTGGCCGAGGATAAGCACAGTATCGCGCTGATTGAAAATCTGTTCGCCAACGGTAAGCCGGTCGCTACCGTTTGCCACGCGCCTGGCGTTTTGCGCCATGTGAAAAAACCAGACGGTACACCGCTGGTAGCGGGTAAACGCGTCACCGGCTTTACCAACAGCGAAGAGCAGGCGGTCGGACTGTCAGATATTGTGCCTTTCCTGGTAGAGGATGAGCTGAAGAAACAGGGCGGCCTGTTTGAACGCACCCAGGACTGGGGCGTCTGGACGGTAACTGATGGTCATCTGATCACCGGCCAGAATCCCGCTTCTTCTGCCGCCACCGCCGAAGAGTTACTGAAACTGTTGCATCAATAAAATGGAGAGGCGATGAGGGTTTATAGTCACAATTTCAACGACGGCGAAAAGATGCCGGAACGCCATGTCTTTAATGGCATGGGTTATCAGGGCGATAACATTTCACCGCATCTTGCCTGGGATGAGGTGCCGGAAGGCACGAAAAGTTTTGTCGTGACCTGCTACGATCCTGATGCGCCGACCGGTTCCGGCTGGTGGCACTGGGTGGTGGCGAATATTCCTGCTGACGTCACGGTACTGCCACAGGGCGCGGGTTCCGGCCAGGCATCGCTGCCTGAAGAGGCGATCCAGACGCGCACCGATTTTGGTAAAGCGGGCTACGGCGGCGCGGCCCCGCCGCAGGGCGAAAGCCACCGCTATATTTTTACCGTACATGCGCTGGACGTGGATAAAATCGAGGTGGATGAAAACGCCAGCGGCGCGATGGTGGGCTTTAATGTCCATTTCCACCGCCTCGCCAGCGCATCGATTACCGTGAATTACAGCTAATAGTATTCAGCGGGGCGCTGGTGCGCTCCGCCTGCTGCCAGCCGCCTGAATTCCTCTTTTGCTTTTACCATCTGCTGACTGAACTGCGTGTTATTGTGCAGCCTTGCCACCATTGCCGCAGCGCTGCGATGCGGCTCAAGTTTTACAGCGCGTGGATCACCACCCACATCGGCCCCTGCCCTACCGCATAGCGCGCCAGCGGCGTCAGCAGCCCCTGCTCGCCATCGATACGATAGACTTCGATATGATGCGATTTCTGCCCTGCCGCAACCAGATACTGGCCGCTGCGATCGATGTTAAAGCCGCGCGGTTGGGTTTCCGTCGGCTGATGCCCTTGCAGAGTTAACATGCTGCCATCTTCGCTGACGCTGAAAATAGTCAGGGTGCTGGAGGTACGATCGCAGGCGTAAAGATGACGACCATTCGGCGTCAGATGAATATCCGCCGCCCAGCGCGTGTCGGTAAAGTCGGCAGGCTGCATATCCAGACTCTGTACGCACTCTACTTCGCCGTGGGCGTTGCGCAGCTTCCAGACGTCAACGGTGCTGTTAAGCTCATTGACGCAGTAGGCATACTGCTGACTGGGATGGAACACCATATGACGCGGGCCTGCGCCCTCAACGGTAGTGACCTGCGGCTGCTGATGCGGCGTGAGTTTTCCGGTGGCATGAACATCAAACAGGCAGATACGATCCTGCTTCAGGGCTGGTACAAATAGCGTCTGGTTGTCGCTGCCGATATTCGCGGAATGGCACCCTTCCAGCCCGTTAATAATCTGGCTCGGCTCCAGCGGTACGCCATCCGCGCCGATCGGGCTAATGCTGACGCAGGCGTCGTTATAGGATCCGCAGAACAGGAACCGGCCCTGATGGTCGGTAGAGATATGCGTCGGGCTGCCCGGCAGCGAGGCCTGCCCCGCTTCGCTCAGCGTGCCATCCTCAGCGATACGATATGCAATAGTACGGAACTGCGGGCGCACGCCTACGTATAAAAAAGGCTGGGTGGGATTCACCACCATCGGCTGCACCTGACCGGCGACATCCACCACTTGCAACAGCGTCAGCGCGCCATCCTCATTCATACGCCAGACGTGAATCTGTTGGCTTTCCGGACTGGCGGTATAAACAACTTGCTTCATGAATTCTCCTTGTCTGATTACCTGTAATTGTTGGCCTGTGGCAAAGGGTAGCGTGTTTTAACCAGACTCGGCGGATTGATTGTGCCGCTATGGTTTGGTGACCAGCACCACAGGGTGTAACATCGCTGCTTTGCTAATAATGACTGGCGGAATTAACTATGAGCTATCGCGTGATTGCCCTCGACCTTGACGGTACGCTGCTGACGCCGCGTAAAACCATTCTTCCTGAATCGCTGGCCGCCCTTGCCGAAGCCCAACGGGCCGGGGTAAAAGTCCTGATCGTTACCGGACGTCATCACTGCGCCATCCATCCTTTTTATCAGGCGCTGGCGTTAGATACACCTGCAATCTGCTGTAATGGTGCCTGTTTGTATGGGTAAAGCATTACTACAAAAAAATCCTGTCCATGCTTCCCTTCCCATGACTTACAAGTGTTGATCAACAAAGCAAGCGGTGTACTATCAGTACATCTTCTAACTAAGACACTGCGAAAATAGCATGGATTATCAGGTAATAGCTCTCGATCTGGACGGCACTTTATTGACCCCAGAAAAAAAAATCCTCTCTGAATCACTCACTGCCTTAGAGAATGCCCGTAAGTCTGGTGCAAAAGTCATCATTGTTACCGGAAGACATTTTGTTGCAATTCACCCATTTTATCAATCACTTGCATTAGATACCCCTGCGATATGCTGTAATGGTGCATTATTGTACAATTACCAAGAAAAGAAGGTGCTTGAGTCTGATCCCCTGCAAGCTGAACAAGCTATTAAGTTGATTGATCTGCTTGATAGTTACGATGTTCATGGATTGATGTACGCCGATGACGCCATGATTTATCAAGAAGCAACCGGGCACATCATCCGTACTGAAAATTGGGCAAGAGCCCTACCAGCATCGCAGCGTCCTGTGTTTAAAAAAGTAAACTCAATACGAGAAGCCGCAGATGACGTATCGGCAATCTGGAAATTTGCTCTTACTGATACTGATATAGTGAAGTTGCAAAACTTTACTGATGTGGTTGAAAGCGAGCTTGGCCTTGCTTGTGAGTGGTCTTGGCATGATCAGGTAGATATAGCCCAAAGCGGAAACAGTAAAGGTAAACGCTTAGCACAATGGGTTGAATCTCAGGGTTTATCTATGAGCCAGGTTATCGCTTTTGGTGATAACTACAACGATATTAGTATGCTAAAGAATGCTGGTCTTGGTGTAGCAATGGGTAACGCTTCTGATAAGGTTAAAGATAGCGCTGATCTTGTTATAGGTACTAATGTTGAGCCAGGAATAGCAGAAATAGTTAATAAGTATTTTTCAGAACAACAATCAACAGCGTGCAACTGAAACAGGAATGTATGAAATGATACAATTTATACCAGAAAATGGAATGCGAACTTACATTGATGAACAGTTAGTACGGCTAACCTTTCTGTGTATTTATTAATGACTATAAAAACACGGATCAAATCACATTGTTAATCTTAAAACAAAAAATGCCCATACATTGGGCATTTAAAATGAACTGTAATATATCATTCAACTATATAACCAACGTCCAGCTTTAGCACTTTCAACGAGCATACCAACTGTTAGAGGCTTATACGGATCTGGCTCTTTACTTCCAAGATATTCTGGATTCAGATAGTTAAGTATTTCAAATTTTCCTGAATCTACATTCCAACGCTTAAAGTATTCATGTAGTAACTCTTCACTATCTTCAAATACGAGTTTTAGATCGTCTCTAATACTTGTATCAAGCGTAATGGTTCGCTTTGGCCCAAAGAGAAAGTACTTTTTTGTGTTATATTCCTGATCGATAAAATCGATAATTTCTTTCTCAATATCTCTCATTAGAAGTATGTCCACTGAATGCGATCTTTAGGAGCCGCTACACGATTATATGTATCCTTAACATCTCTCTGAATGTCATAAATCGTAGTAAATGTCATAACCCAACCGAGCCAGGGAACATTACGACCAACGAACCGACCTAAATTATTGGTTGAACTTAATCTTAAGCTATTGATAGTTTTACCTGTCAACGTTGGTAATCTGATCCCACGTGGCAGTTTATAATTCAGCCAATGACTGATGTACTTAGAAGCAATAGATGTACCCGGCGTTGCCGTTCCTGGCTTGGCTCTCGTACCTATGATTGGCTGTCCTGAGATCACCAGTGCAGCATCAACCGCCGAGATCCCCAGATGATTGCTCACAACGGCGATGGTTATAGCCTACCATAGTTGTTGTGGTGTCAGGTTTGATAACCCGCCGTAGAAGTACGTACCATTCAGTGTTTCAGTAGTGTCCATTTACTCACTCCCTCTAACCATGACGAACAATTATACAACACACAATCTCGTTGTTCTAACTAACAATTATGGGAGTTATACGCAATTGTTTACTTGAAGTGGTCAACAAAAACTGGCCACATCTTTAGAGTTTTTCCAGTATCGATTTTCCGATTGGTTTGGTGGTAACCCACCGTTATATTCGTGCGGTCTGAGCGCGCTGTAATCTCCAACGATATAGTCTGTTATTGCATGGGCAGCATCACTGAAGCTTATGTAACCTGTCACCGGCACCCACTCATTCTTCAGGCTCCTCGCTCCATCGGGCTGTTATCCCGGCAGTTTCCACGTCGACTCATACTCTATTTGATCGGGCACTGCCACAGTAACTGCCGGAACTGCCTGCTTGTATAATGACTGCCCTGATCACTGTGGAACATCACTCCACCTGGCTTGCCGCGCGCTTCCCATGCCATTTCCAGCGCTTACCTGTCTAACTATACGTCACGTCGCCGCACCTGATTTGGCACTGTCACTGCGAACGGCTGCTCAAGGTGATTCGGGATAGCGACGTGTTCATGGCCGCCACGTTTATATTGATGAGTCGGCTGCTGGCAACTGACCAGCTCCAGCTCTTTCATAAGTCTGCCAGCAAGCCAGCGCCCCATCCGATAGCTTCTCTGAGTCGCCATTGTGGAGATGTTCCTTGCTCCGACCATGGCTGATGTTATACAGATCCAGCACCTGGCTTCGTCGGATTCACGTTTGAATTCACGACTAAAATTTCTTCTTTTCATTGGTGCACCTGTGTTGTTCTGAGGTAAACATATCACCTCTGTTCAGGTGGCCAAATTCAGTAAACCACTTCAAAAGGCAAACGGCTGGCGCAATGGGTCGCTTCGCAGGGACTGGAAATGAAAGATGTGCTGGCGTTCGGCGATAATTATAACGATCTCAGCATGCTGGAAACGGTGGGGCTGGGCGTCGCGATGGGCAACGCCGATGAGGCGATTAAAGCGCGCGCCGCGCGGGTTATTGGCACTAACCTGGAACCAGGGATTGCAGAAACCATTCGGCGCGAAGTGCTGTAAAGCCTTAAGTGCCATACATCAACGGACCCGCCGTTGCTGCCTTACCTGACAGGCAGAGAAAAAACCGCGGAGCCAGGGACGGCTCCGCCGCTTTCAGGGCGTGATAGAAACGCTTTTGATCTGGGCGTACAGCCACATTCCCGGTTTGATCGCCAGCTCATCGCGCGCCCACGGCGTGATGCGCGCCCACAGCTCGCTGGAACCGATACGCAGCTTGACTTCAATCTGCTGATTGGAGACTTCAATCAGCTCGCTGACCTGCGCGGGCAACACATTACGAATGGTGCTGTTAAGCGGCGGTTGCAGAATTAACGACACGTCCGATGACTGAACGCGAATACGCAGCGGCGTTTTCAGCGGCGCGTCTACCCGGCTGACCCAGATATGCTGGTCGCCAAGCGACAGTGCGGTCATGGCATAATCGGGATGCTGCTCCAGTACCTGCACGCGCAGTACGCTGCTCTGTTCGCTACGCGGCAGCCACGGACGTAGCGCGCTGCCGTTCCATACCTCTTCCAGCGTCCCGGTCGCTTTAACCTGACCGTTATCAAGTACCAGCACCCGATCCGCCAGCTGTAAGATCTCATCCAGACTGTGCGACACGTAAAGCAAGGGAATATCTACCTGCTTTGCCAGCTTCTGCAAATAGGGCAGCAGCTCGCGCTTACGTAGCAGATCCAGCGCCGCCAACGGCTCATCCATTAGCAGGATATCGGGCGCGGTTAACAGCGCGCGTCCAATCGCCACGCGTTGCTTTTCACCGCCGGAGAGCGACCAGGGAAAGCGATCCAGCAGGTCGCCAATACCCAACAAACTGACCAGCGCATCAAACTGCCCCTGGCGGCTTTTGGCCATACCGTAGCGCAGATTGCCGCGCACCCGGTAATGCGGAAACAGGCGCGCCTCCTGAAACACATAGCCGACGCGCCGTTTCTCCGGCGGTAGCCAGACAGCCTGTTCCGCATCGCTCAGCGTGCGCCCGTTCAGGCGGATATAGCCCTGCTGCGGCGCAGCCAGCCCGGCAATGGCATTGATCAATGAGGTTTTGCCCGCGCCCGAGACGCCAAAAATGGCGGTGATACCGCTGGCGGGCAGCTGCGTATCGATCTGCAGCGAGCTGTCGCCCTGTTGCAACGTGAAGTTAAGTTCCAGCATCAGCCCCCCAGACGCTTACGGCCCCAGCGAGCCAGCCATTCCGACAGCAGCAATGAAATCAGCGCCAGCGCAATAGCGATCAGGCAGAGTCTGGCGGCATTCGTTTCGGCTCCCGGCGTTTCCAGCAGCGTAAACATCGCCAGTGGAATAGTGCGGGTTTCGCCAGGAATATTGGATACAAAAGTAATGGTGGCGCCAAACTCGCCGAGCGAGCGGGCAAAGGCGAGCACGGTACCGGCGATCAGGCCCGGCAGCGTAAGCGGCAGAGTAACCGTAAAAAACACGCGCAAGCGTCCGGCCCCGAGAGTACGCGCCGCCTGCTCCAGTTTCGGATCGACCGCCTCCAGCGCCAGGCGAATAGCGCGCACCATCAGCGGCAGCGCCACCACGGCGGCAGCCAACGCTGCACCGCGCCAGCTAAACGCGAAGCTGATGCCAAACCAGTCATAGAGCCATGCGCCCAGCCAGCCGCGCCGCCCAAGCGACAGCAGCAGCAGATAACCCACCACCACCGGCGGCAGCACCAGCGGCAGATGGATCAAACTATCCAGCAGGGCTTTGCCACGAAACTCACGGCGCGCCAGCACCCAGGCGAGCAAGATGCCAAAAGGCAAACTGAATAACACAGCAATAGCAGAAACTTTCAGGCTGAGCTCGACAGCCTGCCATTCAACATCACTCAATATCATTAGCGTGGCGTAAATCCATATTTTTTAAATATTGCTGCCGCCTCAGGCCCTTTTAAGTAGTCATAAAATGCGCTGACGGCAGGATGGCGGTGATCTTTGACAATGGCCATCGGATATTCCACCGGTTTATGGCTGTTTGCCGGGAAATGCCCGACCACCGTCACGTTATGGCTGGCGACTGCATCAGAGCCGTAAACAATTCCGTAGGGGGTTTCGTTACGTTCCACCAGCGCCAGCGCGGCGCGTACATTATTGGCGCGCGCCATAACCGGCGACAGCGTATCCCAGGCGCCTAAATTTTGTAAGGCCTCTTTCGCATAAATACCGGCCGGAACATGATCCGGATCGCCGGTAGCAATACGCTGCCCCTTTAGCAGACTTTTCCAGTGGGTATTTTTATCAATGGTAACCGCTTTCGCCTGTGCATCGGCAGGCGCGATAAGCACCAAATCGTTGCCCAGCAGCGTATAGCGCGAATCGCCCTCGATACTGTTTTTTTGCGCCGCGTAATTCATCCACTGCTGATCGGCGGAAATAAACAGATCGGCCGGCGCGCCCTGCTCTATCTGACGCGCCAGCGTCGACGAGGAGGCGTAAGAGGTAACGATTTTAATCTCATGTTTGTTTTTTTCATACTGGCTGACAATATCCTGTAGCGCATTGGTCAGCGACGCGGCGGCAAACACCGTTACATTTTGCGCGGCAACGGCGTGCCCCGATACGCTCAAACTGATGGCGGCAGCACCCAGCCAGCGGCTCCATTTAACAGCAGACATAGCATTTCTCCTGGTTACGTTATATAGCGCATAATATAACGAGACAGGAAGGTATGTCATACGTTTGATCAAATAGCGGCGAATAGGTAGATAAACAGCAGGGCCGACATCATGTCCGCCCTGCTAAAAGAAGAGAATCGCGCGGTGGGATTACTGGCGATGCTTTGCCGGCTGGTCATTACGATGACCGAATTTAGAAATGACGTTGAAAACTTCGCCCAGGCCATAAATCAGGCCAAGAATGACCGCCATTACGATCGGCACCATGATCACGGCGACAGCAAGGCTTTTTAATAACTCCAGCATAGTTGCCTCGTTTATTACGGTAAAAAAACCATTTTAACCAGCGTGGCAGAAAACGCACTGCTATTTTGTGCGCTTTACCTTTCCTTAAGCGGCAATGCTTAACGCCGTGACACTCCCTGCCGCCTCTTTTACAATCCGATGATTACCACTTTTTGGGATTTAGCATGCAGGCTGATATTTCTCTGATTATTCGACTACAGCAGAAGCTGTTTGCCGATCCGCGCCGGATTGCGTTATTGCAGCAAATCAAACACACCGGTTCAATTAGCCAGGGCGCAAAGCTGGCTGGCATCAGTTACAAAAGCGCATGGGATGCGATCAATGAGATGAATCAGCTGGCGGAGCGCACGCTGGTAGAGCGCGCAACGGGCGGCAAAGGCGGCGGCGGCGCGCAGCTTACGCGCTATGGCGAACGTTTAATTGAGCTGTTCCGTCTGCTGGAGCAGATTCAGCAAAAAGCGTTTGATGTGTTGCAGGATGACCAATTGCCGCTGGATAGCCTGCTGGCAGCCATCGCCCGTTTCTCGCTGCAAACCAGCGCGCGCAATCAGCTGTTTGGCACCCTGGTGAATCGCGATGCGCAGTCGGTGCAGCAGCACGTTGAGGTGTTGTTAGCCGATCAACAGACGCGACTGAAAGCTGCCCTGACCCGGCAGAGTGCAGATCGCTTGCAGCTGAGCGCGGGCAAGGAGGTGTTACTGTTGATCAAAGCGCCCTGGATCGAGGTAAGCCATACGCCTTCCGGGGCGGATAACCAACTTCCCTGTACCATCAGCGCGATTGAGCATGGTGAGCAGCAAAGCGAAGTATTGATGCGCCTGACCAGCGGCGAAACCCTGTGCGCCACGTTAAGCAATCAGCAGGTTGCGCAGCAAAATCTACAGCCAGAGGCGACGGTGCTGGCACATTTCAATGCCGATCGGGTGATTATCGCGACGCTGCTCTGAATTGGTCACGGTTGTTTGACAAGCTTTCAGCCAGCCATTAAAAATCCTTTTTACGCTGCAAAAAACGGAATGAAAAATGGCTACATTGCAAATTTCGCAAGGCACGTTTCGTCTTAGCGATACCCGGATCCTGACCCTTAATGATTTAACGCTGCGCGGCGGAGAAAGCTGGGCTTTTGTTGGCGCTAACGGCAGCGGTAAATCTTCTCTGGCGCGCGCGTTGACAGGTGAGCTGCCGCCGCTGCAGGGCCGCTTTTCCAGCGACTTTATCCGCCCGACGCGCCTGTCGCTGGAAAAACTGCAAAAGCTGGTTGAGGAGGAGTGGCAGCGTAACAATACCGATCTCCTGAGCGAAGGCGAAGAGGATACCGGGCGCACGGCGGCGGAAATGATTCAGGAGGAGGTAAAAGATGAAACGCGCTGCCGCCAGCTGGCGCAGCTGTTCGGCATTGAATACCTGCTGGAACGCCGCTTTAAATATCTTTCCACCGGTGAAACGCGCAAAACCCTGCTTTGTCAGGCGCTTATGGCTCAGCCGGATCTGCTGGTGCTGGACGAACCTTTTGATGGGCTGGATGTGGCTTCGCGCGCCAGCCTGGCGGCGCTGCTTGAGCAGCTGCATCAGCAAGGATATACCCTGGTGCTGGTGTTAAATCGCTTTGACGATATCCCCGCTTTTGTCGAGCGTACCGGCGTGCTGGCGGAGTGTAGTCTCACCCATGTCGGCGCACGCGAAACGGTGCTGGCAGAAGCGCTGGTGGCGCAGCTGGCGCACAGCGAACAGCTGGCGGGCATGGCGGTGCCGGAAGCAGATAATCCTGCTCAGCAACCGCGGCTGGCGCCTGACGTACCGCGCATCGTGCTGAAAAACGGCGTGGTCAGCTATAACGATAAACCGGTTTTACACGGGTTGACCTGGGAGGTTAAGCCAGGCGAGCACTGGCAAATCGTCGGGCCTAACGGCGCAGGGAAATCGACCTTGCTGAGCCTGGTAACCGGCGATCATCCGCAGGGTTACAGCAACGATTTAACCCTGTTTGGTCGTCGGCGCGGCAGCGGCGAAACCATCTGGGATATCAAACAGCATATTGGCTATGTCAGCAGCAGCCTGCATCTGGATTACCGCGTCGCCATCAGCGTGCGCAACGTGATCCTTTCCGGTTATTTCGACTCTATCGGCCTGTATCAGGCGGTTTCCGACCGCCAACGCAAGCTGGCTGATAACTGGTTGGCGCTGCTGGGAATGGCGACGCAGGGCGATACGCCTTTCCACAGTTTGTCGTGGGGGCAGCAGCGGCTGGTGCTGATTGCGCGGGCGCTGGTGAAACACCCTGCGCTGCTGATTCTGGACGAGCCGCTACAGGGGCTGGATCCCATCAATCGACAGCTGGTACGCCGCTTTGTAGATATATTGATTACCGAAGGCGAGACGCAATTGCTGTTTGTTTCACATCATGCTGAAGATGCGCCGCAATGTATTACCCACCGTTTGAGCTTTGTGCCGCAGGACGATCGTTACCGCTATGAAATTGCCGCGCTGAGTTAATGTTATGGCCCGGGCAAACCGGGCCATAATGAAGCCACAAACGCAGGCCGATCGTTATCTCCTGATTTCCCCTGCTCTTGTTGCATTTGCTGCGCATCACAAAGCGGCATTCATTATGTAACCGTTACCATTATTTCACCCTGTCTAATCAACCCACAAAGCATCAGGTGCTATTAACACTGGCAAATAAGAATTTTCATCTTGTGTAAACGATTCCATTTATCCAGACTGGATCACGCTTTCAGGTTTTACACTGTGCTATTTTTTATTCTGCGATCTCCGCTTTAGTCAGCTATCAGGACACAACATGGAAAAATTCAATCCGGTCGATCATCCTCATCGCCGTTATAACCCGCTGACCGATCAGTGGGTGCTGGTTTCCCCACATCGTGCGAAACGCCCATGGCAGGGCGCGCAAGAGGCACCGGCCGTGCAGCAACTGCCGAAACACGACCCTGACTGTTTTCTTTGTCCGGGGAATACCCGTGTGACCGGCGACAAAAATCCCGATTATCCCGGCACCTGGGTGTTTAACAACGACTTTGCCGCGCTGATGGTTGATACGCCAGAAGCGCCGCAAAGCGACGATATGTTGATGCGCTGCGAAAGCGCGCGCGGCACCAGCCGGGTGATCTGCTTTTCTCCTGACCACAGCAAAACGTTGCCGGAATTAAGTCTGTCGGCGCTGGAAGAGGTAGTCGCCACCTGGCAGCAGCAGACCGCCGAGCTGGGCCGCGACTATCCCTGGGTACAGGTGTTTGAAAATAAAGGCGCGGCGATGGGCTGCTCAAATCCCCATCCGCACGGTCAGGTATGGGCAAACAGTTTCCTGCCAAACGAAGTGCAGCGCGAAGATCAGCATCAGCGCGCTTACTGGCAGCAGCACGGCTCACCGATGCTGGTGGATTATGTGGCGCGTGAGCTAAAAGACGGCAGCCGCACGGTGGTGGAAACTGAACACTGGCTGGCGGTGGTGCCCTGGTGGGCGGCCTGGCCGTTTGAAACGCTGCTGCTGCCGAAAACGGCTGTTCAGCGCCTTGTGGATCTGACTGATGCGCAGCGCAGCGACCTTGCGCTGGCGCTGAAAAAGCTTACCAGCCGCTACGATAACCTGTTCCAGTGCTCTTTCCCCTACTCCATGGGCTGGCATGGCGCGCCGTTCAATGGCGAAGAGAACCCGCACTGGCAGCTGCATGCACATTTTTATCCGCCGCTGCTGCGTTCGGCGACGGTACGTAAGTTTATGGTTGGGTATGAAATGCTGGCAGAAACCCAGCGCGACTTAACCGCAGAACAGGCAGCGGAGCGCCTGCGTTCCGTCAGTGATATTCATTTCCGCCAGACGGGAGACTCAGAATGACGTTAAAAACCACTACCGATCAGATTTTCCAGCAGCAGTTTGGCTATCAGCCGACACACACCATTCAGGCACCGGGCCGCGTCAACCTGATCGGTGAACATACCGATTACAACGACGGCTTTGTGTTGCCCTGCGCTATTGATTACCAGACGGTGATCAGCTGCGCCAGGCGTGACGATCGTCAGGTGCGGGTTATCGCGGTAGATTATGATAATCAGCAGGACAGCTTCTCGCTGGATGAGCCGATTATGAGCGTTAAAGAGCCGATGTGGGCGAATTACGTGCGCGGCGTGGTGAAACATTTACAAAAGCGCAGCGGCAACTTTAACGGCGCGGACCTGGTGATCAGCGGCAACGTGCCGCAGGGGGCTGGACTCAGCTCATCTGCGTCGCTGGAAGTGGCAGTGGGTACCGTATTCCAGCAGCTTTACCATCTGCCGCTGGATGGCGCCGAGATCGCGGTAAACGGTCAGGAAGCGGAAAACCAGTTCGTCGGCTGTAACTGCGGCATCATGGATCAGTTGATCTCCGCGCTGGGTAAAAAAGATCACGCCATGCTGCTTGACTGCCGCACGTTAGGCACGCGTGCGGTGCCGATGCCGCAGGATGTGGCGGTGGTGATTATTAACTCGAACTTCCGTCGCAGCCTGGTAGGCAGTGAGTACAACACGCGCCGCGAGCAGTGCGAAACCGGCGCACGTTTCTTCAGCCAGCCCGCGCTGCGCGATGTGGATATCAATCAGTTCAGAGCAGTAGAACATGAGCTGGATCCGCAGGTTGCCAAACGCGTGCGTCACGTATTAACCGAGAACGCCCGCACGCTGGAAGCTGCCGAGGCGCTAAGCAAAGGCGACCTGAAACGCATGGGTGAGCTGATGGCGGAATCACACGCCTCAATGCGCGATGATTTTGAGATCACCGTACCGCCTGTCGACCAGCTGGTTGAGATAGTGAAAGACGTTATCGGCGCTCGGGGCGGCGTGCGGATGACCGGCGGCGGCTTTGGCGGCTGCGTGGTGGCGCTGATTCCGGTTGACCTGGTGGAGCCGGTAAAAGCCGCCGTTGCCAGCCAGTACGAAGCCAAAACCGGGATTAAAGAGACCTTTTATGTCTGCAAGGCATCGGAGGGCGCGGGACAATGCTAAACGAAGCGACTTCACTGGCTCCCGACGGCCAGCCGTGGCGCATTACCGTACTGCGCAACGGCAAGGGCATGGTCGCCACCTTTATGGACTGGGGCGCGACCTGGCTCTCGGCGCGCGTCCCCATGAAAGATGGCAGCATTCGTGAAGCGCTGCTCGGCTGCGCAACGCCTGCCGACTACCTTAAGCAGACCGCTTATCTTGGCGCGACCGTAGGCCGCTACGCCAACCGCATCGCCAGTGCGCGTCTGAACAAGGCGGATATTTTTTTAGCGGCAAATCAGGGCGCGCATCAGCTGCACGGCGGCCCGGAAGGTTTCGATAAACGCCGCTGGCAGATTGTTCGCCAGAACGAAAACAGCGTTATTTACCGTATCGATTCACCCGACGGCGACCAGGGCTATCCCGGCAATCTTATCGCTCAGGTGGAATATCGGCTGGATGATAATAACTGCCTGTGGATTAACTGGGAGGCGCAGGTGGATCGTTCCTGCCCGGTCAATCTGACCAATCACGCCTATTTCAATCTGGACGCGCATCACGGCGATGCGCGTCAGCACAGGTTGCAGCTCAGCGCCGATCGCTATTTGCCGGTAGACAGCGAAGGCATTCCGCGCGCGCCGCTACAGACGGTAGAGAACAGCGGCTTTGATTTCCGCCAGCCCAAATCCATTAGCCGTGACTTTTTGCAGGATGAGGATCAGCGTCTGGTACAGGGCTACGACCATGCCTTTCTGCTGAATGAACGCGATGCCGCGCAACCTGCAGCGCAGCTCTGGTCGGCAGACGGCAAACTTAAGCTGACGGTGCATACCAGCGCGCCGGCGCTGCAGTTTTACAGCGGCAATTATCTGGCAGGAACGCCGGCACGTGACCAGGAGAGCTATACTGCTTTCCAGGGCATCGCGCTGGAGAGTGAGTTTTTACCCGACTCACCTAACCATCCTGAATGGCCCCAGCCTGACTGTTGGTTACAACCGGGCGAAACCTATCACAGTGTTACCCGCTATACGTTAACGGCGGAATAACATCAGGCTGAAAAACAGGCATCGCGCAGGTTGAGTACTTACGCCGTGCGTAGAATTCCGCTATGGTAGGGCACTATCGATTGCCGTGCCGCGCGCGACGGCAATATAATGGTTTCATTATCATACGAGCGTTAAGGAGTTAAGCTATGGCTGTAACTAAGCTGGTTCTGGTGCGCCACGGCGAAAGCCAGTGGAACAACGAAAACCGCTTTACCGGATGGTACGATGTGGATCTGTCTGATAAAGGCCGCGGAGAAGCAAAAGCAGCAGGTCAGCTGCTGAAAAAAGAGGGGTTCACCTTCGATTTCGCTTACACCTCCGTGCTGAAGCGCGCAATTCACACTCTGTGGAACATTCTGGACGAACTGGATCAGGCCTGGCTGCCGGTTGAAAAATCCTGGCGTCTGAATGAGCGTCACTACGGTGCGCTGCAGGGCCTGAACAAAGCAGAAACCGCTGAGAAGTATGGCGACGAGCAGGTAAAACAGTGGCGTCGCGGCTTTGCCGTTACCCCGCCGGAACTGGATCGCGAAGATGAACGCTTCCCGGGCCACGATCCGCGCTATGCGAAACTGACCGCTGAACAGCTGCCTACCACGGAAAGCCTGGCGCTGACCATTGAACGCGTTATCCCTTACTGGAATGAATCTATTCTGCCGCGCCTGAAAAGCGGTGAGAAAGTGATCATTGCCGCTCACGGTAACTCACTGCGCGCGCTGGTGAAATATCTGGATAACATGAGCGAAGAAGAGATCCTCGAACTGAACATCCCAACTGGCGTACCGCTGGTTTATGAGTTCGACGAAAACTTCAAGCCGCTTAAGCGTTACTATCTGGGCGACGCTGACGAAATCGCAGCGAAAGCCGCAGCGGTAGCGAACCAGGGCAAAGCGAAGTAATTCGTTATTTGCAAAAAAACCCGCCAGACGGCGGGTTTTTTATTGCTGCCTACGCCTAAGACGACGCTCAGCCCCGGCGCGCTTTTACCGCAGCGGCCAGCCGATGCAGTACCTTCTCCGTATCTTCCCAGCCGATGCAGGCGTCGGTAATGCTCTTGCCGTAAACCAGCGGCTCGCCGCTTTCCAGGCTTTGATTACCTTCCACCAGATGACTTTCGATCATCACGCCGATAATGCCCTGCTCTCCGCCTTCGATCTGCTGTGCAACATCCTCAGCCACTACCATCTGACGCTGGAACTGCTTACTGCTGTTAGCATGGCTGAAATCGATCATAACCTGAGCCGGCAGACCCGCTTTTTCCAGACCCGCTTTTACTGTGCTGACATGATGCGCACTGTAGTTCGGCTCTTTACCGCCGCGCAGGATAATATGGCAGTCACCGTTGCCGCTGGTTTCAACAATCGCAGAATGGCCATACTTGGTCACCGACAGGAAACAGTGTGGCGATCCGGCCGCGTTAATCGCATCAATCGCCACTTTAATGGTGCCGTCAGTGCCGTTCTTAAAGCCTACCGGGCAGGAAAGGCCTGAAGCCAGTTCACGGTGCACCTGTGATTCGGTGGTACGTGCGCCAATTGCTCCCCAGCTCATCAGGTCGGCAAGATACTGCGGGGTAATCATATCGAGGAATTCACCCGCCGTCGGCAGACCGGCGTCATTGATGTCCAGCAACAGTTTGCGGGCAATGCGCAAACCATCATTGATCTGGAAGCTGCCGTCCATCAGCGGATCGTTGATCAGCCCTTTCCAGCCCACCGTGGTACGCGGCTTTTCAAAATAGACGCGC
This sequence comes from Pantoea sp. FN0305, assembly GCF_050113845.1. NCBI lineage: Bacteria > Pseudomonadati > Pseudomonadota > Gammaproteobacteria > Enterobacterales > Erwiniaceae > Pantoea > Pantoea sp. FN0305. Next base: position 261,573 of record NZ_JBNJSN010000002.1, on the reverse strand, counting down.
ATCACGATTTCCAGCTCGCCGCTTAGCGCTTCACGCAGCGTTAACAGGCGGTCAGCATATTCTTTGGCTGCTTCAACATCATGAATAGAACAGGGACCGATCACCACCAGCAAACGGTCATCTTCATTTTTCAGAATTTTGTGAATCGCCTGACGCGAAGCGGCAACGGTCGTCGCAGCTTTTTCCGTCGAGGGAAACTTTTCCAGTAGCGCAACCGGAGGTAACAGTTCTTTTATCTCTTTGATTCTTAAATCATCATTCTGGTAATTCATAAGCTATCCATTTTTATATTTTGCCTGTCATGCAGCTGGCACACCTTGCCCAATCTATCCCGTCACTGCCGCGCTGTAAATCGTGTTTCCCTAAACAAAGGGCATTTGGGATTTGCGTTTCTTTGGTTCCTTACTACACTTTTAACCGTTAGTTCTTAAAAATTTATTATTTTCATCACAAGTTTTCGCCATATGTTGCTGTGGCGATATATTGTTTTGCCTGCACGAGAAAATGACTTAAACGTTTTATCAGGTTTCGTCAGCAACTATCAATAATTAACGGGAGCATAATTATGAATAAGTTTGCCATTGCAATTCTGACAGCAGCCATGACTTTGGGCAGCGGTGCCGCACTGGCCGCAGACGGTAATAACGGTGCAGCAAACCAGGCAGCGGATGCCGGCGCAGTAGCGCCAGGCGCAAAAGAAAATTTGCCGCCGAATAATGTTGATAATAGCCAGATTAACAATTCCGGTATTAATAATAATACCAGCAGCACGCCAACCGCTGGCAGCAACGGCATGAGCGCTGATGAAATGGATAAAAACGCGCAGTGTAAAGACGGCAAATGCCCTAACATCAATGAAAAAGTTCAGACGCAGCAGGGCGGTGGCGACGTTGATCGTAAAACCGACGGCACGACGCAATAACATGACGCCATCATGCTGATTAAATAAAAGAGAGCCGCGGCTCTCTTTTATTTTGACCCACGATAAATTTTTGCTGGTTTACCGCCTTCTCTTCTGCCAGACATTGCTTCCACCGCTTTTTTCGCTATTCTAAGATGCTGTAATAAATCAAATAACGATCAATGAAATATTTCTATGGCGCATCTGTTACTTATTGACGACCATCCGCTGGTGCAGGTTGCGCTGGAAGCTGCACTGGCAAATGCGCCTATTCGCCTGAGCCTGACGGCAGTAGATAGCGAAGCCGCCGCTTTTCAGGCTTTGCAGCAGCAAATGCCCCATTTGGTGATCCTGGATATCAGCCTGCCTGACAGCAATGGGCTGGAGATGCTCAAGCTGCTTAAACGCCGTTTTCCTGATCTGCCGGTGCTGATCTACTCTGCTCAAACCGAGCGCCTGTATATGCAAATGGCGCAGGCTACCGGTGCCGCTGGCTACATTGTGAAAAGTCAGAGTATGCCGCAATTGCTGAGCGCTATTCTTGCGGTGCTCGGCGGAAAGACGGTTTTCGCCGCCGATATTTCCGCTGCAGGCGCTTTGCCACTGACCGGCAAAGAACAGCAGGTGCTTTCCTTACTGGCACAGGGCTTGTCTAATTTGCAGATCGCTCAACAGCTGCATATCAGCAATAAAACGGTCAGTACGCATAAAAAGAATATTCTGGAGAAAACCGGAGCCCATTCCGTCCTGGATCTCGCCGCCTTATGGAAAGCTCAGCAATAGCTCGCCTGCTGCTGCTGGCGCTGCTGCTGAGCCTTCCGGCCACCGCCGCCTGGCGACCGGTAAGCAGTATGCCGCTGCCGCAGGAGCTGATGATGCCGGGCGGCGAAACAGGGCCCTGGCAGGGAAAAACGTTGCGCGTAGGCGTGCTGCAGGCCAGCAGCGCGCCGTGGAATATGTTTGTTGGTAAGGATTTATATGGCATCAACGCCGATTACCTGGTGGCGCTGGGTAATCTGACCGGCGCGCGCTTTGCCATTAACAGCTATCCGACTAACGCTGCGCTGCTGGATGCGCTACGTCAGGGCAAGGAAGATCTCGCCTTTGGCATCCTGCGTCAGGCGATCGCCGACGATCTTTACGCCACCCGCCCCTGGTTTAGTACCCCGCTACGCATCTACCGCAGCCGCCAGAATCATCGCCCGGTCATGTTTAATTCGCAGGGGGCACGCATTGCGGTTAGCGCCAGCACGCTGCAGCAAGTTGATCCTGACTTTGCGCATCGTCACCGCTGGGAAACTTACAGCAGTGATTTGCAGGCGCTCTATACCCTGTTCAATCGGCAAAACGATTATGTTGTGGCGGATGAAACCAGCGCGGGCTTTCTGCTCAGCCAGCTACAGCAGGGAGAAATTTATCAGATCGCCTCCACGCTTGAGCCAGGTGAACTGAGCCTGTACGCCGTTACGCCGCAGGTCGCGCTGCGCGACGCGCTGAATCAGGCGATTCGGCAACTGCCGGTCGAAGTGATTAATGGTATCCAGGGGCGCTGGAGCATGCAGCTACCGCGCTACTCTGATACCAATACGCTGCATCTTACCGCAATGGAAAAGGCCTGGCTGAAGCAGCATCCGCAGGTGGTCTATAGTGCGCTAACGGATAATTATCCCTGGAGCTACCGCAGCGCCAGCGGCGAAGCGCGCGGTTACAGCGTCGACCTGCTGAACGCCATCGGACAAAGTACCGGCCTGCGCTTTACCCCGCTGTGGGTTAATAATCCGCAGCAGGCGCGGGAACGGGTCAGCACAGGCCATGCGCTGATTGAGCTGGTGCAGCCGTTGACCGGCAGCGATGGCATGGAAAGCAGCACGCTTCCGGTCTGGCGTGCGCTATGGGGCGTTTATGTCGGCGCGCTGTCGCCCAACCTTACCCGCTGGCAGGATTTACAGGGCAAACGCGTGGGTATCCGGCGTGGCGATTTAGCACTACAGCTGCTCCCTGAAGGCGTTACCGTGCAACCTTTTGACGATGCCCCCACACTGTATAATGCGCTGGCCAACGGACAGCTGGATGCGGTGGTAGATAATGTGCTCTCGGCACGCTGGCTGATACAAAGCCGCTACGGCGAGGCCGTGCGCTTCGCCTTTGCCGCCAGCGATATTGCCTGGCCGATCGCGATGGGCGTCAACAGTCAGCAGCCGTTGCTGCGTGCCATCCTCGATAAAGGACTGCAGCAGATCCCACCCGATACCCAGCAGCGTATGCGAGCCGCATGGAGCAATGAAAATCAGCCCGGCAGTGCGGATAGCGGCGCCATGCGCCCCGTTATTCTGACGCTGTTGATTCTCGCCCTGGCCGCTATTCTGCTACTGCTGGCGTTGCTGGTACGCCGCTGGCGGCAACAGCGCCTGGAAGCGCGGCAGCGTTTACGGCTTGAGCAGGAGCGCGAGGCGGCAGAGCAAGCCAACCGCATGAAAAGCCAGTTTATCGCCAGCGTCAGCCATGAACTGCGTACGCCAATGCAGGCGATTCTCGGCCTGCTGGAGCTGGAGCTGGCCCATCAGCCACAGACAAGCCGCCTGAGATTAATCCACAGCAGCGCCACCTCACTGATGTCGTTATTAAACGATCTCCAGGATCATGCGCGGATCGAAAATAACACCTTTAGTTTGCAGCCGGTCCCGCTGGATCTCCAACAGTGGCTGGAGGATCTTTCCCGCTTCTGGTCGCCGCTGATGCGTACCAACGGTCCCGCCTTCAACGTGAAAGCGCTGAGCGCCCTGCCCCGGCGCGTGTTGCTGGATGGCGGCCGACTGCAGCAGATTGCCACAAACCTGATCAGCAATGCGCTGAAATTTACCGCTCAGGGCACCATTACCCTGACGCTGAGCGCCACGGATAGTGAGCTTACGCTATGCGTTACCGATAGCGGCTACGGTATCCCTGCGGATGAGCAGGCGCGACTGTTTGAACCCTGGTATCAGACACCTTCAGGGCGTGCGCGCTCTGTCCAGGGGAGCGGACTGGGACTCTCGATTTGTCGTGAAATAGCGCGCCGAATGGGTGGCGATATCATTCTATACTCGCAGCCCGGCCAGGGCACCCGGGTCACCGTGACGCTACCGCTGACCTTCACTTCCGAAGCGTCATTGATTACGGCATCTTCCGCCAATAATCCCTCAGAGCTTCAGCATCTAACGATTGCGGTAGTTGACGATCATCCTACCAACTTGCTGGTTATGCAGCAGCAGCTCAACTGGCTGGGCGCACATGTTCAGGTGTTCGCTGAAGGGCGCGCGCTGCTGCGGGCCGCACAAAGTACCCGCTTCGATATTATTTTTATCGATTACAATATGCCGCATCCCGATGGCCCAACGGTGGCGCGCATTTTACGGCGACGCGAACGCGGTGCGGAAAAACGCACCCGGCTTATCTACTGTAGCGCCGACGTTCAGCTGCCACAGCACCCGGAAGCCTGGCGCGAGGCGGACGAAGTGATACTGAAGCCGGTCAGCCTCACGGCGCTGCGAACCCTGTTAACCAGCCAGCCGGCTACCCAGATCCAGGATGAGCTGGAGCAACAACTCTGGCAGTTGGCCAACCGGGATGCGGCATTCTTACCACGGGTCATCACCACGCTGCGTCAGACGCTTCAGGAAGACAGCGAGGCTATTCAGCAGGCGCTCGATCGACAGGACTGGGCGCAGCTGGAAAAACATGCTCATCGCATGAAGGGCAGCTGGTTGCTGTTAGGTATTGATGAAGGCAAGCAGCTTTGCCAGCAGCTGGGCGCGCAGGCGCAGGCGCGGCAGGCGTGCGGGGAAACCAGCCGTTTACTGTTATTATTAATCAAAGATTTATTAGCCAGACTGGAAAACTATGACGCATCATCATTCACACCCGGAACATGACGGCAACCGCTCCCGCCTGCTCGCGGCCTTTATTGTTACCGCCCTGTTTATGCTGGCAGAAGTGGCAGGCGGGCTGCTCTCCGGCTCGCTGGCGCTGCTGGCCGATGCCGGTCATATGCTGACGGATACCGCCGCGCTGCTGATGGCTCTGCTGGCGGTACATTTTGCGCAGCGTAAGCCGAACGCCAGCCATACCTTTGGCTGGCTGCGCCTGACCACGCTGGCTGCCTTTGTTAACGCCATCGCGCTCTTTGTGATTACCGTACTGATTGTCTGGGAAGCGGTGCAGCGCTTTTATCAGCCGCAACCGGTAGCAAGCGGGATGATGCTGGCTATCGCCATTGGCGGCCTGTTGGCCAATCTGCTCTCTTTCTGGCTGCTGCATCGTGGCAGCAGCGAAAGCAATCTGAACGTGCGGGCGGCGGCGCTGCACGTGCTGGGCGATCTGCTCGGCTCTCTGGGAGCGATTGTTGCGGCGTTAATTATTATGTTTACCGGCTGGACGCCTGTGGATCCCATTTTGTCGCTGGTGGTCTCCGCGCTGGTGCTACGCAGCGCCTGGGCATTGCTTAAAGAGAGCCTGCATGAATTGCTGGAAGGCGCGCCTGCGGCGATTGACGCAGAGAAGCTAAAGCGTGATTTAACGCTGAATATTCCAGAAGTGCGTAATGTGCATCATGTTCATCTTTGGCAGGTAGGCGAAAAGCCTGTCGTCACGCTACACGTTCACGTGATCCCCCCTTACGATCATGACGCGCTGTTGCAGCGTATTCATCACTATTTGCATCAGCGCTATCAGATCGATCACGCTACGGTTCAGATGGAATACCAGGCCTGCGAAGGGGGGGACTGCGGCCTGACGCTGGGCGCGTCGTCGCACGCCCATCATCACCATCACTAACCCTTTAACGCGCGCGTTGATGCTGACGCGCGCTTTTGATCCACAGCCAGCTGCCATTTAACGCAATCAGCGTCAAAATCAGATATTCCAGCGACATGGCATAGACGCCCTGACGGGCAAAAATCCACACGCTGATCACATCAATCACAACCCACAGCAGCCAGTTCTCGACATATTTACGCGTCATCAGAATCATCGCCACGATCGATAACACCATCATGGTGGAATCCCAGAACGGGAAGGCATCAGGCTGCAGTTCCGGCATGGTGACCTGTAGCCCCAGCGCCTGCATCAGCATCACGGCCACCTCGGTCAGGAAAGCGAACACCGGGTCGATCCATAACGTCATTAAGGCTATCGCTAGCAGACTGCCCACGCCCCAGCCAAGCGCTTTGTTGCGCGGTAACCAGCGAATCTGCAACGCCGCCTGGTTTCCCTCCTGTCGGCTCCAGGCGTACCAGCCATAAAGATTGGCGGCAAAGAAAAACAGCTGCAGCAGCAGGCTGGCATAGAGCTGGATCTGGAAAAAGATAATGGCGAACAGCGTGACGTTGATCAGCCCAAACAGATAATTGATGATTTTTTCCCGGCTGGCCAGCCAGATACAAAGCAGACCCGCCAGAGTGCCAATCGCCTCAATCCATGATAAGTCGTAACCGCCTTTGCCCAGCGGAATGTGAATCAGAATGTTTTGCGTGCTTAAAAAGTCCATCCTGGCACCCTGAAGTAAGCCGTCAGGCATTACCCTTTACGTTAAGTTTAAGTTCCGCTGCAAAAGATAGCATACGGTTAAGCGGCAGCAGCGCCCGCTCACGCAGTGCCTCATCCACATGGATCTCATGCGCCTTACCGCCCTGCTCCAGCCCTTCTGCAATCGCCTGCAGACCATTCATCGCCATCCAGGGACAGTGCGCGCAGCTGCGGCAGGTTGCGCCTTCGCCTGCGGTAGGCGCTTCCAGCAGAACCTTTTCCGGCACCGCCTGCTGCATCTTATAGAAAATGCCGCGATCGGTAGCCACGATCATCTGCGGATGCGGCAATGTTTTCGCCGCCTGAATCAGCTGACTGGTAGAGCCAACCGCATCGGCCAGATCCACTATCGCCTGCGGCGATTCCGGATGAACCAGCACCGCCGCCTGCGGATACAGCGCTTTCATTTGCTGCAGCGCCTGGGTTTTAAATTCATCATGAACAATGCAGGCGCCCTGCCAGCACAGCATGTCGGCTCCGGTTTGCTGCTGCACGTAACGTCCAAGATGTCGGTCCGGCGCCCACAGAATTTTCTCGCCGAGGCTGTCAAGATGTTCTATCAGCTCAACGGCAATGCTGGAGGTGACCACCCAGTCAGCCCGCGCTTTTACCGCCGCCGAGGTATTAGCATAAACCACGACGGTGCGGTCAGGATGCTGGTCGCAGAAGGCATTGAACGCATCAATCGGGCAGCCGAGATCCAGCGAACATTCCGCCTGTAACGTAGGCATCAGAATCGTTTTTTCCGGGCTGAGGATTTTTGCCGTTTCACCCATAAAGCGCACGCCAGCAACCAATAATGTTGAAGCGGAATGGGCGCTGCCGAAACGCGCCATTTCCAGCGAGTCGGCCACGCAGCCGCCGGTTTCTTCCGCCAGCGCCTGAATTTCTGGATCGGTATAGTAGTGGGCCACCATTACCGCATTACGCTCACGCAGCAGACGTTTAATTTTCTCGCGATAGTGCTGTTTTTCATCAGCGGTCAGGCGACCCGGTTTGGGCGGGAAAGGATAGAAGTCATTGAAATCGGGCAACAGGCTCATTCAGCGCTCTCGTTTTATCAATTTAACTTATTTAGCATTTACACCGTTGTATAACGGCATAAAAACCCACATCTGTTTTTTATGCTAAACAAGATAATGGAAAACGAGGCCGCTGTCGCGCGTTTTAGGCGGCGGCTGGTGAAACAGGCGCGCCGCGTCTTTCACTGGCTCAGCAGGTCAGGCTTTTCAATCGCCAACAGGAAAGCCTTGGCCTCCAGACCACCGGCAAATCCGGTTAATTTGCCGTTAGAGCCAATGACCCGATGGCAGGGAGCAATAATAGAAACGGGGTTTCTGCCGTTGGCGGCACCGACCGCTCTTACCGCTCCAGGATGGCCTATCGCCCGGGCAATGTCAGCGTAGCTGCGCGTTTCTCCATAGGGAATCGCCACCAGCGCCTGCCAGACCTTTTTCTGAAATTCGGTGCCGTTAAAATCGAGCGGCACGGTAAACTGCCGCAGCTCGCCGTTAAAATAGGCGTTAAGCTGACGTTCTGCTTCCAGCAGCAGAGGATACCGGGGATCTTCCGTTACCGGAACCAGCCGGATGCGTCTCAGTTCATTGGGCCACAGCACCGCAGCCAGCCCGCGTTCGCTGGCGAACAGCGTTAACTCACCAACCGGCGACGCCATTTTTTTGCTGTAGTAGCTCATGGTATTTACCTCCGTTCACTCGCACTGTTTGCTTATTATCGCGCCTTCTCTGGCGCTTACTCGCTGTTTCCGGTCAGCAGAACAAAAAATATGCCTGTCCGAAAACAGCGAGTTTTATACTAAACCAGAGCATAAGATAAGGTTTATGACCTCTGGCGGAGCAAGACAATGATTAACGGCGATACCGCTTATCAAGCCCTGACCTCTAAAGACACACGCTTTGACGGCCTGTTTTATGTTGGCGTAACTTCGACCGGCATTTATTGTCGCCCTGTTTGTCCGGTGAAAGCGCCGCGAAGGGAGAACTGCCGTTTTTTTGCCAGTGCCGAAGCGGCGGAAAAGGCTGATTTTCGCCCCTGTCTGCGCTGCCGTCCTGAGCTGGCACCAGGCAATGCGCCAGTTGACAGCGCCCATCGGATAACCGATCTGCTGTTGCAGCGTATTGATGAAGGCATGATTGATGAAGTCAGCAGCCTGGAAGAGGTTGCCGCCTGGTTCCATCTTAGCCTGCGCCAGCTACGACGCATTGTGCAGCAGGAGCTGGGGGTTTCCCCGCTTGAGCTGAAACAGACGCGCCGCCTGCTGCTGGCTAAGCAGCTGCTGACCGAAACGCGCCTGCCCATCACCGAAGTCGCTTTCGCCAGCGGCTTTAGTAGCCTACGCCGATTCAACGATGTTTTTAATGCGCGTTATCGTATGCCGCCCAGCCATCTGCGTAAAGAAGCCGCTACCGGAGAAAAAGATTTCGGTCATTTAGGTTCATCCACCCTGCTGTTGGGTTATCGGCCCCCCTATAACTGGCAGACCATGCTCGACTTTCTTCGCCTGCGTGCGTTAAAGAATGTGGAGTGGGTTGATGAGACTCGCTACCTCAGAACAGTGCAGCTGGGGCGCTATCGCGGCTGGATTTGTGTGACCCATGCTCCGCAGAAAAACGCATTGCAGGTAGAGTTTTCGCACGCGCTGACCGGGGCGCTGCCTGCGTTGCTGCGACGTCTGCGTAATTTATTCGATCTTAATGCGCATCCGCAGTGTATTGACGAGCGTTTACGCCAGGATCCTTTGCTAACCGCCAGCATCGATGGCGATCCCGGCCTGCGAGTCCCGGGGGCTTTTGACGGCTTTGAAATGGCGGTACGCGCTATTCTGGGTCAGCAGATTACGGTTAAAGCAGCCACGACGCTGGGAGGCCGTTTTGTCAGCGCCTTTGGTGAGGCGTTTGAAACGCCTTTCCCTGAGCTTAACTGTCTCGCTCCCCTGCCGCAGCGTATTGCTGAGGCGAGCATTGACGAGATCGCCAGCCTGGGCATTGTCAGCGCCCGGGCGCGTTCTATTCTGGCGCTGGCCGCCGCCTGTGCCCAGGGCGATCTGCAACTGGATACCTGTACTCACCCCGAAGAAATGATGCAAAAGCTTAAGCAGCTGCCGGGCATCGGTGACTGGACGGCTGCCTATATCGCCATGCGCGCGTTGCGCTGGCCAGATGCTTTTCCCGCTGGCGATATTGTGGTGCGCAATACCCTTGGCAAGATCAGCGCAAAGCAGGCAGAGGCACGCTCTGTGGCCTGGCAACCGTGGCGCAGCTATGCGGTAATGCATATCTGGAAAAATCTGGGGCCAAAAAAATAGCGTGGTGAATACAGGTTCTCATCCTGCCGATTTTGCATAGCAAAAAGGCGCCTTTAGGGCGCCTTTCTACACTGGTGGGTCGTGCAGGATAACCCGGCTTCGCCTCGCCCTGCGGGCCGTTGCCGCTGGCAACGTTGTCTCGCTTCGCTCGGCCCGAACCTGCTGCAGGTTCTCATCCTGCCGATTTTGCATAGCAAAAAGGCGCCTTTAGGGCGCCTTTCTACACTGGTGGGTCGTGCAGGATTCGAACCTGCGACCAATTGATTAAAAGTCAACTGCTCTACCAACTGAGCTAACGACCCGATGGTGGGTGATGACGGGTTCGAACCGCCGACCCCCTCCTTGTAAGGGAGGTGCTCTACCAACTGAGCTAATCACCCGCAATGCGGTTACTGCTGTTCAGGAAGAAACGGGGTTCGCTTCCTGCCGATTTACACCGGATACTGCTTTAATAATGGTGGGTCGTGCAGGATAACTCGGCTTGCGCCTCGCCCTTCGGGCCGTTGCCGCTGGCAACGTTGTCTCGCTTATGCTCGACCCGAACCTGCTGCAGGTTCGCTTCCTGCCGATTTACACCGGATACTGCTTTAATAATGGTGGGTCGTGCAGGATAACTCGGCTTGCGCCTCGCCCTTCGGGCCGTTGCCGCTGGCAACGTTGTCTCGCTTATGCTCGACCCGAACCTGCTGCAGGTTCGCTTCCTGCCGATTTACACCGGATACTGCTTTAATAATGGTGGGTCGTGCAGGATTCGAACCTGCGACCAATTGATTAAAAGTCAACTGCTCTACCAACTGAGCTAACGACCCGCAATGCGGTTACTGCTGTTCAGGAAAAAAACGGGGTTCGCTTCCTGCCGATTTACACCGGGTACTGCTTTAATAATGGTGGGTCGTGCAGGATTCGAACCTGCGACCAATTGATTAAAAGTCAACTGCTCTACCAACTGAGCTAACGACCCGCAATGCGGTTACTGCTGTTCAGGAAGAAATGAGGTTCGCTTCCTGCCGATCTACATCGGGTACGGCTTTAAGTGGTGGGTCGTGCAGGATTCGAACCTGCGACCAATTGATTAAAAGTCAACTGCTCTACCAACTGAGCTAACGACCCACTTTTTGCCGTCCGAAACCTAATTGCTTAAGCCTCGTCAACGGCGGCATATATTACTGATTTACCTTTCCAGCGCAACCACTATTTTCCCACAGAAGGTTCAACTGCTTACCTTTCATGCGTTAAGACCAGAAATCCAGCGAAATCTGGTCATTATTACGCGCTTAAAGGCTGGCAGCGCGTTTTTCCGCCTGTTTGGCTGCTTCGGTATTTGGATACTGTTTAATGACCTGCTGATAAACAGCTTTGGCTTTTGCGTTATCACCTTTGTCCTGCATGATAACGCCCACCTTATACAGCGCTTCCGAGCTTTTTGGTGATTTCGGATATTTTTTCACCACGGTAGCGAAATAATATGCCGCATCATCCTTTTTGCCTTTGTTGTAATTCAACTGTCCCAGCCAGTAATTTGCATTAGGCTGATAGGTTGAATCAGGGTATTTCTTCACAAAAGCCTGGAACGCTGCAATAGCCTGATCGTACTGTTTCTTTTCCAGTACCAGCGCAACGGCGCTGTTGTAATCAGTATTGGCGTCACCGCTTTGTACCGGTGCCGCTGACGTTGCACCTGTCTCTGCCGGGGCCGCTGCAGTATCACCGCCGGCATCAGGGGCAGCATTACTGCTCGCCGCCGCAGCGCCGCTGCTCAGGCTGTCAATTTGCTGATAGATCTGTTTTTGCCGCTCAACAACCTGATTCAGTTGATAGCTGTTTTCCTGAATCTGCCCACGCAGCGAATCGATATCACTTTGCGTTGCGTTAAGCTGCTGTTGAAGCTGTTGAAGAAGCTGAGCCTGTGCATTGGAAATGCGCTCAAGGGAGGTGACACGGTCTTCTACCGAGCCGGAGCCGACGCTACTGATTAATGCCTGAGCATTAGCGGCCCAGGGGGCCGCTAAGCCAATCAGTAACGACAGACTCAACAAGTGAGGTCTGAAGCTACTAATCATGTGACTCTCTTAGTATACCAGGACGGCACGGCGGTTTTTGGAGTAAGCCGCTTCGTCATGACCAAGAACCGCAGGCTTCTCTTTACCGTAAGAAACGATAGAGATCTGATCGGCAGAAACGCCTTTACCCTGCAGGTACATCTTCACTGCGTTAGCACGACGCTCGCCCAGTGCAATGTTGTATTCCGGCGTACCGCGCTCATCCGCATGACCTTCAACGGTAACTTTGTAGGACGGGTTATTACGCAGGAAAGTCGCGTGCGCATCCAGCATCTGAGCGAAGTCAGAACGGATGTCATATTTGTCCAGGTCAAAGTAAACGATGTTGTTCTGCTGCAGCTGCTGCATCTGCAGACGCGCCTGCTCGTCAGAAGACATGTTGCCGCCGTTCATGCCATTGCCGCTACCGTATGCACCATCAGCGCCGCCCATACCGTTGGTCTGGTCGTTGTCGTTGTTTTTGTGCGAGCTACATGCAGCTACAGCGATTACCGGCAGAGCCAGCATTAAACCTTTCAGCACTTTGTTCAGTTGCATTTCTAAATCCTGTTATTAGTTTGCCATACATATTTACACATGCATCACAGATACGGCGACCAGGCAGGAAATTTGACCTGTCCATCAGTCGCCGGAAGACGCGCTTTGAAACGCCCATCTGTCGAAACCAACTGCAACACGGAACCCATCCCCTGAGTAGAGCTATAGATTACCATCGTGCCGTTAGGTGCGAGACTTGGCGTCTCATCCAGGAACGTGTCCGTTAATTGTTGAACGGCTCCCGTTTCCAGATCTTGTCTGGCGACGTGTTGAGCGCCGCCGTTGGTGCTGATCATCACCATAGATTTGCCGTCAGTAGCAACGTCAGCGTCCTGGTTTTGTGAACCTTCCCAGGTAATACGCTGCGGCGCGCCGCCATTGACATTAATTTTATAAATTTGTGGACGTCCGGCCTGATCCGAAGTGTACGCCAGGCTCTGGCTATCCGGGAACCAGGTAGGTTCGGTGCTGTTAAAGCGACCATCGGTCACCTGACGAATCTGACCCGATCCCAGATCCATTACATAAAGGTTAAGGCTGCCGGTTTTAGAGAGCGCAAACGCCAGCTTAGAACCGTCCGGCGAGAAGGCTGGCGCACCGTTGTGACGCGGGAAAGAGGCAACCTGACGAATCGCACCGTTAGCCAGCGTTTGAATTACCAGCGCAGACTTGCCGCTCTCAAACGTAACATAGGCCACCTTGCTGCCGTCCGGTGACCAGGCCGGTGACATTAGCGGCTGTGGTGAACGGTGTACCACAAACTGGTTATAGCCATCATAATCCGCTACGCGCAGTTCATAAGGGAACTGGCCGCCATTGGTCTGCACCACATAAGCGATACGGGTACGGAATGCGCCTTTAATGCCGGTCAGCTTTTCAAAAGACTCATCGCTGGCGGTATGCGCGGCATAACGCAGCCACTGTTTGGTGACTTTGTACTGATTTTGCGCCAGCACGGTACCCGGCGAGCCGGAAGTATCCACCAGCTGATAAGAGACCGTATAGCTGCCATCAGCACCCGGCTGAATCTGCCCCACCACGACGGCATCAATACCCAGCGCGGTCCAGGCGGCTGGCTGCACTTCCGCCGCGCTGCCAGGTTGCTGTGGCAGACGAGAACGATCCAGCGGATTGAATTTACCGCTGTTGCGTAAGTCCGCAGCGATAATGCCGCCAATATCTTCCGGCGCCGCGCCCGGCCCCTCCCATTTAAACGGCACAACACCAATCGGACGCGCCGTATTCACCCCCTGGGTGATTTCGATGCGTACTTCTGCATGCAGCACTGCTGCCCACAGAAGAAGAAAAAAGCTTAGGGTTACACGTAGTGCCTGCTTCATTTTCTCTCCCTTATCTGAACGCCATGTTCTCGATAATTCGCACTGTTCCTGACGACGATTAACTAAAACCATACAGAGTACGGCAAGCTAACCATAGTTCAACCTGCCATTTGTTACTGCATTCTTACGGCTTGAATTCCAGCGTCGCATCTTTTACCGCCTGCCAGACATCCTGACTTGGTGGTTTAGGCATACGCGCCATACGCGCCGCATTGATCGCCGCCTGACACAACGCCGCATCGCCGCCCGCCGCCGTAGCTGAAATCAGCAAACCATCAGGCGCCAGCTTGATACGAACGTCACAGGTGCGCCCCTTAAAGGTATCGGCATCGTAGAATTTACTCTCTATCGCGCCTTTTACCTGTCCCAGATAGCTGTCAATCGCCGCGCCGGAAGCGCCTGATTTTTTCTGAGTGCCCTTCCCTGCCGCACCGCCACCAGCCTGGCCGGTTTTCGGTGCGTTTTTACCTGAGGTCAGGCCGCCCAGTAAATCATCAACCGCGCTGCTGTCGCTGGCGGCTTCCGCCGCTGCTTTTTTCTTCGCTTCAGCCGCTGCCTTCGCTTTAGCTTCAGCGGCGGCTTTTGCTTTCGCTTCCGCTTTGGCTTTTGCCTCAGCGGCCGCTTTCTCTTTTGCTTCCTGTGCCGCTTTGGCCTTGGCCTCAGCCGCTTTCTCTTTTGCTTCCTGCGCCGCTTTGGCCTTTGCCTCAGCAGCCGCCGCTTTAGCCTGCTCCGCCGCCTCTGCTTTCGCTTTCGCTGCCGCAGCTTTGGCTTGCTCCGCCGCCTCTGCTTTCGCTTTCGCTGCCGCAGCTTTGGCTTGCTCCGCCGCCTCTGCTTTCGCTTTCGCTGCCGCAGCTTTAGCTTGCTCCGCCGCCTCTGCTTTCGCTTTCGCTGCCGCGGCTTTGGCCTGCTCCGCCGCCTCTGCTTTCGCTTTTGCTGCCGCGGCTTTGGCCTGCTCTGCCGCTTCTGCTTTCGCTTCGGCTGCGGCTTTCGCTTTCGCTGCAGCGGCTTCTGCAGCTTTTTGCTGCTCTGCGGCGCGTTTGGTGGCTTCTTCCGCCTGGCGCTGCTGTTCAGCCTGCGCCTGGGCCTGTTGTTTCGCCTCTTCCTGCGCCTGAAGCCGCTCTTTTTCCAACTCTTTCAATCGCTGCTGCTCAGCTGCGCGCTTTTGCTGCAGCTCTTCCGCCTGCTGCTGCGCCTGCTTCTGACGCTGCTGCTCGGCGCGCTGGCTGTCGCTTTGCTGATTTTGCTGGCGGTTATACTGCTCAACCACCGCACCTGGGTCGACCATAACGGCATCAATATCGCTACCGCCACCGCCACCGCTGGCCTCGATTTTTTCGTTAAACGAACTCCAAATCAGTAATGCAATCAGGACGATATGCAATATCACTGAGATGATTATCGCGCGTTTTAACTTATCGTTTTGTTCGGATGCCTTCGACACGCTCGGTTCCCAAAAAACGGTTACGGAATAATTAAATTGGCTGCGTCATCAGGCCGACTGATTTCACACCCGCCTGGTGCAGCAGGTTCAGCGCCTTGATAATCTCGTCATAGGGCACATCTTTTGCGCCGCCAATCAGAAATACCGTTTTCGGATTCGCTTCCAGTCGGCGCTGTGCTTCCGCCACCACCTGCTCTGAAGGCAACTGCTCCATACGATCGTGATCGACAACCAGGCTATATTGCCCAACGCCGGAAACCTCTACGATCACCGGTGGATTATCATCACTGGACACCGTTTTAGAATCCGTGGCGTCCGGCAGATCCACTTCAACGCTCTGGGTGATAATGGGCGCCGTGGCCATAAAAATCAGCAGCAGCACCAGCAGCACGTCCAGCAGCGGAACGATGTTAATTTCAGACTTCAGATCGCGACGACCGCGACCACGCGTTCTGGCCATACGTCACCTCTGCTTACTTTTTATTCTCACTGGAGAATGCCTGACGGTGCAGGATAGCCGTGAACTCTTCCATAAAGTTGTCATAACCCTGTTCCAGTTTGTTAACGCGCTGGTTCAGGCGGTTATACGCCATTACGGCAGGGATAGCGGCAAACAGGCCGATAGCGGTCGCAATCAGCGCTTCGGCAATACCCGGCGCAACCATCTGCAGCGTGGCCTGCTTCACCGCGCCCAGCGCGATAAAGGCGTGCATAATCCCCCACACGGTACCAAACAGGCCAATATAAGGACTGATGGAACCCACGGTGCCAAGGAAGGGAATATGGTTTTCCAGGCTTTCCAGCTCGCGGTTCATTGAGATACGCATTGCCCGACTGGCGCCTTCCAGCACCGCTTCCGGCGCATGGCTGTTGGCGCGATGCAAACGCGCAAACTCTTTAAAACCGGCGTAAAAGATCTGCTCTGAACCGGTTAGCTCATCGCGACGCGCCTGGCTTTCCTGATAAAGGCGGGATAGCTCAATGCCCGACCAAAATTTGTCTTCAAACGCTTCCGCTTCGCGTCCCGCCGCGTTAAGAATGCGGGTGCGCTGGATAATAATCGCCCAGGACGCAATGGAAAACCCGATCAAAATTAACATGATAAGTTTAACCAGAAGGCTTGCCTTCAGGAACAAATCAAGAACATTCATGTCAGTCACTGCTTGAACTCCGCGACAATAGACTTGGGAAGCGCTATTGGCTTCATTAGGTGTGGGTTGATGCAGGCGATAAGGACTTCTGCCTCATTGAGCAATTTGCCTTCTGCATTAACGATGCGTTGCCTGAACGTCATAGTGGCACGGGTCATCGACGTCACCTCGCTCTGCACTTCAAGCATATCATCCAGTCGCGCGGCGGCAATATAATCAACCGTGATTCGACGTACAACAAAAGCAATCTGCTGTTCAAGCAGCGATTGCTGATGAAAATGATGCTGGCGCAGCATCTCCGTACGCGCTCGTTCATAAAAAGCGATATAGCTGGCGTGGTAAACCACCCCACCGGCATCGGTATCTTCGTAATAGACACGCACCGGCCATCGAAACAGCGTTGTACTCACTTTACATCCCGGTAATGCTTTTTAAACGTTGCTACTATACGCAAGTGCAAACGGCTTTGGAATGGGTCACCAGAGCGTGGAGAAAATAATTATAGAATGGAAACTATTGACAAAAATGGCAGGATAATCATTGAAAAAAAACGGCGCTAAACAGACGTTTGCTGACATAAATTTTCAGCGTCAGGCAGGCCTGAGCCTGTACTCATGTTTCAGGCCTGCAATCGCATCAAAAAAAGAAAAAGAACGTTCCCAGCGAGAGGGCAATCAGGGCCAACAGCGGCGAGAAAAACATCTGCCACCGTACCCGTCGAGGATGAAATCCAACGCCATGCACCACGCCAGCGCATACCGCCCATATCAGTAAAAAACCCTGCCAGACGGTGAGCGAACTGGTGCTGGCGGCAAAACGCGTCGGATCCCAGAACAGGCAGCCTGCCAGCAGCAATGCCAGCACCAGAGAAAGCGCCCGCAGCGGGCGCTTATCCATGATGAAATAGAGCTGTTGTAGCTGCTGACGCATCAGGGTTTATCCTGTTGCTGGGCGCTATCTTCTACATGCTCCAGCGCCAGCGCGGTGATAATCCCGAAGGCACAGGCCAATAGCGTTCCAAGAATCCAGGCAAAATACCACATGGTTTAACGCCTCCGTTAATAGAGTGAATGAGTGTTGCTTTCAATATGTTCTTTAGTGATACGTCCGAACATTTTGTAGTAACACCAGCTGGTGTAAATCAGGATAAGCGGCACAAAGATCATCGCCACAAACAGCATCAGCTTCAGCGTCAACAGGCTTGACGTGGCATCCCACATGGTCAGGCTCATGTCAGGCTGGATGCTGGAGGGCATAATGAATGGAAACATCGCTACGCCAGCGGTCAAAATAACGCAGGCCAGCGTCAGCGAAGAGAACAGAAACGCCCAGCCGCCCTTCCCGATGCGTGAACAGACGACGGTGAACAGCGGCAACGCCACGCCCAGCGCCGGAATCAGCCACAGCAGCGGATGCTGCTTGAAATTAATCAGCCAGGCGCCTGCTTCGCGCGCCACTTCTTTATTAAGTGGATTTGAGGATGCGGCATGATCCAGCGTGCTGGTCACTACGTAGCCATCAATGCCGTAAACCACCCAAACGCCCGCCAGCGCAAAGGCAACCAGCATGATCAGCGCACAGATTTGCGCAGTGGCACGAGCGCGTAAACAGAGCTCGCCATGGGTGCGCATCTGCAGGTAAGTTGCGCCCTGCGTCAGGATCATCGTCAGGCTAACCACGCCCGCCAGCAGACCAAACGGATTCAGCAGCTGGAAGAAATTACCGGTGTAGTAGAGACGCAGATAGGCGTCGATATGGAAAGGCACGCCCTGCAACAGGTTGCCAAACGCCACGCCAATCACCAGCGGCGGAACAAAGCTGCCGATAAAAATGCCCCAGTCCCACAGCGTGCGCCAGCGCAAATCTTCAATTTTCGACCGGTAGTCAAAGCCCACCGGCCGGAAAAACAGCGAGGCCAGCACTAAAATCATCGCAACGTAGAAACCGGAAAAGGCGGCGGCATAGACCATCGGCCAGGCGGCAAACAGTGCGCCGCCGGCGGTAATCAGCCAGACCTGGTTTCCATCCCAGTGCGGCGCAATGCTATTGATCATGACCCGGCGTTCCGTATCGGTACGTCCGAGAATGCGCGACAGCATGCCCACGCCCATATCAAAACCATCGGTGACCGCAAAGCCAATCAGCAAAATACCGATCAGCAGCCACCAGATAAAACGTACAACCTCATAATCCAACATGGCTGGCTCCTTTACTGCACCGACTGCGAGGCGAGAGTGGACTGCTCATAGTGATAGCGTCCGGTTTTCAGGCTGCTTGGTCCCAGGCGGGCAAATTTGAACATCAGATACATTTCCACCACCAGGAAGAGCGTGTAGAGGCCGCAAATCAGTCCCATTGAGAACAGCAGATCGCCGACGGTAAGCGTTGAGTTCGCCACGGCCGTTGGCAGCACCTCGCCAATCGCCCACGGCTGACGACCATACTCTGCAACAAACCAGCCCGCCTCAACGGCAATCCACGGCAGCGGAATGCCATACAGCGCCGCTTTCAGCAGCCAGCGGTTTTTCCCGATGCGGTTACGAATAACGCTCCAGAACGAGAGGCCGATAATGCCGAGCATCAGCACGCCGCACAGCACCATAATGCGGAAAGAGAAATAGAGCGGCGCAACATGCGGAATTGAGTCCTGAGTAGCCAGCTTGATTTGCGCTTCCGTGGCGTCGACAACATTTGGCGTATAACGTTTCAGCAGCAGACCGTAACCCAGATCCTGCTTGTGGCCGTTAAAGGCTTCACGCACTGCCGGATCGGTATTGCCTGCACGCAGTTCTTCCAGTAGGTGATAAGCCTTCATCCCGTTGCGGATGCGCACTTCATGCTGTGCCAGCAGATCTTTCAGGCCGGTAACTGGCTGATCGACCGAACGGGTAGCAATCAGGCCCAGCA
This sequence comes from Pantoea sp. FN0305, assembly GCF_050113845.1. Taxonomy (NCBI): domain Bacteria; kingdom Pseudomonadati; phylum Pseudomonadota; class Gammaproteobacteria; order Enterobacterales; family Erwiniaceae; genus Pantoea; species Pantoea sp. FN0305. The sequence continues at coordinate 242,349 of NZ_JBNJSN010000002.1, read as the reverse complement.
GATAAGGAATTTGAATCGCGTAGCTGTTTTCCTGCGTCAGCTGATTGGGCAGGCCAAACAGGGTAAAGGCTGCCGGGGCGGGCTGCGTTTCCCACTCGGCTTCGATCGCTGCCAGCTTGGTTTTTTGCACATCGCCCATTTCGTAGCCTGACTCATCGCCCAGCACGATCACCGACAGCACCGCCGCCATGCCGAAACTGGCGGCGATAGCAAAGGAGCGTTTAGCAAATGCCAGATCGCGCCCGCGCAGCAGGTAATATGCACTGATGCCAAGAATAAACATTGCGCCGGTGGTATAGCCTGCCGCAACCGTATGCACAAACTTCACTTGCGCGACCGGGTTAAGCACCAGCTCTGAGAAGCTCACCATCTCCATGCGCATGGTTTCAAAATTAAATTCAGAGGCGATGGGGTTTTGCATCCAGCCATTTGCCACCAGGATCCAGAGCGCAGAGAGGTTGGAACCCAGGGCCACCAGCCAGGTGACGGCCATATGCTGCACTTTGCTCAGGCGATCCCAGCCAAAAAAGAACAGGCCAACAAAGGTGGATTCAAGGAAGAAAGCCATCAGGCCTTCAATGGCCAGCGGGGCACCGAAGATATCGCCGACATAGTGAGAGTAGTAAGACCAGTTGGTGCCGAACTGGAACTCCATGGTCAGGCCCGTTGCCACGCCCAGTGCAAAGTTGATACCAAACAACTTGCCCCAGAATTTGGTCATATCTTTGTAGATCTGTTTACCCGACAGGACATAAACGGTTTCCATAATCGCCAGCAGAAACGCCATACCCAGCGTTAACGGCACGAAAAGGAAGTGGTACATCGCAGTCAGGGCAAACTGTAAACGCGACAGTTCGACGATATCAAACATCTTAACCCCTTGCTCTTTGCTAAAAGCAGTTAATGCATGATGTTCATTTGCCGGAAAGCGTTGGCAAATAGCGCCATGCTGATTGCTGTTTTCAATAAAACGATATTTATAGTTTGCTGTTAAACGGACAGGGAAAATCACACCCGCAGGCAGCAAATAAAAGAGAGTTGATAACTCACCGTAAGTGAGACGGCAATATCATACCCTTACAAACGATACGGTAAAGAAAAATTATTGTGATCTCTGGGATATTTTTTGATCTGGACCCGCATTTAACCTGAAAGTGTTATAAAGGCTTGATATGACATAGCGTAATAGGATCAAAAATGAGAAATCATCTCAAAAATCACTTAAACATCCATGGCTTAGCTATAAAATTAAAATAAGGTTAAATATAATAATCAATATAAACCAAACAGGTAAAATATATGTTAATAATATGTTTTGGCTAAATGACTTTATTAAAACTTTATTTAAAAACAGCAGAAATCATACCGCATAAATGTCTATTCCTTTCGCAAGAGCAGTCTTAAATTTTCATTTCAATTCCATTGATAAAAAGAAAAATAGATTTTTACTGCATTTAACTTCACAATTATTAAACCGAAATTCATTTTATTATTAACAAACATCCCTTATAGCAGGAATAAAACTCATAAAAAAGGCCACCCGTAGGTGGCCAGTCTGTGGAATAAGCTGATACCGATTATTTAAGAGGGAGGACTGCTTTTACCGCGTCACCAATATCCGCCAGGCTACGGACGGTTTTAACACCGGCCGCTTCCAGCGCAGCGAATTTCTCATCCGCCGTACCTTTGCCACCGGCAATGATCGCGCCAGCATGGCCCATACGCTTGCCTTTCGGCGCCGTAACGCCAGCGATATAGCCAACAACCGGTTTGGTAACGTGTTCTTTGATGTAGGCTGCCGCTTCTTCTTCTGCGCTGCCGCCGATTTCACCGATCATCACGATGGCTTCTGTCTGCGGATCATCCTGGAACATCTGCAGGATATCGATAAAGTTAGAGCCAGGGATCGGGTCGCCGCCGATACCCACACAGGTGGACTGGCCGTAGCCGATATCGGTAGTCTGCTTCACAGCTTCATAGGTCAGCGTACCGGAACGTGAAACGATACCGATGCGGCCCGGCTGGTGAATGTGGCCCGGCATAATGCCGATTTTACATTCGCCTGGGGTGATAACGCCCGGACAGTTCGGGCCAATCATGCGCACGCCCGCTTCATCCAGCTTCACTTTTACCGTCAGCATATCCAGCGTCGGGATGCCTTCAGTGATAGTGATGATCAGCTTAATACCCGCATCGATCGCTTCCAGAATACCGTCTTTGCAGAAAGGTGCCGGAACATAGATAACGGATGCCGTTGCGCCAGTCGCTTCCACCGCCTCGCGTACGGTATTGAATACCGGCAGGCCCAGATGCGTGGTGCCGCCTTTGCCTGGCGTTACGCCGCCAACCAGCTGCGTACCATAGGCCAGCGCCTGTTCAGAGTGGAATGTACCCTGGCCGCCGGTGAAACCCTGGCAGATCACTTTGGTGTTTTTGTCGATCAAAATGGACATTATTTACCCTCCGCTGCAGCAACAACGCGTTGGGCCGCGTCGGTCAGGCTGGTTGCTGCAATAATGTTCAGACCGCTGTCCGCCAGTTTCTGTGCGCCCAGCTCAGCGTTGTTCCCTTCAAGACGCACCACTACCGGTACGTTGACGCCAACTTCTGCCACCGCGCCGATGATGCCATCAGCAATCAGGTCACAGCGTACGATGCCGCCGAAAATGTTAACGAATACCGCTTTTACCGCGTCGTCAGACAGGATGATTTTAAAGGCTTCGGTAACGCGCTCTTTGGTTGCGCCGCCGCCAACGTCAAGGAAGTTAGCTGGCTGACCACCGTGATGTTTCACGATGTCCATGGTGCCCATCGCCAGACCGGCGCCGTTTACCATACAGCCGATGTTGCCTTCCAGCGCAACGTAGTTAAGTTCCCACTGCGTCGCATGCGCTTCGCGCGGATCTTCCTGGCTCGGATCGCGCATTTCACGCAGCTCCGGCTGACGGAACATCGCATTACCGTCTGCGCCCAGTTTGCCATCCAGGCAGACCAGGTCGCCCTGTTTGGTGATAACCAGCGGGTTGATCTCAACCAGGGCCAGGTCGCGTTCCAGGAACAGCGTCGCCAGACCCATAAAAATTTTGGTGAACTGATTGACCTGCTTGCCGCTCAGACCCAGCTTAAACGCCAGCTCGCGGCCCTGATAAGGCTGCGGGCCAGTCAGCGGATCCAGCGCCATTTTATGAATCAGCTCTGGCGTCTCTTCCGCCACTTTTTCAATTTCAACGCCACCTTCGGTGGAGGCCATAAACACCACGCGACGCGTGCTGCGGTCAACCACGGCACCCAGGTAGAGTTCCTGATCAATATCGGTAGCGGCTTCAACCAGAATCTGGTTAACCGGCTGGCCTTCCGCATCCGTTTGATAAGTGACCAGACGTTTACCCAGCCAGTTTTCAGCAAAAGTACGGATCTCTTCTTTGCTGTTAACCACTTTCACACCGCCCGCTTTACCACGGCCACCGGCATGAACCTGACATTTTACTACCCACGGACCTGCGCCAATTTTAGAGGCCGCTTCTTCCGCTTCACGTGGTGTAGTGCAGGCGTAACCGGTCGGTGCCGGTAAGCCATACCGTGCAAACAGCTGTTTCGCCTGGTACTCGTGTAAGTTCATGATGTTCTATCCATTCAGGTCTGAAAAGATTAATAAGGTTGGGCGCGGCAGTAACCGCGCCCGGCAACATTAAACGTCCAGCAGCAGGCGCGCCGGATCTTCCAGCATCTCTTTCACTGCCACCAGATAGCCCACGGATTCGCGGCCATCAATCAGACGGTGGTCGTAAGAGAGCGCCAGATACATCATCGGCAGCACCACAACCTGACCATTAACCGCCATTGGGCGATCTTTGATTGCGTGCATGCCCAGGATGGCGCTCTGCGGCGGGTTAATGATCGGCGTCGACATCAGCGAACCGAACACGCCACCGTTGGTGATGGTAAAGTTGCCGCCGGTCAGCTCTTCGACCGTCAGCTTGCCGTCACGGCCTTTTACCGCCAGCTCTTTAATTTTCTTCTCGATATCCGCCATGCTCAGCGTATCGACATCGCGCAGAACCGGCGTCACCAGGCCGCGCGGCGTGGAAACGGCGATGCTGACGTCAAAGTAGTTGTGATACACCACATCATCGCCATCGATGGAAGCGTTCACTTCCGGATAGCGTTTCAGCGCTTCCACAACCGCTTTGATATAGAAGGACATAAAGCCCAAACGCACGCCGTGACGTTTCTCGAAGGCATCGCCGTACTGCTTACGCAGTTCCATGATCGGCTTCATGTTGACTTCGTTAAAAGTGGTCAGCATGGCGGTGCTGTTTTTCGCTTCCAGCAGACGCTCGGCAACGCGCTTACGCAGACGCGTCATCGGTACGCGCTTCTCGCTGCGGCCAGCCAGCGGTTGAGGCTGTGCCTGCTGCGCGGCGGCTTGCGGTTTTGACTCGGCTTTCGCCGGCTGCTGCTTGAGATGTTTTTCCACATCTTCGCGGGTAATGCGTCCGCCTACGCCGGTGCCTTTAATCGCCGCCGCATCCAGATCGTGCTCGGCAATCAGCCGACGGATCGCCGGGCTGAGGGCATCGTTGCTCTCTTCTTCCAGCGAAGCAGACTGACGCTGCGCCGGAGTGGATTCATTGCTTTCCGTTTTAACAGAGGCCTCTTTGCCGCCGCTGTTACCCTCTTTCAGGCGTCCCAGGATCTGACGCGAGGTCACGGTTGCACCCTCTTCTTCCAGTATGGCTTCCAGCACGCCGTCAGCAGAGGCTGGCACTTCCAGCACCACTTTATCGGTCTCGATTTCTACCAGTACTTCATCGCGGCTTACCGCATCGCCCGGTTTCTTATGCCAGGTTGCTACAGTGGCATCAGCAACAGATTCAGGCAGGTCGGGAACGAGAATTTCTACGCTACTCATTATCTTTCCTTATTTAATCAACGTTCAGCGCGTCATTAACCAGGTCTTGCTGCTGTTTCAGGTGTACAGACATGTAACCTACAGCAGGTGAAGCGGAAGCCGGACGTCCGGCATAACGTAAAGAAGCACCAAAAGGAATCACTTCACGGAAGTGATGCTGGCTGCAATACCAGGCGCCCTGGTTTAGCGGCTCCTCCTGACACCAAACGAAATCATGCACGTGCGCGTAAGGCTGCAGCGCTTCCTGTACCGCTTTGTGCGGGAAAGGATAAAGCTGCTCAATGCGCACGATAGCGACATCGCTTTGTTCATTTTTGCGACGCTGCTCCAGCAGATCGTAATAGACCTTACCGGCACACAGCACTACGCGTTTTACTGCTTTGGCATCCAGCGCGTCGACTTCACCAATCGCGGGCTTAAAGCTGCCGTTAGCCAGTTCATCCAGGGTAGAAACCGCCAGCGGATGACGCAAAAGCGACTTCGGCGACATGACCACCAGCGGGCGACGCATACCGCGCAACGCCTGACGACGCAGCATGTGATAGACCTGCGCCGGGGTCGACGGTACACAGACCTGCATATTCTGCTCTGCGCAGAGTTGCAGATAACGCTCCAGGCGCGCCGACGAGTGCTCCGGTCCCTGCCCTTCATAGCCGTGCGGCAGCAGCATCACCAGGCCGCACATACGGCCCCACTTCTGCTCGCCGGAGCTGATGAACTGATCGATAACTACCTGAGCGCCGTTGGCAAAGTCACCAAACTGCGCTTCCCAGATGGTCAGGGTACGCGGCTCAGCGGTAGCGTAACCATATTCAAACGCCAGCACGGCTTCTTCCGACAGCACCGAATCCCAGACTTTGAACTGGCCCTGGCCGTTATGGATATGCTGCAGCGGGATCCAGGTTGAGCCGTTCGCCTGGTTATGAATCACCGCATGACGATGGAAGAAGGTGCCGCGCCCGGAGTCTTCGCCGGAAATACGCACCGGAATCCCCTCATCCACCAGCGTGGCGTAGGCGAGGTTTTCCGCTGCGCCCCAGTCAAACGGCTTATTGCCTGCTGCCATTTCAGCGCGGTCGTTGTAGATCTTCGCCACGCGCGACTGCACTTCAACGGATTCCGGCACCTGGCTGATGCGTTTCGCCAGCTCCTGCAGACGCTTGAGTTCCACTTTTTCCGGGTAGCTCTCATCCCACTCATGGTTGAGATAAGGCGACCAGGTGAAAGAGTGCAGGCTCATGGGACGCCATTCCGGCACTACGCATTCACCTGCATCCAGCGCATCACGGTAAAGGTTAACCATCTCCGTAGCGTCTTCCAGATTAATCACCTGCTCCGTTTCCAGACGATCGGCGTAGATTTTACGCGGCGTCGGATGCTTTTTGATTTTCTGGTACATCACCGGCTGGGTTGCGCTTGGCTCATCCGCTTCGTTATGGCCGTGACGGCGATAGCAAACCAGATCGATAAAGACATCGCGCTTAAAGGTATTACGGAAATCGAGCGCCAGGCGGGTAACAAAGGCGACCGCTTCCGGATCGTCGGCGTTAACGTGGAAAATAGGCGACTGCACCATTTTACCGATGTCGGTACAGTATTGTGTTGAACGGGCATCTTTCGGGTTTGAAGTGGTAAAACCGATCTGGTTGTTAATCACGATACGCACCGTACCGCCCACTTCATAACCTCGCGCCTGCGACATGTTCAGGGTTTCCTGAACCACGCCCTGGCCGATGACCGCCGCATCGCCATGAATGGTAATCGGCAGCACTTTATTGCTGACCGGCTCATCCAGACGATCGAGGCGGGCACGTACCGAGCCCATAACTACCGGACTGACGATCTCCAGATGCGACGGGTTAAACGCCAGCGCCAGGTGAACCATACCGCCTTCGGTTTCCACATCGGAAGAGAAGCCCATATGATATTTTACGTCACCGGTACCGAGATGCTCTTTGTGTTTACCGGCGAACTCATCAAACAGATCCTGAGGTTTTTTACCCAGTACGTTGATTAATACGTTCAGGCGACCACGGTGCGCCATCCCCAGTACCACTTCACGCGTGCCGCTTTTGCCGGCGTGACGAATCATCTCACGCAGCATCGGCACCAGCGCATCGCCGCCTTCCAGCGAGAAGCGTTTCGCACCGGGGAATTTAGCGCCCAGATAGCGCTCCAGCCCTTCTGCGGCGGTTAGCTCTTTCAGAAAGCCTTTTTTCTCTTCAGCGGAGAAAGATGCGCGTCCTACAGCCGATTCGATACGCTGTTGCAGCCAGCGTTTTTCATCGGTGTTGGTGATGTGCATATATTCCGCGCCGATTGAGCCGCAATAGGTTTGCTTCAGCGCATTAATCAGTTCCCCTAACTGCAGGCGATCTTTGCCGATGGCAAAAGAGCCGACATTGAAAGTTTCCTGAAAATCCGCCTCGCTTAAGCCATGAAAAGCCGGGTCGAGATCGGAAACCTGCTCCTGCTGCCAGAGGCCCAGCGGATCGAGGTTAGCGTGCTGATGTCCACGGAAGCGGTAGGCATTGATCAGTTGCAGGACTTTAACCTGTTTGGCATTGGCATCGGGATCGCCAACGGAAGCGGCGTAACGCGAGGTATCTTTTGCCAGACGACGGAAATAGTCGCGCGTAGAGGAGTGGAACTGCTCAGGCCTGAGCCCGGTGCCGGGAAGCTGTTGGAACATATCGCGCCATACAGCATCAACAGAGTCAGGATCGGTGAGAAAATCCTCATAGAGCTGTTCTATGTAAGATTGGTTCGCGCCGGCCAGCCAGGAAGAGTCAAGCCAGGGCTTCATTGCGCTGTTCTGCATTGTGATCCCTTAAGCATTACATGCTTTTTTCGAGGTTTCATTGTTGCCGGGTTACCGGCTTGCCCAACGCTGTGTCGCGCACCTGCTTGGAAAGTGCCCGCCACAGCCAGATCCAGTTCATCGATACAAGCACGGGGCAATCGATGCCCTGGCCCGTAAGGGAACCTTGGTAAGGTTTTTCACCGCGCCGTGACAGACCTTACCAGGGTCTCCGTAAATGCTCCAGGAACCGGGGTTCCCGGAGCATAGTGCTGTTATGCGTTACGCTGCAGCAGCATCGACTTAATATGGCCGATAGCGCGCGTTGGGTTCAGCCCTTTAGGACAGACGCTGACACAGTTCATGATACTGTGGCAACGGAATACGCTGAAAGCATCGCTGAGATCGTCCAGACGCGCATTGGTTTCGGTATCGCGGCTGTCGATCAGGAAGCGATAGGAAGCCAGCAGCCCCGCAGGCCCAACAAACTTATCCGGATTCCACCAGAATGACGGGCATGACGTTGAGCAGCAGGCGCACAGAATACATTCGTACAACCCATCCAGGTGCGCACGATCTTCCGGCGACTGCAAATGCTCGCGTGCAGGCGGATTTGCGCCATTATTCAACAGGTAAGGCTTAATTTTCTCATACTGCTTGTAGAACTGCCCCATGTCCACGACTAAGTCACGGACTACCGGCAGGCCCGGCAGCGGACGGATAACGATTTTTTTCTTGCCGTTGCCCAGCGCTGAAACCGGCGTAATGCAGGCCAGACCGTTACGACCGTTCATATTCAGGCCGTCAGAGCCGCAAACGCCCTCACGGCAGGAACGCCGAAAGGCCAGCGTCGGGTCTTTCTCTTTCAGCTTGATCAGCGCGTCCAGCAGCATCATGTCACGGCCATCTTCCGCTTCCAGGGTGTAATCCTGCATGCGCGGCGCGTCATCCACGTCCGGGTTATAACGATAAATGGAAAATTCGAGTCTCATCGTCTCTTCTCCGCAAATTAGTAGGTACGCACTTTCGGCGGGAAAGCGGCGCGCAGTTTCGGCTGCATGTTCACCTCACGGCGCGTCATGCTTTCGGTTTGCGGCAGATAGAGCGAATGGCACAGCCAGTTCTCATCGTCACGTTCCGGGTAGTCAAAACGGCTATGGGCGCCGCGGCTCTCCGTGCGGTAATTCGCTGCTACCGCAGTAGCAAAAGCGGTTTCCATCAGGTTATCCAGCTCCAGGCATTCGATGCGCTGGGTATTGAAATCGCTGGAACGATCGTCAAGACGCGCATGTTTCAGGCGCTCACGGATCTGTTTCAGATCCTCAAGCCCCTGCGCCATCGCATCGCCTTCACGGAACACAGAGAAGTTATTCTGCATGCAGCTTTGCAACGCCTTACGGATTTCAACCGGATCTTCACCCGTGGTGTTGTTATCCCAGCGATGATAGCGCGCCATGGCGGCGTCGATATCTTCTGAAGTGGCATCGCGCAGCGTTCCCTGCTCCTGAATCGACTCCAGCAGATGCAGGCCTGCCGCACGGCCAAACACGACCAGGTCCAGCAGCGAGTTGCCGCCCAGACGGTTCGCGCCGTGTACCGATACGCAGGCAATTTCGCCAACGGCGAACAGACCCGGCACCACCACATCTTCCCCTTTTTCGTTCAGGGTCAGCGCCTGGCCGCTCACTTTGGTCGGAATGCCGCCCATCATATAGTGGCAGGTTGGGATAACCGGAATCGGTTCTTTTACCGGATCCACGTGAGCAAAGGTACGGGACAGCTCAAGGATGCCCGGCAAACGCGACTCCAGCACCTCTTTACCCAGATGATCCAGCTTGAGTTTAATGTGCGGACCCCACGGGCCTTCACAGCCGCGGCCTTCACGAATCTCAATCATCATGGAACGCGCGACCACATCACGGCCCGCCAGATCTTTGGCGTTCGGCGCGTAACGTTCCATGAAGCGTTCGCCATGTTTATTCAGCAGATAGCCACCTTCACCACGACAACCTTCGGTCACCAGCACGCCAGCGCCCGCGATGCCGGTCGGGTGGAACTGCCACATCTCCATATCCTGCACCGGCACGCCCGCGCGCAGCGCCATACCCACGCCATCACCGGTATTGATATGGGCATTGGTGGTGGACTGATAGATACGGCCTGCGCCGCCGGTCGCCAGCACCGTGGCTTTCGCTTTGAAGTAGACAACTTCGCCTGTTTCAATACTCAGCGCGGTACAGCCCACTACGGCGCCGTCCTGATTTTTCACCAGATCCAACGCATACCATTCTGAGAAAATGGTGGTTTTGTTTTTCAGGTTCTGCTGATAGAGCGTGTGCAGCAGCGCATGGCCGGTACGGTCAGCGGCCGCCGCGGTACGTGCCGCCTGTTCGCCGCCGAAATTACGCGACTGTCCGCCGAACGGACGCTGATAAATGCGGCCATCTTCCAGACGGGAGAATGGCAGGCCCATATGTTCCAGCTCCAGAATCGCTTCCGGGCCGGTTTTACACATATATTCGATCGCGTCCTGGTCGCCGATATAGTCGGAGCCTTTAACGGTATCGTACATGTGCCATTCCCAGTTATCTTCATGGGTATTACCCAGCGCGACGGTAATACCGCCCTGCGCAGAAACGGTATGGGAACGGGTAGGAAAAACTTTAGACAGCAGGGCGCAGCTCTGGCCCGACTGTGAAATCTGCAGGGCCGCGCGCATACCTGCGCCGCCTGCCCCGATAACTACGGCATCAAACTCTCTGACTGGCAAATTCATTCTCACGCACCCCACACCACAACAGTTCCATAAATTGCATAAACCAACAGCGTAACAACAATGACCAGCTGCAACAGCAGACGCCATGCCAGAGGTTTAACATAGTCTGTCAGCACCTGCCACATACCGATCCAGCCGTGGATCACGGTAGAAAACAGCGTCAACAGGGTAAAGACCTTAGTAAAGGAAGAGGCGAAGAAGGCGCGCCAGATATCATAAGTCAGCGTATCTGACACAATGATGAAGCCAAGAATATATAAGGTGTAGAGCGTAATGAGGATTGCAGTGGCACGTAACAGCAGCCAGTCCTGCACACCATTGCGACCCAGTGCAGTAGCATTGCTTACCATACGAGGACTCCAGCCAGAATTGAAAGCACGATAGTAATAGCGAAACAGAAGTGTGCAGAGCTATTGCCGACACGCTGCGTTTCCGCCAGGTAACCGAAATCCATCAACATATGGCGAATACCGCCAACAGTATGCCAGGCCAGGGCGGTGAGAATGCCCCACATAATGAACTTAGCGAAAAAGCTGTTCATCACGGCAGATGCCTGCAGGAAGCCTTCAGGAGAGGAGAGCGAGAGTCCGAGTAACCAGAGCAGGATCCCAACAGCCACAAAACTAATGACGCCGGAAACGCGGTGGAGAATGGACGATATTGCAGTAACGGGAAACCGGATCGTAGTGAGATCCAAGTTGACAGGTCTTTGTTTTTTCACGGTTTTGCCCACACAGCTTTTCTTATTTTGCTTCCTCCGGGCCTGAAGGTGATAGCCGAACACGACTCGTGCACCGGCACCATAACAGCAACATCCAGTGTTAATTGAAGCGATAAAAACGCTGGGTGGCTCCTGGTGTCAGGGTATTCCGGAGACCTGGCGGCAGTATAGGACGATCACATTCTCATTACAATTGCTCTACAAACGCTTTAGCGAGATTTAAGTGGAACAGTGATCAACCTCACGGTTTTCATATTTTAAACAAATTCAATTATCTGATTTGACAAAACTTCAACAATTCAGTTACAAACTAACGCACGAAAGTTCTATGATGCGCAAAAGTTATGGGGATACACTTTACCCCTCAACGCAAGTTATGTAACAGTGATGAAATAAATTGCTAAACGCATCAGGTTATTAGTTAAGATTCATAATGACCAGCACGGATCTTTAACAACCACAGAACGCATTAGCATCGTGGCTGTCGGAAACTTCCGACTGCGCCCGTCACTCTGTACCCTGCAAGCAAAACATGCCACAGAGTAGATAGTCTGCAATTACTTCACGCAATTTGCAGCATGATGGTAACTTCGGTGTCAAAGATCCTACAAATATGGCGCTAAGGAGACTGTAAATGGCTGATAAAAAAGTGACGCTCACCCTTGACGGTGAAGCTCCTGTTGAGCTGGACGTGCTACAGGGCACGCTGGGCCAGGATGTTGTCGATGTCCGAAGCCTTGGCTCACAGGGTTTGTTTACGTTTGACCCTGGTTTTACCTCTACTGCGTCCTGCGAATCCAAAATTACCTATATTGATGGTGATGAAGGCATTCTGCTCCATCGTGGCTATCCCATCGACCAACTCGCTACCCACTCTAATTATCTGGAAGTCTGTTACATCCTTTTGAATGGTGAAGCGCCGACGCCAGAACAGTTTGAAGAGTTTCGTATCACGGTTACGCGCCATACCATGATTCATGAGCAGATTACCCGTCTGTTTCATGGCTTCCGTCGCGACTCGCATCCGATGGCGGTTATGTGCGGCGTCACCGGCGCGCTGGCGGCGTTCTACCATGACTCAATGGATGTGAATATTGAGCGTCACCGTGAAATTGCGGCGTTCCGCTTGCTCTCTAAAATGCCGACCATGGCAGCCATGTGTTACAAATATTCGATTGGCCAGCCGTTCGTTTATCCGCGCAATGACCTCTCTTATGCCGGTAACTTCCTGCATATGATGTTCGCCACCCCGTGTGAAGAGTATAAAGTGAACCCGGTGCTGGAGCGCGCCATGGATCGTATTCTGATCCTGCACGCGGATCATGAGCAGAACGCTTCTACTTCAACGGTACGTACCGCAGGATCGTCCGGCGCTAACCCGTTCGCCTGTATCGCTGCCGGTATCGCCTCGCTATGGGGACCGGCGCACGGCGGCGCAAACGAAGCCTGTCTGCGCATGCTGGAAGAGATTAGCCATAAAGAGCATATTCCGGAATTTGTGAGGCGTGCGAAAGATAAGAATGACTCTTTCCGCCTGATGGGCTTCGGTCATCGTGTTTATAAAAACTACGATCCGCGTGCAACGGTTATGCGCGATACCTGTCATGAAGTGCTGAACGAGCTGGGTATGAAAGATGACCTGCTGGAAGTGGCGATGGAGCTGGAGCATATTGCGCTGAATGACCCATACTTTATTGAGCGCAAACTCTATCCGAACGTCGATTTCTACTCTGGCATTATTCTGAAAGCGATGGGCATCCCCTCTTCTATGTTTACCGTGATTTTTGCTATGGCACGTACCGTTGGCTGGATTGCCCACTGGAAAGAGATGCATGACGAAGGCATGAAAATTGCCCGTCCGCGTCAGCTCTATACCGGTTACGCACAGCGTGAGTTCGAATCCCAGCTGCAGAAATAATTTTCCTGCCAAAGAAAAAAGGGCCTGCGGGCCCTTAAAGTTTGTTCTGGCGATCGCGCGGGAGACAAGGTCCGTTCGCAAAGACGCAAAAGACGGCATCCCTGCCAGCTCGTCCCGCGCCTTCCCTGGCGCGGGACGCTTTGCTCTTCGGTCCTTGTCTCCCGCGCTTAAGCATAGGCGTCTGAAGGGCCTGCGGGCCCTTTTTTATTAGCGCTAACAGATTAATGCTGACAGCCGGGGCACCAGTAAAAAGGACGCGATGAAAGCGTGCTTTTCTCAATGATTCCGCCACAGCGCTCACAGGGTTTGCCAGCCCGATGAAAGACTTTAAAACGAAAGGCCGCACCGTGATGTGCGCTCTTCATGGTGCCACGCATCCGATAAGAGTGACGCGGAATCGCCAACAGCGCATGCGCCAGGCGCTGTAGCTGCGCCCCGGTTAAATCCTGCGCCCGGTGCTGCGGTGCCAGCGCTGCGTCCCATAAAATCTCCACACGCAGGTAATTGCCTAAGCCCGCCAGAAAAGCCTGATCCAGCAACAGCCCGCTGAACTGACGCCGACGAAAGCGCGGTGAAAGCAGGCGCTCGCACACCTCTTCTTCGGTAAGCGTCATATCCAGAACATCGGGCCCGATGCGCTGCAAAAAAGGATGCGCCGCCAGCGTGTCGCTGTTGTGCATTTCAATATCAGACGCGCTATAGAGCAAAATCGTTTGGTCGGCGCAGCCGAGGCGCACCCGTAATATGCGCTGCGTTGCCGGCTCGCTACCGGTTTTGACCACCCGCCAGACGCCATAAAGCTGGTTATGACTGTAAAGCGTTAATCCGTTGGAAAAATGGGTCAGCAGCGCTTTGCCTCGGGTTTCAATGGCGGTGACCGTTTCACCAATTAACGCATTTTCATAAGTTTTTAGCTGCGGAAAAGCAAACCAGACCTCCGTCAGGGGCTTGCCCGCGATGGCTTTTTCCAGCCGATCCGCCGCCCGACGGATCTCGGGTCCTTCTGGCATAGAGATATCCTGTTAGTGCGTTGCGCCGCCAACCAGACGCAAATCCTGTTCAGTTCGTAGCGCAATGGTAATCGCCATTTCCAGCGCCAGAATCACGGTTTGTGCCGCCATGCTCGGCGCGCCGGGATGGTTAATCGCCTGTTCCGGCAGATAAGGAATATGAATAAACCCACCGCGCACCCCGTTGCCCTGTTGAGCAAGACGATGCAGCAGCCCATACATCACATGATTGCAGACGTCGGTACCTGCCGTTTGTGATACCGATGCGGGAATGCCAGCTTCACGTATCCCTTCAACAATCGCCTTAATTGGCAGGGTTGAAAAGTAGGCGGCCGGACCGCCGGGAATAATCGGTTCATCAATGGGCTGATTACCCTTGTTATCAGGGATACGCGCATCGTTAATGTTGATACCGATGCGCTCTACGGAAATATCGGCGCGCCCACCCGCCTGCCCTACCGCAATAATTAATTCTGGCTGCAGTGCCTCCATTTCAGCGTAAAGCGTAGTGAGCGCATCGCCAAAGACGCAGGGCAACTCTTTGGCTACTACCTGAAAACCGCACAGCATACGCTCATGCAGCTGACGCACCGCTTCCCATGAAGGGTTCATCTGCTCACCGCCAAAAGGCTCAAACGCCGTAATCAGTACTTTTCTCATTATCGCCTCACAGGAACATCAGGAAATAGAGCAGGAATATGTTCACAATTAACAGTAGCACGCCGGTAGGCGTCTGCGCCTTGATGACCGCATTGCGATCCGGCAGCTCCAGTAACGCCGCAGGAACAAGATTAAAATTGGCTGCCATCGGCGTCATCAGGGTGCCGCAGTAGCCGGAAAACATCCCAATAGCGGCCATAACGGCCGGGTTGCCGCCGTGCTGCAGCACCAGGATCGGAATACCGATACCGGCAGTGACAATGGGAAACGCAGCAAAGGCATTGCCCATAATCATGGTCAGCAGCGCCATACCAGTCACATAGACCGCTACGGCAATCATACGATTATCCACCGCCAGATATTCCCCCGTGAGGTGAGCGATCGCGCTGCCAACGCCTGCAGTGGTAAACAGCAAGCCCAGGGTGGCAAGGAGCTGCGGCAAAACAAAGGCCCAGCCGATGGAGTCCAGCAGGCGGCGCGCTTCCTGCAACGATTGCGCCGGACGCTCATGGCTGATTTTCAATGCCACCAGCCAGCCCACCAAACAGCCCACGGACATTGAAAAGAGCGTGACCAACGTAGCGTGGTTGCCGGTGCCGAACACCCGCGTTTCCAGCCCGGCAATATGGTTAAACGCCAGCACGCCCGCTACCGTAACCAGCGGAATAGAGAGCGCCGGCAGGAACAGGCGATTGCCCAGCCGACTGGCGCTTTGCTGACGTTCTTCTTCGCTGCGCTGGTGATAGCGCCCGAGTTTTAACCCGCCCAGGCCAGCAATCACGCCCATTAACATCACCAGCACGCCAACAAAAATATGCAGATTACGCGCGCCAGCCTCGCCGGATCCGGTTAACTGCGTCGCCAGTTGATATGCCCAGTCACCGATAAAAAAGATCAGGCCATACAGGCCCCAGAATAGCCCGGTGGTAAAACGTCGCGGATTGGCCTTATCACGCCATGACATCAGCGCCACTACCAGCAAAATCAATCCGGCCAGATAAAACAGATACTGTTGCTGAAACATTAGCGGCCCTCCTTCTGCTGCAGCGCCGCCTGATTTAGCGCGCTTAGCTCTGCCGCCAGTTTCTTATCCAGCCGACGCAGACGCAGAGCGTGGATAATAAAGGCGCACACCGCTGTAGGAATGCCCCATAGCGCAATGTGCAATGGCTCGGTGTGGATACCGCCCGATTCCAGCATAAAGTTATGCATGAAAATAATGGCGCCGAAGGCGACAAAAATATCTTCGCCAAAAAAGAGCCCAACGTTATCGGTTGCCGCTGACATGGCGCGCAGACGGTAGCGAACCTCAGCGGGCAATTCGCCATAACGGTTTTTTGTGGCACCTTCCGCCATCGGTGCCAGTAGCGGACGCACCATTTGCGGATGTCCGCCCAGGCTGGTTAGCCCCAGCGCCGCCGTGGCTTCACGCACCAGCAGATAGATAATTAACAGGCGACCTGCGGTGGCCGTTTTAATTGTGGCGATCCACGCCTGGGCGCGCTCTTTTAATCCATGCCGCTCCAGCAGCCCGATTATCGCCAGTGGCAACAGCAGAATAAACGGCAGGTTACGGGTATTCAGGAATCCCGAGCCCAGCTTTTCCAGAATATCCGCCAGCGGCATATGCGCGGCGAAGCCAGTGACCAGACCGGCCAGAAGCACCACCAGCACCGGGTTAAAACGCAGTAAAAAACCGATAACAATGGCTGCGATCCCCAACAGGGGCCACAGGCTTACCAGAGGTTGCATAGTATCTCCTGCTAAAAAATCCCGCTACGATCCGGGGTGAGCTGTCAGATTTCACTGCTAACAGCTATATGCTGCGCAGCAAACGCGTCACGCAGGCGGCGTGCGAACGTTAATGCATGCGGGCCGTCGCCGTGCAGACAAACGGTTTGTGCATGCAATGTAACCCACTCCCCGGTGACGCTGGCGATTCTCCCCTGCTGCACCATGCTTAAGGTACGAGATATGGCTTGTTGTTCTTCTTCAATCATCGCGCCCGGCTGATTACGTGGCACCAGCGAGCCGTCGGCCTGATAGCCGCGATCGGCGAAGACCTCTTCCCGGGTGCGCAATCCGTGATGCTGCGCGGCGCGGATCGATTCACTGCCCGCCAGCCCCACCAGCAGCAGCTCAGGGCTTACCGCCTTAACCGCCCGGGCAATCGCTTCCGCCAGTTGCCCATCGCGCGCGGCCTGGTTATACAACATGCCATGCGGCTTAACGTGCGTCAGTTCTCCACCTTCGCTTTCCGCCAGGGCTTTTAATGCGCCAATCTGATACAGCACCTGGGCATAGACCGTTTCCGGCGGCAGCTGCATAGCGCTGCGCCCAAAATTTTCCCGATCGGGAAAAGAGGGATGCGCGCCAATCGCCACGCCAAATTCCCGCGCCCAGCGTACCGACTGCAGCATGGTTTGCGCATCGCCCGCGTGAAAACCGCAGGCGATATTGGCTGAGGTCACTAACTGCAGCAGCTCGCGGTCATGGCTGCAGCCCTCGCCCAGATCCGCGTTTAAATCAATTTTCATCTTCCAGCCCCCATGCCATGCGCTCAATAACCTGCTGTTGCTGCCGCTTCGCCTGTAACGCCTCCTCCAGCGTACAGTGTATAAAGTGGATCGGCTCGCCCAGACGGATCTGCGCCAGATGATGAAGATCCGCTTCGATCACACAGGCAATGCGCGGATAGCCGCCGGTGGCCTGCGCATCGGCCATCAGCACAATTGGCTGACCGTTATGGGGAACCTGAATCACGCCCGGCAACAGGCCATGTGAAAGCAGCTCGCGATTAACGTTGCGCGTCAGCGGCCGTCCCTGAAGGCGATAACCCATACGGTTGCTCTGCGGATCGAGCCGCCAGGAAACGCGCCAGAAGGCTTCCTGAGACTCTTTACTGAACTCGTGATACTCCGGCCCTGGCAGCGCGCGCAGGCGATTGCCCCACAACAGCTGTCGTACACCGGCGGTTTTGCTGAAATCATGCGTGGGTGCCGCCAGCGGCAACAGATCGCCATCCTGCAGACGCCGCCCCTGCCAGCCGCCAAATTCCGCCCTGGTATCGGTGCTACAGGATCCCAGCACCGGAGCAATATCAAAGCCGCCGTTAATCGCCAGGTAGCTGCGCATACCGCGTACCGGCATCGATAGCGTCAAACGCTGGCCTTTTTTTACCGGCAGACGCCAGCCGGTCCAGGCGGGGCGACCATCTATATCGGCATTGCAGCCAGCCCCTGTTAATGCAAACCAGCCGTCGCGATCGAACTCCGCACAAAACTGGCCCAGCGTAATTTCCAGCACCGCCGCTGTTTGCGGATTACCCACCAGCAGGTTTGCGGTGCGCATCGCCGGTTCATCCAGCACGCCGCCGCCGCTGATGCCAAGCTGACGCCAGCCGCTACGACCGCAGTCCTGCAGTGTGGTATTGATTCCGGCACGGATAATTTTCAGCATACGCCCTCCTTCTGCGGCACAAAGCGCACTTTATCTCCCGGGCGCAACAGCGTGGGCGGCTGATGCTGAGGATTAAATAACGCTAGCGTGGTTCGTCCCAACAGTTGCCAGCCACCGGGCGAGGCCAGCGGATAGATACCGGTCTGACTGCCGCCGATGCCCACCGAGCCCGCGGGCACCAGCACGCGCGGTTCAGCGCGGCGCGGCGCGTGCAGGCGGCTGTCTAACCCGCCCAGGTAGGGGAAGCCGGGCTGAAAACCGATGAAATAGACCACATAGTCACCGGCGGCGTGCGCCTCAACCAGCTGCTGCGGCGTCATTTGACAATGGCGCGCCACCGCCACCAAATCGGGGCCGGCCTCACCGCCATAGACCACCGGAATGGCGACCTCGCGCGATTCCGGCACTGCGGCTTCGCTCTCTTCCCACCAGGTCTGCAGACGCTCAATGGCGTCCAGCGCCTGATGCTGTGGGTCACGCAGAATGACAGTGAGGTTATTCATTCCAGGGATCGCTTCCAGCACCTGCGGATAGTCGCGCAGGCGTTGGGTTAATCCCCAAATTCGCTGTTGGCTGAACAGCGACACAGGCGGTTCCAGTTCAAGCACGACCGCGCGTTCTCCCAACAGGTAACAACGTGCTCTTTGCAAAACTTACCTCCTGTTATCACTAAGTCGCTAAAACTTATCTATTTTGAGCAGATAGTTATGATGAGATGAGGCAGGCGTGTCAACCGCTTTGCATCAGGTGAAGTTACGAAAATGACGACGGAAACGCCGTCGTCATCGTCAGGAAAAGAACCATCAGGGGAAAATCGCAAGGAACTCAGGCTGGGTTAGCAATATCAATAAACGTCACATCCAGCTGGTGATGCGCTGCCAGCCACTCGCCCAGTGCACGAATGCCGCCGCGTTCAGTGGCATGGTGACCGGCGGCAAAAAAGTGCAGCCCGTTTTCTCTGGCGCTGTGGATCGTCTGTTCCGATACTTCGCCGGTGATAAAGGCATCCACGCCGAAGTCCGCAGCGCTGTCGATAAAGCCCTGTCCACCGCCGCTACACCAGGCGATACGGCGAATCTGCGACGGCGCGTTGTCGCTACAGTGCAGCGGCTGACGTCCTAATACGCGATTAATGCGCTCCGCCAACTGCGCTCCGCTCAGGCTCTCCTTTAGCTCTCCCCACGGCACCAGCGGCTGTATTTCGCCCTGTACGTTAATATTCAGCGCCTGCGCCAGCTGTGCGTTATTGCCTAATTGCGGATGCGCATCCAGCGGCAAATGCCAGCCATAGAGATTAATATCGTTCGCCAGTAAGGTACGCAGGCGACGGCGCTTCATGCCTTTAATCACTGGCGCTTCGTTTTTCCAGAAGTAGCCATGATGCACCATGACCGCATCCGCCTGTAAACGCACCGCCTCATCCAACAACGCCTGGCTGGCGGTTACGCCGGTCACGATTTTCCGCACCTCATCGCGCCCTTCAACCTGCAAACCATTTGGCGCATAGTCGCTAAAGGCGGCGCTGTTCAGCTGTTGGTTAACGATTTTCTCCAGTTCAAAATTGTTCATTCATCGACTCCAGGGGCATAACATGGGACGCTTTGCGCGCCGCGGCAAAAATAGCTAACGTTTTTTCTCTTGCCGCCTTATGTTCCACGATTGGTGACGGATAATCGAGTCGCTGATTATTTTTCTTTGCCCAGCCGTGCGGATCGTGGATGTGGCTATCCGGCACCTTCGCCAGCTCCGGTAGCCAGCGGCGGATAAACTCGCCCTGTTTGTCAAAACGCTCGCCCTGCGTGGTGGGATTAAAAATTCGGAAATATGGCGCCGCATCGGTGCCGGTTGAGGCCGCCCACTGCCAGCCGCCATTGTTAGCGGCCAGGTCGCCATCAATTAACATCGACATAAAATAGCGTTCGCCCAGTTGCCAGTTGATCTGCAGATCTTTAACCAGAAAGCTGGCGGTAATCATGCGCAGCCGGTTATGCATCCAGCCGGTGCGGTTCATTTGGCGCATCGCCGCATCGACAATCGGATAGCCGGTTTTTCCCTGCTGCCAGGCGGTGAGATGGTGAGGGTTATCCTGCCAGGCAACCTGTTTCGTCCAGGTCATAAAGGGCTGGTTTTTACACAGCGCCGGAAAAGCCACCAGCAAATGACGGTAGAAATCTCGCCAGATTAATTCGTTCAGCCAGACGCTGGCCCGCCCCTGTTCCAGCGTTTGTGGCTGTTCGCGCAGTAAACGATGCAGGCACTGGCGCGGCGATAAAGTTCCCGTCGCCAGACAGACCGATAGTCTGCTGGTGCCGTCCAGCGCAGGCAGATCGCGCTGTTCAGGATAGTTCAGCACCGGCTGTCTGCAAAACGCACGCAGACGCTGTAGCGCCGCGGCTTCGCCTGGCGGAAAAAGCTGATGATCGAACGCTTGTCGGGGATAATCAAAGGGCGCTAATGCAGGTAACGTCTGCGGCAGCGTCTGGCTGCGCGGTTCCGGCGCGGGCAGGCATTCCGGCAACGAGATGCGTAACCGTTGCAGGTAAGCTTTACTGAAGGGAGTAAAAACTTTATACATTTTTTGACTGCCGGTACGGACGCTGCCTGGCGGCAGGAGAACGCTGTCATCAAAACCCTGTACTGTGATGCCCTGCTGCGTCAGCCTGCGCTCCGTCGCCGCATCCCGCTCCCGCTCGTTAAACTCATACTGGTAGTTATAGAACAGCGCATCAACCTGCTGTTCACGGCAAAAAGCCGTCAGATAATCAACGGACGCGCTAAAGTCAGCACACTGGTAATAATGCAGAACGATACCTTTTGCCGCCAGCGCCTGCTGGAGGAGCTGCAGGCTGTGCCAGATATAGTCAGCCTGGCGTGGCGACATATCATGCTGACGCCACTGCTGCGGCGTAGCGATAAATAACGCCATGACGTTTGCATCGCGCTGACGGCAGGCGGCCCAGAGCGCGCTGTTGTCATTGATACGCAGATCATTGCGCAGCCAGACCAAATGGGTGGCCATTACCTCTCCTGTATGCTCAACTCAGCGGCCGTAGCGCAGGCGCAGCGTTTCTGGATAGGGTTCAAAATAGCGCTGCTGCGACAGCCATTGTTGCGGATACTCTTTCATATAATGTTTGAGCAAGGTGATGGGGGCCAACAGCGGCTGCACTCCCTGACGATAGCGATCGATCAACGAGGCCAGCTCCTGCCGCTGCGACGACGTCAGCTGTTTACGAAAATAGCCCTGAACGTGCATTAACACGTTGGTGTGATTGCGGCGCGTGGCGGGATGCTTCATGAGTTTCATTAGTCGATTGCGATATTCAATGGCATACGCCTCCAGCGAAGCGTAATCGTTCATTGCCGCCACAAACGGCCCCAGTTCACGATATTCCGGCTGTGAATGCGCCAGCAGCAGCAGCTTGTAGCGGGTATGGAACGACATCAGCTTATGGGCCGTTAACCCTTCGCGCCAGAGCTGATTAAACTCATGCAGCGCATAAACGCGCCCGACAAAATTTTCACGCAGCGTGTCATCATGCAAACGCCCATCCTCTTCCATTGGCAGCCAGGGCATCTCCTGCTGTAGCGCCTGTGCGAAAATCCCGATGCCTTCTTTGCGGTTATTCTTGCCGTCGGGTTCATAAATGCGTACCCGTTCCATCCCACAGCTGGGTGATTTGGCACACAGAATATAGCCGCACAAATGATGCAACTCAGCAACTTTCCGCGTGGCGAAATCGCGCATCTGAGCGGTAATCTCTTCACCACCGTTTTTGCTGAAACAGAGTGAAATCTCGTCCTGATGTTTCACCAGACGCAGGGCCGGACGTGGCACAGGCAGGCCAATCGCCATTTCCGGACAGATGGGCTCATAGCGTACATAGGGAGCCAGCTCTTGCGTGGCAAAAGTCAGCCGTTTATGTCCGCCATCAAAACGCACGCTGTCGCCCAACAGACAGGCGCTGATTCCTACCGGGATTTTCTCACTCATACTTGTACAACCCATAACTTCTTGTATAAGTTTAAGTGTAGCTGAAGCTGTTGAATGACGCACCGAAAATGCAGTGATGCTGTGGTACAACGCAAAAAAATCCCGCCAACAGGGCGGGATCTCAGTGAGCGGTTATCATCAAGGCTGAACCGGGCGTGGAAAAAACCAGGGCTAGTAGATGTCTCCGCCTGCGGCTTCAGCCTGCGCCAGCCAAACGGGTTTGGTGCTGGTTTTACTCCAGACGCGGTGCAGATAGCTGTAAAAGCGTGCACGATCGCTGCGAAACAGCATGACCGGAAGCGCCAGCAGGCCAATAACCACTACAACGCTGCGACGCAGGATAATTTTATGCAAAGGGTAAATTGAATAGCTCACCTGGGCCTCCCGGAGGGTTAAACAGCGAATAATTGTTCATTAGTTAATCATCATACGCCGCATTGTGTAATTTCACTACTCATCCGACCACTCGATCGCTGAAAAAAAGTGCATCCTCTGATTTTACCTGTAAGAAAGTTACATAAATGTTGATTTAAAGTGATCATCTTGTGCCGGAAAAACCGATTACCACGCAAAGCGCAGCGGGTTTTGCTAAAGTGCGCTTTCCGTCATTGCTTTATGACGTTGGGGAAGCATGATTTTGACCAGCGTACTGATTGTTGAAGATGAAAAAGAGATTCGCCGTTTTCTGCGCGTGGCGCTGGAAAACGAAGCCCTGCGCGTTTATGACAGCGAAACTTTACAGCGTGGGCTGATGGAAGCCGCGACCCGCAAACCCGATCTGGTTATCCTTGATCTTGGCCTGCCGGATGGCGACGGCATCGACTTTATTCGTGATTTTCGCCAGTGGAGCAGCGTCCCGGTGATTGTGCTTTCCGCACGCAGCGAGGAGCAGGACAAAATCATGGCGCTGGATGCCGGCGCAGACGATTTTCTTACTAAGCCGTTTGGCGTTGGTGAACTGCTGGCGCGCGTTCGCGTTGCGTTGCGCCGTCACACAGGGCTGCAGACGCCAGATCCAGTGGTGCATTTCGCTCAGGTTCAGGTTGATTTGGCTGCGCATCATATTGTGCGTAATGGTGAGACTCTGCATCTGACGCCTACCGAATTTCGTTTACTGGCGCTGCTGCTGAATAATCCAGGCAAGGTACTGACACAGCGGCAGCTGTTAAGCCATGTCTGGGGGCCGAACGCGGTGGAACACAGTCACTATTTGCGCATTTATATGGGCCATCTGCGGCAAAAGCTGGAACAGGATCCCGCCCGTCCGGCGCACCTGCTTACCGAAACCGGTATCGGCTATCGCTTTATGCCGTAGCGCTACGCTGGCCATAAAAAAAGGCGCTGAGATTCAGCGCCTTTTTCGTAGCGATTAAACTCAGGCGTTTTTCAGCACTGCGCTCACAATCTCTACGGCTTCTTTTTCGATTTTTTCGCGATGTTCCGCACCGAGGAAGCTTTCACAATAGATTTTGTAAGCATCTTCCGTACCGGAAGGACGTGCAGCAAACCAGCCGTTTTCGGTCATCACTTTCAGGCCGCCAATCGAAGCGCCGTTGCCTGGCGCGCTGGTTAAACGCGCGGTGATAGGATCGCCCGCCAGCGTTGCCGCGCTTACCATTTCCGGCGACAGCTTTGACAGCGCCGCTTTCTGTGCAGAGGTCGCAGACGCCTGTAAGCGGTTGTAGCTTGGCGCGCCGAAACGTTCTGCCAGCTCGTCATAGTGCTGCTGCGGGTTTTTACCGGTTACGGCAGTGATTTCCGCCGCCAACAGGCAGAGGATGATCCCGTCTTTATCGGTAGACCACGGCGTACCGTCGAAGCGCAGGAAAGACGCCCCGGCGCTCTCTTCGCCGCCAAAGCCGAAGCTGCCGTCAAACAGACCATCCACAAACCATTTGAAGCCCACCGGCACTTCCACCAGTTTACGGCCGATATCGTTAACCACACGGTCAATCATGGCGCTGGAAACCAGCGTTTTACCTACGGCAACCTCTTTGCCCCACTGCGGACGATGCTGGAACAGATAGTTGATTGCCACAGCCAGATAGTGGTTCGGATTCATCAGACCTGCAGGCGTGACGATACCGTGACGGTCGTAGTCCGGGTCATTGCCAAACGCCAGATCGAATTTATCACGTAGCGCCAGCAGACCGGCCATCGCACATTCTGATGAGCAGTCCATGCGCACCACGCCATCTTTATCCAGATGCATAAAGCGGAATGTCTGGTCGATAGCGTCGTTAACGATGGTCAAATCGAGCTGATAATGCTCGGCGATGCGTTTCCAGTATTCCATACCGGAGCCGCCCAGCGGATCAACGCCGATTTTCAGGCCCGCTTTTTTAATCGCTTCCATATCCACAACCTGGGCCAGCCCTTCAACATAAGGCTGAATCAGATCTTTTTCCTGAATATGGCCGCTGGCCCAGGCCTGCTCCAGCGACAGGCGTTTAACCTCTTGCAAATCATTCTGAATCAGCTGATTCGCACGGTCTTCCACCACTTTGGTAACGTTGGTGTCAGCCGGGCCACCGTTAGGCGGATTATATTTAATACCGCCATCTTCCGGCGGATTATGGGAAGGCGTAATCACGATGCCGTCAGCCTGAGCGCCGCCCGCTTTGTTATATTCAAGGATTGCGTTAGAGATGGCCGGGGTTGGCGTATAACCGTTATCCTGCTGCACAATGACATCAACGCCGTTGGCCGCTAACACTTCCAGCACGGAAATGATCGCCGGCTCTGACAGCGCGTGGGTATCTTTACCCACGTAACAAGGGCCAGCGATCCCGTTCTTTTTACGTTCTTCAGCAATGGCCTGAGCAATAGCCAGAATATGCGTTTCATTGAAACTCTGACGTGCGGCGCTGCCGCGATGCCCTGATGTGCCAAACTTCACCGCGTGTTCCGCATTCCCTTTCTCTGGCTGCAGAACGTAATACTGGGATGTTAATTGTGCAACGTTAATCAAATCGCTCTGCTGGGCTGGCTGCCCGGCACGGGGGTGATTGGCCATTGGCGCTTCTCCCTGACGCTTCAGTTAAATGGTGCCGCAAACCTTATCTGACAGCTCCGGTGGGAACTGCATAGCCAGCATGATATGTTCTACCATGCTGCATTTGCGGCCTGTGTTAGTGTTGGTGATCACCCAGTACGGCGTGCCGGGAACATGCTTCGGCTTGGTATGGGTGCCATGCTGCAACAGTGTTTGTTCATCGCCGGCAAAATAAACGCGGGTGCGTCCCTGCAGCGATGCGGTGGCCTCAGCAAACGCTTCGGGATCAAGACGATATAGTGTAGATAAAATCAACATAAAGCGATTTACCGCCTTATTCTGCTCGGCGTACTCATCAGAGAGTAGCAGCTCGCGTACAGCACGCACCCGATCTTGCGCACGCGTGGTTGGCTTGCTGACTTCATTTTCCTGACTCACGCTAACAGCAGGTGCCGGGGCCGCAACCGCAACCGGCGCGCTCTGACCAGCGGTAAATTTCAACATCCGCCGTAAAATGTCGGAGGCGCTTTCACCGATATGCTGCGTGTGGCTGGCAATATAGCGATAGAGTTCTTCGTCGACTTCAATCGTTTTCATCTTTATCCGTACGGTAATTGCTTGTGGCAGATCCAGGCGCAGCGCGTAATAGCAAATTTCAGCTGTACAATCTGTGCGCTGGTTCTAACATAAGGATTATAAAGTTAAATCCTGCGGGTCGGTAGCGACGTTGGCGCTTGCAGGCAAAAGTCAGAATATGCCGCAAAGCAATCCGGCAAACAACCACTGACCGGCAGGCAGTCTATAAATCATGATAACCTATGCTTTCCTTTCAACTGTAAGAACTTTGCCATGAATTTGAATACTCGCCTGCAAACTGAACAGTCCGATCCGGACGCGCTCCCCCTTCTGCTTATTCATGGCCTGTTCGGCAGCCTTGATAACTTAGGCGTGCTGGCGCGCGGCTTAAAAGCGGATCGTCCGTTGATTCAGGTGGATGTGCGTAATCATGGCCTTTCACCGCGCAGCGATGAAATGTCCTATGCGGCCATGGCGCAGGATATGCTGGATACGCTCGATGCGCACGGCATCGATAAAATCGCAGTGATGGGTCACTCCATGGGCGGGAAAATCGCCATGACCATGACGGCGCTGGCACCTGAGCGGATCGAACAGCTGGTATTAATTGATATCGCCCCGGTTAACTATCGCACCCGGCGTCATGATGAAATTTTCGCGGCGGTTAATGCTGTAACCGCCGCGAAAGTGCAGTTGCGCAGTGAAGCAGCCAGCGTAATGCGCGGGATCATCGCTGACGAAGGCGTTATCCAGTTTCTGCTGAAATCTTTCCACGACGGCGCATGGCGTTTTAACGTTCCGGCGCTCTGGGACAACTACAGCAGCATCTCCGGCTGGGAAAATGTGCCCGCCTGGCACGGCCCGGCGCTGTTTATTCGCGGCGAGCTTTCTCCCTATCTTGATGATATTCATCGCAATGCTTTGCTGGCGCAGTTTCCAGCGGCGCGGGCGCACGTGATTGCCAGCGCAGGCCACTGGGTTCATGCTGAGAAACCGGATGCGGTGCTGCGGGCCGTGCGGCGTTTTTTAGCGCTGTAAAAGCAATATGTTAACAGGCTAACAAAGATTGTCCTCGCTCTTTGGTCAGGGTATGATGGCGCGCTAAAATTTTGCCGCTATTAAACTGGCGGCAAACCGGCCCAAACGTCACCATGCGCGGCGCACACGCGCAGCCCATTCAGTATCACGATTCTATGGCAAAAGAACAAACGGACCGGACCACGCTCGATCTCTTCGCAGATGAACGTCGCCCGGGTCGCCCGAAAACCAGTCCGCTGTCGCGTGATGAACAACTTCGTATCAACAAGCGCAACCAGCTGAAGCGTGACAAAGTCCGCGGGTTACGGCGCGTTGAACTGAAGATGAACAGTGAGGCCGTCGATGCGCTTAATGCGATGGCTGCCGAACGTGGCGTCAGCCGCAGCGAGCTGATCGAAGAGATGATTCTCGCCCAGTTGCAGGCGCTTTGAACGGCTGGAAGAAGCGCACTAAGAAACAAATGCAGCGGCTTTACGAGTTCCGCCTCCTGACGGTCTCTGCTATTATTGCCGTAATCTGCATACAACGGGCAGTTACCATATTTTTAAGTTTCAAGAGGTTACTAAACTCATGGCAATCGTAGGTATTTTCTTTGGCAGCGATACCGGCAATACAGAAAACATTGCAAAGATGATCCAGAAACAGCTCGGTAGCGATGTTGCCGAAGTGCATGATATTGCCAAGAGCAGTAAAGAAGACCTGGAAGCTTTTGATATTCTGCTGTTAGGCATCCCGACCTGGTACTACGGCGAAGCACAATGTGACTGGGACGATTTTTTCCCGACGCTGGAAGAGATCGACTTCAACGGCAAACTGGTGGCCTTGTTTGGCTGCGGCGACCAGGAAGATTACGCTGAATACTTCTGCGACGCGATGGGGACTATTCGCGATATCATCGAGCCAAACGGCGCGGTGATTGTTGGTCACTGGCCAACCGAAGGTTATCATTTTGAAGCGTCGAAAGGCCTGGCAGATGATAAGCATTTCCTTGGTTTAGCCATTGATGAAGACCGTCAGCCCGAATTGACTAACGAACGCGTTGATAAATGGGTTAAACAGATTTATGCAGAACTGCACCTGCAGGAAATTCTGGAAGCCTGATTTAACGCGCATTGTGCTGTAAATCACATTGCGTAACAGGTATTTCCTATAGAAATGATAGATACGGGTTTGAAAATTTTATCATTGAGTCGGTAGAATACCCGTATCGGTCGCGCGCTTTCCTGCCGTGGTGCTGTAAAGCGGCAGGATCAAGCGAAATGTAAACACAGCATCATATGGGCATGAACAACGCCGGACGTAGCGATCTTCTCTTTACTTCCACTTGCGATTTCACGCGCACCCTTACGGTTTTCATTTCGAAGCATCAGTTCTATAATGAGACGCTATTAGCTTAGCGTCGACCGATGTTCATGGCTGTTCAGCCACATTGTGACTAGCAAAGTAACAGGACAATATCCGCATGACTGACAATAACACCGCATTAAAGAAGGCCGGACTGAAGGTCACACTTCCGCGACTAAAAATCCTGGAAGTGCTTCAGGGACCTGAGAGCCATCACGTCAGTGCGGAAGAGTTATACAAGCGACTCATTGATATGGGCGAAGAGATCGGGCTGGCGACGGTTTATCGCGTCCTGAACCAGTTTGACGATGCCGGTATCGTTACCCGCCATAACTTTGAAGGCGGCAAATCCGTTTTCGAACTGACCCAGCAGCAGCACCACGATCATCTGATCTGCCTGGACTGCGGCAAGGTAATCGAATTTAGTGATGAGTCTATCGAATCCCGCCAGCGTGAAATCGCCACGCGTCACGGTATCAAGCTGACCAACCATAGCCTTTATCTGTATGGTCATTGCGCTTTGGGCGATTGCCGCGAAGACGAAACATTACACGATAAATAATCAATTATGCTATGCAGTAAAATGAAAACCGGTGCTCAGGCACCGGTTTTTTTTACCCTTCAGGCTGCCCGCATGCGTTAAAAAACAGTGAACGGGGCGATAACTATAAACTTCACGTCTTTCTCATCCTGGAAAATATTACCGTATCCGCCGCCGTAACTGGGGAGATTGCTGTGATTGTCGTAACGGGTAAAGTGCAGCTTAAACAGCGTATCCTTCGCCCTGCCCTGTTGAATGGTATAAAGCAGGTCCAGATTCCAGGCCGATTCCCTGATGCGCTGTTGCTGATCCCATTGCGGATGGGTAGCGGGTTTGGCATCCCAGCCCCAGACGTAAGAGGTTCCGACCGTCCAGCCAGGAAGATCCCAGCCGCTTAAGTCATACATCACCCCGGTAAAAATCGCTTTTTCACCATTGGCGTTCCAGTCGGAGCGCGCATCCCACCAGATATCAAGACGCCCGTTAGAGCTGCCATAGGAGGGCGTCATACGCTGCAGAAAGTAGCCCTGATTGCCTTCCGCTTTCACCCAGGTTCCTTCCAGACGGAAATCAACAGGTCCCTGGTTATAGCTAAAAGTCAGCGCCTGCAGCCAGGCCACCCCATCATAAACATCGTTGCCGTTCGCTGCCCCACCTTTTTCATGGTCATGCGCACCATAAAATTGATAGCTGGTAAGCAGATCATTACCCGCCAGCGGCATGGTCCATGAGGCTTTGGCGAAATATTGATCCATATAATTTGCCGCCTGGCCCCATGAAGCTTCCAGGATTACCCGGTTTTTAAAATCATAGCGGGCACCGACCGCATGCAGCCAGGGAATACCGGTTTTGCCATCGGCCTTGCGGAACGAATACAGATGCTGATACCAGGGCGCTTTATAGCGATCGCTCCAAATCCAGGAGATATCCAGCGCCCCCGCGTCAGACAGATCCTGATGCACCCCAGCCTCCAGAGCGCGATAGGTGCCGGGTAAAAAACTCCAGTGCGGCGTCAGCAGCGTTTGCCCCTGAGGCTGCAAATATCCTGCCCGCAACCAGTAATCTCCCACTTTCATTTTTAAAGCCGCTTTATACAAACTGGCACCGCTGCGATCGCCGCCCCACTCTTCATCCCAGGCCGTTCTCGCTTTACTGAAGCCGATTTCATTTGGCGCTGCCGGGCCGCTATTGCTTATTTCCCACGCGCCAAATAACGCCACATCCAGGCCGATAAAATCTGCCGCGTAGCCGGAATTAAAATCCAGGCTGCTGTTAAAGGTGGCATGATGCAGATTAGCCTGATATTGCCCATACTTTTCGCTTGCAGGATCCATATCTTTACGATCGCGCTGCCGCTGCCAGTAATAAACAGCGCCCGTAAGCGATGCATCTTCTAAAAAGCCGGTGGCATGAGCAGGTGGAAGGATAATAAGGCTTGAAAGCGCAGTGATAATGGAAACTGACCAGCCAGTAGCCTTACGCTTCCCTGTTAAGGCGCGCATGATTAATTCCTCTTTGACGGAAAAATAAAAAACAGCAGCAAACATTGGGAAATAGATTCAGCTGCGTAAGTAAGAATATTTTTCACATCATAAATTATCAATACGCAAAAGAGATTAATGTATTAAACCATGATCTTAGCCGCATAATAGACGTTGAGTTTTAACAAGAAGATAAAGTTTTTTATTATAAAAACATCATTATATTCAGGCGACTTTCCCTGCCTGATAAAGGGATGGTCAATAGCGGAAAATAGCCTTAAAAATAGCGATAATTAAATAATTTATTTCACAGTAATTAATCTGATAAATAAATACAAACGTGATGCTTATTCTCAGGACGGTAAATAAAACGTCCTGAGAATAAATTTAGCGGGCGTAGACCGGAAGTAAATCAGCGTAGCTCAGTAACGACACCACGATATTCAGAACGGCAAACAACAGCACCAGCAGCACCGGCAGATTACCGCCTTTTAAACGCCAGCCCTGGGGTTGCGGAAAGCGTTGTCTGGCACGCCAGACCAACAGCGCCGGTGTGATAACCGCCCAAACAGTGGCGGCCAGCCCGGCATAGCCAATCGCCACCAGAAAACCATTCGGCCAGATTAACGCTGCGGAAAGCGGCACAACAAATGTGATCAACGTGGTTTTTAACCGCCCTGTCGCACCCTTATCCATTTTCAGCAAATCGGCCAGATAATCAAACAGCCCCAGCGTAACCCCAAGAAATGAGCTGGCAACGGCGAAAGTTGAAAAAATAGTGAGCAGTACGCTAAGCGAGGCGTTTTGCAGTAGATTACCTAACGCGTCAACCAGTGCATCGATATTGCCGCCGCGTTGGGCTATCGCAATAAAGTCCGTGCGTGGAATATTCCCCATGGTGCCAATAATCCAGACCAGATAGATCATCAGCGCCGCCAGGGTTCCCAGCAATAAGCAGCGCGCCACTTTTTTACCATTGCCTTGGTAATAGCCGAGCAGTCCGGAAATATTGCCGTGGTAACCAAACGAGGCCAGGCAAAAAGGAATCACCATCCAGCCATAGCGAAGATAATGGCTTTCCGTTGCGTTGGTATCAAACAGCAACGCCGGCTTAACATGTCCAAGCAGGCCACCGAACAGCAGAAAGAAAGTAATAACTTTCGCGCCCAGAAAGATCAGCGTAACGCGGCTGACTGCGACCGTCCCCAGCCAGACAAACAGCGCCACCAACAGTGTAAAACCCAGTCCCGCCGCTCTGGCAGAAACCGGCATCGCCAGCATAGCAAAGGTATGCTGCAAAATAGCGCCGCTGGCTGAAATATAGGCATAGGTCAAAATACCCAGCACAAAGAGGATGGACGCACCGTTAAGCAGGTTCCAGCGCTGGCCCAGCAGATCGCGCGTCAGCGTATCGAAGCCCGCCCCGCCCGGATAGTGCAGGCTCGTCTCCAGAAACATCAGCCCGGACAGCAGCATGCAGAGCCAGGTAAATAATAAAATAGCTGATGACCAGCTAAACCAGGCACCGGACATCACTACCGGCAGCGAAAACATACCGGCTCCGACTATCGTACCGGTAATGATCAGCGTGCCCCATAGTATTGAGGGAAGCTTGCTGGCGGAAACCGCTGTTTCCATAACATGTCCTTAGAATGATATTTGTTCATTTAATGTTCAGTTGGCACTCTGTCTGGCTGAGAGGCCATTAAGGAAGATATTCTACCCGATAGTGAACTCATGAACTAGTACATGTCATAAAAAACGGCTCAATGCGCTGCCAGGGTTGCAACAAGCAAAAAAAAGGCGGCTCACTAAGCCGCCTTTGATTATTGAAACGTCTTACTCGCCGCTTTTAGCCCAGGTGTCACGCAGGCCAACGGTACGGTTAAATACCAGATGCTGCGGACTGGAATAAACACTGTCGGCACAGAAATAGCCTTCGCGTTCAAACTGGTAAGGCGAGGTGGCTTCAGCCTGCTTCAGGCCTGGCTCGACAAAGCCATGCTTAATCACCAGCGATTCCGGGTTAATGGTCGCCAGGAAATCTTCCGCCGCGCCCGGATTCGGCACGCTAAACAGACGATCGTAAAGACGGAACTCGGCCGGTGCCGCATGTTCTGCCGATACCCAGTGGATAACGCCTTTCACTTTACGGCCATCCGCCGGATCTTTGCTCAGCGTATCAACATCGCAGGTGCAGAAAATGCAGGTAATATTACCCTCTTCATCTTTCGCGATACGCTCGGCACGGATAACGTAGGCATTGCGCAGACGCACCTCTTTACCCAGCACCAGACGTTTATACTGCTTGTTCGCTTCCTCACGGAAATCAGCGCGATCGATCCAGACTTCACGGCTAAAAGGCACTGAACGCGTGCCCATCTCCGGCTTATTCGGATGATTTGGCATGCTGATGATCTCTTCATGACCGGCGGGCAGGTTCTCAATCACCACTTTCACCGGATCGAGCACTGCCATTGCGCGCGGCGCATTTTCGTTCAGATCGTCACGAATACAGGATTCCAGCGCCGCCATCTCCACGATGTTATCCTGCTTGGTCACGCCAATGCGGCGGCAGAATTCGCGGATAGACGCAGCGGTATAACCACGGCGGCGCAGACCAGAAACGGTAAGCATGCGCGGATCGTCCCAGCCTTCCACCACTTTCTCTGTGACCAGCAGGTTCAGCTTACGCTTGGACATAATGGCGTATTCAAGATTCAGGCGAGAGAATTCGTACTGACGCGGATGTACCGGGATGGTGATGTTATCCAGCACCCAGTCATACAGACGGCGGTTATCCTGGAACTCCAGCGTACAAAGCGAATGGGTGATCCCTTCCAGCGCATCGGAAATGCAGTGGGTGAAATCGTACATCGGATAGATGCACCACTTGTTGCCGGTCTGATGATGCTCGGCAAATTTCACGCGATACAGCACCGGATCGCGCATGACGATAAAGTTGGATGCCATATCGATTTTAGCGCGCAGGCAGGCGGTGCCTTCAGCAAATTCACCGTTGCGCATTTTCTCAAATAGCGCCAGGTTTTCTTCTACGCTGCGATCGCGGTATGGGCTGTTTTTACCCGGCGAGGTCAGCGTGCCGCGATATTCGCGGATCTGTTCCGGCGACAATTCATCGACATAAGCCAGACCTTTGTTGATCAGCTCAATGGCGTAGTGATAAAGCTGGTCAAAATAGTTGGAGGAGTAACGAACTTCACCACTCCACTGGAAACCCAACCATTGCACGTCACGCTTGATTGACTCGACATACTCGATATCTTCTTTTACCGGGTTGGTATCGTCAAAACGCAGGTTACACTCGCCCTGATAATCTTGCGCGATGCCAAAGTTCAGGCAGATAGATTTTGCGTGACCAATATGCAAATAGCCATTTGGTTCCGGTGGAAAACGGGTATGCACACTGCTGTGCTTGCCGCTCGCCAAATCTTCGTCGATGATCTGACGAATAAAATTAGTTGGGCGGGCTTCAGCCTCACTCATCACTGTATCCTCAACACGAAATGTCTGGTCGTTATAACCATGAAATAACGGATATGATCCACAAAGCGTGCAAGGGAAACAACCGTTTGTTAGCGCTGAGACAGAAAAAAGGCAGGAATCGCTTCCTGCCTGAAGAGGTTTAACGCAGAGGCGCGTTATTTCTGGATTTCGTACAGTTTGCTTTCGCCTGCAATCACCGTTCCGGTGGCCAGCGATGTCATTCCGGTGAAGTCGTCGATATTGCTCACCACCACCGGGCTGATCATGGAGCGGGCGTTGGCATTAAGGAAATCGAGATCCATTTCCAGCACCGGCTGACCGGCGCTTACGGTTGCGCCCTCTTCCACCAGTCGCGTAAAGCCTTTACCCGCTAACGCCACGGTATCCAGCCCCATATGCACCACGATTTCCACGCCATTTGCCGTTTCCAGGCAGAATGCATGATTGGTGTTAAAGATTTTCACTACCGTTCCGGCAATCGGCGCTACCACTGTTTTACCGGTAGGTTTGATTGCTACGCCATCACCCACGGCTTTGCTGGCGAAAGCTTCATCAGGCACCTGATCAATCGGCACAATTTCACCGCTTACCGGCGCGACCAGGGTGGCAATAGTTTGCTGAGCGCTTGCCGGAGCCGCTTTTACTGCAGGCTCAGCGGCGATAAGTGGCGCTGCGCCACCGGATGCCGCTACCGGTCCTTTTGCCAGGACGTTTTTCATTGCTGAGGCGATGGATTCCGCCTGGGTGCCGACAATAATTTGTACGCTCTGCTTGTTCAGACGGATCACGCCGGATGCGCCTAAACGCTTCGCCAGCTGTTCGTTCAGCGCTGCGCTGTCTTTTACATTCAGACGCAGACGCGTAATACAGGCATCAATATGCGTCAGGTTAGCTGAACCACCTACCGCGCTAATATAGCGACGCGCCAGGGATTCGGTTTCCGTTTCGCCCTGCAGGTTATTTTCAACATTTACATCGTAGCCATCCGTCTCATCACCGGAAACCGCCAGTTCACGACCCGGAGTCAGCAGGTTGAAGCGTTTGATGGTAAAACGGAACACCAGATAATAGATAACAAAGAACACCAGCCCCTGCGGGATCAGCATATACCACTGGGTTGCCAGCGGATTGCGCGATTGCAGCGCCATATCCACCAGCCCAGCGCTGAAGCCGAAACCGGAAATCCAGTGCATGCTCGCAGCGATAAACACTGAAATACCGGTCAGGACCGCGTGGATAAAGTAAAGCACCGGTGCCACAAACATAAAGGAGAATTCCAGCGGCTCGGTAATACCGGTAAAGAAAGCCGCAAACGCTGCGGCGATCATAATGCCGCCTACTTTGGCGCGATTTTCCGGATGCGCGCACTGATAAATCGCCAGCGCAGCGCCCGGCAGACCAAACATCATGATCGGGAAGAAGCCCGCCTGATATTGCCCCGTTACGCCAACAATCCCTTTACCGCTGGCAATGGACTGCGCGCCGCCGAGGAAATTAGGGATATCGTTGATGCCCGCCACGTCAAACCAGAAAACAGAGTTCAGCGCATGATGCAGACCGACCGGAATCAGCAGGCGGTTAAAGAAGGCATAAACGCCGGCGCCAGCAGAACCCAGTTTTTGAATATGTTCGCCAAAAGTGACCAGCGCGTTGAAAATAAGCGGCCAGACATACATCAGAATAAAGGCGATCAGGATCATCAGGAAGGAGACCAAAATGGGCACCAGCCTGCGTCCGCTAAAGAAGGAGAGCGCTTTCGGCAGTTCTACGTGGCTGAAGCGGTTATAAACTTCAGCAGAGAGAATACCCACCAGAATACCGACAAACTGGTTATCAATTTTGCCGAATGCGGCTGGCACTTGCTCCAGCGGCATTTTCTGAATCATCGCCACTGCCGCTGGAGAACAGAGCGTGGTCACGACCAGAAAGCCTACAAAGCCCGATAGCGCCGCGGCGCCGTCTTTATCTTTCGACATGCCATAAGCAATACCCACGGCAAACAGCGCAGGCATATGTTCGATAATCGCGCCGCCCGATTTAATCAGCAGCGCGGCCAGTGCGTTACCCGCTCCCCAACTATCGGGATCGAGCCAGTAACCGACGCCCATTAAAATTGCGGCGGCGGGTAGCGTAGCAACAGGCACCATCAGCGCCCGGCCCACCTTTTGCAAATAACTAAGAATATTCACTCTTTCCCCCTGTG
Organism: Pantoea sp. FN0305; assembly: GCF_050113845.1. Taxonomy (NCBI): domain Bacteria; kingdom Pseudomonadati; phylum Pseudomonadota; class Gammaproteobacteria; order Enterobacterales; family Erwiniaceae; genus Pantoea; species Pantoea sp. FN0305. Next base: position 206,414 of record NZ_JBNJSN010000002.1, on the reverse strand, counting down.
AGAATCAAAAAAGGCGTCTGAAGCTGTTACTTTTATTATCACATCCCTCAGATAACCTAACGAAAGTACAGCATGCTATGCAGTGTAAAAAGAATTTAATTCGCTTCGCAAATTAAAACCGCTCCGTATGTGACAGTTGTCACCATAAACTTGATTGAAGGTTGCATAGCGCTGGTTATCTCCCCCTACTTATTTTATGATTAAAAATATCCGGACGGCGATCTCCTTTACGGTAAGTGTTAACACATCAAAATACGCTTAGATTAGGTGGCTTTACCGTCCATTAACCGGTTTGAATAATACTCCTTAAACGAGGTCAACTATGAGACTAATTCCCCTGGCAAATGCTTCCCAGGTAGGTAAATGGGCCGCTCGTCATATCGTAAACCGTATTAACGCCTTTAAACCCACGCGCGAACGCCCTTTTGTACTTGGTCTGCCCACCGGTGGTACGCCGCTGGAAGCCTATAAACATTTAATTGAAATGCACAAAGCGGGCCAGGTTAGCTTTCAGAACGTCGTCACCTTCAATATGGATGAATATGTCGGCCTGCCGAAAGAACATCCTGAAAGCTACCACAGCTTTATGTATCGTAATTTTTTCGATCACGTTGATATTCCGCGAGAAAACATCAATCTTCTTAATGGAAATGCGGCGGATATTGACGCAGAATGTCGCCAGTATGAAGAAAAAATTCGTGCTTATGGAAAAATCCACCTGTTTATGGGCGGCGTAGGCAATGACGGTCATATCGCCTTTAACGAACCTGCGTCTTCGCTGGCATCCCGTACTCGCATCAAAACGCTGACGCATGATACCCGCGTCGCTAACTCACGCTTTTTCGATGGCGATGTGAATCAGGTACCTAAGTATGCCTTAACGGTGGGCGTTGGCACGCTGCTGGATGCTGAAGAAGTGATGATTCTGGTGACCGGCCATGTGAAGGCGCAGGCGCTACAGGCAGCAGTCGAAGGCAACGTTAATCATATGTGGACGATCAGCTGTCTGCAGCTTCATCCCAAAGCAGTAGTGGTTTGCGATGAGCCTTCCACCATGGAGCTGAAGGTAAAAACGGTCAAGTATTTCCGCGAAATGGAAGCGGAAAATATGCAGAATTTATAATCACTGGATTTAACCCCCTGTCCGGTTAACCTGCCGGACAGATGCCGCCTTGAGTCGGGAGAATATTATGTACGCTTTAGTAAATGGTCGCGTGTTTACCGGCCATGAGATCCTGGATAATCACGCTGTTATTATTAATAACGACCTGATTGAACGTGTCTGCCCTCACAATGAGCTGCCAGCGGAATGCGAACAGCGTGATGTGGGCGGTGCAATTATTGCTCCCGGCTTTATTGACGTTCAGCTAAATGGCTGCGGCGGCGTCCAGTTTAATGATGATATTGATGCGATTAGCGTGGAAACCCTGGCTATTATGCAAAAAGCGAATGAAAAGTCAGGCTGCACCAGCTTTCTTCCTACCCTGATTACCAGCAGCGATGAGCTGATGGTGCGGGCGGTCGAGGTGATGCGTAGCTGGCTGAAACTGCATTCCCATCAGGCGCTCGGCCTGCATCTTGAAGGCCCGTGGCTGAACGTGGCGAAAAAAGGCACCCACCACGCAGAGTTAATCCGTAAACCCGATGCGGCACTGGTGAAATTCCTGTGCGATAACGCCGATGTGATTACCAAAGTTACCCTGGCGCCAGAAATGGCGGGCACCGAAGTGATCCGTCAATTACATGATGCTGGCATTATTGTTTCCGCCGGGCACTCTCATGCTACCTATGATGAAGCGCGTAGCGGTTTTGCCGCCGGTATCAGCTTTGCCACCCATTTATATAACGCCATGCCGGTAACAACCGGTCGCGAACCTGGTTTGATTGGCGCACTGCTGGATACGCCAGAAGTTTACTGCGGCATTATTGCCGACGGCCTGCATGTTCACTACGCTAACGTGCGCAACGCAAAACGCATCAAAGGCGATAAGCTGGTACTGGTTACTGATGCCACCGCGCCGGCCGGTGCAGCCATTGACCGGTTCATTTTTGCCGGTAAAACAATATACTATCGAAACGGGCTGTGTGTTGACGAAAACGGGACACTGAGCGGATCGGCGCTAACGATGATCGAAGCAGTAGAGAACTGCGTTGAACATGTCGGCATTTCACTGGATGAAACCTTGCGTATGGCAACGCTTTATCCAGCCCGTGCAATGGGCGTGGATAAACAGTTAGGCTCTATTGAAGCTGGAAAAGTAGCAAACCTGGCTGTTTTCACACGCGATTATCACATTATCAAGACTATCGTTAACGGTAACGAAGTCTTTAGCGAGTAATCATTGATGACCACTGGCGGCCAGGCACAAATAGGAAATGTCGATCTCGTAAAGCAGTTAAACAGCGCAGCGGTTTACCGTCTTATCGATCAGATGGGTCCGATTTCCCGTATTCAGATTGCGGAGCATAGCCAGCTTGCGCCAGCCAGCGTCACAAAAATTACCCGCCAGCTTATTGAGCGCGGTCTGATAAAAGAGGTCGATCAGCAGGCCTCTACCGGCGGTCGTCGCGCTATTTCGATCGTTACCGAAACGCGAGGCTTTCATACCATCGGCGTGCGCCTTGGGCGTAACGACGCCACGCTCACGCTCTACGACCTGAGCGGTAAGTCGCTGGCGGAGGAGCATTACCCGCTGCCTGAGCGCACCCAGGAGACGCTGGAGCATGCGCTTTTCAATGCCATCGATCACTTTATTGCCGCTCATCAGCGTAAGCTGCGTGAGCTGATTGCCATCTCTGTTATTTTGCCGGGCCTGGTGGATCCCCATAGTGGCATCATCCGTTATATGCCACATATCACGGTCAATAACTGGCCGCTGGTCGCCAATCTTAAACAGCGTTTTCACGTTACCAGCTTTGTTGGTCATGACATTCGCAGCCTGGCGCTGGCGGAACACTATTTCGGTGCAAGTCGCGACTGCGCAGATTCTATTTTGGTGCGCTTACATCGCGGCACCGGGGCGGGCATCATCACTAACGGTCATATTTTCCTTGGCAGCAACGGCAACGTAGGGGAGATAGGTCATATTCAGGTGGATCCGCTGGGCGAGCGCTGCCACTGCGGCAACTTTGGCTGTCTGGAGACCATTGCCGCCAACGGCGCGCTGGAAAATCGCGTGCGTCGTCTGTTGCAGCAAGATTACCCCAGTACGTTAACGCTGGATGATTGTACGATTCACGCTATCTGCAAAGCAGCCAATCGCGGTGACAGGCTGGCGACGGAAGTGATTGAGCATGCCGGGCGCTATTTAGGTAAAGCGATCGCGATTGCGATTAATTTGTTTAATCCACAAAAAATCGTGCTGGCTGGCGAGATCACCGAAGCGGAAAAGGTGCTGTTCCCGGCTATTGAAAGCTGTATCAATGCGCAAACGTTAAAGGCGTTTCGTAAAAATTTACCGGTCGTGCGCTCGGAGTTGGATCATCGTTCCGCCATTGGCGCTTTCGCGCTGGCCAAACGCGCCATGCTGAATGGTGCCCTGCTCCAGCATCTGCTGGAAGAATAACCGCTAACGCCAGCCTTTCACGGCTGGCTTTTTTTTTGCGTTGCGCCCGCACGGATGTTTTTTGCTCATCGGAGCATCTTTTTTGATGAATCCACAATTTTCAGCGCTTTTTATTAGATAAAATCTAATATCCGACGCCTGACAACAACCTTTTTATCAAGAAAAAGGGAAATCGCTTGCATTGCATGTACCAGATAGCGCATTTTCTTATACATCACGCAACGACAGGCGTTGCTTATCCAACATCACTTAATGAAAACATCACCGTTTAGGTGAGATCAGGAGTAGGTTATGTGTTCAATCTTCGGTGTACTCGATCTGAAAAGCGACGCTTCAGAACTGCGTAAAAAAGCGTTAGAACTTTCACGCCTGATGCGTCATCGCGGCCCGGACTGGTCCGGTGTCTATGCTGACGATCATGCCATTCTGGCGCATGAACGTTTGTCGATTGTTGACGTTAACAACGGCGCGCAGCCCCTGTACAACGCAGCCCATACCCACGTTCTGGCCGTTAACGGTGAAATCTACAACCACCAGGCGCTGCGCGCAGAGCTGAGCGATCGCTATGCGTTTCAGACCGGCTCCGACTGCGAAGTGATCCTGGCGCTTTATCAGGAGAAGGGCGTTGATTTCCTGGACGACCTGCAGGGCATGTTCGCCTTCATCCTTTACGATAGCGAAAAGAAAAGCTGGCTGATTGGCCGCGATCATATCGGAATTATCCCGCTCTATATGGGCAACGATGAGCATGGCAACCTGTTTGTGGCTTCAGAGATGAAAGCGCTGGTGCCGGTATGCCGCACCATTAAAGAATTCCCGCCGGGAAGCTATCTCTCTAGCACCGACGGCGAAATTCGTCGTTATTACCAGCGTGACTGGATGGAATATGACAGCGTCGCCAACAACTCTACCGATGCAACCGCGCTGAAAAATGCGCTGGAAGAGTCAGTAAAAGGTCATCTGATGTCTGATGTGCCTTACGGCGTGCTGCTTTCAGGCGGTCTGGATTCGTCCATTATTTCAGCGATCACCAAACGCTTTGCGGCAAAACGCGTGGAAGATCAGGATAAGAGCGATGCCTGGTGGCCGCAGCTGCACTCTTTCGCCGTTGGTCTGGAAGGCTCGCCCGATCTGAAAGCGGCCCGTTCCGTCGCCGATCACCTGGGTACGGTGCATCATGAAATTCACTTTACCGTGCAGGAAGGTCTGGATGCGATTCGCGATGTGATCTATCACATTGAAACGTATGATGTCACCACCATCCGCGCCTCTACGCCGATGTACCTGATGTCACGTAAGATTAAAGCGATGGGCATTAAAATGGTGCTCTCTGGCGAAGGTGCCGATGAAGTGTTTGGCGGCTATCTCTACTTCCATAAGGCACCAAACGCGAAAGAGTTCCATGAGGAAAACGTCCGTAAGCTGCTGGCGCTGCACATGTATGACTGTGCGCGTGCCAATAAGGCGATGTCCGCATGGGGTGTGGAAGCGCGTGTGCCCTTCCTCGATAAAAAGTTCCTCGACGTGGCGATGCGCATCAACCCACAGGATAAAATGTGCGGCAGCAACGGCAAAATGGAAAAACATATTCTGCGTGAATGCTTCTCTTCTTACCTGCCGGAAAGCGTGGCCTGGCGTCAGAAAGAGCAGTTCTCTGACGGCGTAGGCTACAGCTGGATTGATACGTTGAAAGAAGTCGCCGCACAGCAGGTAAGCGCTCAGCAGCTGGAAACCGCGCGCTATCGCTTCCCGTACAACACGCCAACATCAAAAGAAGCCTATCTCTACCGCGAGATCTTCGAAGAGCTGTTCCCGCTACCCAGCGCGGCAGAGTGTATTCCAGGCGGTCCGTCTGTGGCCTGCTCTTCTGCTAAAGCCATTGAGTGGGATGAAGCCTTTAAAAGCATGGACGATCCGTCTGGGCGCGCTGTTGGCGTACACCAGTCCGCCTATAAATAAGCGATCTCACATCACTGCTAAAACGGGCCTGCGCGGCCCGTTTTTTATTGCATCTGGCGGTGTTACGATCAAAAATTGTCGTTTTTATCATCATGCTGGTTACAAGCCAGTCAAACAGTGTGCGAATGGTAAAAAACGACAAAAAACTTGTTGACGCTCTTGAGTGCAATACGCATAATGCGCCCCGCAACGCCGATGAAGGTAGCGCGAAAAAAGATGGCTACGTAGCTCAGCTGGTTAGAGCACAGCACTCATAATGCTGGGGTCACAGGTTCGATTCCCGTCGTAGCCACCATCTTTTTGCGGGAGTGGCGAAATTGGTAGACGCACCAGATTTAGGTTCTGGCGCCGCAAGGTGTGCGAGTTCAAGTCTCGCCTCCCGCACCATTTCAGTCATCGGTTTAGCGGATGGGGTATCGCCAAGCGGTAAGGCACCGGTTTTTGATACCGGCATTCCCTGGTTCGAATCCAGGTACCCCAGCCATATTTCTGATGTGAAACTGATGCGTAATCGGATCTTGGGATATCGCCAAGCGGTAAGGCACCGGTTTTTGATACCGGCATTCCCTGGTTCGAATCCAGGTATCCCAGCCACATCAGAAAGCAATAAAATTTGGCTACGTAGCTCAGCTGGTTAGAGCACAGCACTCATAATGCTGGGGTCACAGGTTCGATTCCCGTCGTAGCCACCATTTTATTGGGGTATCGCCAAGCGGTAAGGCACCGGATTCTGATTCCGGCATTCCGAGGTTCGAATCCTCGTACCCCAGCCAATTAAAAACTGTTTATCCCATTTTATTGGGGTGTCGCCAAGCGGTAAGGCACCGGATTCTGATTCCGGCATTCCGGGGTTCGAATCCCTGCACCCCAGCCAAACAGTGTAAAAAGCCCGCTTCTGCGGGCTTTTTTGCGTCTGCGTATCTGGTATTTCAACGGGCGCTGCCTTCCGCCCGCCTCGTTTACAATCCCAGCGCGTAACGCAGCGCCTGACGTTTCAGCACGCCAGCATGTTCTGCCGCCATCAATCCCACATTACGCAGCACGCGCAGCGGTGGCAGGCGGTTGCTGAAGGCAAAATAGAAGAGATCCATACCGCTCTGCATCAGCAAATTATCTTTCTGGCGCTGACGTTGATAACGCAGCAAGACCCGCTCTGAAGACCACTCTTCCGCCTGGTTGCGAGCCGTGGTTAACACCTCAATCAGCGCATCAACGTCGCGGTAGCCCAGATTTACCCCCTGCCCGGCCAGCGGATTGATGGTATGCGCCGCATCACCTACCAGCGCCAGCCCCGGCTGCACATAACGATTGGCGTGACGACGCACTAACGGGAAAGAGGCAGCCTGCTGCACGCGAAAACGCCCCAGACGCGACGGGAAACAGCGTTCTACCTCTTTTTGCAACTGTTCTGGCGACAGCGTCTGCAGCTGGCGAATGCGGGCCGGGCTGTCATACCAGACCAGCGACGCCCAGCGATCAAACAGCGGCAGCAACGCATGAGGCCCCTCTGGCGTGAAATGTTGCCAGGTGGTATCGCCTGCCGCATGATCCAACTCCACGCTTATCAGCATACAGGACTGGCTATAGTTCCAGCCCTGAATGCCAATACCGGTAAGCTGGCGCACCTGAGAGTTCGCCCCATCGGCACCGATCACCAGCCGGGCCGTAAGCGTCTGGCCATCTTCCAGCACCAGCTGCCAGCCGCCGTTATGCTGCTGCAAGGCACTCAATTTTGCTGGCGCGAACAGGCTAACCGGCTGCTGTTGCAGACGCTGCCACAGCGCCAGCTGCAATACCGAATTCTCCACCATGTAACCCAACTCTGGCAGACCAAGACTTGCGGCATCAAACTGTACGCGCGCCGTCTGCCATTCCCAGGTTTCCAGCTTACGATAGGGCGCACAGCGCATTTGCTGTACGGCCGGCCAGACTTCCAGCTGTTTGAGTAAATCCACCGAGGCGCAGCCGATGGCGGAAATGCGAATATCTGGCGGCGCGTCAGGATCGAAAGCCGCCGGAACGTCTCGCTCCAGTACGGCAACCTGAAAGCCCTGCTGCGCCAGCCCACTTGCCAGCGCCGCGCCAACCATACCTCCGCCAACCACGACGACATCGAATTGCGTTTGATGCATAAATTTATCCTTTTGTGCCCTGCCGTCTCGCGGCGACAGGTCCGCGAGCCCGTTAAGTTAAAGTGTACCGGAAATCCTGCGAAAAACAGAAAAGCCGATACACTGGTCACAACAGCAGCAAAGCATTACAATACGCGCCCTGCAATCCTTCCTGCACTGATAAATGGCACGTTAGATGAGTAAAAAACTGCATATCAAAACCTGGGGCTGTCAGATGAACGAATACGATTCATCTAAAATGGCCGACCTGCTGGAGAGTACGCACGGCTATACCCTCACGGAAGTGGCGGAAGAAGCTGATATTCTGCTGCTTAATACCTGCTCTATCCGCGAAAAGGCACAGGAGAAAGTCTTTCATCAGCTGGGCCGCTGGAAGACGCTGAAAGAGCGTAATCCTGAACTGATTATTGGCGTGGGTGGCTGCGTCGCCTCGCAGGAAGGTGACCATATTCGTCAGCGCGCCAGCTATGTCGATATTGTCTTCGGCCCGCAAACCCTGCATCGCCTGCCGGAAATGATCAATACCGTGCGCGGCTCGAAAAGCCCGGTGGTGGATATCAGCTTCCCGGAAATTGAGAAATTTGACCGCCTGCCGGAGCCGCGCGCTGAAGGTCCGACGGCGTTTGTTTCCATTATGGAAGGCTGCAACAAATACTGTACTTTCTGCGTGGTGCCTTATACGCGCGGTGAGGAAGTCAGCCGTCCCTGCGATGATATTCTGCTGGAAATTGCCCAGCTCGCTGCTCAGGGCGTTCGTGAAGTGAACCTGCTGGGCCAGAACGTTAACGCTTATCGCGGCCCTGCTTTCGATGGCGGCATCTGTTCTTTTGCCGAACTGCTGCGTCTGGTGGCGGCGATTGACGGTATCGATCGCATTCGCTTTACCACCAGCCATCCGATCGAATTCACCGACGATATTATCGAGGTTTACCGCGATACGCCGGAACTGGTGAGCTTCCTGCATCTGCCGGTGCAGAGCGGTGCTGACCGTATCCTGACCCTGATGAAGCGTGCCCATACGGCGCTGGAATATAAAGCGATTATCCGCAAGCTGCGGGAAGCGCGTCCGAATATTCAAATCAGCTCTGACTTTATCATCGGCTTCCCTGGCGAAACACAGGAAGACTTTGAAAAAACCATGAAGCTGATCGCCGACGTTAACTTCGATATGAGCTTCAGCTTTATCTATTCTGCGCGTCCCGGCACGCCGGCTGCCGATCTGCCGGACGATGTCAGCGAAGAAGAGAAAAAGCAGCGTCTCTATATTCTGCAGGATCGCATTAACCAGCAGGCGATGGCATGGAGCCGTCGCATGATGGGCACCGTGCAGCGCATCCTGGTTGAAGGGCCATCACGTAAAAATGTGATGGAGCTTTCAGGCCGTACGGAAAACAACCGCGTGGTGAACTTTGAAGGCACGCCGGAGATGATCGGCAAGTTCGTCGATGTGGAAATCGTGGACGTCTATACTAATTCTCTGCGTGGCGTGGTGGTTCGTACCGAGCAAGAGATGGGCCTGCGCGTTGCAGAAAGCCCGGCTTCCGTCATTGCGCGTACCCGTAAAGAAAATGAAATTGGCGTGGCCATTTTCCAACCCTGATATGATGTCATTCAACGGTGGGCAGCGCTTGCCCACCGCACAATTTCACCTCATTGCACTTGCTTTCTGAAAGCAACGCCCAAATATCGGCTTTACAGCTTGCGCCTTTTGGTCATGCCATAAATACTTCTGCTATGGTTCGCCTGTATCTCAGGCGGCAAGTCCCTGTTAATTATCAACCTGGCCCTGAGCGACCCAAAGGATTAGTTTGAATATCGAAACACGCGAAATAGAATTAGAACCTGCTGATAACAACCGGTTGCAGAGCCTGTGTGGTCCGTTTGACGATAACGTGAAGCAGCTGGAGCGTCGGCTGGGCATTGAGATCAGCCATCGCGATCACAGCTTTAAGCTGGTTGGACGCGCGCTCTGCGTGAATGCCGCTGTGGATATCCTGCGTACTCTGTATGTGGATACCGCGCCGGTACGCGGCGTTATCCCGGACATCGAGCCGGAACAGATTCATCTGGCGATTAAAGAGAGCCGCGTGCTGGAGCAGACGGCGGAAAGCGTGCCTGAATATGGCAAAGCGGTAAATATCAAAACCAAACGCGGCGTTATTAAGCCACGTACGCCGAATCAGGCGCAGTATATTGCTAACATCCTCGACCATGACATCACCTTCGGTGTAGGCCCTGCGGGTACGGGTAAAACCTATCTGGCGGTGGCTGCTGCGGTTGATGCCCTGGAGCGCCAGGAAATACGCCGTATTCTGCTGACGCGTCCGGCCGTCGAAGCGGGTGAAAAGCTGGGCTTTCTGCCCGGTGATTTAAGCCAGAAGGTCGATCCCTATCTGCGCCCGCTTTATGACGCGCTGTTCGAAATGCTGGGCTTTGAGCGCGTAGAAAAGCTGATAGAGCGTAACGTGATTGAGGTTGCCCCGCTGGCTTATATGCGTGGCCGTACCCTGAATGATGCGTTTATCATTCTCGACGAAAGTCAGAACACCACCATTGAGCAGATGAAGATGTTTCTGACCCGTATCGGTTTTAACTCCAAAGCGGTTATTACCGGCGACATTACCCAGATCGACCTGCCGCGCAACGCCAAATCAGGTCTGCGCCATGCGATCGAGGTGCTGTCAAACGTCGAAGAGATCAGCTTTAACTTCTTCCACAGCGAAGACGTGGTGCGTCATCCGGTTGTTGCCCGTATCGTAACGGCCTATGAGGCCTGGGAAGAGGCCGATCAGAAGCGTCGTGATAAACTGGCCGAAGAACGTAAGCGCGAAGCGCAGGCAGCTGCACAGGAACAGAAATGAGTCAGGTTATTCTCGATTTACAGTTGGCTTGCGAACAGGCCAGCGGCCTGCCGGCCGAAACGGATTTCCGTCGCTGGCTGGAAGCGGTGCTGCTACAGTTTCAGCCCGAAAGCGAAGTCACTATTCGCGTAGTGGACGAAGCGGAAAGCCACGATCTTAACCTGACCTGGCGCGGAAAGGATAAGCCGACTAACGTGCTCTCTTTTCCTTTTGAAGCGCCACCCGGCATAGAGTTACCGCTGCTGGGCGATCTGGTGATTTGCCGTCAGGTTGTCGAGCAGGAAGCCGCCGAGCAAGAGAAAGCGCTGGAGGCGCACTGGGCGCACATGGTTATTCATGGCACCCTGCACTTGCTGGGTTACGATCATATCGAAGATGATGAAGCCGAAGAGATGGAATCGCTGGAGACCGAGATAATGCTTGCTCTTGGTTATCCCGATCCGTACATTTCGGAGAAAGAGGCGCCGTAAAGGCTGCCTGTTGTTAAATCCTGCCGGCAAAGGCTGGCAGGCCGATCCTCATAAAGAGAGACCCATACCAGAACGCCATGAGCGACGACCATTCACAAAACAGCGACAGTCCCAGTAGTAAAAAGGGCTTTTTTTCCCTCATTCTCAACCAGCTTTTTCATGGTGAGCCTAAAAACCGTGAAGAACTGTTGGAACTCATTCGTGATTCCGAACAGAACGAACTGATCGATCAGGATACGCGTGACATGCTGGAAGGCGTCATGGATATCGCTGAGCAGCGCGTCCGCGATATCATGATCCCCCGCTCGCAAATGATTACGCTGAAGCGCAATCAAAGCCTGGAAGAGTGTCTGCAGGTCATTGTTGAGTCTGCCCATTCCCGCTTCCCGGTGATTAGCGAAGATAAAGATCATGTCGAAGGGATCCTGATGGCAAAAGATTTACTGCCGTTTATGAGCAGTGGATCAGAGCCGTTCAGCATGGAAAAGGTGCTGCGTCCAGCCGTTGTCGTGCCGGAAAGTAAGCGCGTGGACCGCATGCTGAAAGAGTTTCGTTCTCAGCGCTACCATATGGCGATCGTGATCGATGAGTTTGGCGGTGTTTCCGGCCTGGTGACCATTGAAGATATTCTTGAGCTGATAGTGGGTGAAATTGAAGATGAATATGATGATGAAGAAGATCGTGATATTCGTCAGCTTAGTCGTCACGCCTATACCATTCGTGCGCTGACGCCGATTGAAGACTTCAATGAAGCCTTTGCCACGCAGTTCAGCGATGAAGAGGTCGATACTATTGGTGGTCTGGTGATGCAGGCGTTTGGTCATCTGCCGGCGCGTGGTGAAAGCATCGACATTGAAGGCTATCAGTTTAAAGTCGCGATGGCGGACAGCCGTCGTATCATTCAGGTGCATGTAAGGATACCGGAAAATGCTCCACTGCCTGTGCTGGATGAATAACGCTTTGTAGGGCTATTGCCTGATTCTGGATGAATAACACATTTATGGCTATTGCCTCTGTTTACGCCCGTCAGCAGGTTCGCCTGCTGCTGGCTTTAGGTGCCGGCGCCGTCGGCACCCTGGCTTTTTCCCCGTATGATTTCTGGCCTGCCGCGCTGCTTTCACTGATCGGCTTACAGGCGCTGACCTTACAACGCACCACGCCGCAGGCTGCCGCTATCGGCTTCGCCTGGGGCTTTGGCCTGTTCGGCAGCGGCATAAACTGGGTATACGTCAGCATCGCCACTTTTGGCGGCATGCCTGGCCCGGTCAATGTTCTGTTGGTTATTCTGCTGGCTGCTTATCTGGCGCTCTATCCGCTACTATTTGCCGCAGTGGTGAATCGTCTTGGTCCACAAGCGAGCCTGTTAAGGCTGGTATTACTGGCGCCGGTTGCCTGGCAGGTCAGTGAGTTCTTGCGCGGCTGGATCCTGACCGGTTTTCCGTGGCTGCAGTTCGGCTACAGTCAGATTGACGGTCCGCTAAAAGGGCTGGCTCCGCTGGCGGGCGTGGAAGGTGTCACCTTCCTGCTAATGATTATCGCCGGGCTGGCAGTTTACGCATTAATGCAGCGACGTCTGTGGCCAGCGCTGGCGGCGCTGGCGCTGCTGCTGCTGCCCTGGCCGTTGCGTTATATTAGCTGGTATCAGGCGCAGCCAGCGCGAGCGGTAAACGTTGCGCTGGTGCAGGGAAACATTGCGCAGTCGCTGAAATGGGATCCGGAACAGCTGCGTAATACGCTGCGCATTTACAGCGACAGCGTGCGTCACTATATGGGCAAAGCGCCGATTATCATCTGGCCGGAATCCGCCGTTTCCGATCTGGAAGTAAACCAGCAGCCATTTTTACACCAGCTTGATGATGCCCTGCAGGCGGGTGGCAGTACGCTGATTACCGGCATCGTGGATTCACGCCTGGAAGGCAACCGCTATCACGACTATAACTCGGTGATCGTGCTGGGCGGAAAAGAGCCCTACAACTATTACGGCGGCAATCGCTACCAGAAAAATCATCTGGTGCCTTTTGGTGAATTTGTGCCGCTGGAGTCGTTACTGCGTCCGCTGGCTCCCTTCTTTGATTTGCCAATGTCCTCTTTCAGCCGTGGCAACTATCTACAGCCTCAGCTACAGGTGGCGGGCTATAATCTGACCACGGCTATCTGCTATGAAATTGTGCTGGGCCAGCAGGTCAGGGATAACTTCACTGCGCAAACCGATTTTCTGCTAACGGTCTCGAATGATGCCTGGTTTGGTCACTCTATCGGCCCGTGGCAACACTTCCAGATGGCGCGCATGCGCGCGCTGGAGCTTGGCCGTCCGCTATTACGCAGCACCAATAACGGTGTAACCGCCGTTGTTGGCGCCGATGGCGAAGTGCAGCACATTATTCCGCAGTTTACTCGTCAGGTACTGGAAGCGAAGGTCACGCCGACAACCGGTCTGACGCCTTACGCACGCACCGGCAATCTTACCGTCTGGTTGATAACGCTGCTGTTTACTCTGGCTGCAATTTTTACGGCGCGCCGCTCTCGCCGCTAACTTTCCAGGCGAAGCCCATGCTTCGCCTGTTTTCCCCTCTGCTCTTGTTTCATCAAACCGACATCTTTTTTTCATACCTTCACTGGCACAGGCTTTGCATTAGTTTGATAGCGAAACCGTGCTTTCCGCGCTCACGCCAACGGGCCGTCAGCTTTTGCACCATGCAGGGTCAGCCAGCGCTCCCCTTTGGCGCAGAGCAGCAGAAATGCATTGATTTGGTGCGGCGGACTTCGCAAAAAACAAACTTTTCTGTTTCATTACGTTAACATTCCGCTATGTTAAGAATTATTCAGAACCCGTTCTGGAACCAAAAGAAAAGCGGCAGGCATTAATAACCTATCTCGGTCCCTGAATTAGGTGCCAAAAACATGAAGGAGTTGGAACATGCAGATGCGCAAAGTTGCACTGTCTCTGCTGTTGCTCAGTGCAGCAGCAGGCGCAGCCCAGGCCGAAGAACTCACCGGCACGCTGAAAAAAATTAATGATAACGGCGTGATTGTTGTCGGGCATCGTGAGTCTTCCGTTCCCTTTTCATATTACGATAACCAACAGAAAGTGGTGGGTTACTCTCAGGATTATTCTAACGCCATCGTCGATGCCATTAAGACCAAACTGAATAAACCCGATCTGCAGGTCAAAATGTTGCCGGTGACGTCGCAAAACCGCATCCCTCTGCTGCAAAACGGCACCTACGATTTCGAGTGCGGCTCCACCACTAATAACCTGGAGCGCCAGAAACAGGCCGCCTTCTCCAATACGGTCTTTATTATCGGTACGCGCCTGCTGGTTAAAAAAGGCAGCCCGATTAAAGACTTCACCGATCTGAAAGGCAAAACCGTGGTTGTGACATCGGGCACCACTTCAGAGGTGTTGCTGCATAAGCTGAACGATGAGAAAAAACTGGAGATGCGCATTATCAGCGCCAAAGATCACGGTGACTCCTTCCGCACGCTGGAAACCGGCCGCGCCGTGGCCTTTATGATGGATGACGCCCTGCTGGCGGGTGAACGCGCCAAAGCCAAAAAGCCGGATAACTGGGAAATTGTCGGCACGCCGCAGTCGAAAGAGGCTTACGGCTGTATGCTGCGCAAAGACGATCCGGCGTTTAAAGCGCTGGTCGATGAAACCATTGCGAAGGCGCAAACCTCCGGTCAGGCAGAAAAGTGGTTTGATACCTGGTTTAAACAGCCTATCCCACCGAAAAACCTCAATATGAACTTTGCGCTTTCTGAAGACATGAAAACGCTGTTTAAAACGCCAAATGACAAAGCGTTGAATTAATTACAATGAAAACAGGGCGATGCGTCGCCCACTCGATTGCTGAAAATAGGCTCGGACAGACAGCGTGAGTCGGTCGTTCCCCGGCTCACGATCCACAGAAGCCTCTCATCAATCTTCAGGGTAGCTTAGCTACCCTTTTTTACCGGAGTTTGTTATGGGTATTGACTGGAACTGGGGCATTTTCTTTGAACAGGCCCCGTTTGGAAACACCACCTATCTCGGCTGGCTGTGGTCAGGGTTGCAAACCACGGTTACCGTTTCGTTATGCGCCTGGATTATCGCCTTTTTCGTTGGCTCTTTTTTTGGCATTTTGCGTACGGCCCCCAGCCGCCTGCTGTCAGCAATTGGCACCTGCTATGTTGAGCTGTTCCGTAATATTCCTTTAATCGTTCAGTTCTTTTTTTGGTATCTGGTAGCGCCGGAACTGGTGGGTGAAGATTTGGGGATGTGGTTTAAGGCCGAACTCGATCCTAACCTGCAGTTTTTCCTCTCCTCAACCATTTGTCTTGGGCTTTTTACCGCCGCACGCGTTTGTGAACAGGTGCGCGCAGCGATTCAGTCGCTGCCGCGTGGACAACAGAGCGCTGGCCTGGCAATGGGGTTAACGCTGCCGCAAACCTATCGTTATGTGCTGCTGCCTAACGCCTATCGCGTGATCGTACCGCCGATGACCTCGGAAATGCTGAACCTGGTAAAAAACTCCGCTATCGCCTCCACTATTGGCCTGGTGGATATGGCCGCGCAGGCGGGCAAGCTGCTGGACTATTCCGCCCACGCCTATGAATCCTTTACCGCCATCACGCTCGCCTACATCGGCATTAATCTGGTGATCATGCTGTTAATGGGCCTTGTAGAGCGCAAGGTGCGTTTGCCCGGCAATATGGGGAGTAAATGATGTACGAATTTGACTGGACTTCGATTATCCCCAGCCTGCCTTACCTGATTAACGGCCTGGTCATTACCCTGAAAATCACCGTGACGGCAGTGGTATTTGGCATTCTCTGGGGCACTCTGCTGGCGGTAATGCGCCTCTCTACGTTTAAGCCAATCAGCTGGTTTGCCAACCTGTATGTGAACCTGTTCCGCTCCGTGCCGCTGGTCATGGTGCTGCTGTGGTTTTATCTGGTGGTGCCCAGCTTTTTACAGCAGGTGCTGGGACTCTCGCCCAAAACCGATATTCGCCTGATTTCAGCTATGGTGGCCTTTTCGCTGTTTGAAGCAGCCTACTATTCAGAAATCATCCGCGCCGGTATTCAAAGTATTTCTCGTGGTCAGTCCAGTGCCGGGCTGGCGCTCGGCATGACGCCGCTTCAGACCATGCGGCTGATTATTCTGCCGCAGGCGTTTCGTGCCATGGTGCCGCTGCTGCTGACGCAGGGCATTGTGCTGTTTCAGGACACCTCGCTGGTTTATGTGTTAAGTCTGGCTGACTTTTTCCGCACCGCCACGTCGATTGGCGAGCGTGACGGCACTCAGGTAGAGATGATCCTGTTTGCCGGTCTGGTTTATTTCGTTATCAGTATTAGCGCGTCAATGCTGGTCAGCTATCTAAAAAGAAAAAGGACGGTTTAAATGATTACCCTGAAAAACGTTTCGAAGTGGTATGGTCACTTTCAGGTGCTGACCGATTGTTCAACCCAGGTTAATAAAGGTGAAGTGGTGGTAGTGTGCGGCCCTTCCGGCTCCGGCAAATCGACGCTGATCAAAACCGTAAACGGGCTGGAACCCATTCAGCAGGGCACCATTGAGGTCAATGGCATCCAGCTGAACAATAAAAAAACTAATCTGGCCCAGCTGCGCGCTAAAGTCGGGATGGTATTCCAGCACTTTGAGCTCTTCCCTCACCTCAGCATTATAGAAAATCTGACGCTGGCGCAGATTAAAGTACTGAAGCGCAACAAAGATGAGGCGCGCGACAAAGGCCAGAAACTGCTGGCGCGCGTAGGGCTCTCCGCGCACGCCAATAAATTTCCGGCTCAGCTCTCCGGCGGGCAGCAGCAGCGCGTAGCCATTGCGCGCGCGCTCTGTATGGATCCGGTCGCCATGCTGTTTGACGAGCCCACCTCGGCGCTCGATCCTGAAATGATTAACGAAGTGCTGGATGTGATGGTGGAGCTGGCCCATGAAGGCATGACGATGATGGTGGTGACCCATGAAATGGGCTTCGCCCGTAAAGTGGCGCACCGGGTCATCTTTATGGATGAGGGCAAAATTATTGAGGACACTCAGAAAGAGGCCTTTTTTGCCGATCCGCGCTCCGATCGCGCTAAAGACTTTCTGGCCAAAATCCTGCATTGATCTTCAGGGCAGCCTGCTGGCTGCCCTGCTACGCAAAAGTATCAGGTTCAGGGCGTAAAAGGCTGGCGCTGGAAATGGTCATGCCCGCACTCAGGGCAAAGCGTCAGCGTCTCTGGCGTATAGATCGCCCGGGTAAAGTGGCACTTTTCACAAACCAGATTACCCAGTCCCACTACTTCGCCGCTCTGATAAACGCCATGGTGATTCAAATCCTGGAAAATCTCACGCCACTCCAGCTGGCTTTTATCGGTGATATCAGCCAGCTCTTTCCATACGCTTTCACGGATTACACGCATAAAAACGCTGTCTGTAGGGTCGCTTTCATTTTCATGATAGCTGCGGGCAAACTCCTCCAGGTCACGCCGGACCGCTCGCGTGACTTCGTTCACCTCGTTACGTGACAAATCGCTGTTCATTATAAGCTGCTGCCTGGCACGCTCTACCATTCCATCGATATCGCGTTCCCCCTGCGTTAAACGTTCACTGAGCGAAGAGATCAATTGCTGATAATGCTGCGCCACCTTATTCATATATTCTCCTGTTATCGCGATTGATGACTACGAGCCTGCGCCCTCCGCGCGTTGGGTTGGTCAGCACTCTGTGTAGCGGGGTTGTCATTAATTCTAGCGCTTCTCGCGAATTTACTCCGCCTGCGCCGCGATTCGCAGCAAATTCTGCAGCCATGCTTCCAGCTTGCAGAGAAATGGCCTGCCGGTTGCCGTCAGGTGTTGTTGCAGCAAAGCCTTATCGGCTATGCTATGCGGATCTTATCTACACAGTTCAGGCTTCGCGCTATTCATAAAGGACCACAGGCTGCCATGCAAGAGCAATACCGCCCGGAAGAGATCGAATCCCATGTTCAACAATACTGGGATCAACAACAGACCTTCAAAGTGACCGAAGAAGAAGGCAAAGAGAAATATTACTGCCTCTCAATGCTGCCCTATCCTTCTGGTCGCCTTCATATGGGCCATGTGCGCAACTACACCATTGGCGATGTGATTGCCCGTTACCAGCGTATGCTGGGTAAAAACGTACTGCAGCCGATCGGCTGGGATGCTTTCGGTCTGCCTGCGGAAGGCGCCGCGGTAAAAAACAAAACCGCGCCGGCCCCCTGGACCTATTCCAATATCGAATACATGAAGAACCAGCTGAAACTGCTGGGCTTTGGCTATGACTGGAGCCGCGAACTGGCCACCTGTCAGCCGGAATATTATCGCTGGGAACAGTGGTTCTTCACCAGGCTGTATGAAAAAGGCCTGGTTTATAAAAAAACTTCAGCGGTTAACTGGTGCCCCAACGACCAAACCGTGTTGGCGAATGAGCAGGTTATTGATGGCTGCTGCTGGCGCTGCGATACCAAAGTTGAGCGTAAAGAGATCCCGCAGTGGTTTATTAAAATCACCGACTACGCCGACGAATTGCTGAACGACCTGGACAAGCTGGAAGACTGGCCGGAACAGGTTAAAACCATGCAGCGCAACTGGATCGGGCGTTCTGAAGGGGTGGAAATCACCTTTGATGTGGACGGCAGCGAAGAGAAAGTTACCGTTTATACCACGCGTCCCGATACCTTTATGGGCGCAACCTACGTGGCGGTAGCCGCAGGTCATCCGCTGGCCACTCAGGCGGCGGTGAATAATCCGGCGCTGGCTGATTTCATTGCCGAGTGCCGTAATACCAAGGTAGCGGAAGCTGAAATGGCTACCATGGAGAAAAAAGGCATGGCGACCGGCCTGTTCGCAATTCATCCGCTGAGCGGTGAAAAAGTGCCGGTTTGGGTCGCTAACTTCGTACTGATGGAGTATGGCACCGGTGCGGTAATGGCTGTTCCCGCTCACGATCAGCGCGACTGGGAATTCGCCACAAAATATGACCTGCCGATTAAACCGGTGGTGCTGAATCTCGACGGCAGCGAGCCAGACGTCAGTGCAGCCGCCATGACCGACAAAGGCGCGCTGTTTAATTCTGCTGAGTTTGATGGTCTTAGCCATGAAGCGGGCTTCAACGCCATCGCTGACCGTCTGGCTGAAAAAGGCGTGGGCGTACGTAAAGTTAACTATCGTCTGCGCGACTGGGGCGTTTCTCGTCAACGTTACTGGGGCGCGCCGATCCCGATGGTCACCCTGGAAGATGGCACGGTAATGCCAACGCCGGAAGATCAGCTGCCGGTTATCCTGCCGGAAGATGTGGTTATGGATGGCATTACCAGCCCGATTAAGGCAGACCCGGAGTGGGCAAAAACCACCGTTAACGGCCAGCCAGCGCTGCGTGAAACCGACACCTTCGATACCTTTATGGAATCGTCCTGGTATTACGCACGTTACACCTGTCCCGACTACGATCAGGGCATGCTCGATCCTGCTGCGGCTAACTACTGGCTGCCGGTGGATCAATATATCGGCGGCATTGAACACGCGATCATGCATCTGATGTATTTCCGCTTCTTCCATAAGCTGCTGCGTGATGCGGGCATGGTCACCTCTGACGAGCCGGCAAAACGCCTGCTGTGCCAGGGCATGGTGTTAGCGGACGCCTTCTATTATCTGGGCGAAAACGGCGAGCGTAACTGGGTTTCTCCGGTAGAGGTCACCGTTGAACGCGATGAGAAAGGGCGTATCGTTAAGGCGACCGACGCCTCAGGCCGCGAAGTGATCTACGCGGGCATGAGCAAAATGTCAAAATCGAAAAATAACGGTATTGACCCGCAGCTGATGGTAGAGCGCTACGGCGCGGATACTGTTCGCCTGTTTATGATGTTTGCTTCACCGGCAGAGATGACGCTGGAGTGGCAGGAATCAGGCGTTGAAGGCGCTAACCGCTTCCTGAAACGCGTATGGAAGCTGGCTTACGAACACAGTCAGAAAGGCGCTACCGTCGCGCTGGATATCAACCGCCTTAACGATGACCAGAAAGCGCTGCGTCGCGATCTGCATAAAACCATCGCTAAAGTTTCTGATGATATTGGCCGCCGTCAGACCTTCAACACCGCCATCGCGGCGATCATGGAACTGATGAACAAACTGGCGCGCGCGCCGCAGGAAAGCGATCAGGATCGCGCTCTGCTGCAGGAAGCGCTGCTGGCCGTAGTGCGTATGCTTTATCCTTTCACTCCGCACGCCAGCTTTACGCTGTGGCAGGCGCTGGGTGGCGAAGGTGAAATTGACAATGCGCCGTGGCCGGTAGCCGATGAAGCCGCTATGGTGGAAGATTCGGTGCTGGTAGTGGTACAGGTTAATGGCAAAGTGCGCGGTAAAATTACCGTGCCGGCGGATGCGACTCAGGAGCAGGTTCAGGCGCTGGCTGCGCAGGAGCATCTGGTAGCGAAATACCTGGACGGCGTCACCATTCGTAAAGTGATTTACGTCCCGGGCAAACTGCTTAACCTGGTGGTAGGTTAAGTTCAGGAGGAACTGTGCGACATCCGATTTTTACCTTTTTACTTGGCCTGGCGGTACTGGTTACCGCCGGCTGCGGCTTCCATCTGCGTAGTACCACTCAGGTGCCGCATGAGCTGCGTACCCTGGTATTGCAAAGCAGCGATCCCTACGGTCCGTTAGCGCGCACGGTGCGTCAGCAGCTACGCCTGAATAACATTACGATTGTGGAAGCAGAGAATGCGGGCACCCGTACCGATCTGCCTACCCTGCGCCTGGCAGCTGAACGTCAGGGTCAGGATACGGCATCGGTGTTCCAGAACGGCGTCACGGCGGAATATTCCATGGTAATGACCGTCAGCGCTCAGGTGGTTATCCCTGGTAAGGGGATCTACCCGATCAGCGCCACGACCTATCGTTCCTTCGTGGATAACCCGCTGGCAGCGCTGGCGAAAGATGCCGAGCAAATCATCATCCGTGATGAAATGCGTCAGCGTGTCGCGGAGCAACTGGTCCGTAAGCTGCTGACAGTACACACCGCCCAGCTGAATGATAAAGAGACGCTGCCGTCATCAGATGTGCTGGCACCGGGTGAAGATTCACCGGAAGTCTCCTCCTCTTCGGCTACCAGCCTGCAATGATCAGGATTTACCCTGAGCAACTCCGCACGCAGCTCCATGAGGGGCTGCGTGCCTGTTATCTGCTAATGGGCAATGAACCGCTACTGCTGCAGGAGAGCCATGATGTCATCAAGGCCAGTGCGCAGCAGCAGGGGTTTATTGAACATTTCAGCGTGGTGCTGGATAACCAGACCGACTGGGACAGCGTATTTGGCAACTGTCAGGCGATGAGCCTGTTTGCCAGTCGCCAGACGCTGACCTTAACGCTGCCGGAAAACGGTCCCAACGCAGCGATGGCCAGCCAGCTGGAAAAGCTAAGTACGCTGCTGCATGACGATATTCTGCCAATTATTATCGGCAACAGGCTGACCAAAGCGCAGGAAAACAGCGCCTGGTTTAAATCACTCAGCGCCCAGGCGGTGCTGGTGCCCTGCGCAACGCCTGAGCATGCCCAGCTTCCGCGCTGGGTTGCCGCGCGTGCCAAAAGCATGCAGCTGGATTTGGATGAAGCTGCCTGTCAGCTGCTGTGCTACTGCTATGAAGGGAATCTGCTGGCGCTGGCACAGGCTCTGGAACGTTTATCACTGCTCTGGCCGGACGGCAAACTCACGCTGCCGCGTGTGGAGCAGGCGGTCAGCGATGCAGCGCACTTTACGCCTTTTCACTGGGTTGATGCATTGCTGGCGGGGAAAAGCAAACGCGCCCTGCATATCCTTCGGCAGCTTGCCGCCGAAGAGAGCGAGCCGGTGATTTTAATCCGCACTTTGCAGCGTGAATTGCTGCTGCTGTTGACGCTACAGCGCCAGCAGAGCAACGTTCCGCTGCGAACTCTGTTCGATCAGCATCGCGTATGGCAAAATCGTCGCGCTCTGTTCAGCGAAGCGCTGCAACGCCTGACGTTAGTGCAAATCCGTCAGGCTATTCAGCTGTTAACGCGCCTGGAAATCACTCTTAAACAGGATTACGGCCAGCGGCTGTGGCCGGAGATAGAAACTCTTTCGCTGCTGCTGTGTAATAAAGCCCTTCCTGCGGAATTAGGCGAATTTTAAATGGCTTCTCTGCATGCGCTCTTTGGCGGCACCTTTGATCCGATCCACTACGGCCATCTGAAAACCGTTCAGGCACTGGCGCAGGAGGTCGGTTTACATCAGGTTACACTGCTGCCGAATAATGTCCCGCCGCATCGCCCTCAGCCTGAAGCCAGCGCCGAGCAACGCGTTGCGATGGTCAGGCTGGCGATTGCCGATCGTCCGTTGTTTAACCTTGATACGCGCGAGCTGGAACGTCAGACCCCTTCCTATACGGTGGAAACGCTGGAGCAGCTGCGCGCTGAACGCGGGGCGCATCAGCCGCTGGCCTTTATCATTGGTCAGGACTCACTGCTTAGCCTGCATACATGGCATCGCTGGCAACAGCTAATGGATCTCTGTCATCTGCTGGTTTGCCAGCGCCCAGGTTACGATCGCGCGATGCCAACGTCAGCGCTTCAGGATTGGCTTGAGCAGCATCAGACAGCGGACGCCTCAGCCTTACATCAGCAGCCTGCCGGCCTGATCTGGCTGGCAGATACGCCGCTGGTGCCGGTTTCCGCTACCGATATTCGTCGCCGTCGTCATCAGGGGCTCTCCTGTGAAGATTTGCTTCCGCCCGCGGTTATCGACTATATCAATCATCAGGGCTTATATCGCCCTTGATAAGCGCATGTTATACTGCGCCGCTCAATTTTTCAGGCGCCGCGAAGCGCGTTTGACAGACAACAGAAACGCTTAAAAGGTGAACCTTTTGCAAGGTAAAGAACTCCAAGATTTCGTTATTGATAAGATTGATGATCTGAAAGGTCAGGACATTATTGCTATCAACGTGCAGGGTAAATCCAGCATTACCGATTGTATGATCATTTGTACCGGCACCTCTTCCCGTCACGTGATGTCTATTGCCGATCACGTTATGGAAGAGTCCCGCGCTGCGGGCCTGATCCCGCTTGGCGTGGAAGGGAAAAACGTTGCCGACTGGGTGGTGGTCGACCTCGGTGAAATTATTGTTCACGTCATGCAGGAAGAGAGTCGTCACCTGTATGAGCTGGAAAAGCTCTGGAGTTAAGTCGTGAAGTTGCAGCTTGTTGCCGTAGGCACCAAAATGCCGGACTGGGTTCAAACCGGCTTTATGGAATACCTGCGTCGCTTTCCAAAAGATATGCCGCTGGAGTTGACCGAGGTCACTGCCGGCAAGCGCGGTAAAAACGCGGATATCAAACGCATTCTTGAAAAAGAAGGGGAAGCGATGCTGGCTGCCGTCGGCAAGGGTAACCGTATTGTGACGCTGGATATTCCCGGACAACCCTGGGAAACGCCACAGCTTGCCCAACAGCTGGAGCGCTGGAAGCAGGATGGCCGCGATGTCAGCCTGCTGATTGGCGGCCCGGAAGGGTTATCGCCAGCCTGCAAAGCCGCAGCGGAACAGAGCTGGTCTCTTTCAGCGCTTACGCTGCCTCATCCGCTGGTACGCGTGTTGGTTGCAGAAAGCCTGTATCGTGCATGGAGCATTACTGCGAATCATCCTTATCATCGTGAATAATCCGGATCATCGTGAATAATCCGATAAGGCCAAACGGACATCTCAAACAGCGGATGAAATCTCAACGTAACGCTTTTCGTGACTATACTGCCGAGCAAACCCTGTTTGTACGGCGGGCGCTGCTGGCGTTCGTCGGCATTTTATTGCTCTCCGGTATTCTGGTCTTCAACCTGTATCATCTGCAGATCTTACGCTTCGAAGATTACAGCACCCGCTCTAACCAAAACCGCATCAAGCTGGTGCCGGTGGCGCCCAGCCGCGGCATTATCTATGACCGCAACGGCACGCCGCTGGCGCTGAACCGCACCATTTATCAGGCGGAGCTGGTGCCGGAAAAAGTTGATAACCTCAAACAGACGCTACAGGCGCTGCGGCCGGTGCTCGATCTCACCGATGATGATATTGAGAATTTTGAGAAAGAGCGCAAGCGGTCGCGTCGCTTTACCTCCATCCCCTTAAAAACCGCGCTGAATGATGTGCAGGTTGCCCGTTTCGCCGTGAACCAGTATCGCTTTCCCGGCGTTGAGGTAAAAGGTTACCAGCGGCGCTACTACCCTTACGGTCAAACGCTGACCCATGTGGTGGGCTACGTCTCTAAAATTAACGATCGTGACGTAGCGCGCCTGGATAAAGAGGGTAAATGGCCTAACTATGCGGCAACGCACGATATCGGCAAGCTGGGCATTGAGAACTATTACGAAGATGTGCTGCACGGTAAAACCGGCTATGAAGAGGTTGAGGTCAACAACCGTGGCCGTGTGATCCGTCAGTTACATGAGCAGTCGCCGCAGGCCGGGCGTGATATCTGGCTGACCATCGATCTTAAGCTGCAACAATATATTGAGACGCTGCTGGTCGGCAGCCGCGCGGCGGTGGTGGTGAGCGATCCGCGTACCGGCGAGATTCTGGCGATGGTTTCCACGCCAAGCTACGATCCAAACCTGTTTGTTGATGGCATTTCCAGCAAGGATTATAAGGCGCTGCTGCAGGATGAAAACCGCCCGCTTTATAACCGTGCGATTCAGGCCGCGTATCCGCCGGCATCAACAGTGAAGCCCTATGTCGCCGTCTCCGCGTTAAGCGCCGGGGTTATCAATCGTAACACCAGCCTGTTCGATCCTGGCTGGTGGCAGCTGCCCGGCTCTGAAAAACGTTACCGCGACTGGAAAAAGTGGGGACACGGTCGGCTGAATGTGACCAAATCCCTTGAAGAGTCAGCGGATACCTTCTTCTATCAGGTTGCCTATGATATGGGTATCGATCGCCTGTCAGAGTGGATGAATAAATTTGGCTACGGCCAGCGCACCGGTATCGATTTGCCGCAGGAAAACCCCGGCAATATGCCGACGCGCGAATGGAAAATGAAGCGCTTTAAAAAGCCGTGGTATCAGGGTGATACTATTCCGGTGGGTATCGGTCAGGGCTACTGGACGGCAACGCCGCTGCAGATGAACAAAGCGTTGATGATCTTAATCAACGACGGCTTAATCAAAACGCCACATTTGCTGCGCGCCACGCGGGAAAACAACGTGCTGGTGCCTTATCGTCAGCCGCCGTCTGCCCCGATTGGCGATATTCACTCCGGCTATTGGGAGATTGCAAAAGATGGCATGTACGGCGTAGCTAACCGGCCTAACGGCACCGCACATAAAAGTTTTGACAACGCGCCCTATAAAATTGCCGCAAAATCCGGTACGGCACAGGTGTTCGGCCTGAAAGAGAATGAAACCTATAATGCGCACAAAATTGCAGAACGGCTGCGCGACCATAAGTTAATGACTGCGTTTGCACCTTACGATAAGCCGCGCGTAGCGGTAACCATCATCCTGGAGAATGGCGGTGCAGGTCCGGCTGTGGGCACGGTGATGCGCCAGATCCTCGACCACATTATGTTAGGCGATAATAATACGGTGCTGCCGGATGCCGCGCCGACCCCGCCCGGTTATGAAGGTGAATAACGATGTCCATGAACGATAATCCGCAAAAAAAATCGATCTGGACCAAGATTCATATCGATCCCCTGTTCCTGATTATTATCTCCTGCCTGCTGATCTACAGTGCCTTTGTTATGTGGAGCGCCAGCGGTCAGGATCCCGGCATGATGGAGCGTAAAATCGGCCAGATTTTTATGGGACTGGCGGTAATGGTGGCGATGGCGCAGGTGCCGCCGCGCGTCTATGAAGGCTGGGCGCCCTACCTTTATCTGGTTTGCGTGGTGCTATTGATTGCGGTAGATGCCTTCGGGCATATCAGTAAAGGCGCGCAGCGCTGGCTGGATCTTGGCATAGTTCGCTTTCAGCCTTCGGAGATCGCAAAAATCGCCGTTCCGCTGATGGTGGCGCGTTTTATTAACCGCGATATTTGCCCGCCGACGTTAAAGAATACCGGTATTGCGCTGGTGCTGATTTTTGTGCCCACGCTGTTGGTAGCCGCTCAGCCCGATCTCGGCACCTCGATTCTGGTTGCCACTTCTGGCCTGTTCGTGCTGTTCTTAGCCGGTATGAACTGGAAGCTGATCGGCGTGGCCGTACTGCTGGTCGCCGCCTTTATTCCGATACTGTGGTTTTTCCTGATGCACGATTATCAGCGTGACCGCGTGATGATGCTGCTCGACCCGGAAAGCGATCCGCTAGGTGCCGGTTATCATATTATTCAGTCGAAGATCGCTATCGGCTCTGGTGGCCTGCGCGGTAAAGGCTGGCTGCATGGCACCCAGTCACAGCTGGAGTTTCTGCCGGAGCGTCATACCGACTTTATCTTTGCGGTGCTGGCTGAAGAGCTGGGGCTGGTAGGCGTCCTGATCCTGCTGGCCCTCTATCTGATGCTGATCATGCGCGGCCTGGTTATCGCTGCGCGTGCTCAAACCACGTTTGGCCGGGTAATGGCTGGCGGCCTGATGCTGATTTTGTTTGTCTACGTTTTCGTTAATATTGGCATGGTTAGTGGTATCTTACCGGTGGTTGGCGTTCCTTTGCCGCTGGTAAGCTACGGTGGCTCGGCGCTGATTGTACTGATGGCTGGATTTGGCATCGTTATGTCGATTCACACACACCGAAAATTATTGTCTAAAAGCGTTTAAGAGGCTCTCGATGCGTAAGGATTGGCTTTGGGTGGGTGCAGCTTCGCTGCTGCTCGCCGCCTGTACGACTCCCACAGAACAGCAGACGCCCGCTCCGCAGCAGCCTGCTTATAACGGCCCGGTTGTGGAGATCGGCGGCGTCGAGCCGCGCTATGAGCCGATAAATCCGGCCACCAGCCAGGATTACAGCGTCAATGGCAAAACCTGGCGGATTATAAAAGATCCCTCTAACTATAGCGAAACCGGACTGGCCAGCTGGTATAGCGAGCAGGCCAACGGTACGCGTACCGCTACCGGTGAAACCTTCGATCAGGAAGGGTTAACCGCAGCTCACCCTACCCTGCCCCTGCCCAGCTATGTGCGGGTAACCAACCTTGCCAACGGCAGGCAACTGGTGGTGCGCGTTAACGATCGCGGCCCTTACACGCCAGGCCGCATTATTGACCTTTCGCGCGCGGCCGGGGATCGACTGAACATATCTAATAACACGCGCGTACGTGTTGATTACATCAAGGTTGCGCCGGACGGCTCGCTTTCCGGTCCTGGCACCATTGGCACCGTGGTTGCCAAACAGAGCTACGCCTTACCGTCGCCTCCCGATATCGGTGGCGGAACCATGATGATGGGCGGCTCCGCTGCGGCGGGACAGCCAGCAGCGACTGAACAGCCGCAAAATATACATCCAGTGGATAACAGTACGCTCACCAGCGATAGCTCAATCGGCGCACCGGTACGCAGCAGCGGCTTCCTTGGTGCACCAACGCCGCTCCATGCGGGCGTACTGGAAGGCAGCGAGCCAGAAACGCCAGCGGCCTCGCCATCGCCTGCGGCTGGCAGCGTGTCGGCGGCGGCACCCTCTGCGGCAGCGGGAAATTATGTGGTCCAGGTTGGCGCGCTCAGCGATGCCGGTCGGGCGCAACAGTGGGCGGAGAAACTGAAATCGCAGTTTGGCGTACCGGGTACGGTAGCCAGCAGCGGTAAACTTTATCGCGTACAGCTGGGACCGTTTGCTTCCCGTCAACAGGCGGCGGCGCTGCAGCAGCGGCTGATTAGTGAAGCCAGTCAGCAATCCTTTATTACCGTGATTCAAAGCGGCATGTAAAAACCAACGGCGGCCACTTTGCGTTAAGACAACAGAAAACAGGCTGGCTGTTTATTTTGTCAACGCAAAGTTGGGTGCCTGTAAAAACGCCTTTTGCTATAGTAAGGCACTTTTTTTCACTAACCTCCACGGATGATGTTGTCCTTAACATGAATACGCTGAAAACCTGTCACTATTTTAAGCGCCTGGCGGCGGGCACCGTGATTGCCCTGAGCCTGAGCCAGGCCGCGCTGGCTGAAGATATTAATCTTAAAACCATGATCCCTGGCGTACCGGAGATTGACGCAGAAGCGTATATCCTGATCGACTATAACTCCGGGAAAGTCCTTGCTGAAAAGAATGCCGACGCGCGTCGCGACCCGGCCAGCCTGACCAAAATGATGACCAGTTATGTTATTGGCCAGGCGGTGAAAGCAGGCAAAATTCATCAGGACGATATGGTTACTGTGGGCCAGGATGCCTGGGCGACCGGAAATCCGGTGTTCCGTGGTTCTTCGCTGATGTTTCTGAAGCCGGGCGATCGCGTACCGGTTTCCCAGCTGACGCGCGGTATCGTGCTGCAGTCCGGCAATGATGCCTGCGTCGCTATGGCAGACTATGTGGCAGGCAGTCAGGATGCGTTTGTCGGCCTGATGAACAACTATGTCAAAGCGCTGGGCTTGCAAAACACTCACTTCCAGACGGTGCATGGTCTGGATGCAGATGGCCAGTATAGTTCCGCGCGCGATATGGCGCTGATTGGTCAGGCGCTGATCCGTGATGTGCCGGAAGAGTATGCGGTTTATAAAGAGAAAGAGTTCACTTTCAACAATATTCGTCAGATGAACCGTAACGGCCTGCTGTGGGATACCAGCCTGAACGTCGACGGCATCAAAACGGGCCATACCTCCGCAGCCGGTTATAACCTGGTCGCGTCCGCGACTGAAGGCCAGATGCGTCTGATCTCGGCGGTACTGGGCGGCCATACTTATAAAGGCCGTGAAGTTGAAAGTAAAAAGCTGTTGACCTGGGGCTTCCGTTTCTTTGAAACCGTTGCGCCGTTGAAAGCTGGAAAAGAGTTCGCCTCTGAGCCAGTATGGTTTGGCAACAGCGATCGCGTTCAGCTTGGTGTCAGTAAGGATATGTATCTGACCATTCCACGCGGACGGATGAAAGATCTGAAAGCCAGCTACGTGCTGAGCAATACCGAACTGCATGCGCCGCTGCAGAAAAATCAGGTGGTCGGTACCATTAACTTCCAGCTGGATGGCAAAACAATTGAGCAACGCCCGTTAGTGGTACTGAATGAAGTGCCGGAAGGGGGTTTCTTTAGCCGCATCGTGGATTATATTAAGCTGATGTTCCACCACTGGTTCGGTTAAGGCGCGAGGCGGTTGATATTCGCTCTGTTCGCCCTTATATCCTGATTATGTGTAAGCTCCCGCTGCGGCGGGAGTCTTTTTTTTAGCACCGGAGTCTCTATGAAAACCAAACTGAACGAACTGCTCGAATTTCCCTGTTCTTTTACCTATAAAGTCATGGGACTGGCACAGCCGGAGCTGGTTGATCACGTGGTGGAAGTGGTGCAGCGTCATGCGCCAGGCGATTATACGCCAGATGTAAAACCCAGCAGCAAAGGCAACTATCACTCTGTCTCGATTACCATCACCGCGACGCATATTGAGCAGGTTGAAACGCTGTATGAAGAGCTGGGCAAAATCGAAATTGTGCGTATGGTGCTGTAATTCCATGCGCGTCAGCCTGGGCGGGTAGAGCTCGTCCAGGAGCAGCGTTATACTTCCCTCTTTATCTGGAACGGAAAGCACGTTTTGCAGCAGCCTCCTCTTATTGTTCGCCCGTTGGGTCTGCGCCCCTGGGAATCTGTCTCTCTTGCCATGCATCAGTTTACTGATAGCCGTACTGCCGATACGCCGGATGAGCTGTGGCTGGTAGAGCATCCTGCGGTTTTTACGCAGGGTCAGGCGGGTAAGGCTGAGCATTTACTGATGCCCGGCGATATTCCCGTGGTGCAGAGCGATCGCGGCGGCCAGGTGACCTATCACGGCCCGGGGCAGCAGATATTGTACGTATTAATCGATCTGAAACGCCGCAAGCTGGGTGTACGTCAGTTGGTTACCGCTATCGAACAAACGGTGGTTGAGACGCTGGCGCATTATGATGTGGCAGCCTATGCGCGCCCCGATGCTCCCGGCGTCTATGTGGATGGCAAAAAAATCTGTTCGCTCGGGCTACGTATTCGTCAGGGCTGCTCTTTTCATGGGCTGGCATTGAATATCGCTATGGACCTTGCGCCTTTTCAGCGCATTAATCCCTGCGGCTACGCCGGACTGGAGATGACGCAGCTAAGTGCGTTTCGTGCTGGTATCACGCCGCAAGAGGTGCAGCCCGTGCTGATTGAAAAGTTTTTGCAGCAGGTGGCGATCCCGTCGGCCAGCTGGCAACCAGCGGAGCACTCTGCTTTTTTGTAAAGGTGCAGGCTGCTTTACAAATTTGCAACTTTTTAGCACGCCGTCAGGCTGTTTGTCAGGCGCTGAAATGATATAATTTTTGCACTTTTTTCAAATAAAGTTGAAAAAGCAGCCGGCTCGTTGAGTTACCGCCTCTTTTCAAACTGCAATCCAACCTGGAAACTGCAAGCTTATGAGTAAACCGATTCAGATGGAACGCGGCGTCAAATATCGCGACGCAGACAAAATGGCGTTAATCCCGGTGAAAACCGTGGTAACCGAGCGCCAGGAGTTGTTGCGCAAGCCGGAATGGATGAAGATCAAACTGCCCGCCGACTCCAGCCGTATTCAGGGCATTAAAGCGGCGATGCGTAAAAACGGTCTGCACTCTGTCTGTGAAGAGGCCTCCTGCCCTAACCTTGCAGAATGTTTTAACCACGGTACGGCCACCTTTATGATCCTGGGTGCCATCTGTACTCGTCGCTGCCCATTCTGCGACGTGGCGCATGGTCGCCCGCTTACGCCAGACAGCAACGAGCCAGCCAAACTGGCACAAACCATTGCCGATATGGGCCTGCGCTATGTGGTCGTGACCTCAGTGGATCGCGACGATCTGCGTGACGGCGGCGCACAGCATTTTGCCGATTGCATCACCGCAATTCGTGAAAAAAACCCAACGATAAAAATCGAAACGCTGGTACCAGATTTCCGTGGCCGTATGGATCGTGCGCTGGAGATCCTGACCGCAACGCCGCCGGATGTGTTTAACCACAACCTGGAAAACGTGCCGCGTATCTATCGTCAGGTGCGTCCCGGCGCTAATTATGAGTGGTCGCTGAAACTGCTGGAGCGTTTCAAAGAAGCACATCCGGATATCCCGACCAAATCGGGCCTGATGGTGGGTCTGGGCGAAACCAATGCGGAAATTATCGAAGTGATGCGCGATCTGCGTCGTCATGGCGTGACCATGCTTACGCTGGGTCAGTACCTGCAGCCAAGCCGTCATCACCTGCCGGTTCAGCGCTATGTCAGCCCGGCAGAATTTGATGAAATGAAAGAAGAAGCGTTGGCGATGGGCTTTACCCACGCCGCCTGCGGTCCTTTTGTACGCTCTTCTTATCACGCCGATCTGCAGGCGAAAGGGCTGGAAGTTAAATAAGCGCTTTGTTGCAAAAAAACGCAGCCATGAGCTGCGTTTTTTTATTACCGCTGCGAAGTTACAATTTGTAACTTAACGCTGCCGCAGGGGTTACTCTTTATGGGTGACGCGCTCAGCAGGCATTTCTTCTGCTTTCGCAGCCGGTGCCGCATCCTCATCCTTCATCGCTTTTTTAAAGCCTTTAATGGCGGCACCTAAATCACCACCCAGCGAACGGAGTTTATTCGTACCGAACAGCAGTACGATCAACGCACCAATAACCAGTAACTTGGCAATGCTGATACCTTCCATAACACCTATTTACCTTAAACGAGAAGCCAACGTCGGCTATTAACGCGCAGAACGTTACCCAATACAACCGCCACTTGTAACAGATTACAAATTTTTTTGACGCGCAAAACAAGGGGGTGGTTGCTTATTCAGCTCCGGCTCGCCTGAGCGATATCAGGCGTCAGGCATTCAGTTCGGGGCGGCTAAAGCGACGATTGGCTAAAACCGGCAGCCTTTCGCGGGCGCTTTTAACGCGCTGCGCATCCAGTTCGGCAAATACCAGCGCCGGGTTTTCCGCAGCGCGGGCAATGGCGACGCCCAGCGGATCGACAATCAGGCTGCTGCCGATATTACGTGGTCCGCATTCGCCTACCGCAATCACATAACAGGTATTTTCCAGCGCCCTTGCGGTAACCAGCACGTCCCAGTGCATCTCTTTTAGCGGCCCTCTGACCCACGCCGATGGCAGTACCAGCACATCGGCACCATCCAGCGCCAGGCGACGTGCCAGCTCCGGGAAACGGATATCGTAACAGGTCATCATGCCGACTTTCATTTCGCCCACTTTCAGCAAAGGCGGAACAGCCAGGCCAGCGGTGACGTGCTGTGATTCCTGCATCGCGAATGCATCGTAAAGATGCAGCTTATCGTAGCGTGCAACAATTTCCCCGCCGCGCAGAGCCACCTGTGCGTTAATCGCCCGCTGTGAGCCATCAGGGACATAGAGGGTCAATATCGTCGTTAGCGTGCTTTCACGGCTGGCAGCCAGCAACTGAGTCAGAAAAGGGCCATCCAGCGGCTGTGCCTCTCTTACCGCCAGCCCTGGGTCCTGGATATCGGTCGCTAATACCGCTTCAGGCAGCACCAGCAATGCAGCGTCTGCCTGCTGCGCCTGCTGCATCAGCTCAATACAGGTATGCGCATTTTGCTGCCATTCACGCACGACAGCAAACTGCCCCATAGCGACTTTCATCTTTTTCCCTCCCTTACGCTGACCCGCTGTCAGAACCATGATCTCTTACGCCAGCCGTTTGATACGGTAGCAGGGCGATTCACTATAGCCTTCACGCGCATAAAACTGGTTAGCTTTGATACGCGCCTCATGGCAATGCACCTCCATGCGATCGCAGCCCCGTTCACGCGCCAGCTGTTCAGCATGCTGTAGCAAATGCTGCCCGACGCCCTTGCTACGCTCACCGTCGGCAATACAGAAATAGCTGATACGAGCAAAGTCACCGGCCAGCGCCAGCTGTGGAATAAAATGCAGTGATAAAAAGCCCAGCACGGTTTGCCTGTCCTCGGCCACCATCAACATCTCATCGGGATGGTCAATCAACTGCTGTAAGCGGTGGTTCATCAGGCCTTCGGTGCCACCGTAGCCTAATTCATGCAGTAAAGAGATTAAGGCGAAACTGTCTTTAGTTTGAGCTGGCCTGATGTTCATTGCGGCTCCTTCAGATACGCTTACCGCGTTGGGGTTACCTGTTTATAGCTGTAGTTAAGGCAGGGAAGCAAGCGGATACCGCAGGTAAAACATAACTCCCGCTTTTTATGTGCGGTCACGCAATAATTAATGTTTCCTTAACCTTGCGACGGCACACTGAGGGAAGATTTTACGGGAAGGAGTAATAATGAAAAATTTGATGCCGCGTAGCCTGTCTGAACTCTTTGCTCTGACGTTAAGCTGCGTTTCGCTGATTGGTTTTATCGGTTTATATCTCTACCGCTGACTCAGGCAAAAAAAACCCGCCAGCAGGCGGGTTTTTAAAATTCTGACTGTTAACTTACAGAGCGATAACGTTAGCAGCAGATGGGCCTTTTGCGCCGTCAGTGATTTCAAACTCAACGCGCTGACCTTCGGCCAGGGTTTTGAAACCATTGCTCTGGATAGCAGAGAAGTGTACGAATACGTCTTTGCTGCCATCTTCCGGAGTAATGAAGCCGAATCCTTTGGACTCATTAAACCACTTAACGTTACCTTTGATCTTGGACATCTATATTACCTTTACATGAAAAATGGACACTAAACTGTGTCGGGGTTAAGTACAGCAATTGCCGCGCCTTTTGTCCAGTGCGTCGTGAAGAAAAAGTGATAAATATCGCCTTTTTTTCGTATGTGACTACTTTGTAGAAGTCATTAAATACCACAGAGAATCGTCTTTCCAGAGCAGTCGCCTTCACCTCTTCATCTCAACAAATCATAACCCAATGATTTAATTAAGATAAATTTTGTTATTGATCTGCTCTCTAAAAAAATGCGGTAAAAACGGATGTTTTCCAGCGTCTCAACCTTTGCGGCGAAAAATTACCATGCCAGACGATAACAACATTGAGCAAAAGATAAACAGCATTTTTTATCGCCGTAAAGTTATCCCACACCCATCTCATTTAGTCTGGCTTTAGCTTTTAACAGCAGGCCTCTTGTGCATCAAGGTAATATCAGAGGTAGCACGCATCACACTCTTTCCTTTTTCTAATGAGAAAGGAATATCTACAGGTTAAAAATTGCTCTATTATTGAGAAAAATCATTGAAATCAGCTTTTTCTTATCTTTATAGCCTGGTCCAGTGAAAAGCATGCTTTAAATTTACTTACTTTTCATTTATTTAGCGCGTGATCATAACAACCTTAAACAGATTAAGTAAATTTATAGATCTTTCATGTGTTTTTGCTAAGATATTTCACGCCGCGAAATCAGCAGTAAGGAAGATAAGGATGGTCATGAAAGTACGATGTACCGCCTGTGGCAGCAAAAGGTTTCGCTATACTACCGGGGACCAAAAAGGGAAATTTCACCACGGCGCGGTATGTGCTTATTGCTTTAAACCTTTTACCGTACAGGATGTATTACCCCATACAGAAATAGATCCTATTGCCCATTGCCTTATCAGGCAGCGCAATAGCCGACTCAGGCCTTAGAAAAGCGGCACCTGCCTGAGGTGCCGCCAGTTAAACTAAAACAGAATCTTGAATACGCCGGTAAGCGTTAGTAACCCAACGATAAAGATAATTGCAATAATCCAAAGTATAATCTTCATTCTATTCTCCCTGTAGACGACTATGGCGATGAGTCGATAAGTAAAGTGCGCTGCGGTCAGTTATCAAGAAAACCTGAGCGCCATTTGGTCAACAACCGCAACGTTATCTGTCGCTTAAGTATAGTTAAGGATTGGGATTTTGCATTTTGCGAGCCCGGTCGCGCTCTTCACTTTTCCCCTGCCCTGCCGCTTCGCTCTGTGCATTAAAGAACGCTAAACTTAAGGCGGGTATCAACCCGGTGTCTTAGTGACTTTTTGTCAGCCTGTAAAAAGGAGGCCTTATGAGTACGATTGATACCAATATGGGCAGATATTGTCTGAAGGCGAACCATGCCGGTAATCATATCAAGGGGACGATTGCCATCAACGATGAGGGCGGCGACCAGCTCTCTTTACAGGAGTTTGATGAGCACTATCTGGATGATGTGGTTAATAACGTTATCTATCCGGTCACCGGCGGCAATCGTGAAATTACGCGGGCGCTGCGCGAGCAAATGATAAAAGCGGGTTTTAATCAGCCGCATTAAATGACCAGGGACCCCGCAGGATGCCCTGGCGCTTGATGCTTCGGGCAGCAGCGCAACCGGGAATATCAGCGTCGCTGCTGCCTTAGCTTAGATAAGAGCAGAGAGCAGCAAACACCCCACCAGCCCGCAAACCGAAATAATGGTCTCCAGCGCTGACCATGATCGCATGGTTTCACCAATGGTCAGGTTAAAATACTCTTTGAACAGCCAGAAGCCAGGATCGTTAACGTGCGAGAAAATAACGCTGCCTGCTCCCACGGCGATCACCATCAGCTCAGGGCTGGCACCGGAAGTGGCAATCAGCGGCGCGACGATACCACCCGCGGTAATGGCGGCAACGGTTGCCGATCCCAGCGCAATACGCAGTACGGCGGCAATCGACCAGGCCATAAAAATAGGCGACAGGTTAGTAGCATGCATCAGACCGGCAATATATTTGTCCACGCCGCTGTCCACTAACACCTGTTTAAAGGCGCCGCCGCCGCCGATAATCAGCAACATCATGGCAATAATCTTGATGGAATCAGTCAGCGTATCCATCACCTCTTCCATACTACGGCCACGATTAAGGCCAAAGGTAAAAATACCAATCAGTACCGCTATCAGGGTTGCCATTACCGGATCGCCAAAGAACTCCGCCCAGGGCAGCAACGGGTTATCTTTCGGCAGAACCATTTCCGCTACGGCACGTAAAGCCATCAGCACAACCGGTACCAGCGCGGTCCAGACGCTGACGCCAAAGCCTGGCATTTCCTCTTCGCTAAAGGTTTTCGGGTTGTAAAGCCCTTCCGGAATAGGCTTATCAATGTTTTTCAGAAAGCGCGCATAAACCGGCCCCGCCAGTATTACCGTCGGAATCGCCAGCAGCGTACCGAACAACAGCGTTTTCCCCATATCGGCGTTAAACAGCGTGGCAATAGCGGTCGGACCCGGGTGCGGCGGCAGGAAGCCATGCGTTACGGATAAAGCGGTGGCCATTGGTACGCCAACGTAGAGCAGCGGCACGCGCGCCGAGGCTGCAATGCTGAACACCAGCGGCAGCATCAACACAAACCCCACTTCATAAAACAGAGCAAAACCCACGGTAAAGCCGGTTAATACCACGGCCCACTGAATATGACGGTGGCCAAATTTAGCAATCAGCGTAGTGGCGATCCGCTGCGCCCCGCCACAGTCCGCCAGAAGCTTCCCTAACATTGCGCCGAATCCCATGATCAGCGCCAGGCTGCCAAGTGTGCTGCCAACGCCAGCTTTAATGGAGGCGATCACTTTATCGACCGGCATTCCCTGCATTATTCCCACCACCAGCGCAACCAAAATAAGCGCAATAAATCCATTAAGCTTGAAGCGAATCATTAGCAGGAGCAGCAGCGCGACTCCAACCGCAACGATAACTAATGGCATAATTTTTCTCCGGTGAATGGCCGCCAGGAATAACGGCCGACTTTATCATTGTGGGTCACGACAGGAATAAACTGAGTGACATGCTTAGCAGCAAGTGAAAGCGTTGCCGTATTGTTACCGATAACATGGTAGCGGTAACAAATTGTCACTGGAATCAGAGCCGCAGGTAGAATTATTGATTTGCGAAGATGATCAACTTTTTACCGCCATGTTAACGTTTATAAGCTATCCATAGCGGAGCGGTTGACTGTTAAACTCACCTCTCCTTACCAAACCGTGGCGGGAGTAAACGTGTTGACCAGCCAGACGATCACTAACCGACAAACTTTTTTTGGCCGGGGCAGCCTGCAACAGCTGCTACCGCTACTTCAGCAAACACCGCAAGCGACACTCCTGTTTTGCAGCCGCTCTTTCCTTAACAGCTCGCACTACGCTGCTATCAGTCCGGCGCTTAAGCCGTTGCTTATCGGCTATGAAGTCGTTACTCATGAAGCCTCGCCGGATAATATTGACCACTGGGTCGCGCGCTGGCGCGGCAAGGTTGAACGCGTGGTGGCAATTGGCGGCGGCAGCGTTCTGGATGCGGCCAAAGCCTTCGCCGCCATGAGCCAGCACCCGCTTAACACGTTGCGCTATCTGGAAAAAACAGGCGATACGCCGGTCAGCGGCGAAACGCTGCCATTAATTGCCGTTCCAGCTACGGCGGGCACCGGGAGCGAAGTGACGCAAAATGCGGTAGTCACCGACCAGAGCGATAACAAGGTTAAGGCTTCATTACGTCACGCTAATTTTGTGCCGCAGGTTGCCATTCTTGATGCTGATTTACTCGACGGCGCGCCCGATAAGGTCCTCGCCTGCTGCGCCATCGATGCCTTTACTCATCTGTTTGAAGCCTGGCTTTCAGCCAAAGGGAATATGTTCACCCGGCAAACCGCGCTTAACGGTATGCGTCAGTTTATTAAGGGCTGGCCGGATCTTAATCGTCAGGATGAACGCGGAGCCGAAGCGCGCGAGGCGATGTTGATGGCGTCGTGGCTGGGAGGGTTAAGCCTGAGCATGGCCGGGTTAGGCGTTATCCACGGTATTGCGGGCGAGCTGGGCGCTATCAAAGCCTGGCATCACGGTGAAGTCTGTGGCCGCCTGCTGTTGCCCTTTTTAGCGCTGCTGGACAACAGCGAACATCCGCAGCAGCAGGCATTAATGGCCGAGCTACAGCTGGCGCTGTTTGGCGCAGCGCACCCGACGCCGGCAAGCTATCTGTCGCAGTGGCTTCAACAGCATGCGGTATTTCCTTTCTGGCAGCAACGGCTTGCGCTCAGCGCCAGCGAAGTCGAGTGGATAGTGGCGCGCGCCAACAGTAAAAATTCGCTGGTTAATTACAGCCTCGCGCAAAGGCGTTGGATGCTGGAGCAGGCGTACTGCTGTACCGACTAATCAAAGGGAGGGCGTCCGTCCAGCAGCAACTGGATAACATCCAGCACGCCTTCCTGATTATTTGACGGTGCCCGATACTTTGCTGCCGCCTTCACTCTTTCGGGCGCGTTAGCCATAGCGTAACCGAAACCGGCCTGGCTAAGCATCTCCAGATCGTTGCCGCCGTCGCCAAACGCCAGCACCTGTTGATGGGTTATTCCCCAGCGCTGCTGCAGCAGCGCCAGGCCGTGCGCTTTGTGCAAGCCGGGAATAATCAGATCAACAGAGCCATGGCCGCTGGTCACGGCGGTCGCGACGCCAGCATGATGTCGTTCAATATCTGCCATCAATACCGGAACGTACTCATCCGAGAGATTCAGCGCAAATTTAAACAGACGATCGTGAATCTCATCCAGCCGTTCTACTGGCTGGAGGCGATAACAGTAGCGGCGCATTTTTTCAATGTAGGCAGCGGGCGCCGAGGAAAAATACCAGGCGCTGTGGTAGCCGCACAGCACATAATTCAGCGCAGGGTAATTGCCGCGTGCCAGCGTATCGATAATTTTTGCCACATCGCCAGCTGGAAACTCGCCCACGAAGCGATCCTCGCCCGCCTCAACGATATAAGCGCCATTCTCTGCCACAAAGGCGAGCTCATGTGCAATGTCAGGAAAAAAGGTGCGCAACTGATAATACTGGTTGCCGCTGGCAACCACGAACCGAATTCCGCGTGCCTTAAGCTCTGCATACTGTTCGGCAAAGCGCGCACGGTTATAATTTTTCCGGTCATCAAGAAAGGTGCCATCCATATCAACAGCAATAAGTTTGATATCCGCCATTATTTTGCCTCTGCTTACGCTAACTGAGGGTGATCTTAGCTGACGATCGCTTTTGCTGCCTCCTGCAACATCTTAACGCTGGCCGCTCTTTTAACGGCTGGCTAACGCGTTTTACTTCGCCTTGATGCCTGATTTTTTCATTCTCGACAGCAGCGTGGCGCGTTTTAAGCCTAAACGGCAGGCCGCACCGCGAGGACCGGCAACCACCCCGTTAGTCTCTTTCAGCACCTGAAAAATACGTTCGCGCTCATTGAGAACGTTCATCACCGGAGGCGTTTCTTCCGGCATGTCTGTATGGATAACGGATAAGGGCCGATGCATCGAAACGGTGGCTCGGTAAAA
The DNA here is from genome assembly GCF_050113845.1 of Pantoea sp. FN0305. Lineage (NCBI taxonomy): Bacteria > Pseudomonadati > Pseudomonadota > Gammaproteobacteria > Enterobacterales > Erwiniaceae > Pantoea > Pantoea sp. FN0305. The sequence goes on along the minus strand of NZ_JBNJSN010000002.1, from coordinate 167,123 downwards.
AGGAGAAGATGAGGAAATATCAAGGATCGTTTGATTTCTGGTTCGGAGCAGCGTGTAAAAATCAACGGTGTTAACCAGAGAATATCTTAATTTTAGCCGATTAAAGATGCTCACCAGACGCTTTCTTACGAGAGCACCTGGTGATATATCATCAGGAAAGTATATCGCTGATATGTGCAGATAAATCTTCTTTTTTGATTCCAGTGAGTTCAGCCAGACTGGAAGATAATTCTTCAATACTCTTGCCTGTCGATGACGGGCAAGACGTGGCATGAGCAAAGTAAAGCCCATTATCGAAACCAATATCGAAAGTAATATGATTAAGCTGAACACGTTGCATAAACGATCCTTTTAATAACATGAAATTCAGGCTTAACGATAATTTGATAACTTATCAAAGCATCGTTTGTTCCTGATAATGCTTCATCAGGCGGTAACCATAAGGTCTCGCTAACGACGCACCAGCAAAAAAGCCTTCTGAGCAAAAAACGCACAACAGTAATAGTGTAAGTCTTATCTGCCATAAAGGCCAAATTAAATGCCCTGTTCCGGACGCTTTATGAGTCAGGTTGCAAAACAGATTCAGATGCCAGTTGCCTTGTTAGCAGGAAAAAGACGGATTTTGGTTTTTCCTCATACTGGTTGGCATCAGCGATGTCTACCAACCCTATGTAACTGCTGAATTAAATTACCCTGAACGGTAAACGAATCTGCTTATAGTTGGCTGAATGAATCGCCACAGGTTTAACAGACACCCCGGAGTCATTTAAGATGACTTAAAAGAGAGGTGCTCATGAGCGGTAAACGTTATCCCGAAGCGTTTAAAATTGAAGCGGTAAAACAGGTTGTTGATCGTGGTTATTCTGTTTCCAGCGTTGCAACACGTCTCGATATCACTACCCACAGCCTTTATGCCTGGATAAAGAAGTATGGACCGGACTCTTCCACCAACAAAGAACAGTCAGATGCTCAGGCTGAGATCCGCCGACTCCAGAAGGAGCTGAAGCGGGTTACTGACGAACGGGACATATTAAAAAAAGCCGCGGCGTACTTCGCAAAGCTGTCCGACTGAGGTACGCCTTTATCCGTGACAACACCTGTTGCTGGCCTGTTCGTCTGCTCTGTCGGGTGCTGAATGTTCATCCGAGTGGGTTTTACGCCTGGCTTCAGCAGCCGCATTCACCACAGCATCAGGCGGCTCTCAGGCTGACAGGACAAATCAAACAGTTCTGGCTGGAGTCCGGTTGCGTTTATGGCTATCGCAAGATCCATCTCGACCTGAAAGATAGCGGGCAACAGTGCGGGATTAACCGGGTCTGGCGGCTGAAGCGTGCCGGGATAAAGGCTCAGGTCGGGTATCGAAGCCCACGAGCGCATAAAGGTGAAGCCAGTATCGTGGCACCCAACAGACTCCAGCGTCAGTTCAACCCGGAAGCACCGAATGAACGTTGGGTAACGGACATAACTTACATCCGAACTCACGAAGGGTGGCTGTATCTGGCCGTAGTTGTTGACCTGTTCTCGCGCAAAGTTATTGGCTGGTCAATGCAACCCTGGATGACAAAGGATATTGTTCTGAATGCACTGCTGATGGCTGTATGGCGGCGTAATCCCCAAAAACAGGTGCTGGTTCATTCTGATCAAGGGAGTCAGTACACAAGCCATGAGTGGCAGTCGTTCCTGAAATCACACGGACTGGAGGGGAGTATGAGCCGTCGTGGTAACTGTCACGATAATGCGGTTGCAGAAAGCTTTTTCCAGTTACTGAAACGCGAGCGGATAAAGAAAAAGATCTACGGAACGCGGGAAGAAGCCCGCAGCGATATTTTTGATTACATCGAAATGTTTTATAACAGTAAGCGTCGACATGGGTCGAATGATCAGATGCCACCGACGGAATATGAAAATCAGTATTATCAACGGCTCAGAAGTGTCTGGATTATCCGTGGTGATTCATGCCCCTTGTAATGATCACTAAATAAAGTGAGGTTGGCTTAGGCGGCCAGCGGACACCTAAGCCAACTTTCTCAAGCGTTTTCTTAACCGCTTATGCACTGAACCTGTAAGTCACCCATGTAGAACCGTTCCAGATGGCACCCTGCGGATTGGTAGGAACCAGCTCCGTATGATAAGTCAGGCGCTCGCCCAGATAAGGCTGGTATTGTTTACTGATATTAGCGCTCAGATTCATCTCTTTAGCAGCACTTCCAAATAACTTTTTACCCATCCCATAATGGTTGACACCTTCCAGACGTAAAGGCCCTTCCACCGTAGAACCGGAGAGAATTAACGGTGCATCTTCACTGTCATCACGGACATTGCGGAAGGTCAGCCCCCAGGCTTTTGTATTCGCGGTACCGCCCTGTATAAGCGGAATCTTCCGCACATCATTGCCAATAACCTGCACGTTATCCAGAGTCATTTCCCCATTACCCCATGTCTGAATCAGTGAAGTCATCAGCCCAGTTGTAAGCGGTTTTTCATCGGTTTCGTATTCCACAAAACGAATGGTAAGATTACGAAGCTGGGTATTATTACCAACGTCATTAATCACGGGCGCGGTAAAATCGGCTTTAACAAGGATAGTATCGCCATCACTGACAATGCCGCGAACATTTGATGTAGATACACCGGTAGAAAAATATAGAGGATTTAGCTTATTCGTATCAGGATAGGCACCAGCCTGATTTTTAGGCCACGCATGGAATGTGTTATCACGAGAATGAACTAAGGCATAGGTATTTTTCGAACTCAGCGAAACAGCACCATATAGGCGGTTACCTGAAAAAAGAAAATACCCACGGCCGTCAATAGCAACAACGCCCGAGCCACTCCCGCTGACCTGGTTATCACCAAACACAATCGCAAAAACCTCTTCTTTATTCAGGTTAAGGAAAGTGTTGTTACAGATACGAGCTGAATCCTGACCACGAATAACCATGCCCGCAGATTCACTGTTTTTCGTTACGAGGATCGTATTGTTGGTAAAACTCAAGCCAGCGGACTTGCGGTTTGGTGCGACGCGGTTAAGGATATCTGCTGTACCATCTGCTACAAGCACACATGAATCAATTGTTACGCCTGTAATCGCAGCCGAAATTAGTGCTCCACCTTTTGCAGTAAAAGTACATCCATGAGCTGTCAGACCTGCTTTGTCTGTGGATGCGCCACTGTATCCCAATTGTTCAGCTTTAATGTATTCGGGCCTTGGATCGAAATCTTTTGCGCTCAGAATAGCCGTAATGGATGCAAAACCAAGCTGAGGGTTACGCATCAGTCCGGCAGCTGGATCGCAGATGCCAAAAGAACCTGTACAGCCATGAAGACGCATACGACTATTAGATGATTGGAAAGGGATATAGCAATCACGCACTTGAACGTTATAAAGCGTCACTTCAACTTTATTTTCGGCCTTAATACCCAGGGTATATCCTTCTACCTGGCAATTCATGATGGCATTGCCAGAAGCAATATGATCGGTGCTTAAAATTGATTCATTTTTTTTATGGAGATTAAATAGGATCTGTGGGACATATTTTTGGAAAGCAAGGCTATCATTAGACCACACTGTCTCATGGTCAATGGGATACTCATTCCAGATACCAATATAACCACAAATACCACCTTTGGTCTGGATTCCCTTGGACGTCGTATAATCGGCTTCAAAACGTCGGGTATTACGTACGGTTGTACCATCAACAACCATTCCATAGCATGAGCTGGCAAAAATAAAGCCACCGGTATGATCCGCGTCTTCGGCCCCTGTAGCTGAAGCAACGACCTGGTTAGCACTAATATTTTCACCAAGACAGCCCTGAATACGTGGGCGATAGCATTTTAGCAGGCGGATGCCATTGCCGTAGTTATTTTTGAATTTGCAGTCAACAAGCTGGAAATAGACAGCGTATTGAACATCCATAAGACGCGCGCCATTTCCCCAGGGCTTTGCATGGTTAACACCTGGATTTTCTGCCGTGCCGCCCTGATATGACTGCTTACTGTAATCAAATTCCAGCCCTTTAATGGTAAACGGTGGAAATGGACAATTGGTGTCAGTCGGGCTAAATACACCTTCAGAAGCGTCATTGTCTTTAACTTTTGCCACTGCACCTGAACCTGAGCCAAAGAACAGGAAGTGTCTCATCTCGTTATACCAGCCGTTGTTTACCGCTCTGGTAACGTTGGTCAGTGAGCCCTGGGAAGGAAAATCATTTGTTCCCTTAGTACGACCATATTTTAGTGCCGGCAGGTAATAACCCTCTTCAGATTTCACTGATGTTTCTGCTGCCACCCATAATGATAAGGCATCTTTACTGTTAAACAAAGCAACCAATCCTTTAACAACCTGCGTACCTTGATCGCCAGCTTTGGTTGTATATTTGATTGTCTGATCAGCGACAATAAAGCTAAACACCGTGCCTGTAGGATAAACACCGTTAGTAGCCAACTGAGAATTAGGAGTAATGGTTACGAAGGCTGGGTCTGGACTGTCATATTCTGGCGCTTTGTCCTCTGGCACCAGAACGCAGCCATAAGCATCAATGACACAACCGGGGTCTTCTGGTTTTGCTACCAATAAAATTCGAGCTGTTCCAGTATCAGCCGTTCCGACCTTTCGGGACTCTTCAAATCCACTGCCAATATTTACCTTCCCAACAGGCATTTTAATGGTTCTTCCTGTTGAAAGGCCATACTGCCAAGCTTGAATCAGCTTTTCACGGCAATCTGTCTTGCCATCTGCAATTACCCCAAACCATGAAGCCTGTACATCGCCGTCAAACTGGCGCTTCAGTCGGCTTCCATTGTTTGTAACTAAGGTGATTACACCATCATCGGGAGTGTTATCATCAGCAGGATCATATTTAAAAAAGCCACCATTAAAGAATACAATGACGCCAGGCTCAGGTGTCATTGCTTTAATTTCTTCGATTGTTTCAGCAACGCTGTAACCAGCATTTGAAGGGCCTGTTGCGACTGCCTGTGTATTTTCTGAAGCCATATAGCATTCCTTATCAAGTTGGAACTACAGGTGAGTCAATCCAAGGATTGAACAGTAAAATCGTATATATAAAAGATCACTGATAAAGCCGATGGGTAATACATTCAATATGGTAAAGCAAAGAAGATAGTTTATTAGCCTTTTATTTAAGCCTATTTGAAGCACTGCTCACGCACGAAGGCTTGCAGCCCCGTTAGTTGTTTGGTAACGGTTTCAATTCGGCTTCTGAGAGTGAAATAATCCCGCTCAGCGGCGTCAGTAAGTCCGGGGCTGGCTGCATCATCCATGCCGGTGGCGGCGATGGGGAATTGTTTCTGGCAGGTGGCGTTGAGCTGCAACCGACGGCGGCCAGAGTCAACATCCCGATGCAGATCGCTAATGGTTTTTTGCGCATCCGCTAACTCCTTTGTGTACTTCTGGTCGAGGGCCGCAACACTTTTCTGTCTGCGTTGCAGATCATTGATAGTTTCCTGCCTCTGTTCCGCCAGACTAGCAGCGCTTGCATATTTTGTGTGGTAGTGATGAGCAATCGAGCCGAATATCACCACACAGGCAGCAAGAAGTAACCATAACAGGGAACGCCAGTTATTTGTCAGCCAGATCATCAGCACTCCCCGCCAGGCATATTGAACGCTCCATGTCGCGGCGGTTCATCAGGCCGCGCCACTTCACCCCGCCTGCGTATACCCAGCGGCGCAACTCTTCACAGGCGCCATCAACATCGCCGGCGTTGAGCTTCTTCAGCAATGTCGATTTGGAAAATGCACCGATGCCAACGTTATAGGTGAAGCTGTAGATGGCAGCACGCTGATATTCGCCGAGAGAAACTTTCATCAGCGGATCGACCTGAGCCTTTACCAGACTCACGCGGTTCCACAGCAGGCGGTTGCATTCCTTATCGGAGTAGCGCTTGCCTGGAATTACTCCGGCGCCGGTAATGCCGTCACAAACTGTCCACACTCCCCCAACGTCTTTATAGGGGTCGTATACACGCCCTTCCACGCCATCCTTACCACCGAGGAAAACGGTAGTAATCAGCATCGCTCCGCCGCCAGCTGCGGCCAGCAATTTGTTACGCAGGCTGTTTGACATAGCCATATGCTAATCCTCATTCAGTTCCTGCTGCGTGGGCCAGCGCTGGAGAGCCTGAATCTGCGCCAGAGTGCGTTTACGTTTGTAGTACCAGTTAATAGCGAATGTGAATAAAGCCACAATGATGCCTGCGATAACGCCCACGGCGCTCCACTCGTCAGGGCTGAGCTGGGTCAACAGGCCGTTGGCTACTGCCCCAGCAGATGCGCCGTAAGCTGCGCCTGATGCCAGTTTGCTCATATGGTTGATACTCATTACCACCTCCGCAAAAACGGTCGGTGCTGTGTGTCGTTGTTGAAAGGGATAAAGTGCGCATCGGCGACGAAGCGTCAGAATGAAGGTTGAAGTGTATCGCCGTGCGCAAAAGAAAAAGGCCCACCGAAGTGAGCCTTGTGTAAAGTAACATGAGATGCGCTATGGATTTTTCCTTAGGTTTTGCAAAACATTCTTGATGCACAGCGGCATCATTCTTTCCCTAAAAAAACCTCTAGCTTCTGAGTATGGTGTGGTCATTTCTCCGACCATCTTCCTGAAACCTTCACCACCCTCGATAGAAACCTTTATAAATTCATTTTCGTCGATTGAGTAATCGGAAAGTACATGCCCATCTGATTTAAATGTCTTAATTTCTTCGTTAACTATCTGCTGGACATTTTCTTTTGTAGAGGCTGACCTGTCAGTAATTCTCCACTCCATTTCGCATAACTCACCCGCTGATTTTTCCGGTTCAGATAGAGCAGCAAAGGATGAAGTAGATGTCAGCAAAATGAGAATGCCGATAAATTTCATAATTCCTCCGTGAAAAGAGAAATTATAACTTTCAGATTGTAATAAAAACAGCCCTGCTTAATGTCAGGACTCTGGAGCTTTAAAACAAAAAGCCCCGACATTGCTGTCAGGGCTTAAATCCTTTTGCTCAACTACTTTTGTTACGAGCATATCAGAAATTTAGCAGTTTTATTTCGCGTTTTCAAGTTATTTTTGCAACTCATCCGGTTTAGGCAGCAATCTTCTGCTTGTTAGCATCAAGTTCGCGCATTACCGAGTGAAAGACACTAGCCTCAAGTAATTCACGACACCACCTGATGCGTCGCCATGCTGATTCAGGCGAGATACCGGTGAGCCGAGACAACTCAACAGCAATGTCTTGCGCGCATTTGCGCTCGCAGTAGTATTTAATGGCTACATGACGAATCGGGTTATCGGGTGCGAATGTGCTGCAGATGACAGATTCAACCAGGTCAGCATCTTCCTGCTCGTTGGCGCGGTCGAGGAGATTGCTTACTGAGTTCTGCGGGTTAATGAGCTGCTTCGCTTTGATGAACAGCTCATCTCCGCGATATCCCTGCTTATGCAGATTGTTTACCACGTCCATAATCCGCTCTGATTCTCTGTCGTTCCACTCCTGCCGTATCATCAGCCTGCCGATAACGCTGCACTTCCCTGAATCTGGCCCCACATGGCCGCCGTACTTCTCGCCCCATACATCAAGCAGGCAACGCACCCATGCGGATTGCAAAGGAGTTATGAGCTTTACGGGCTTGAGGTAACGCTTCTTCAGGTCGGATTTGCGCATCACCTGAGCTAACTGGGTCAGTGCTTCAGCCTGCATGTTTCGCCTCCATGATTTTTGCTGTGTTGCGCAATATGCGGTAATTGATTTCATACATGCCGCGCATTTTCATGATGCGAAGCTTCAGCCACTTCTCTTTGAGGTATTCGGTCATGAACTGCCTCTCGTTAGTAATTTAATCATTTGATAGCGACGCATGAAGCTGATAGCGCGCCACTTCACAGAGATCGCTCTGTCATCCCGCTTTATTCTCCAGGCTGCCCATGCCAGCACTGCCGCCATAACAACCGGATAGATAAAAAGCATCCATTTCATGCTGCCTCTCTTTGCTTACTCAGCTCTCTGGTTTTCTGTCGATAAAGCGCGGTCAATTCTTGCAACTCCTGCCGCGTCCACTTCTTCAGCTCATGCGGCCCCATCAGACGATCGAAGGCTTCCTGACCTACCTTCTCAATGAGCCGCGGCTTGTACTCTCCGATATTCCCGGACAGGCGGGATCGCTTTGTAGGCTGGAAGATAAGGTTATCTATCGCTTTCTGAGTTAGTGACCTCATCTTGCGCGGCTCTCCATGAATCTTGCTCTGCTGTCCATATAGCGAAGCTGGTCAACGCTGAATCCCATATGCTCGCTGATTATCTGAAAGCTCAGTCCCTGCTGGCGAAGCCTCTTAACTCGGCTGCACTGTTCAGGTGTATGGCGTGTGTATCCGCTCATGATTCACTCCTGCGATTGGTTACGTTTTGCCAGTAGCGGCTCATTACTGCATCAGGAACGCGTAGTTTTATCTGCCCCGGTACGCCCAGTTCTGAACCCCTTTAACGGGCCGCCGCAACTGTCGGGCAATAACATCAACCGGCACTTTTCCGGCAACCCGCCGGATGTATGCTGCGTCGTCAGCGCTGAACGGTGTTCGTTTGTTCATGCTGCACTCCTGATTGATGCCAAATGCTTGCCATACACCATTAACTCGTTGTGGTCGACATAACTCGTCATTGCTTTACGCCGATGTAATGGGTTCCAGATAAGAAGCATTGACCCTTTGTTGTTCCCGTTTACTGGTTTGCCCGTGTCTGCCCTGACAAAGGAAATCCGCCCACCGGTAATAAACCTAACTTCCGTTACTTCTTTCAGCGCCTCTTTAAACCAACCTACAGAGGTATCCGCTGGCACAAGCATCACTACGCCATGACTTCCTTCTGGAAGCGCGTTGGCTTTCTGTACCCACGGGCCGATATCGTTGTACGGCGGGTTGCACCAGAGATATCCATCTGGAAGCATTTCCCAGTTCGTTTCCGGCGCAAGAGCATCATCCGCCTCGGTCAGGTAAACCGGGTGTCGGTGGTTGGCATCACTTGCCGCAATGTCCGCCACGAAGTGAAACTCTCTGTCCAGAGCCAGAAATAGATCCACCGGCGTTTGCCAAAAGTCTTGAATGTCTGGCGGTGTGTTACTGCCTGTATAATCTGTCATGCTGCGCTCCTGTCCTCAGCGTTTACGCCCCCTGCTGGGCTGTCGTGTACATGGGATAACGTGTCGGGTCATATGGGTCCACTTCCATCTCTGCCGCGCTGCGCTGATATACGCAGTGAGGTTTCTGACAGACGTGAGCAAGCCACACAGCCTCATCAATGGCTGCGCCTATATCGGTGAAAAAGGTCATTGGTTTTGCTTGTCTCGTAGCTTCGCGTATTCGCTGTCGTCGGGAACAGTCAGGCTGCAACCAATATTCAGCGCCCAGCCTTTAACCTGCGTCAGGTAGAAATGTATATCACCGGTAGCGAGGTCTGAGGTGTGCCGTAGCGAACGGGTAGTGGTTTTCTCCCCCCGTTACCACATCAACCATCTCCCGCTCTTCGTAGCCGAGATAGGTGTGTTTCATGGCGTCTTTTACCCATTCAGGAGACGCAAAAGGCTTACCGCGCCGGATGAGGAAGGCGCCGATTTCTGCGTACCACATATGAGATAAAGCGTTCTGGGAGAGGCTGCGTTTGTCGCGCCAGGGTTTAATCGTGAGTCTGTAGCATTCGCCGGATTCGAGCAGAGGCTGAAGCTGTTGCCCGATGGCGTTGAAGTTTGATTTATGGAGGCGTAAGCCGTCCTTCGGTATCTCCATCTCTCCTCCGGTGCTCATCTTTTTCCGGGATCGGGAATTGACCCACTGGCGATGCCTCACATCGAATGCACCACTTATGCCACCAGGGCAGGTCTTCGCGGAATCTGTCTGCTGGTTTGGGTATCTGGCATCTGTCGCAGCAGTACAGATGTTGGTTTGTCATATCACTCTCCTTCCTGATGCTTGCCGGGCGCCTTCTCTTGCTGCTCAAGCACTGGCAGCGCTATCTCAAGGGCTTGCATGTAGAGTTCTTCTCTAATGCTCAGACCAACCTTTGGGTTTGCCTGGTGTTCTTTGAGGTGCCCCATGTGACGACGTGCAATATCAGCGGTTAGCTTGTTTATCATTTGCCTCCGTAGCGCCAGCCGTTGGCTGGCTGCTCTTTGTTCTGGTTTTCGGCGTACTGCCTGGCTGCAGCCTGCTGGTCGATGTTAACGAAGTGACCACTCTTCCAGCCCATATAGAACGTCTGCGGCTGGCCTGAGCGGTATTTCCCGATGATGATTTCAGCAATGCCTTTCAGGTCGCTGTTATCGTGATAAACCTCATCCCGGTATGGGAAGATAATCACGTCGGCATCCTTCTCAATTGAGCTGGAGCCAGCCAGGTCGCCCATGTTTGGCCGCTTGTCGCCGCGTCCGTCAACGTTGCGGTTAAGCTGAGCCAGCAGGATTACCGGCACTTTGTTGCGCAGGCAGAACTGCTTAAGCTTGCGGGTGACTTCGGCGATAGCCAGGTCGGGCCGGTCAGCCTTTGGCATATCAATCAGGGTCAGGTAGTCGATAGCAAGGAAGCTAAGTCCGCCATCCATGTTCATCCGCTCAGCCTGAGCAATGATTTCGTCGATGGTGAATGAGCCAGCCAGAACGTAGTTATCTTCATCCAGAAGCGTTCCGGTCGCCGTGGTAAGCCGCGTGTAATCTTCCTGAACCATCCCAAGCGGGTTACGCAGTGTGGTGATTGACAGGCCGCCACGGTCAGCGATATGGCGCTCAACAACCTGCGTTTCTGACATCTCCATAGACATCAGCAATCCCCGCCCTTTCTGGCGCCCAATCGAGTTAGCGATGTTGATTGCCAGCTCGGTTTTACCCATGCCAGGACGACCGGCGATGATGATGAGGTCTGTGCGGTCAAAACCACCGTAAGCGTCATCGATCGCCTCAATGCCCGTCTGCAGGTACAGCCCTGACTCAGAGCCTCTCATGCGCTCTTCCAGCACATTCAGGTAGTCGGGTATCAAATCGCCAATACGGCGCGGGAGTTTATCGTTGGTCTCAAACTGTAGTTTTGACAGGATGCCGGTTACTTCTGCAATCCGATCGTTGATGTCGTGGGCGCTGATGCTTCGCAGCGTCTCAACCGCTTTCAGCAACTCGGCTTCACCACGCCTAACCATCCAGCACTGCCGCACCCGCTTCGCCCAGGCTTTGATGTTTGCTGCTGAACTGCAGCGCTTCACCACGTCCAGCACGAAGTCTTTGCTCTCCTGCGGAACGCCATCCTGAACTGAGAACATATCGATTGGCTCAGCTTTCTCCAGCAGGCTGCAGATGACCTTGTACATGCTGCGCAGGTGGTGGTTAGCGAACGCATCAACCGGCAGCTTTCCGGCGATTTCACGGCAATCCACGTGATCGCCTTTCACCATGAGAGCCCCAATCAATTGCTCTTCAAAATCGTAGCTCTCCATGTCACTGCTCCTGGCTGATGATTTCGTCGATTTTCTTCTGGGTCAGCGCCGTGTCGATTCCGTATCGCTTGCCAGCAGGGTTGGCACCGCATGCCCAATCAGTTGGCTTGTAGCCAAATTCGATGTAGCCGTTGATAAACACGTCAATCTGCTGTGCAGGTCGGCCAGTTTCTTTGCAGTGCTTCAGGTGGGAGTCGTACAGGCGTTTGATGCCCTTTTCTGTCGTGTCACTGATGCTCAAAATTTTTGGCAGGCCGAATGATTCCGCTTTCCGGTTCCATGTGTCTTTCAGGCGGTCACGGTCGAAGTGGTATTTACTGACTACCTGACGCTTTGGTTTTTCTTTAGGAACCGAACGATTCCCTTCTGGGGATATAGGGGTTTCTTTTTTCTTTAAAGAGTTTCTTTTGTGTGTCTCTAGATTCGAGACTTCATTTGTCTCTAAGTTAGAGACTTTATTTGTCTCTGCTTTAGAGACAAGGTTGCTAACCTGGTGACTCTTGCTGAAACGCCATGCTGAAACCTCCTTGTTGATGCCGATTTGACTGCCTTCTCTGAACAGACAATTCATTTCCAGCAACTCCTTTTTCGCCTTGTTAACGTTCTGGCGGGAGATACCGGTGATGGATGCGATCTGCTCATCAGCAATGCGGTCTGACTTCTTGTTGAAGCCATATGTCTTACGCATGTAGGCGAGCATTATCTTCAACTGGCGAGCGGTCAAATCAGCGCTGGCAATGGTCTCCAGAAGCTCGTTAGCGACTTTGGTATACCCATCATCGATATCGGCCACTCTGTGCTCCATGCCCTCCGTAGAAGGGCGGTAGTCTGCTAGTCTTGCTAAGTTACTCAATTGCCCTTCCCCTTCGCTTTGTGGTCTTGCCGCATGCCTTTCAGCTTCTCAACAACGACCGGATTGGTAGAGCAGATGAAGTCGAGACGAGCAAGGTTTTTGTGGGTCAGGTAGTTCCCTTAAATGTGCTTTCGTGTCATAATTACCTTGTTGAAATTAGCTACTTTCAATGAATTAAGCCTCAAGTCTGTTCGCGCAGTTTTGAGGTTTTTCTTTTTTCAGTAATCTAGCCACTTGCTTAGCCAGATTCGCCATCTCATCGTCTTCCACGCCCCATTCAAGAATCGCCAGCAACGTCGCCATCTTGGGGAGCATGCTGCTCTTCCACCTGGTTATCTGAGACTCTTCAACGCCAAGCTCGTTAGCTATCTTTCTCTGTCTGCGAATTGCGATACGGTTGAAAATATTCTTGTAATTTCATTGGCTTTCTTGCGTGTGCTTGTAATTTCCATTACATAGACTTCCTTTGTTAGTTAATTGGTTACATGAGCAAACCGTGGGATTTGCCACAAATGTGCTCCGGCATTTCGGCTGGAGCGGCGCAGGTTTTTAAAGAACGGTGTTACAAAAGGTGTTACTTATGCAGCAGGGCGATAGATAGTGCCCTGATACTTCAGAACGCCAGCGGTGACGATTTCCAATCGGTAGGAGTCTTTCTCAGGAATAACTTCCTTCCACTGAGATACAGCGGCATCGGTTAAACCTAATGCCTTGGCTACCGCGCGCTGTGTTCCGAAGTAGTCTATTACATCTTTCTTGTACATGGACTTGCCCGAAATTAAAGAACACTTAAATTATCTATCTAAAGGAAACTTAAGTCAACCGGATTTAAGATATCTTAATTATGAATATGCAAACGATCGGTGATCGCATACGTGCGAGACGCAAAGAGCTAAGGTTGACGCAAAAGGATTTAGCATCCAGAGTTGGTGTATCTCATGTCGCTATCTCTCAATGGGAGAAGGATGAGACCGCACCACGGGGTGATAACCTGCTTCGCCTGTCGGACGCGCTGGGGTGCGCACCTTCTTACCTGCATAACGGAGATGATTCCGAAAGCAATGTCGCCCCTGCAACGGTGGACTTCCGCGCAGTGCCTATCATCAGTTACGTACAAGCTGGATACTGGACGGCGGAATGTACTATTCGTTCTATAGAGGGAGATATAGAGTTTCTGCATACTAATATGGACTTATCAGACTCAGCATTTACCTTGATAATCAAGGGCGACTCAATGAAGCCGGAATTCCGTGAAGGGGATGCGATAGTAATTGATCCTGAAGTGGCTCCTTTGCCAGGTGATTTCGTCGTGGCAAAAAACGGCGAAGAGGAAGCTCTCTTTAAAAAATATCGCCCAAGGGGCGTCATTGATGGTCAGGACGTTTTCGAGCTGGTCCCGCTAAATGAAGACTATCCCACTATGCGCTCTGATCAGGTGCCTATAAGGATAATCGGCACGATGGTTGAGCATCGAAGATACAGAAAAAGAAGATCGTGATCACAAATCCAACCCGCCATCGTGCGGGTTTTTTATTATCCCTCCTTAAATCCCATATCTTTAAGTCATTGATTATCATCTGACACTTAAAATAATTAAAGTTTCTTTAAAATCATTCTTGATCTTAAATTTAAGTTATCTTAAATTAAATACCATCAGCAGGACGCACTAGCCAACAGGATGTTGGATCGCTCTTTAACATTGATGAAGTTTGTCTCCGCAGAAATGCGGGGAACCAAAGAGAAGTTGGCTTTGGGATGTGGTAGCGCAGTGGCAGACGCGGGCATAACAGCCGTACCTCTGGTTCGATTCCAGACCACATCACCTAAGCCAATTACCAGAGGTACACCATGACAGTAGTCATCACCATTCTGGCTTCCGATAACGCCAGAAATCGTCGTAGAGCACGCCGTGCAGAGATGCAGGCACAACGTCAGGCAGATGAGCATCTGGCTCGTAAAATCGCTGTAGCCGCTTCTGGATGCAGCACAAAGGTAGTGAAAGCAACCACTCTGCCGAGTCTTCGCGATCGGAATGAAGGCGGTGCTGTATGTCTGCCGGCTGTGGCTATCTACAGTGCGGGCTTCCGTCAAGCAAAAGATATCGTAACGGCGAGGTAATGGATGAGTAAGCGACTGGAGATTTTGAAAGCCTCTCTCGCTAAGAAAGAGACTCGATTTGATGAACGACTTCAGAAACATTTTGAAACAGTCGCGATGACAAATGGACAGCCGCTGAACGATAAGCGCAATGGCCGCGCAACGCTAAGCAAGTGGGATAAACAGAGCGACGTACTGAGGGCGCTACAGGACAGCATTATGAGAACTAAGAATGCTACCGAACGAGAGGAAAAAAACATCGCTAATGCCTGTCTCGTTGACCTCCCGGCGTACATTCAGCAGGCGATAGAAGATGGACTGATAACTCAGTAGCGAAAGCATCCGCGATTCTTTTTTGTGGTTGGAGTCAACAGCGCTCGCATCGGTCTTCCGATTCGTCTGGTGATAACCCACAGTTATATTCATGCGGCCTGAGTACGCTGTAATACCCAACGATATAATTCGTTATTGCGCGGGCTGCGTCACTGAAGCTCATGTAACCCGTCACTGGCATCCATTCGTTCTTCAGGCTCCTGAAGAAGCGCTCCATTGGACTGTTATCCTAGCAGTTTCCACGCCGACTCATACTCTGCCTGATCCGGTATCGCCACAGTAACTGCCGGAACTGCCTGCTCGTATAATGACTGCCCTGGTCGCTGTGGAACATCACTCCGACGGGCTTACCGCGAGTTTCCCATGCCATTTCCAGCGCTTTCATGGTGAGTCTGCTGTCCGGCGAGAACGACATTGCCCAGCCCACTGGTTTTCTTGCCAACAGGTCGAGAATAACGGCGAGGTACGCCCATCGCTTGCCTGTCCAGATATAGGTCACATCACCGCACCTGGTTTGGCCCTGTTACGGCAAACTGTCGTTCAAGATGATTCGGGATAGCAACGTGCTCATGACCGCCACGTTTATACCGGTGAGTCGGCTGCTGGCAACTGACCAGCCCCAACTCTTTCATGAGCCTGCCAGCAAGCCAGCGCCCATCTGGTAGTATCTCTGGGTTGCCATTGTGGCGATACTTCTTGCGCCGGCAGAGCCATGGATGATGTTATGCAGCTCCAGAACCTGACTGCGTAATACAGCCCGCCTGCCGTCTGGCTTTTCAGGGCGGTTTTTCCAGGATTTGTAGCTGCTGCGATGCCCCCCGAACACGTGGCAGAGTATGGCCACAGGCTACTGCGCTCTGAGTTTCCCGATTAACGAGAACTGTTCAGGGAGTCTGACATCAAGAGCGCAGTAGCCTTTTTTAATATTCTGTTTCCATTTCAATGCGTTGTAGCTTTTGCTTCAGCTCGCGTATTTCGATCTATTCCGGGGTAATAGGGGAGGCTTTTGGTGTTTTATCCTGCCGCTCATCACACAACTGCTTCACCCATCGCGTCATTGTGGACAGACCAAAATTCATAGCGCTGGCAGCATCTGCAACCGTATAGTTTTGGTCAAAAATCAGTTGAGCGGATTCATGTTTGAACTCTGCGCTGAAATTTCTTCTTTTCATTGGGACACCTGTAATGTTCTGAGGTGAGCATATCACCTCTGTTCAGGTGCCCAAATTCACTATGCCACTACATACGGGAGTTACACGACGCCGGGCGGCAAGCGAATTAAGGAATCTCTTGGCACAGAGGACCGAAAGCAAGCACAGGAGCTGCACGACCGCCGGAAGGCTGAACTGTGGCGAATAGAGCGTCTCGGTGACTTTCCTGACGTCACATTCGAAGAAGCCTGCATGCGCTGGCTGGAAGAGAAAGCGCACAAGAAATCTCTGGATGCAGATAAGGGCCGGATTGGATTCTGGCTCATGCATTTTGAAGGTGTTTTTCTGAAGGATATCAGCGAGGCGAAAATTTACGCTGCGGTCAGCAGGATGACCAACCGAAAAGCAGCGGAAAGATGGAAGCAGCGTGCTGCATCGATGCAGAAGAAAGGAATCGATATTGGGATGTATAAGCCGGAGCCGGTATCCACATCGACGAAGGCCAAGCATCTGGCGTTGATGAAGGCGCTGATGCGTGCAGCTGAAAGGGAATGGAAGTGGATCGAGAAGTCACCTGTTATCAAGGTGCCGCAGGAAAGAAATAAGCGGGTACGGTGGCTCGAACCCGCTGAAGCAAAGCGGCTAATTGATGAATGTCCTGAGCCGCTCAAGTCTACCGTAGAGTTTGCACTGGCGACAGGGCTGCGCCGGTCGAACATCGTCAATCTGAAATGGCAGCAGATTGACATGCAGCGCAAGGTGGCATGGATATACCCGGAGGAAAGCAAGTCAGGCAGAGCAATTGGCGTTGCATTGAATGACACAGCCTGCGCCGTTCTGAAGCGGCAGCTTGGCAAGCATCACAACTGGGTGTTCGTACACACCGAAGCTGTGAAGCGGAATGACGGAACGACAACGGCCAGCGTCAGAAAAATGCGCGTCGATTCAAACACTGCATGGCGGGCAGCGTTAAAAAGAGCCGGCGTTGAGGACTTTCGATTTCATGACCTTCGACACACCTGGGCAAGCTGGCTCATTCAGTCAGGAGTTCCGCTATCCGCGCTGCAGGAAATGGGTGGCTGGGAAAGCATCGAGATGGTGCAGCGTTATGCACATCTGGCGCCTAACCATTTAACGGAGCATGCGAGGCAAATTGACGCGATTTTTGGAAGTCGTGTCCCAAATCTGTCCCACGTTGAAAATCTGAAAGCTAGAGGCGAGTGATAAGTGGTTGATATTTAATGGCACGCCCTACAGGATTCGAACCTGTGACCTACGGCTTAGAAGGCCGGTGCTCTATCCAGCTGAGCTAAGGGCGCATTGATGCGTTGCGTCGAATTATACGGCGCAAAGACAACGAGTCAACGTTTTTGCAGCCGTGTCGTTCCCATCGCCGAAGATGTAACCAGCCAGCGTGATTCAGGGACTGACAGCAGCCTGTGCTTCTGACAAAATATGCCCCATTCCCCGATTCACTCAAACAGATGGATTTCTTCACTGATGGCAGCAAAAATTATCGACGGTAAAACGATTGCGCAGCAGGTGCGCCTTGAAGTTGCCGAAAAAGTGAAACAGCGTCTGGCGCACGGAAAACGCGCGCCGGGTCTGGCCGTGGTATTGGTGGGAGAAGATCCCGCTTCTCAGATCTATGTTGGCAGCAAGCGCCGCGCCTGCGAAGAAGTCGGTTTTATCTCTCGCTCTTACGATCTGCCCGTCACCACCAGCGAAACTGAGCTGCTGGCGCTGATTGACGCCCTGAATAATGACCACGAGATCGACGGTATTCTGGTGCAGCTGCCGCTGCCTGCGGGTATTGATAACGTCAAGGTGCTGGAACGCATTGCCCCGGATAAAGACGTAGATGGTTTTCACCCGTATAACGTAGGCCGCCTGTGCCAGCGCGCTCCGCTGCTGCGTCCCTGCACGCCGCGCGGCATTATCACGTTGCTGGAGCGTTATAACATTGAAACCAACGGCCTGAATGCAGTAGTGGTTGGCGCATCGAATATCGTTGGACGTCCGATGAGCCTTGAACTGCTGCTGGCAGGCTGCACGACCACCGTTACGCATCGCTTTACCAAAGATCTGCGTCATCATATTCAATACGCCGATCTGTTGGTGGTCGCCGTCGGTAAGCCGGGCTTTATTCCTGGTGAATGGATTAAGCCGGGCGCCATTGTGATTGATGTGGGCATTAACCGTTTAGAAAGCGGCAAAGTAGTGGGCGATGTCGATTTCGAGGGCGCGGCCGAACGTGCATCCTGGATTACCCCGGTGCCAGGCGGCGTTGGACCGATGACGGTGGCAACGCTGATCCAAAATACGCTGCAGGCGTGCGAAGACTATCACGATAAAGGAGCCGTATAATGGCGACATTTTCCCTGGGTAAACATGCGCATGTGGATTTATGCGACCTGCTGAAGCTTGAAGGCTGGGTAGAGAGCGGCGCAGTGGCCAAAAACCTGATTGCCGACGGACTGGTTACCGTTGATGGCCAGGTTGAAACCCGTAAACGCTGCAAGATTGTGGCGGGACAAACGGTTGAGTTTGAGGGTCAGCGCGTAACAGTAACGGCCTGATGCCGCTGAGGCGATGAGATCGCCACTGTTGAATGTGAAACAGCCGGCTAAGCCGGCTGTTTTTTATTGCTGCACCGTTACTGCACCTGCGGAAAACGCAGCGCACTCTTTTCCCCGGCGCTGAGCGCTGGCGACTGGGCCTGACCGCTTTCTGATGCTTTTACTGCCGCCTCCAGTACTGCCATTACCGCCAGCGCCTGCTCAGGCGGTACCGGATTCTGCTGCGCACCGTTCAGCGCATTGGCGATCTGAATATAATACTGACGCTGATCGCCCGCTGGCACAGGCAGCTGCGTTTGCGCTTCGCCGCTATAAAGCACCATCGCTTCATCATCTTCGCCCCACCCTGCACTGCCAGGTGTCACCCCAGCCAGCAGCTGGCTTTCCTGGCGATCGGCCCGTGCTTTAATCAGACTGCCTTTGGTGCCGTGTACGCTAAAGCGCGCTACGCCACCGGCCACCAGCATGCTGCAATGCAGGATCACGCGATGCGACGGATAATTTAAGACCGCATGCGCCCAGTCATTCACTTCCGCATTATCACGCAGCGTGGCGATATTGCCCTGAACGCTCTCCGGCAAGCCAAACAGCTGAAGCGCCTGATCAATCAGATGTGGGCCGATATCGAACCACAGGCCGCTGCCCGGCACGTTCTGCTCGCGCCAGCGCACGCGAACCTGCGGACGGAAACGATCAATATGTGATTCAAACTGCACCACATGCCCCACCTGCCCCTGCTCTATTGCCTGGCGCACGCCGAGATAGTCACTGTCCCAGCGGCGATTGTGGAATACCGACAGCAACAGCCCTTTCTCCTGCGCCAGCGCGATCAGCTCCCGCGCTTCCTGCATATCCAGCGTAAAGGGTTTATCAACCACCACATGCTTGCCCGCTTCCAGAGCCTGACGCGCCAGCGGTGCGTGCGTGGTGTTCGGCGAGGCGATCACCACCAGATCGATTTCGGGATGGGCGATCGCCTGCTGTGGCTCAGCGATCACACGCATGCCAGGAAAATCGGCATGGACTTTGGCGGCATCGCTGGAGGCGATAGCATACAAGTTCAGGCCCGCCGTAGCGGAGATCAGCGGTGCATGAAAGGTTTTACCGGCAAAACCATAGCCAATCAGCACAACGTTAAGCATCTTTGCAGGCGTAGCGGTGTTACTCATGTTGTTCTCCTTCAGCGATAACAGAGACGTCGGTAGAGGATAAAGCAGGCAGCTCATCCCAGCGACGATCGATAAACAGGCGTTGTATCTCAGCTAAATCCGCGACCCGATGAGGCTGGCAGCGATTCAGTTTTAAATGATCGGCTACCAGCCAGCGCTGGGCGCTGAATGCCAGCATGGCGCGTTTGATTTCTGCATCCGCCTCATGGCTGGCGCTAAGTCCCAGCGTGGGATGCACCGCGCAGGCGCCCAGCACAGCAATATCGGCACGATAACGCTGCAGCATCGCCAGCGTGGCGGCACCAGCGAACAGGCGTTGCTCAGTGTCCCATTGCCCGCCCAGCAAAATGAGCTCAATCCCCGGGCGATCGTTCAGCGCCCAGGCAATATCCAGCGAGGCGGTAATTACCCGCGCCGGAACGGTCAGCGCAGCGGCTACCGCCAGCACCGTGCTGCCTGCATCCAGCATCAGCGTACTGCCCGGCGGGATCTGCGCCGCAACCGCTTCTCCCAGCCGCTGTTTGGTTGTGTTGAGTAGCGCGCTGCGCGCCCGACGCGTCATGGCCGGTAGATCCAGCGCAATCGCCCCGCCATGATTTTTCTGCGCCAGCCCCTGCTGTTGCAGATCGTTCAGATCGCGGCGCACGGTATCAACCGATACCTGCATTATCTGAGCAAGCTGCGTCACGCTGGATTGTCCCTGCTCGCTGAGCAGCGTTAATAAGGCTTTTTGCCGTGCGGCTTTATGCATAAATATCCTCCATGAAAGCAATATACAGCAGAATACTGCAAGATACTGCAAGATACTGCAAGATACTGCAAGATACTGCAAGATACTGCAAGATACTGCAAGATACTGCAAGCTACTGCAAGCTTATCAGAAAGGGCTCGCTAAAGGATAGCGTTAGCGGGAAGTAAAGAGAGCAAAAAAAAGGCCGGTGAGTACCGGCCTTACAGAGGTTTATTTACGACGCCAGGTAGTGCCCTGAGGCCCATCCTCCAGCACAATGCCAAGCGCATTCAGCTTGTCACGCGCGATATCCGCCTGCGCCCAGTCTTTGGCCTGGCGCGCATCGTTACGCATCTTGATCAGCGCTTCAATCTCCGCGACATCGTCATCCTGCGCCCCGCCCTGCAGGAACAGTTCAGGATCCTGACCCAGCAGGCCCAGCACGCCCGCCAGCTCGCGCAGGCGTGCGGCCAGCCCGTTTGCGGCAGTCATATCTTCCGCTTTCAGGCGGTTGACCTCACGCGCCAGATCGAACAGCACCGAATAGGCTTCCGGCGTATTGAAGTCATCATCCATTGCCTCACGGAAACGAGCCACAAAAGCTTCTCCGCCTGCGGCTTCAGCGCTGGCATCGGTGTGGCGCAGTGCGGTATACAAGCGCTCCAGTGCCGCGCGTGCCTGTTTCAGATTCTCTTCGCCATAGTTAAGCTGGCTACGATAGTGACCGGACATCAGGAAGTAACGCACCGTTTCCGCATCAAAGTGCTGCAGCACATCGCGAATGGTAAAGAAGTTGCCAAGAGATTTAGACATCTTCTCGCGATCCACCATCACCATGCCGGAGTGCATCCAGTAATTAACGTACGGGCCGTCATGCGCACAGGTAGATTGCGCAATTTCATTTTCATGGTGCGGGAACATCAGGTCAGATCCGCCGCCGTGAATATCGAAATGCTCGCCCAGCTGTTTGCAGTTCATTGCCGAACACTCAATATGCCAGCCCGGACGTCCGGCGCCCCACGGTGACGGCCAGCTTGGCTCGTCCGCCTTCGACATTTTCCATAAAACGAAATCCATCGGATTGCGTTTCACATCTGCTACTTCCACCCGGGCGCCCGCCTGAAGCTGCTCCAGGTCCTGACGGGAAAGGCAGCCATAATCCGCATCGCTGTCCACGGCAAACATCACGTCGCCATTGCTGGCAACATAAGCGTGACCACGAGCAATCAGCTTTTCCACCAGCTCAATAATTTCACTGATGTGGCGTGTGGCGCGCGGTTCCAGATCGGGCGGCAGAATATTCAGCGCACGGAAATCAGCATGCATTTCCGCAATCATGCGGTTGGTAAGCTCTTCTACCGTTTCCCGGTTTTCATTGGCGCGCTTGATAATTTTGTCATCAATATCAGTGATATTGCGCACATATTTCAGCTGATAGCCGCTGTAGCGTAGGTAGCGCGCCACAATATCAAAAGCCACGAAAGTACGGCCATGGCCGATGTGGCTGAGGTCATAAACGGTAATGCCGCACACGTACATGCCCACTTCTCCGGCATGAATCGGTTTAAATTCCTCTTTTTGTCGCGTCAGGGTATTAAAAATTTTAAGCATTGAACTTTCCGTATAAGCGTGTGCGGATAAACGAAACCAGAAGGTCTATTTTTCACGTAAGCGTCGCGCAATGCAAGAAAGTACACCGCGCAGCGCACTTGCGGCAGGCAGAAAAGGCCCATTGCGCTTACTGACGCCAGCGCGCGAATTATGTTATAAGAGGCGTCTGTTAAAACTGGCCTGGCACTCTGCTTCAGCGTGCGGGTACAGTATCTTGAAAACACCAACCTTTACAGGATGAGATTATGGTTACTTTCCAGACTAATCATGGCGATATCGTGATCAAAACGTTTGATGACAAAGCGCCTGCAACCGTGCAGAACTTCCTGGACTACTGTCGTGAAGGTTTCTACGACAACACCATTTTCCACCGTGTGATCAATGGCTTTATGATCCAGGGCGGCGGCTTTGAGCCGGGCATGCAGCAGAAAGCTACCAAAGCGGAAATCCGTAACGAGGCCAACAACGGCCTGAAAAACACCCGCGGCACGCTGGCGATGGCACGTACTTCCGCCCCGCACTCTGCTACCGCGCAGTTCTTTATCAACGTAGCAGACAACGACTTCCTGAACTTCCGTGACGAAAGCCTGCAGGGCTGGGGTTACTGCGTGTTCGCCGAAGTGGTAGAAGGCATGGATGTGGTTGATAAAATCAAAGGTGTAGCCACCGGCCGCAGCGGCATGCATCAGGACGTGCCGAAAGAAGACGTGATCATTCAGAAAGTCACCGTTAGCGAGTAATGTCACGCACGCTATTCATCGCAGATCTGCATCTGTGTCAGCAAGAACCGGCAATTACTGCCGGTTTTCTGCGTTTTTTACAGCGCGAAACGCAAAATGCTGATGCATTGTACATTCTGGGCGATCTGTTTGAGGCCTGGATCGGCGATGACGATCCCAATCCACTGCATCAGCAGATTGCCGCTGCGCTGCAGGCGCTGCCGCTGCCGGTTTACTTCATCCATGGCAATCGCGATTTCCTGCTGGGCAAACGCTATGCCAGCGCCAGCGGCATGCAGCTGCTGCCGGAAGAGCAGGTGCTGAATCTTTATGGTCGTTCGGTGCTGATAATGCACGGTGACACGCTCTGTACCGATGATGAAGGCTATCAGCGTTTTCGCCGTAAAGTGCATCAGCGCTGGCTGCAACGGCTGTTTCTCGCCCTGCCACTGCGGCTGCGTCAGCGTATTGCGCTGCGTATGCGCGACAGCAGTAAAGATGCTAATCAGCATAAAGCGGTTGAGATTATGGATGTGAATCCTCAGGCGGTAATGGAGACGATGGCACGCCATCAGGTGCAGTGGCTGATCCACGGCCATACGCATCGTCCGGCGGTACATACGCTGACAGTGAATGGCCAGCCAGCGGAACGTCTGGTGCTGGGTGCCTGGCACAGCGAAGGGTCAATGATTGAAGTTACCCCGCAGCACCTGTCTCTGATCCACTTCCCCTTTTAAAAGCGGTCAGCACGCCGCTTTTACTCAGGTAAACCCGCTACGCAACCGTTTTCCTTCCGATTGAGTCATGTTATTCTCTGTGCCCTTCCCGACCGCGTGAAAACCACGCCGGTGACCTTTGGATAATCACAGGAGTCACATCCGCATGTCTCTTAACGCCGCCCCGACCCGCATTGCCATTGTCATGGGTTCAAAAAGTGACTGGGCCACTATGCAGTTCGCTGCGGAAATCCTTACCGTTCTGGACGTTCCTTTCCATGTTGAAATCGTTTCTGCGCATCGCACGCCCGATAAGCTGTTCAGCTTTGCCGAAGGCGCGGCGGATAACGGTTTTCAGGTGATTATCGCCGGTGCCGGCGGCGCGGCGCATCTGCCTGGCATGCTGGCGGCAAAAACGCTGGTGCCGGTGCTGGGCGTGCCGGTACAGAGCGCGGCGCTGAGCGGCGTTGATAGCCTCTATTCTATTGTGCAGATGCCGCGTGGTATTCCGGTGGGTACGCTGGCGATTGGTAAAGCGGGCGCGGCCAATGCCGCACTGCTGGCAGCGCAAATTCTGGCGACACACGATCGTGAGCTAGCGACCCGACTTGCCGCCTGGCGACAGGCGCAAACCGATGAGGTGCTAAATAACCCCGATCCGCGGGAGGAAGCATGAAGCCGGTTTGCGTACTGGGAAATGGTCAGTTGGGAAGAATGCTGCGTCAGGCGGGCGAACCGCTGGGTATCGCGGTTTATCCAGTTGGTCTGGATGCTGAGCCGGAAGCGTTGCCGATTCAGCAGAGCGTGATCACCGCTGAAGTTGAGCGCTGGCCGGAAACCGCGCTGACGCGTGAACTGGCGCGCCATTCAGCCTTTGTGAACCGCGATATTTTTCCGCTGCTTGCCGACCGTTTAACGCAAAAGCAGCTGCTCGATCGGCTGGGGCTGGCAACCGCGCCCTGGCAGTTGCTCTCTTCTGCTGAACAGTGGCCGCAGGTGTTCGCGCAGCTGGGCGAACTGGCGATTGTTAAGCGTCGTACCGGCGGCTATGACGGCCGCGGTCAGTGGCGTTTGCGCGCCGGAGAAACCGATGCGCTGCCCGGAGACTGCTACGGCGAATGCATCGTTGAGCAGGGCATCAACTTTTCTGGTGAAGTTTCGCTGGTGGGCGCGCGTGGACATGACGGCAGAACAGTGTTTTATCCGCTGACGCATAACCTGCATCAGGATGGGATCTTGCGCACCAGCGTAGCCTTGCCGCAGCCTGAACCGGCCCTGCAGCAGCAGGCGGAGCAGATGCTGAGCGCGATTATGCATGAGCTTAACTACGTTGGCGTCATGGCGATGGAATGTTTTGTGGTGCCGCAAGGCCTGCTGATCAACGAGCTGGCACCGCGCGTGCATAACAGCGGGCACTGGACGCAAAATGGCGCCTCCATCAGCCAGTTTGAACTGCACCTGCGTGCGATTCTTGACCTGCCGCTGCCGCTGCCGGTAGTGAGTATGCCATCGGTGATGGTGAACCTGATCGGCACGGCGCTTAATCAGCAGTGGCTCAGCGAGCCGCTGGTGCATCTGCACTGGTATGAAAAAGAGGTGCGGCCCGGTCGTAAAGTAGGCCACCTGAATCTGAGCGATCCCGACAGGCAGCGCCTTGCGGCTGCGCTTCAGGCGTTGGTGCCGATGCTGCCGCCAGAGTATGTCAGCGGCATTGAATGGGCGCAGGCTACGCTGCGCTAAGCGGTATGGCGGTCCGTTTTCGGCGGACCGCCAGCATCAGAAACTGCGGAACAGCGCTTTACCGCGCAGCAGCCGTACTCCCAACCAGCCGCCGCACAATGAAAGCAGCAGCGCCCCGCTTAACGGCAACGCAATCCAGAGCCGGTAGTCAGGCTCCCAGGGAAAATCGAACACCTTACGCTGCAATCCCCATAATGCCGCCTCAGCGCCCAGCGCCGCCGCCACACCCGCCACAATGCCTAACAGCGTAAACTCATACCACAGCGTTGAACGCAGCAGCTTTTTCCCGGCACCCAGCGTGCGATAAACCACCAGCTCCTGCCGTCGCTGTCGCATCCCTACCTGCACCTGAGCCAGCAGCAGCAGCAGGCCACAGGCGGTAACCAGCACCACCATAATTTCCAGCGCCTGGCTCACCTGCGTCAGCACCTGCCCTATCTGGCGCATCATCGACCCGATATCCAGCAGGCTGAGCGTCGGAAAAGCACGGTTCAGCTGGGCCAGCGTCCCGGTGCCGCCATCATAACGGAAGCTGGTAAGCCAGGTTTGCGGCTGCTCATCCAGCGCTCCCGGCGGGAAAATAAAGAAAAAGTTAGGCCGCAGGCTCTCCCAGTCAACTTTACGCAGGCTGCTAATTTTAGCGCTAAACTGCTGCGTATCGCCGGTAAAGGTCAGGGTATCGCCGAGCTTCACGCCTAAACGATCGGCCAGCTCCGCTTCCATCGACACCTCTCCGGCGCGCGGCGGCCACTGTCCGGCCACAATCGGATTATGTTCCGGGCGGCGCGATAACGATGTCAGATTAAGTTCGCGGTTTAGCGCGTTGTCACGGCGTGGATCCACGGCCTGTTGATTAATCTCTGTCAGACGCACGCGCGCAACGGGATAAAAAGTGCCGGGCTCAATCTGATGCTGCGTCAGGAAACGCTGCACGTCCGCTACCTGTTCACGGCTGATATTCAGCAAGAAATAGTTAGGGCTGTCGGCAGGCAACTGCTGCTGCCAACGATCGAGCAGATCGCCGCGCAGCACCAGCAGCAGGGCCAGCAGCATAAAAGAGAGCGAAAAAGCCGCCAGCTGACTTAAGGTTACCCACGGCTGGCGCAGCAGACGATTTATCGCCAGGCGCAGCGCCAGTCGACGTACGGTCAGTCGGCTCAGCAGCCAGAGCGCTCCCCATCCCAACCCCGCCAACAGCGCCGCCAGCAACACCACCCCGCCCAGCAATGCCCAGAGCAGCTTACTGCTGCCCACCAGCAGCACCAGCAGCGCAATCACCACCAGCGCCATGATCGGCAAATAGTAGCGTAACGGCCAGACGGCAGTGATGACATCCTGTCTCAGTACACGCAGCGGCTGCGTCGCCAACAGCAGCCGATAAGGACGCAGACCCACCAGCAGGGAAATGGTAAACAGCGCGCCCAGCGCCCAGATCCATGGCCAGAGTCCGGCGGCGGGCAGTTCGCCAGGGAGAACCGGACGCAGCAGAGTTAACAGCAGGCGCTCAAAGCCCATCCCCAGCACGCTACCGGCCAGCGCCGCCAGCAGCAGCACCGCCAGCCACTGGCCGACAATCAGTTTGCGTAAGGCGCTGCGTCCGGCACCCAGCGTTTTCAGTACCGCGACCAAATCGTAGCGGCTGCGGCAATAGTGGCTCATCGCCACCGCCACCGCCGCCACCGCCAGCAGCAGCGTCAACAGGACAGACAGCAGTAAAAACTGCTGGGCGCGCTGCATCGATCGCCCCCGCGCATCTTCTGAGTTTTCCACGCTCAGCCAGCGCTGATCGCTTTTTAACTGTGGCGTAATCCAGCGATCGTAGCGTCCTAACGCTTCCGCAGCGCCAGCCACTTTATAGCGCCAGGTCAGGCGGCTTCCCGGCTGCACCGCGCCGGTTTTTTCAACGTCGGCGAGATTCATAAGCAGACGCGGCGCGGTTTGAAAAGGATTAAAACCCGCGTCCGGCTCCTGTAAAACCGCTCCGGCGATATGCAACCGGGTATCGCCGATGTCCAGTTCATCGCCCGGTTTAACGCCCAGCAACGTCATCAGCCGTGGTGCCAGCAGTACGCTGCCGGGCTGCGGTTTCAGCCCCGGTGGTTCGGTGCGTAGTTCGCCAAACATCGGGTAAGACTGGTCCACCGCCTTTACCGCCGCCAGCTGCGGCGCTTCGCCCGCAAAGGTCATGGTCATAAAGGTGAGCTGGGCGGAGACGTTCAGGCCCAGTTGCTGCGCCCGATCCAGCCACGGCTGCGGCACCGGATGCGTACTGCTTAATGTGCGGTCGCCCGCCATAAACTCGCGGCTTTGCTGCGTCAGCCCTTTTTCCATGCGGTCGCCCAGCGTACCCAACGCCAGTACGCAGGCAACCGACAAGGTGAGCGCCAGCCAGACGATCAGCAACGAGGGCGAGCGCCATTCGCGCCAGAACCAGCGCCAGATCATGCTTCCTCCCACAGCTTGCCATCACGCACGCGCAGCCGCCGATCGCAACGCGCCGCCAGCTGCAGATCGTGGGTCACCAGAATCAGCGTGGTAGCGTTGTCACGGTTCATTGAGAACAGCAGATCGGCAATGCGATCGCCGGTTTGCCGATCGAGATTGCCGGTCGGCTCATCGGCAAACAGCACGTCAGGACGACCATTAAAGGCGCGCGCCAGCGCCACGCGCTGCTGTTCGCCACCGGAAAGCTGCGACGGCAAATGATGCAGCCGCTTTCCCAGTCCCAGCTGCTCCAGCAGCGCCTGCGCCTGATCGCGACTCTGTCGCTCAGGATCGCCGCGCAGTAATGCAGGTAACTGTACGTTTTCCAGCGCGTTCAGGGTGGGAACCAGCATAAAAGACTGAAAGACGAAGCCGACATGACGCGCCCGCAACTGCGCGCGCTGCTCCTCGTCCATTTTTTGCAGCGGTTCGCCGCACAGCCAGACCTCTCCGCTACTGCCATCATCCAGCCCGGCGAGAATGCCCAGCAGAGTAGACTTGCCCGATCCTGATTCACCAATCAGGGCGATGCTCTGCCCCGGTTTGACAACCAGGTCAACTCCGGTAAGGATGAACAGCTGATGCTCCCCTTCACCGACGGATTTAGTAAGATGATGAACTTCAACAATGTTTTCCGCTGGCATTATCCCTTCCTGTTGTTATTACTGTTACTTACGCGTGTGGCGTCCGCAGAATCACTGTTGGTTCTCGGCGACAGCCTGAGTGCGGGCTATCGCATGTCGGCCAGTGAGGCCTGGCCAGCCCTGCTGGATAAAAAATGGCAGCAGCAGCCAGAGGTGATCAACGGCAGCATCAGCGGCGATACCGCTGCGCAAGGATTAGCGCGTCTGCCTGCGCTGCTGCAACAGCACCATCCTCGCTGGGTATTGATCGAGCTGGGCGGTAATGATGGCCTGCGCGGTTTCCCACCGCAAAATATCGAGCAGGACTTAAGTAAAATTATCACAACGGTTCAGGCGGCCAATGCTCAGCCTCTGTTGATGCAGATCCGTCTGCCGGCGAACTATGGTCGTCGGTATAACGATGCTTTTAATAACATTTATGTCAAACTGGCCCAACAACACAATATTCCGCTGGTGCCCTTCTTTATGGAGCAGGTCTATCTTAAACCACAGTGGATGCAGCAAGACGGTATTCACCCCGCGCCGGATGCGCAGGCATTTATTACCGATCTGATGGATAAAGAACTGGCTCCCCTAGTTAAGCATGAGTAATAAACGGCACAGAAGCCACGGACGTAAAGTTATGCAAAAAAACGTATTAATTACCGGCTGCTCCAGCGGAATCGGCCTGGTTGCAGCCAACGATCTTTTGATGCGCGGCTATCGCGTGCTGGCCGCCTGTCGCAAGCCGGAAGATGTGGCGCGCATGAATGCGTTGGGATTTACCGGAATTCAGCTCGATCTCAACGATGCACAGAGCGTAACGCAGGCGGCGGAACAGGCGATCGCCCTGAGCGAAGGGCGGCTGTATGGGTTGTTTAATAATGCTGGCTATGGCGTTTATGGCCCGCTGGAAACCCTGACGCGTCAGCAGCTGGAGCAACAGTTTGCCAGCAACCTGTTCGGCACTCATCAGTTAACAATGCTACTGTTGCCTGCCCTGCGCGCCAGCGGCGATGCGCGCATTATCAATACCAGTTCGGTCATGGGCCTGATCTCCACGCCGGGACGCGGCGCCTATGCCGCCAGTAAATATGCGCTGGAGGCCTGGGCCGATGCTCTGCGTATGGAGCTGCATGGCAGCGGCGTTCGCGTTAGCCTGATAGAGCCCGGTCCTATTCATACGCGCTTTACCGACAACGTGAATCAGACACAGCAGGAAAAACCCATTAAAAATCCCGGTATTGCGGCACGCTTTACGCTGCCACCGGAGGCGATACTGCCCAAGCTGCGTCATGCGCTGGAGAGCCGTCATCCACGCCTGCGCTATCCTGTGACGCTGGTCGCGCATGTGATGAGTTGGCTGCGGCGCTTGCTGCCAGGCTGGATACTGGATCGCATTTTACGCGGCAACTAACGCGGCAGCGCAAATTTGGCTTGAAGCCGAAGGCAACGCCCCAATATCGTATTAAAGTCATCAGACAAAGAGACGCATACATGTCATTACACGCTTCGATTATTAATATCAACGAATCTAACCTGCAGCAGACGCTGGAACAGTCCATGACGGTGCCGGTGCTGTTCTATTTCTGGTCTGAACGCAGCCAGCACTGCCAGCAGCTTACGCCGGTGCTGGAGCGTCTGGCACAGGAGTATGCCGGGCAGTTCGTGCTGGCGAAGCTGGACTGCGATAATGAGCCGATGGTTGCTTCCCAGTTCGGCCTGCGCGCCATTCCTACGGTTTATCTGTTCCAGAATGGTCAGCCGGTCGATGGCTTCCAGGGACCGCAGCCGGAAGAGGCTATTCGCGCCCTGCTGCAGAAAGTGCTGCCGCGTGAAGAAGAGCTAAAGGCGCAGCAGGCGCTCGAGCTGGTGCAGCAGGGGAAACCGCTGGACGCGCTGCCGCTGCTGAAAGAGGCCTGGCAGCTCAGTAATCAATCCAGCGAAATCGGCTTTCTGCTGGCTGAAGTCTTGATCTCGCTTAACCGCAGCGATGAGGCGGAAGGCGTGCTGAAAGTAGTTCCGCTGCAGGATCAGGATACCCGCTATCAGGGGCTGATGGCGCAGATCGACCTGCTGAAGCAGGCGGCGGATACTCCGGAAATCCAGCAGCTTCAGCAGCAGCTGGAGAGCGAGCCGCAGAATGCCGAGCTGGCAAGCAAACTGGCGCTGCAGCTGCATCAGGTTGGCCGTAACGAAGAGGCGCTTGAGCTGCTTTATCGCTTTTTGAAAACCGATCTCAACGCCGCCGACGGTCAAACGCGTAAAATGCTGCAGGAGATCCTGGCGGCGCTCGGCACCGGCGATGCGCTGGCGGCTAAATATCGCCGCCTGTTATACTCCCTGCTCTACTAATCTCTGCCGACAACGGGCCAGGGTTTGGCCCGTCATAAAACAGTCTGGAGGTTTTATGCTTGCTGTGATCCCCGTGCTTATTGTCGTTGCGTTAATTATCGTCTGGTCAGGCATAAAAATTGTGCCACAAGGCTACCAGTGGACCGTGGAGCGCTTTGGTCGCTATACCAAAACGCTGCAGCCCGGCTTAAATCTTTTAGTACCCTTTATGGATCGTATTGGTCGCAAGATCAACATGATGGAGCAGGTGCTGGATGTTCCTTCTCAGGAAGTCATCTCCAAAGATAACGCCAATGTCACCATTGATGCCGTCTGCTTTATTCAGGTAGTGGATCCGGCGCGCGCCGCCTATGAGGTCAGCAATCTTGACCAGGCGATCCTTAATCTGACGATGACCAATATCCGTACTGTGCTTGGTTCCATGGAACTGGATGAGATGCTGTCGCAGCGTGACAGTATTAATACCCGTCTGTTGCATATTGTGGATGAGGCAACCAACCCGTGGGGCATCAAGGTGACACGTATAGAGATCCGCGATGTGCGCCCGCCGCAGGAGCTGATCGCCGCCATGAACGCCCAGATGAAAGCAGAGCGCACCAAGCGCGCCGATATTCTGGCGGCAGAAGGCATTCGTCAGGCGGCGATTCTGCGTGCAGAAGGGGAAAAACAGTCGGAAATATTAAAAGCGGAAGGCGATCGTCAGGCCGCTTTCCTGCAGGCGGAAGCGCGTGAACGCGCCGCGGAAGCCGAGGCACGCGCCACCAAAATGGTATCGGAAGCGATTGCTGCCGGGGATATCCAGGCGGTGAACTACTTTGTTGCGCAAAAATATACCGATGCGCTGCAAAAAATTGGCTCTGCCGATAACAGCAAAGTGGTGCTGATGCCACTGGATGCTACCAGCATTATGGGTTCCATTGCCGGGATCAGCGAGCTGCTGAACGAAAGCAAACAGTCGCGGAGTAATAAATAATGTTGGCGGCCGTCATTAATCATCCTCACTGGTTCTGGTTAACGCTGGGCGGCCTGCTGTTGATTGCGGAAATGCTGGGCACCAGCGGCTATCTGCTCTGGAGCGGTCTGGCGGCACTGGCGGTGGGCATCATCCGCTGGCTGCTGCCCTTTTCATGGGGAACCCAGGGGGTGCTGTTCGCGCTGCTGACGTTACTCGCCGCCTTTCTGTGGTATCGCTGGCTCGCGCTGCGCCAAAAACAGCCCGGCATGTTGCTTAACCAGCGTGGGATGCAGATGACGGGTATGCATCTGACATTGGATGAAGCTTTGGTTAACGGGCTGGGCCATGTGCGCGTCGGCGACAGCAGCTGGCGCGTGCAGGCTGACAGCGATCTCCCCGCCGGTACGCGTGTAGTGGTGATTTGCGTGGAAGGCGTGACCTTACGCATCCGGCCGCTGGCGGCTGAAAATGCAGGCCGCTGACTTTTACCAAAGATAGATCGCTCCTGGACAGGCCGCTATTTTTCGTTGCGATGACAGCAGCCGGCCAGGTTATCAATAATCGGACAATCTGCACTCTCATCGCCGGGGCACGCCTCCGCCAACGCCAGCAGCCGTTCACGCATTGCCTTAAGCTGATCGATATGCGCTTCAATTTCCTTAACTTTCAGCAGGGTGCGCTGTTTGACATCTGCGCTGTGACGCCCCGGATCATTAAACAGATGCACCAGTTCACGGCACTCGTCCAGCGTAAAACCTACCTGCCGCGCCTGTCGCAGCAGTGTCAGCTCGTCCAGATGACGTGCCGTATAGCTGCGGTAGCCGTTTTCGCTGCGCAACGGCGGCGTTACCAGCCCTTTTTCTTCATAAAAGCGGATTGCCTTACTGGTTAAGCCGGTTCTTTTAGCCACATCGCTAATGTTCATTCTGTTCCCCTTCAGACCATTACAGGCAGGATAACGCCGATCCGCCGCCTGTGCTTTACAAAAATCACGATCATGGCAAAGCGTTCACCTGCTAAAAACTTGACCTTCCCCTTAATGGAAGGTTTAAGCTTACAGCTCTGATAATCTGTTGTGCCTGAAAAGAGGGAGAAGCTTATGTCACATACCACTCTGTTAGCGCTGGATGGCCTTACCTGCGGCCACTGCGTGAAACGCGTAAAAGAGGCGCTGGAGCAGCGTCAGGACGTACAGCAAGCCGAGGTTTCGCTGAACGAGGCGCGGGTGATCGGCGACGCCGCGTCAGAAGCGCTGATCGCTACCGTTGAGCAGGCGGGCTATCAGGCGAGTCTGCAGGACAATGCGCACCCAAAGCCTGAACCGCTGTCAGCATCAGAAAGCCAGCTGGCAGCGGATAAGGTATCAAATCCCGCTCAGGCCGAGCCGGTAGCGGGTCATGCACACTTTTCAACTAAAGCCGACGCCGCAGCGCATAGCGCGGCGCTTTCAACGCAGGCAGACGAAGCCGCAGAGAGCTATCAGCTGTTGATCGACGGCATGAGCTGCGCCAGCTGCGTGAGCCGGGTTGAAAAAGCGTTAGCTCAGGTTGAAGGCGTACAGCAGGCACGCGTTAACCTTGCCGAGCGCAGCGCTCTGGTAATAGGATCCGTGCAGCCAGATGCGCTGGTTGCCGCTGTAACGGCTGCGGGCTACGGCGCTGAAGTGATTGGCGATGAGAGCGAGCGGCGCGAAAAACAGCAGGTCAGCGCGCGCCAGGCGATGCGGCGCTTTAGCTGGCAATCAGCGCTGGCGCTGGCGCTTGGCGTACCGCTGATGATTTATGGCATGTTCGGCGACAATATGATGCTGACCGCCAGCAACCGTAGCGGCTGGCTGGTGGTCGGCGTCCTGACGCTGCTGGTGATGGTGGTCGCAGGCGGACATTTTTATCGCAGCGCGTGGCGCAGCTTACTGAACCGCTCCGCCACAATGGATACGCTGGTTGCGCTGGGTACGCTCGCGGCCTGGCTCTATTCCATCAGCGTTAATCTGTGGCCAGAATTTTTCCCGCCCGCCGCACGTCATCTCTATTATGAAGCCAGCGCGATGATCATCGGCCTGATTAATTTGGGTCATGCGCTGGAGCAGCGGGCGCGTCAGCGTTCGTCAAAAGCCCTGGAGCGGCTGCTGGATTTAACCCCAGCCACGGCACGTGTCGTCACCCCTGACGGCGAGCAAGCCGTTGCATTAAGCGACGTTCAGCTGGGAATGGTTTTACGGCTGGCTACAGGCGATCGCGTTCCGGTTGATGGCATTATCACCCAGGGCGAGGCCTGGCTGGATGAGTCGATGCTGACCGGCGAGCCGCTGCCGCAGCAAAAATCGGCAGGCGAAGCCTTACATGCCGGTACGCTGGTACAGGACGGTAGCGTGCTGTTCCGCGCCAGCGCCGTCGGTAAGAACACCACGCTGTCGCGCATCATCCAGCTGGTGCGTCAGGCACAGAGCAGCAAACCGGCAATCGGACAGCTGGCCGATCGTATTTCCGCCGTCTTTGTACCGGTGGTGGTTATGATCGCGCTGTTCAGCGCCGCCGTCTGGTATTTCTTCGGCCCGCAGCCTTCAATGGTCTATATGCTGGTGATTGCCACTACCGTGCTGATTATCGCCTGTCCCTGTGCCTTAGGATTGGCGACGCCGATGTCGATTATTGCAGGCGTTGGGCGAGCGGCGGAGTTTGGTGTCCTGGTGCGCGATGCCGATGCGCTACAGCGTGCCAGCGAACTGGATACGCTGGTATTTGATAAAACCGGGACGCTAACGCAGGGCGCGCCTCAGGTCACGCAGATCATTACTTTTAACGGCTTTAGCGAAGAGCAGGTCTTGCGCTGGGCGGCGGCACTGGAGCAAGGATCCAACCATCCGTTGGCGAAAGCGATTCGCGATCGCGCCGGGGAGATGGCCCTGCCGGAAAACAGCCAGTTTCGCACCCTACGCGGTATGGGCGTTAGCGCCCAACTGGAGGGCAAGCCGATGCTGCTGGGTAATGCTGCCCTGCTGACGCAGCAGCAGATCGAGGCGGAACAGGCCGCATCCCTTGCCAGTGAACAGGCAGCTAAAGGCGCGACGCCGGTATTTCTGGCGGTGGCGGGCCAGCTGGCTGGCCTGCTGGCAATCCGCGACCCGCTGCGTAAAGAGAGCGTTAGCGCGCTGCAGCGCCTGCATGGGCTGGGCTATCAGCTGATTATGCTGACCGGGGATAATGAAATCACTGCCAACGCCATTGCGCGCGAGGCCGGGCTGGATCGGGTGATTGCGGGTGTATTGCCGGATGGCAAAGCAGCGGCAATTGTTCAGTTGCAGCAGGCGGGGCATAAGGTGGCGATGATTGGCGATGGAATTAATGATGCGCCCGCCCTGGCTCAGGCCGATGTCGGGATTGCCATGGGCGGCGGCAGCGACGTAGCGATCGAAACCGCGGCCATTACGCTGATGCGCCACGATCTTCACAGCGTGGTGGATGCGCTGGCGATTGCCAAAGCCACGCTGCGTAATATGAAGCAGAATCTGCTGGGCGCTTTTATCTACAACTCCCTGGCGATTCCTGTCGCCGCTGGCGTGCTCTGGCCCTTGACCGGCACGCTGCTCAGTCCGGTTATTGCCGGTGCGGCGATGGCGCTCTCCTCGATCACCGTGGTGAGCAACGCTAACCGGCTGTTGCGCTTTCAGCCACCCGGACAGTAACGCGACTTCCTCTGCGCCTGGCGCTGGCTTGCTGAACGGAAGCCAGCGCTTTCACCTGTTCATCGGTAAGTGAAACCGCTAGCATGGGGAGTTTACTGGCAGCAAAGGGTGAAAGAATGGATAGATGGCGGCACAATCTGACAATGCTGTTTCGCATGCTGGTTCCGAAGCATTACCGTTGGCCAGCCACGGATATCTGGCTGCCGGGCAAGCGCGAACTGCATCTGGTCGGCAGTATTCATATGGGCACCCGCAATATGATGCCGCTGCCCCCGCAACTGCTGGAGCGTCTGGAAAAAGCGGATGCTTTGATTGTTGAAGCGGATATTACCGGCAGCGCCTCTCCTTTTACCTATAGCGAGGCACAGCCCCCGCTGGCGGAAAGAGTGGATGACGCCACTCTGCAGCAGCTGAGCCGCCTGTGCGATGAAATGCATCTTGATCTGGCACAGCTTGAGGCGCTGCCTTTATGGCAAATCGCGCTGATGCTTCAGGCGCAACAGGCACAGCGGCTGGGGCTCCGTCCCGATTACGGTATCGATTATCAATTGTTGCAGGCAGCGCAGGCGCAGGGACGACGCATCATCGAACTGGAAGGCGCCAGCGAGCAGCTCGATATTCTTAAAACCCTGCCGGAAAATGGTCAGTCGTTGCTGGCGGATACGCTGGAACACTGGCATACCAATGCCCGCCTGCTGCAAACCATGATTAGCTGGTGGCTTGAAAAGCCGCCGCAGCAGAGCCAGACCGCCTTGCCGACCACCTTCAGCACTGAGCTCAACGATCTGCTGATGCGCCAGCGCAATCAGCGCTGGAATAGCCTGTTGCGCGCGCTACCGCCAGGGCGTTATGTTGTGGCGGTTGGCGCGCTGCACCTCTACGGCGAGAATAATCTGCCTGACCTGTTAAGACGCAGATAAAAAAAAGGCCAATATTGCTATCGGCCCGTCAAAGAGGAATTTGTTTATGATTTTGGTTATTCATCAGCAACGGAATTACTGACGCGAGGCAATTTTCTCTCAAAGCCGATGATTTCACCAGCGTTATTTTTCACCATATTGTCATTTTTCACTGTCAGGAAAAAGCAATGACGCCCGCAATTAAACTGCTGGAAAAGAAAAAGATCTCCTTTACGCTGCATCCTTATGAGCATGACAGCAACGAAACGCACTTCGGCGATGAGGCGGTGCGTAAGCTTAACCTGAATCCGCAGCAGGTATATAAAACGCTGCTGGTAGCGCTGAACGGCGACGACAAACAGCTGGCCGTCGCGGTAACGCCGGTCGCCAGCCAGCTTGATTTGAAAAAATTGGCGAAAGCTCTGGGCGCAAAAAAAGCGGAAATGGCCGATCCGCAGCAGGCTCAGCGCGTTACCGGCTACCTGATTGGCGGCATCAGCCCGCTGGGGCAAAAGAAACGTTTGCCGACGGTTATTGACAGTCAGGCTGCAACATTTCCCACTATCTTTATTTCGGGCGGCAAGCGCGGTCTGGATATAGAACTGGCCGCCAGCGATCTGGCTGCGCTGTTAGAGGCGACGTTGACAGATATCGCGCGTCAGGATTAGGCGCGCTGCGCGCAAAGCTGATCGATCATCCAGCGCCCTGCCGGTCCCGGCGGGGTACGCGTTGACCACACGGCATCCACCGCAATATTTTGCGGCCAGCCCGCAACCGGCAGCATATGCAATACGCCGTGACCAAACTGCTCCACCAGCCAGCGCGGCAGAATCGACCAGCCAAACCCCTGCTCCGCCATCTCCAGCAGCAGCAAATATGAAGGTGCCGACCAGACCTGGCCGCATGAAATATTTTCCCTTACGCCAGCCCAGGTATTGAGCTTTAGCTGCCTGACCTGCGCCAGCTCCGCCTGACTCACCTGGCTCTGTGCGCTAAGCGGATGGTCGCGATGAATAAATACTGCCATTTGCGCCTGGACCTGCAAACGCGAGGCGGCGATGGTCACAGGTAACGCTGTCTGCACGCGAATAACGCCAAGATGAATGCGATTGCTTTGCAGAAGGTCGATAACGTCTTCATCCTCAGCAATCATACATTCGAACTCAATATGCGGATAGCGTGCGGCAAAACGCTTCAGCAGCTGCTCATGGTGATCCGCCTGCCAGAAATCGGAAATCGCCATACTCAGACGCGGCTCAACATTATCTGACAGCCGCACGGCCAGTTCATCAAGCCGCTGGCTGGCTGACAAAATCTCCTGCACCTGACGCAGCGCATGCGCCCCCGCTTCGGTCAGTACCGGTTCACGCCCGGCGCGATGGAACAGTTTAAACCCCAGGTCCGCTTCCAGATTGGCAATCGCGGCGCTAACGGTAGACTGACTTTTTCCCAGCGCGCGCGCCGCCGCAGAAAAAGATCCTTTTTCCACCGTCTGGACAAAAGCCTGCAATGATTCCGGTGCGTAACGCATGGTTCTATCGCTTTTTCCGATGGGAGATAACTTCATTCTAACGCAAAGCGCGGCGAAAATAAGGTCCGGCTTATTAAGAGCCTGTACGGTAAAGGTCATTGCCTGGCTCTGAAGGAGATATTATGCAGTCCCGTTCGTTTAAAGAACGCGTATTACACGCGGTAGGTTTTGAGGCGCTGGCTATCCTGATCGTGTCGCCGCTGGCGGCGGCAGTGATGAACAAACCGCTGTTCCAGATAGGCGCGCTGGCGCTGGCGCTTTCAACCATCGCTATGGTATGGAATATTATTTATAACGCTGTGTTTGACCGGCTCTTTCCACGCGATCGCATCAAGCGCGGAGTGTGGCTGCGCATAATGCATGCCCTCTGCTTTGAAGGCGGTTTTATTCTTATTGGCCTGCCGGTTGCGTCGATGATGCTGGGCATTGGGTTGCTGCAGGCCTTTATGCTGGAAGTTGGCTTCTTCCTGTTCTTTCTGCCCTACACGGTGGTTTATAACTGGATTTGGGACAAACTGCGGGAAAAATGGCGCGCGCCCTGCCATAGCGGTTAAATTCAGGCCCGTCGCGTAAACCCACGGGCCTGACAACACTATTTACCGCTGAGCCAGGCCAGAATCATCTGGGGATAAGTGCGGCGGCGGCTCTCCTGCTTTTCCAGTTCCTGCTTTTCCGCCGCGCTACGATAAATAATTTCGCCTTTCGGCGCATACGCCTCCGCCTTCAGCGGTGAATGCTGTTCGATATATTGCTTCAGCACTTCCGCATCCACGAAACCAGTATTCACAAAGCCCGGCAGCGTATTGATAACCGGATAGCCATCACCGCCGTTGGCGTTAAAGCTCAGCGTTGCCATGCGGTAGGTTTTCTCCGCCTGCAGCGGCTCGCCGTTGATTTTTACTTCGCTCACGCCCTGCCCGTCTGCGATCAGACTGACATTAGCAAACTGCGCATAGGCACCAGAATCCACCTGCTTATTCGCCACCACCGCCAGATATTTCTCTACCTCGCTGCCTTTCATCTCAACCCAGCACAGCGTATTGCCGAACGGCTGGACTTTGAGCACATCTTTATAGCTGATGGGGCCAGCCTCAATCGAATCGCGCACTCCGCCGCCGCTCATCACGGCAAAGTCCGCTTTGGTGCGGGCAATCTGCGAAGCAAGAAGCAGGCGCGCCAGATTGGTCTGTACAAAACGTACCTTGCTGCGATCGCCTTCCAACCGCGCGTCAGCGCTGCCGACTTTCACATTCAGCTGCGCCTCGCCTTTTTTCTGGAAGGGCGTCAGCAGCTTCATCATGGCGCTGTTTGGCACGATCTCCTGCTGGTAGTTAATCCACTCATCTTTGCCTTCGCTGTTCTTTACCTTGTGCTTCAGGTTAACCGGGATCAGCTGATAATTTTCCAGCGTCAACACGCCGTCACGGAAAGTAAAGTCGGCCCGGCCAACATATTTGCCCCACTCATGCGCCTGTACAATCCAGGTGCCGTTCTGACGATCGGGCACGCAGGGCGAGCCGGGAACATAATCCACCTGCTTCAGATTATCCTGCGCCATGCATACCGGATCCTGAGAATGGCCGCCGACAATCAGATCGAGATAGCCCTGCGGCAAGGCGCGCGCCATTTCCACATCGCCCGGCGCGTTAGAACCATGCTTACCGTCGTCGTAGTGCCCCATATGGGTGGCGGCAATGATCACGTCCGGCTTTTCACTGGCGCGCAGC
The DNA here is from genome assembly GCF_050113845.1 of Pantoea sp. FN0305. Taxonomy (NCBI): domain Bacteria; kingdom Pseudomonadati; phylum Pseudomonadota; class Gammaproteobacteria; order Enterobacterales; family Erwiniaceae; genus Pantoea; species Pantoea sp. FN0305. The sequence continues at coordinate 127,695 of NZ_JBNJSN010000002.1, read as the reverse complement.
GCTTCCACTACCTGCTTCGCTTCGCTGGCCGGAGGTCGGAATTCGATATCCGTCAGGTATTCAGGATTGCCAATTTTAGCGGTGTCATCGGTGGTCAGGCCGATAACCGCTATTTTTAACCCCATCCGGTTAAATAACGCCCAGGGCTGGAACAGACGCTGGCCGCTGCTTTTTTGATAAATGTTGGCCGAGAGCAGAGGAAACTTGGCCCATTTTTGCTGCTGACGCAGGACGGAAAGCGGATTATCAAACTCATGATTGCCGATCGCCATCGCATCATAACCAACCAGATTCATACCGCGAAAATCGGGCTCCGCATCCTGCAGATCCGATTCCGGCACGCCGGTATTGATATCGCCGCCGGAGAGGATCAGTACCGCGCCGCCGTGCGCCTGAACGTCATAGCGAATGGTGTCCATGAGCGTTTTTTGCGCCGCCAGACCATATTCGCCCTGTTCGTTATGCCAGAAGCGACCATGGTGATCGTTGGTATGCAGTACGGTAAATTTATAGACGCGGCCCTTTTCCCAGGCCTGCGCCTGTGATGAAAGCATGCTCAGGGAGAGTATCCCGCCCATGATAAGAGTATTGATAAAACGCAACGTTATTCTCCTTGTCGACACGCTTTCTGACCGGTCAGCCGGTAGCAGACTGGCATTTGCTGCCATAATAGTAAGGCAAACCTGCGGATTTGTAACGCAGACGCTATGCTAAGGCTAGTTATGCCTGAAGTGCGCCAGCCCCGCAATGCTGCCAGCGACTCCAGGACACTAATTTTGCCGCAGCAGAAAATTAACAGTAAAACAGTAGTCTCTTCATCTTTATGTTCTTTTACCGCCATTTCATTAATCTGATATGACAAATTAGCTGTTTTTACCTCCACTTTTTTGCAATTCCATCAATAACAGAACACCTTATTTATCAAGATCAACCAATCATAAGTAAAACAAATCTCAGTTATCCATTTATTTTTAGAGAACCCTTCTGTTTTTAAGTTTTTATCCATTTATTTTCAAGCCGATGACCCCATATTGTTTTACACTATTTACAACCGGACACAGTTACACACAGAAGGAGAAAGCATGCACCACAGCACCCCGCTGATTACCACCATCGTCGGAGGCCTTGTCCTCGCCTTTCTTTTAGGAATGCTCGCCAGCAAGCTACGCATTTCTCCTCTGGTGGGCTATCTGCTGGCGGGTGTTCTGTCAGGTCCCTTCACACCGGGTTTCGTTGCAGATATGAGTCTGGCGCAGGAACTGGCAGAGCTGGGCGTTATTCTGCTGATGTTTGGTGTTGGACTGCATTTCTCGCTGAAAGATCTTATGGCGGTCAAAGCGATCGCAATTCCAGGCGCTGTTGCGCAAATTACCGTTGCCACGCTGTTGGGAATGGGGCTGAGCATGGCGCTGGGCTGGGAATGGATGAACGGGCTGGTGTTTGGTCTCTGTCTCTCTACCGCCAGTACCGTTGTGCTGCTGCGGGCGCTGGAAGAGCGCCAGCTGATTGATACGCAGCGCGGTCAGATTGCAATAGGCTGGCTGATTGTTGAAGATTTAGTTATGGTCCTCACGCTGGTACTGCTACCAGCGATTGCCGGCATGATGGAAAAAGGCAATGCCAGCTTTGCGCTGCTGGCATGGGATCTGCTGTTTACCATTGGTAAGGTCGCCGCCTTTATGGTGCTGATGATGGTGGTAGGCCGCCGGGTCGTTCCCTGGATTTTGGCACGCAGCGCCGCCACCGGCTCACGCGAGCTGTTTACGCTGTCGGTGCTGGCGCTGGCGCTCGGCATCGCCTTTGGCGCGGTGGAGTTTTTTGATGTTTCCTTTGCGCTGGGTGCCTTCTTCGCTGGCATGGTGCTGAATGAGTCGGAGTTAAGCCATCGCGCCGCGCACGATACCTTGCCGTTACGCGATGCCTTTGCCGTACTCTTTTTCGTTTCCGTGGGCATGCTGTTCGACCCGATGATACTTATTCAGCAACCGCTGGCGGTGCTGGGCGTGTTGGCTATTATCGTTTTCGGTAAGTCGCTGGCGGCCTGGCTGTTGGTGACCCTGCTGGGCCATTCGCGGCGCACCGCACTGACTATCTCAGTCAGCCTCGCGCAAATCGGCGAGTTCGCCTTTATTCTTGCCGGTCTGGGTATTTCGCTGAATATGCTCAGCGATGAAGGGCGTAACCTGGTACTGGCTGGCGCGATTCTGTCGATCATGCTCAACCCGATTCTGTTTACTCTGCTGGAACGCTATCTGGATAAAAATGAGAATTTCGAAGAGCGGAGTCTGGAAGAGGCCACGGAAGAAGAAAAACAGCTCCCGGTCAATATCTGTAACCATGCGGTGATTGTCGGTTATGGTCGTGTGGGCTGCCTGGTGGGCCAGCTGTTAACAGAGGCTGAAATCCCGATTGTGGTGATAGAGCATTCACGCCCGCGCGTTGAAGCGCTGCGTGAGCAAGGCATCCGGGTTATTTTAGGTAATGCGGCGCGTGCTGAAACCATGGAGCTGGCGCGACTGGATTGCGCACGCTGGCTGCTGATGAGCATTCCCAACGGCTATGAGGCAGGTGAAATTATCGCGGCAGCGCGTGAAAAACATCCGCATCTGGAGATTATCGCCCGTGCACATTATGACGATGAAGTGCATTACATTCTGGAGCGCGGCGCTGATAACGTCATTATGGGCGAACGGGAGATCGCCAACAGTATGCTGGCGATGCTGAAAGCCGGGCTGGAAACGCGGCCAATGCTAACGCCGCACAATCCTTCATAAACAGATGGCGCGGCGTTACGCCGCGCCATGGTCATTATCGCTCCCAGTACGCCTCTTCCAGGCTATCTTCCCGCTCCGGCAGGCCGCGTGTCAGACGCGGCGAATGCTGATTCAGTACCTGATAACTTACCCGGTTAGCATATTTACAGACCTGAGCCAGAGAGGAATAAGTCAGGTAGTTACGCACATGTTTGCTGGAGTTAGGCACATTATTACGGTGATAGCTGTTAGCGGTAATATCATGCAGCAGCGCTGCCAGCGCGCCATCGCCTGCGCCATTGGTGTTCATGATCTTTTCCGGCCCGCCCATATAGGGCGCGATATGCGAATAGATGCGCAGCGGCTGCTGACAATCCTGATAGCGCATTGCACGGCTGAACTCATACTGATTAAATTCTGCAATTGCACCAGGCAATAGCGGCAGATTAGTTTGTCGCTTCGCGCTCTCTTCGGTATAGCCCGCCATGTAAAGCCCATTTGGACCAGCGGTGCACAGCACCAGATCTACCCACTCCAGCGCTTTATCCGCCGCCAGAAGCGGATCGGCATGACCGGTCAGCTCCAGCCCTTCCTCTTCGTTCATCGCTAAAATAGCGACATGCTCGCGCAGGAAGTCACGCCAGAACTGCGGATTTTCGGCAATCACATGTTTGGTTCCCAGCGTCAGCACCACCGGCACATTATATTGCTTTGCCCAGGCCACCGCCTGCATGGTGGCTTCCGGCATCGGTTCACCTGCTTTGCAGCGCACCAGGTAGGATGTCAGCACCAGCGCTGAAGCGCCAGCAATTACCTGTTCAGGAATATTCTCCGGCCGCAGCTGATTCATCATGCCGGGGCTGATGGCAAAAGTCCGTTCGCCGTTATCGCTGATGAGCGTAAAGCAGCGGCCAATAGCACCATCCACGCCCTGCAGATAGTTAAGGTCGGTCCGGCTGGAGGTATTACACAGATAGCGATAGGCGTAACCGCCAATCTGCACGTTATTACACATCACGCCCAGCAGCACCGAGCGGTCATCGGCCAGCACCGAGTAGTTATGCATGGTGTTGCCGATGGTGCCCCCGGCAAACTGATGGGTAATCAGATTTTCACGCATCAGCTCGGCATAGAGCGCATCCGCCACATCATCTTCAATGACCAGCGAGTGACCAACGCTGAGTCCGTAACGCGCCACAAAGGCATTATCCACTTTTGCTTCAATGTCTACCAGCGTCTGGTCGATGCCGACCACCCAACTGGTGCCGGTTTCACTTTCAGGTTGCACCGGCTGTAATAGCGGATCGCGGGCGTTGACGGGAAAATAGTGTTTGGATTTGCGTTGGCCGGGAAATTTCATGGTTGATAGCTTCAGAATAAACAGGCGGAGAATGATACCACACTCCCCGCCGTTACTCAGCGATGCGCATTCACCAACGCCAGCATCATATCAATATGCTCAGCGTCATCATTCAGTGCCGGAATATATTCAAACTTTTCACCACCAGCATGCATAAAGAACTCACGGTTCTGTTCGCTGATCTCTTCCAGCGTCTCCAGACAGTCGGAAGAAAAGCCTGGGCTCATAATCTGAATATGGCGCACGCCTTTCGCCGGTAAGCCACGCATGGTTTCATCGGTATAGGGCGTCAGCCAGGGTTCACGGCCAAAACGTGACTGAAAGGTCATCATCACTTCGCTATCGCTCAGCCCAAGCGCACGCGTCAGCGCCTCAGTTGTATCGCGGCAGCGCTGCGGGTAGTCATCGCCTTCGTTGGCGAAACGCTGGGGAATACCGTGATAAGACATTACCAGCAGATCGGGCTTTCCATGCTGCGCGAAGGAGCGTTCAACCGATGCTTTCAGCGCGGCAATATAAGCCGGATGCTCAGCATAATCGCGAATAAAATGCACGTCTGGCATCGAACGATAGCCGGCGAAAACGCTGCTCAGACCATCCCATACTGCCGCCACCGTTGAACAGGAGAACTGCGGATAGAGCGGCAGCACAATCAGGCGCGTTACGCCCTGCGCCATCAGACTGTCGACCGCGCTTTTCAGGCTGGGATTGCCGTAGCTCATGCCCAGCTCAACGGGAATATCCAGCTTCGCGGCCAGCGCATTACGCTGGCGTTTACTGAATACCATCAGCGGCGAGCCCTCTTCCATCCATACCGACGCATACAGCTTTGATACGCGCGGAGAGCGGATCGGCAGAATGACGCCGTTCAGAATAGGCCACCAGAGCCAGCGCGGCGTATCCACTACACGCTTATCGCTGAGAAACTGTTTCAGGTAGCGTTTAACCGCTGGCGTGGTTGGCGCATCGGGCGTACCCAGGTTGACCAGCAAGACGCCGGGTTTATCTTGCCTCATCGTATATCCCTGTTTTTTCAAATGGATTAATTCGTTTTACGCGCTGATTTTACCCTGGCTGAGACAGATAAGCTCGCCGGAAAAACCTTTCCTTACAAGAGATGAAAACGCTTAGCGGCAAAGTATAGAGGATAGTGCGAAACAGGCAGAGAGAATGGGGAAACAGTGGCAGAAAGAAGATGAATCAGGAATATCCAGCGGATATTCCTGACAATGGAATCAACGCGGCGCGTTAGCCCAGAATTTTCGCCAGCTCAGCGCTGACTTCGGTCACTTTACGCGTACCGTCGATTTTATGGTACTGAGTATTACCCGCCTGCGCTTCCTGCTGATAATAAGCCACCAGCGGCTCGGTCATTTCATGGTATTCCACCAGGCGCTTACGAACCGTCTCTTCCTGATCGTCTTTGCGCATGGTCAGCTCTTCGCCGGTGATGTCGTCTTTGCCTTCCACCTTCGGCGGATTAAAGGTTACGTGATACACGCGGCCAGAAGGCGCATGAACGCGACGACCAACGATACGCTCAACGATCAGTTCGTCCGGCACATCAAATTCCAGTACGCAGTCAATCTTGATGCCAGCTTCTTTCATCGCATCAGCCTGCGGAATAGTGCGCGGGAAACCGTCCAGCAGGAAACCGTTACGGCAATCGTCCTGGGCAATACGCTCTTTTACCAGCGCGATAACCAGATCGTCGGTAACCAGTTTGCCTTCATCCATAATGGCTTTCGCCTGTTTGCCCAGCTCCGTACCGGCTTTTACCGCCGCACGTAACATGTCGCCCGTGGAGATTTGCGGAATACCGTATTTCTCCATAATGAACTGAGCCTGTGTACCCTTACCTGCGCCTGGAGCGCCGAGCAGAATAATACGCATTGCGTAAATCCCCTTGCGAATCGCTTTGATCTAACTGAGAAGGCCAAGAACATACCATTAAGCCCCGATCATCACAAGGAAACGGGTCTGGAAGCGGCTCTGGCGTTAATGGGTGCGTTACCTGCGGCTATCATTAACCGATTTATCCATAGGATCCAGCCTGACGGCAAGGAACCGCTGTTTTTCAGAATCAATGCCGAGGTAAAAAAGCCGGCGCACTGGCCGGCTTAACGCTTACGTTGATGATATTCAGGCCAGCAGCAGCTGGTTCATGCGACGAATAAACTGGTTCGGATCTTCCAGCGTACCGCGCTCAGCAAACAGTGCCTGATCGAGCAGCAGCTCAACCCATTCAGCAAAGCGCGCTTCCTCCTGCGTATCCGCCGCGCGTTTCACCAGCGCGTGATCCGGGTTCAGCTCAAAGATGTATTTCACATCCGGCACCGCCTGCCCGGCCGCTGCAAACAGCTTGGCCATCTGGGTGCTCATTTCATTGGCGTCGGTGGTCACGATAGCGGGCGTATCGGTCAGACGGTGCGTCAGACGTACCTCTTTCACCCGCTCGCCCAGCAGCGTTTTCACGCGATCAACAAACGGCTCCAGCGCCTTTTCCGCTTCTTTATGCGCTTCGTTCTCTTCGTCAGCCAGCTTATCCAGCGTTTCGTCCGCTTTGCTCACTGACTGGAAGGCTTTGCCATCGAACTCGGTCAGGTAGCTCATCATCCACTCGTCGATACGATCGGAGAGCAGCAGAACCTCAATGCCTTTCTTACGGAACAGCTCCAGATGCGGGCTACTTTTCGCTGCGGCATAGCTGTCGGCGGTGATGTAATAGATCTTCTCCTGCCCTTCCACCATGCGGCTGACATACTCTTCCAGCGAGACGGTTTGCGCCGCGCCTTCGCTGTTGGTGGTGGCAAAGCGCAGCAGTTTCGCGATCGCCTGCTGGTTCGCGTGATCTTCGGCCGGGCCTTCTTTCAGCACCAGACCAAACTCACTCCAGAACTGCTGATATTTTTCAGCATCATCTTTCGCCAGTTTATCCAGCATCTGCAGAACGCGTTTGGTTAGCGCGCTGCGCAGGTTTTGCGTAATGCGGTTATCCTGCAGAATTTCACGCGAGACGTTCAGCGGCAGATCGTTGGAGTCGATCAGGCCGCGCACAAAGCGCAGATAGTTCGGCATAAACTGCTCAGCGTCATCCATGATAAAGACGCGCTGAACATAAAGTTTCAGGCCATGTTTATGGTCGCGGTTCCACATATCCCACGGCGCGCGCGCCGGAATATAGAGCAGGCTGGTATATTCCTGTTTGCCCTCTACGCGGTTGTGGCTCCAGGTCAGCGGATCGCTAAAGTCATGAGCGATATGCTTATAGAATTCGTTGTACTCTTCATCGCTGACTTCCGCTTTGTTGCGGGTCCACAGCGCCTGCGCCTTGTTGATTTTTTCCCAGCTGGTGGTGTCGTTTTCTTCATCTTTGGTTTCGATCTCAACCGGCAGCGCGATGTGATCGGAATATTTACTGATGATACTGCGTACGCGCCAGCTGTCGAGGAACTCATCTTCACCTTCACGCAGATGCAACGTGATTTCAGTGCCGCGATCCGCCTTAGTCAGGTCATCAATGGTGTATTCGCCTTCGCCAGCAGATTCCCAGAACACACCCTCTTCCGGCGCGCTTCCCGCTGCGCGGGTACGTACGGTGACTTTATCGGCAACGATAAACGCAGAGTAAAAGCCGACGCCGAACTGACCAATCAGCTGGCTGTCTTTTGCCTGATCGGAGCCAAGCGACTCGAGGAAAGCTTTGGTGCCCGATTTAGCGATGGTACCGAGGTTCTCGATCACCTCATCGCGACGCATACCGATGCCGTTATCGCTCAGCGTCAGCGTGCGGTTTTCCTTATCGACAGAAACCCGAACGCGCAGCTCGCCATCGCCTTCATACAGATCCGGCGTGGAAAGTGCGCGAAAGCGCAACTTATCCGCCGCATCCGAAGCGTTGGAAATCAGCTCGCGCAGAAAGATCTCTTTATTCGAATAGAGGGAATGGATCATCAGGTGCAGAAGCTGTTTAACTTCTGACTGGAAACCACGCGTCTCTTGTCCTTTCATGGTTTTGCTACCTCAACTGAAACAGGTTTATCGAACGTTGAGGAAGAGATGGGGATGGGAAAACTATTTTCAAGCTGGCACATGAGAATGTGCCAGCAAGTGGTCAGTATTTAATCTTATGGCGTCCGGCAAGCGAATGCGACAGCGTGGTGCCGTCAACCATTTCCAGCTCGCCGCCAACCGGCACGCCGTGCGCGATACGGCTGGCATCCACGCCGTACTGCGCACAAAGCCCGGCGATATAGTTCGCCGTGGCTTCGCCTTCCACCGTGGGGTTGGTCGCCAGGATCACTTCCTGGATGGTCTCTTTTTCCAGCCGCTGTTCCAGCCTGTCCAGCCCAATATCATGCGGGCCGATGCCGTCCAGCGGTGAAAGATGCCCCATCAGCACAAAGTAACGTCCGGCAAACTGCCCGGTTTGCTCGATGGCATGGATATCTGCCGGGCTTTCTACCACGCAAATTTGCCCGTTTTGCTGGCGACGCGGGTTCGCGCAGATGGTGCAAATTTCCTGTTCGGTAAAGGTGTGGCAGTCCGTACAGTGACCAATCTCTGACATAGCGCGCGTCAGCGCCTGAGCCAGACGCATGCCTCCGCTGCGATCGCGCTGCAATAGCTGAAACGCCATGCGCTGTGCTGATTTCGGGCCAACGCCCGGCAAACAGCGCAGCGCTTCCATTAGCGATTCCAGCAAAGGGCTGGTTTGCATCAGAACGGCATCTTAAAGCCCGGCGGCAGCTGCATGCCGGCGGAAACGGATGACATTTTCTCCTGCTGCGCTTCAGCAATACGGCGCGCCGCATCGTTGAAAGCCGCAGCGACCAGATCTTCCAGCATATCTTTGTCATCTTCCAGCAGGCTTGGATCCACCTCTACACGACGGCAGTTGTGCGCACCGTTAATGGTGACTTTAACCAGGCCAGCGCCAGATTCGCCGGTGACTTCCATTTCAGCAATCTCTTGCTGTACCTGCTGCATTTTGTCTTGCATCTGCTGGGCCTGTTTCATCAGGTTACCCAAACCGCCTTTACCAAACATAGCGTTCTCTCTTTTTGCTCGGGCCGCGTAAGCCGTTACCGGTTATGCGGCGATTCAAACGGGGCGAATACTCTCCTCATCCAGATCGGCGTCAAAAAAACGACGCAGCGTCTGAATATGGCTATCCGCAATGATGGACTGACGCGCCTGCGCCAGTTTTTCTTCATAAATCTTCTGACGCCACTCCAGAGGCGTCAATATCGCAGGATTATCATCTTCAATGATAGTCAATTCAACCGACTTACCGCTGGCATTGCTTAATGCTTCGGTTAATACCTGCTGTGCTGAAGTAGAGTTAAGATGACGCTGGCTGCTGCGTAAATGCAGGCAAATCCCCTGCGCCGTCTCCTCTTTCCAGGCGTTGAGCGCCAGCTGCTGCACCAGTTTCGGCAATGTCAGCGTGGCGATCTCAGCGGCCCAGGCGTCGCGCTCCAGCGCCTCCTCAGCCAGTCTGGCGGCCAGCTCCGGCGTTTTTTCATGCTCCAGTGCGGAACGCAGCGCCTTCGGCGTCGCTACCTGCGGCGCTTCGCTTTCGGCTACCGTATTTTGCGCTTTCCAGCGGTAGGCCTCTTTTTTCGCTGGCGCTGCCGGTTCTGCCGCTGGTCGTCTGGCGGCGCGCTCCGTTACCTGAGCGAGACGTTCCAGCGCCGAGCCTGCCGGCCGCGCACTTAGCGCTGCCGGCTCACTCTTTTTTGTTTTGGTTGCTCCCTGCTGGCGCAATAGTTGAGTACGCGCCTGCAGTAGCTGGCTGGTTGTGTCGGGCAGAGGCGTCTCCGGCGCGCCAGAGGCGGGTGCCGGCTGCGGTTGCGCTGCTTCCGGAGCGGAAAACGCGGCGGCAGCGGCGGAAGGCGGCGTTTGTACATTAGGCTGCGGCGACATCACCGGTCGCGTGACCGGCTCGGCGATCTCTACCTGCGGGTGAAAAGCCAGCGCGCGCAGCAGCGCCATTTCTACGCCCATACGGCGATCGGGCGCCAGCGGCAGTTCTTTACGCCCCATCAGAATGGTTTGGTAATAGAGTTGCACATCGGCTGGCGGAACCACGCGCGCCAGTTCACGCAGGCGCTGCTCCACTGCCGCATACTCTTCGCTAAGCGCTGAAGGCAGCAGTTGGATCATGGCGATACGGTGCAGCAGACGCAGCATCTCCACCAGCAGCGCTTCCCATTCAACGCCACGGCTGGCCGCCTGTTGCAGCAGCGACATGGTTTGCTGACCATCGGCGGCGGCTAATGCCTCGATTAACGCCAGCGGCTGCTCGTCATCCAGCGTGCCCAGCATCGCGGCGACGCTTTCAGTGGTAACCTGCCCTTCGCCGCTGGCAATCGCCTGATCGGTCAGACTCAGCGCATCGCGCATACTGCCGTCCGCCGCACGCGCCAGCAGCTGCAATGCGCGCAGCTCCGCAGTGATATTTTCCTGCTCCAGCACATATTCCAGCTGCTGTCGGATTTGATCGACATCCAGCGCTTTGAGATGGAATTGCAGGCAACGGGAAAGTATGGTCACCGGCAGCTTTTGCGGATCGGTGGTGGCCAACAGGAATTTAACGTGCGCTGGCGGCTCTTCAAGGGTTTTCAGCAGTGCGTTAAAGCTGTGACGCGACAGCATATGCACTTCATCGATCAAGTAGACCTTAAAGCGACCGCGCGCGGGCGCGTACTGCACGTTGTCCAGCAGATCGCGGGTGTCTTCAACTTTAGTTCGCGAGGCGGCATCGATTTCAATCAGATCGACAAAGCGACCCTGTTCGATTTCGCGGCAGTTATCGCAAACGCCGCAGGGCGTGGCGGTGATACCGGTTTCGCAGTTGAGCCCTTTGGCCAGCAAACGCGCAATGGTGGTTTTCCCGACGCCTCGGGTGCCGGAAAAAAGATAAGCGTGGTGGATTCGTCCCAGCGACAAACCGTTCGCCAGCGCAGTCAAAACATGCTCCTGACCAACGACATCGGAAAACGCTTGTGGACGCCACTTGCGGGCAAGGACCTGATAACTCATTCGTTCACAAGATGTGTTGAAAACCAGTGGGACATGCTAACACAGCCCCGCCGCTACGGCGAGGCTGAAGGCGGGAAACTCAGTGGCCCGGGAAGGCGACCAGGCTGTAGCAATCAATACCCAGCGCGTTAAGGCGGGCTTCGCCGTTCAAATCGAACAGGTTGATCACAAAGGCGGCGTCTTTCACTTCACCACCGGCGCGGCGGATAAGCTTAGCGGTCGCTTCAATGGTGCCGCCGGTAGCCAGCAGATCGTCCACCACCAGCACCACATCGCCTGGCTTAATCGCATCGCGATGCAGTTCAAGCTGGTCGCTGCCATATTCCAGATCGTAGGTTTCGCTATAGGTTTCCCGCGGCAGTTTGCCCGGCTTACGCACCGGCACGAAGCCAACGCCCAGACCCAGCGCTACCGGCGCGCCAAACAGGAAGCCACGCGCCTCGGTACCCACTACCTTGGTAATTCCCCGATCGCGGAAGCGTTCAATGAACAGATCAATCGTTGTGGCGAAAGCGCGCGGATCTTCCAGCAGACTGGTAACATCACGAAACAGGATACCCGGTTTCGGATAGTCCGGAACGCTTTTAATACTGTCTTTAAGAAATTCAAGCTGCTGTGCAGTCGCGGTCATAATGTTATGCCTGGTGAATACTAAACTGACTCGCGCAGCCTCGCTTTACGCTGACGGATAATTCCGCAGACGAAAAATAAGGAAATCAGGGAAGCCACGCACGAAAACGAACAAATCTAAGCAAACCGCAGGACAAATGCAACTCTGTTTGCCATGCTGGCAGTTTAAGTGTTTGAAAATCGATAAGGTAAAAAGTCAATTTATGCCTTAACCCTTGGTTTTATCCCCTGCAACCACCGGCATCCGCCACATAAACAGCAGCAGCGCCGCTAACATACAGAGCAGCATAATCCGCAGCCAGAAGATTTTCACCAGCCAGATTGAAATGGCGAAGGTACAGATAATAAGCACTATGGCGCGCGGTTTTACGCCCGGTGGCAGCGCACGGTATTGCTGCCAGTGACGCAGATACACGCCAAACCAGGAGCGATACAACAGCCATTGATGAAAGCGTGGCGAAGAACGGGCAAAGCACCAGGCAGCCAGTAAAATAAACGGCGTGGTCGGCAGCAGCGGTAAAACCACACCCAGCGTGCCCAGCACGATCGCCAACCAGCCAATAATCAGTAAGATGATACGCTGCATGCCCTGTCCCGTGAAAAAACTACCGGGATCACTTTATCACAGCCCGCGGGCTGTGCTGCAGCCGCTGACAGGCTATTTTATCTATTGTTATTTACAGGTTTAAAATTGGCGCTTAATAAGGACATCAATATGGGACTGTTATCCTGGCTGGTTGTGGGTCTGTTGGTTGGTCTGACAGCAAGCAAATTGATGTCAGGGCGCGGCAGCTGGCTACCAACGTTGGTTTTAGCGACCATTGGCGCCCTGGTCGGCGGCTATGTTAGCGTGTATTTTAACTGGGGCACGCTGGCCAGCCTGCATCCGCGCGCGCTGTTGCTGGCGCTGACGGGTGCATTACTGCTGACGGCGGTTGCACGGGTTATACGACGTTAAGGAGCACAATATGTCGCTGGAAAGCGCCTCTGATGAGATAAAACTGGCGGTGGATCTGATTATGCTGCTGGAACAAAACGAGATCCCGCCAGAAACCGTGCTGGCAGCGCTGGAGATTGTGCGCCGTGATTTTGAAAAAAAACAGCAATTTTCTGTACTTAGCTAAGGACGGGCTAACTGAGATTGGGGCTGGTTTTTAGCATATCAATCAGCGTTTCCACCAGGATCGGCGCATCCTGTTCAATATCGAAACTCTCTGGCATAAACAACCAGTTTTCGACAATGCCGGTAACATAGCCGCGGATCACAATCGTCGCCCGCCGCATATTAAGCTCAGCGGGCAGTTGTCCGGCCTTGATGCAGTGGCTCAGGGACTGCTCTATCTTTTCGTAACATTCCAGATAGAGGTTCTGCTGCATAATCTGTAACGGCAGCATTTCACCCACAAATTCACATTTATGGAAAATAATTTCCAGCAGTGAGCGCCGCCGTTTGTCGCGCGCTGGCGCTTCAAAAACATAACGCAGCATGGCGCGCATCACAGAAAGTGGATCGTCTGGGTATTTTGCCTGATACTCTTGCTCAACGTCCTCCAGGCCAGTCTCAGACTGCGCCCAGATCTCATTCAGTAGATCGGTCTTGTTTTTAAAATGCCAGTAGATAGCGCCACGCGTTACGCCAGCCGCGGTGGCAATATCAGCAAGCGAGGTCGCCGAAACACCGAATTCCGAGAAGCGTTCAATGGCGGCATCAATAATTTGATGTCGTGTTTCAAGGGCTTGCTGTTTGGTTTTTCGTGCCATAGTGAGTGCTTTTACCAAGCGGCAGATTTACATACATTTGCGAATGTATGTACCATAGCATGACCATAATTTAAACGCAGCAATGGCTCAACGGTTTGTGATCCATTGACCAATCGATATCGAACACTCGAGGTTGATTTATGAAAAATAACAGAGGGTTAACGCCTCTGGCGGCCGCCCTGATGCTTTCAGGCAGCTTTTTGCTTACAGGATGTGATGATAAGTCCGAACAGGCAGGCCAACAGCAGCAGGCGCCGGAAGTTGGTGTAGTAACGCTGAAAAGCGAACCGTTGAAAATTACCACGGAGCTACCGGGCAGGACCTCCGCCTATCGCGTGGCGGAAGTACGTCCGCAAGTTTCAGGCATTATTTTGAAACGTAATTTTGTGGAAGGCACCGATATTAAGGCTGGCGAATCGCTGTACCAGATCGACCCTGCGCCTTATCAGGCCGCTTATAACAGTGCCAAAGGCGATCTCGCCCAGGCGCAGGCCAATGCCCAAATTGCCGCCGTCACGGTAAAACGTTATCAGCCGCTTCTGGGTACGAAATATATCAGCCAGCAGGATTACGACCAGGCGATGGCCACGCAGAGCCAAACGGCCGCCGCAGTAGCCGTCGCTAAAGCTAACGTGGAGACGGCGCGCATCAATCTGGCCTACACCAGGGTTACCTCTCCTATTAGTGGCCGTATCGGTAAATCGTCTGTTACCGAAGGCGCGCTGGTGCAGACCGGGCAAACCAATGCGCTGGCGACCGTACAGCAGCTTGATCCAATGTATGTCGACGTGACCCAGTCCAGCGATGAATATCTGCGCTTGCGTAACGAACTGGAGTCGGGCCAGTTAAAGCAAACCGACGGCAAAGCCAACGTAACGCTGATGATGCCTGATGGTACCGAATATCAGCATCCAGGTACCCTGGAATTCTCTGATGTTACCGTTGATGAGACAACCGGCTCGATTACGCTGCGTGCGGTGTTCCCAAACCCGGATCATCGTCTACTGCCGGGTATGTTTGTTCGTGCGCGTCTGGAAGAAGGCACCAATCCAAACGCTATCCTGGTTCCGCAACAGGCGGTAACCCGCACGCCAACCGGTCAGGCAACGGTAATGGTGGTGGGCCAGGATAATAAAGTGGCCATGCGTAACGTGACCGCTCAGCAGGCAATTGGTGATAAGTGGCTGGTAACCCAGGGCGTACAGGCTGGCGATCGCGTGATTTCGGTCGGCATTCAACGTGCAAAACCTGGCGCACAAGTCACGCCACAGGAAGTAACAGATGATGCGAAAGCGAAGCAGCAGTCGCAACAGCAATCTGAAAAACCTCAGTCTTAAACAGGAGCCACTGATACATGGCTAAGTTCTTTATCGATCGCCCCATATTTGCGTGGGTAATCGCCATCATTATCATGCTGGCGGGTGCGCTATCGATTCTTAAGCTGCCGATTGAGCAATATCCAAACGTTGCTCCCGTAGCGATACAGATTAACGCAAACTATCCAGGTGCGGATGCTAAAACGCTGCAGGACTCGGTAACGCAGGTTATTGAGCAGAACATGAACGGTATTGATGGATTGATGTATATGTCCTCCAATAGCGATTCATCCGGCTCGCTGCAGCTGACCCTCTCTTTCCAGTCGGGTACTAATGCCGATATCGCCCAGGTGCAGGTACAGAATAAACTGCAGCTGGCGATGCCGCTTCTGCCGCAGGAAGTTCAGCAGCAGGGTATCCAGGTTGAAAAATCCTCCAGCAGCTTCCTGATGGTAGCGGGCTTTGTGAGTGAAGATGGCAGCATGACGCAGAACGATATTGCGGACTTTGTCTCTTCAAACATCAAAGACCCTATCAGCCGTACCACCGGCGTGGGCGATACCCAGCTGTTTGGTGCGCAGTACGCTATGCGTATCTGGATGGACCCGCATAAGCTGAATAATTATCAGCTGACGCCGGTTGACGTGGTGAATGCGATTTCTACGCAAAACGCCCAGGTCGCGGCCGGTCAGTTGGGCGGTACGCCGCCGGTGAAAGGTCAACAGCTTAATGCCTCAATCATCGCGCAAACGCGTCTGACCTCCACGGAAGAGTTCGGTAAGATCTTACTGAAAGTAAATTCGGATGGATCTCAGGTTCGTCTGCGTGATGTGGCAACCATTGAACTGGGCGGTGAGAACTATGAAATCATCGCACGCTTTAACGGCCAGCCCGCTTCCGGTCTCGGTATTAAGCTGGCAACCGGTGCTAACGCGCTGGATACTGCCGAAGCGGTAAAAGCTGAGCTGGCGCGTCTTTCGCCCACTTTCCCTGCCGGGTTGAAAGTAGTTTACCCTTATGACACCACACCGTTTGTTAAAATCTCTATCTTTGAGGTGGTAAAAACGCTGTTTGAAGCGATTTTGCTGGTGTTCCTGGTCATGTATTTGTTCCTGCAAAACTTCCGCGCCACGCTTATCCCAACGATTGCGGTGCCGGTGGTTCTGTTAGGGACCTTCGCCATTATTAATGCGTTCGGCTACTCGATAAACACCCTGACGATGTTCGGGATGGTGTTGGCTATCGGCTTGCTGGTGGATGACGCCATCGTGGTGGTAGAGAACGTCGAACGCGTTATGGCTGAAGAAGGGCTGTCGCCAAAAGAAGCGACGCGTAAATCGATGGGACAGATCCAGGGCGCGCTGGTAGGTATTGCGCTGGTGCTCTCCGCCGTGTTTGTTCCTATGGCCTTCTTTGGTGGCTCGACCGGGGTTATCTATCGTCAGTTCTCCATTACGATTGTTTCTGCAATGGTGCTGTCGGTAATTGTGGCATTGATCCTGACTCCGGCGCTCTGCGCCACCATGCTGAAGCCGATCAAAAAAGGCGATCACGGCAAAACCACCGGTTTCTTCGGTTGGTTTAACCGCCTGTTTGATAAGAGCACTAACCACTATGTGGATAGCGTTGGGCATATCGTACGCAGTACCGGTCGTTATCTGCTGCTTTATCTGCTGATTGTAATCGGCATGGCCGTGCTGTTTATGCGTCTGCCTACCTCGTTCCTGCCGGAAGAGGACCAGGGTCTGCTGTTGGCCCAGGCTCAGCTACCCGCAGGCGCAACGCAGGAGCGTACGCAGAAGGTGCTGGATGAGGTCACTCACTATTTCCTGACCAAAGAGAAAGCCAGCGTTGAGTCGGTGTTTACCGTTAACGGCTTCGGCTTTGCTGGTCGCGGACAAAACACCGGTATCGCCTTCGTCAGCCTTAAGCCGTGGGAAGAGCGTGGCGGCGCAGAAAACAAGGTGCCAGCCATTGCAGGTCGCGCCATGCAGGCGCTCAGCTCAATTAAAGATGCCATGGTTATTCCGTTTAACCTGCCGGCAATTATCGAGCTGGGTAACGCCACCGGTTTCGACTTTGAACTGATCGATCAGGCTAACCTGGGTCATGACAAACTTATGCAGGCGCGTAATCAGCTGCTGGGCATGGTGGCACAGCATCCTGATACGTTAGTGGGCGTACGCCCCAACGGTCTGGAAGATACGCCGCAGTACAAGCTGACGGTTGATCAGGAAAAGGCACAGGCGCTGGGCGTTTCCATTTCCGATATCAACACCACGCTGGGCGCTGCCTGGGGTGGCTCGTACGTTAACGACTTTATCGATCGCGGCCGCGTGAAAAAAGTCTATGTGATGGGTAAAGCCGATTCACGTATGCTGCCGGACGATATCAATAAATGGTACGTGCGCGCGTCTAACGGTGATATGGTGCCCTTCTCTGCCTTCTCTTCAGCGCAGTGGCAGTATGGTTCGCCGCGCCTGGAACGCTATAACGGCCTCCCGGCCATGGAAATTCTGGGACAGGCGGCACCAGGCCGCAGCTCGGGTGATGCCATGGCATTGATGGAGGAGTTAGCTTCACAGCTGCCGCAGGGTATTGGCTATGACTGGACCGGTATGTCCTATCAGGAACGCCTTTCCGGCAACCAGGCACCTGCGCTCTACGCCATTTCACTGATTGTGGTGTTCCTGTGTCTGGCAGCGCTCTATGAGAGTTGGTCAATTCCGTTCGCCGTTATGCTGGTAGTGCCGTTAGGGGTGATTGGTGCCCTGATCTTCACTACGCTGCGCGGTCTGAGTAACGACGTCTACTTTGTGGTAGGCCTGTTAACTACCGTGGGGCTATCAGCGAAGAACGCGATATTGATTGTTGAATTTGCCAAAGATCTAATGGAAAAAGAAGGGAAAGGACTGGTGGAAGCGACGCTGGAAGCAACCCGTATGCGTCTGCGTCCTATCCTGATGACCTCTCTGGCATTCATCCTCGGCGTATTGCCGCTGGCTATCAGTACTGGCGCAGGTTCTGGCGCGCAGAACGCGGTAGGTACCGGCGTCATGGGCGGCATGGTAACGGCGACTGTGCTGGCTATCTTCTTTGTTCCTGTGTTCTTTGTGGTGGTGCGTCGCCGCTTCAGCAAACATAAGGAAGAGCTGGAACAGGGCCATCCTGTAGAACACCAGCATTAATCATGCGTTAACCAGAGGCCACTTTATGTGGCCTCTTTTTTTACCTGGTTCATCCCCTGCTCAGGCTGTTATCCCTCGCGGTTCACTTCATCTTCTGTGCGGCAGCATCGACCCGTTGCATAACGCAAATGAAAGGCGCATAATTAATTTATGTTATGATATAACATATCAAAAGGAGCCGCTATGAAACCGGGTATTCATCCCCATTACCGTACCGTCGTTTTTCACGACACCAGCGTCGATCACTACTTTAAAACAGGTTCGACGATTAAAACCGACCGGACAATTGAAATCGACGGTGAAACTTTCCCCTATGTTGCGCTGGATGTCTCTTCTGCTTCGCATCCACATTATACGGGCAAGCAAAAAGACTACAGCCGTGAAGGAAGCTCAGCGCGCTTTAATCAACGTTATGGCCGTTTTTTCGGCAAAAATGATTAAGGAGAAAAAGGGGTTATGAAAGTTTTAAGCTCGTTACGCGCGGCTAAACAGCGTCACAAGGACTGCAAGATAGTTCGCCGGCACGGTCGCGTATATGTCATTTGCAAAAGTAATCCGCGCTTCAAAGCCGTTCAGGGCGGTAAGAAAAAACGTTAAACAGGTAGCAGGCTGGCGATTACGCTGGCCTGATACTTTTTTTGCTCAATCGCTTTTTATTCTCTGCTTTTCATCACGCTAAACAGCAATCAACCACTGCGGCTTAAACCATAGCTGTAGGAAAATTGTATCCTTTTATGTCAATAAAGTAGCTTGATTAAGCTATCGCTTTGCTCTAAATTTATAAAATTCAACGAAGTAAGTTTACATCAGTTAAACATTAGCCTGTAAAAGCATGACATTTACTGGCATAAATTTAGGCTCAATATTAATTAACCCTGCTTGTCTTCTGGCATACTTAATCTCATTCTTATCCTAAGTCTGGATACGCTCAGCGGAGGTAAAGTGAGAAAAATTATCCCGTGCGATATTTTGCAAGATGAGAGAAACCCGCTAAAATTAAAAAGTCTAATCCTACAGAATATTCCCAAAATAGAAAAAATGCTGATCGGCGACCTGCAATGGTATTCACAGAATGCGCTTTTTGTTCCGGGATCGGTTAAGATTATTTCTGTAGAGCCAATAAATGATGAAAGATATAAACTGTACTATCAGTTCGACTGGAATGTATTCAATGCTTGTCTTGACATTAATCAGACAGAATCCCAACGGGAAAGCGTTGAGTTTGAGGTAATTCCTGGCGCACTGGCCTTTAATTTTATTGATGATACGCGCCCTTCCACCGCTGATGAACTTTAAATTTACTCATACCTTATCTGAAAAGAGCAAGCTTACGTTATATTTACCTTGTCTGATCAACTAACGAATCTTAATATTAACCCTATAGTACGGTGCTTTTTTCACTGTTTCGCATGCAGACAATGGTCGATGTATGGAGGGAAAAAAGATGGACGAATACTCACCGAAACGGCATGATATTGCCCAGTTGAATTTCTTGTGTGAAAATCTGTACGACGAAAGTATGGCAACGTTAGGTGACAGCCATCATGGCTGGGTTAATGATCCTACGTCCGCTTCTAATTTACAACTGAATGATCTGATTGAACATATTGCTTCATTCACTATGAATTATAAAATTAAGCATGCTGAGGATGAGGATCTCATTGTTCAAATAGATGATTACCTCGATGATACCTTTATGCTTTTCAGTAATTACGGCATCAATGTTCAGGATCTACAACGCTGGCAGCGTTCCGCCAGACGTTTGTTTAACCTTTTCGCAGAAGAGTGCGCTCAGCTTCCTTTACAGCCAAGCCATTCATTTTAGCAACCGTTAATTTATTATGGTTTAACCATGACAGAAAAAATTATGACCAAGACTGACTATCTGATGCGCTTAAGACGTTGCCGATCCATTGATACACTTGAGCGTGTTATTGAAAAGAATAAATATGAATTACCTGATGATGAACTGGCTGTTTTTTATTCTGCTGCGGATCATCGTTTGGCTGAATTAACAATGAATAAGCTGTACGATAAAGTCCCAGTATCAGTATGGAAATATGTACGCTAAATAGATGAGGAATAACGGGATGGATAAAAATGGTGGGGGCCCTGCCAGCTACATCCCGGCACACGCGTCACCTGCTGCGGCTGCTTCCTTCCGGACCTGACCGAGTTCACAAGTTAGCGTTGCGGGAGAACCAACAGGGCCCCCATTGACGTGCTCCGTTACAGAGCGAAGGCATTATCAATGATGCCTGGGGTAAATGCAAGCCGCAGGCCCTCAACCGTTGTTTTATTAAACAACCCTCCGTTTTTCTTGAGTATTTTCTCTCATGGCAGTGTTACCGCTTTGGCATATTTCTTTGCATGCTGCTTTTTGCGAGGATAAGCACAAACCTAAAGCAGGAGCCGCTATGGAAAATGACTCTTTCTCTCAGCGTGTGATACAGGTTATCGCCGCTATTCCCTTTGGCACCGTTGCTACCTATGGCGATGTGGCGCGCCTGGCCGGCTCGCCACGTGCAGCGCGTCAGGTTGGCGGATTATTAAAGCGTCTGCCTGCCGATAGTCGCCTGCCCTGGTATCGGATTATTAACCGCCACGGACAGATATCCCTGCAAGGGGATGATTTGCTGCGGCAGCGTGATGCGCTGGAAGCGGAAGGAATTGAAATCAGCGATGCCGGAGAAGTTGATCTGGCGCGTTACCGATGGCAATGGTAAGGCCAGCACCGCTGGCCCCCATAAACATATTTAGAAACTGGTTGGTGCAGGTATTGATGAGGATGGCGTAACCTGAGTCGGCGACGTAGACGGAACGGTTGTCGCTGCGCCACTGCGGGTCGGCATAGCAACCGATGTAGCCGGAACCAGGGTTAAGTCGATTTTTGTTCCGCCACTATTGATTGCCGGTTTAACCGATTCGGTCATAAAAATAACCTTATTATCCTGAGTAATCGCTGCGCTTAAGAGAATGCGCGCGTCAGGCTGAATATCGGCCGGGTTAAAAGGCAAAGTAAAACGGAAAGGCGCCTGTTTACCCTCGGTAAGAACCACGCGCTGCGCCAGCACTTTGGCCGGAGCGTTCGCCAGGGATGCGTCTGAAAGGGTTACCGTTAATGCTGCATCCGGCGGTAACGCCACTTTTTGCCGGATATAGATGGAACCGCTCACGTTGGGTTGGGCAATAACGGGTTGTCCTGCTAACTCTGCGCCCGGCGTGGGAACAGGAATATTTGCACTTTTATCTGCACAACCTGCAAGGGCAACGGCCAGCGCTGCTCCGCTCATTACATGCCAGAATTTCATTGATAACCTCTCCTTCTGATCAATGTCGTGTCGGCGACAAATTGGCCGAAACAGCTATAAGACGCTGTATGTGCTTAATTCTGGCACAGGATCCGCTTTTTTGCCTGGCGACTGCCGGGTTCATTTTTATTAACTGAACCTTTAGCGTCTGGCACAGTTGCAGGAGCTGGTCGGATCTCGCAAACTAAAGCGGTAATGTTATTGAGGAACATCTGATGAGCCAGGCATTAAAAAATCTCCTTAACCTGTTGCAGTTGGAGAAACTTGAGGAAGGCCTGTTTCGCGGCCAAAGCGAGGATTTAGGTCTGCGCCAGGTTTTTGGCGGGCAGGTCGTGGGACAGGCGCTGCATGCCGCCAAGCACACCGTGCCTGTGGAAAGGAATATCCATTCTTTCCACAGCTATTTTCTGCGACCGGGCGATAGCCAGAAAGCGATTATTTATGATGTCGAAACGCTGCGGGATGGCCACAGCTTCAGCGCGCGCCGCGTTGCCGCTATTCAAAATGGCCAACCTATCTTTTACATGACCGCCTCCTTCCAGGCACCGGAAAGCGGCTTTGAACATCAAAAACCGATGCCTGATGTTTCCGGTCCGGAGGGACAGCCCAGCGAAACGGAGATTGCCCAGCGGCTGGCCGACATGATCCCGGAAAAGGTGCGCGCAAAGTTCCTTGCCGAAAAGCCATTAGATATCCGCCCGGTAACCTTCCACAATCCGTTAAAAGGTCATGTCGATGCGCCAACGCGCCAGGTGTGGCTACGCGCTAACGGTGCAATGCCTGATGACGCGCGTATCCATCAATATTTGCTGGGCTACGCTTCCGATCTGAACTTTCTTCCGGTTGCGTTACAGCCTCACGGCAAAGGTTTTCTGGAGCCAGGTATGCAGGTTGCCACCATCGATCACTCTATGTGGTTTCACCGTGCGGTGGATTTGAATCAGTGGCTGTTATACAGCGTAGAAAGCACGTCGGCTTCCGGGGCGCGCGGCTTTGTACGTGGAGAGTTTTATACCCAGGAAGGCGTGTTAGTTGCTTCCACGGTGCAGGAAGGCGTAATGCGTCAGCGCAGTTGATACCATGAAAAAGGACGATACCGGGTATCGTCCTTTTCTTTTATTTAATGTCGATTACTGATTATAAGCATTCTCGCCGTGGCTGTTAACATCAAGCCCTTCACGCTCCTGCTCTTCCGGCACACGCAGTCCTACCAGCATGTCCGCGACTTTGAAACCTATAAAGGCTACCACGCCGGTCCAGATGATTGTTAAAATCACACTAAACAGCTGTACCCAAATCTGATGGCCCATGGAGACGCCCTCAGCGTAACCCACGCCGCCCAGTGAAGAGGAGGCGAAAACGCCGGTGAGGATGCAGCCAATAATGCCGCAAACACCGTGTACGCCGAACACATCGCACGGGTCATCCACGCGCAGCCATTTTTTCAGGACAGTGACGCCCCACAGGCCGCCGAGACCGCCAATCAGACCAATCAGCAGCGCACCGCCAACGCCAACGTAGCCACAGGCAGGCGTAATCGCTACCAGACCTGCGATAAAGCCGGAGCTGGCACCAAGCAGCGAAGGCTTTCCACGCAGCGCCCATTCGCCAAAGGTCCAGGAGAGTACGGCACCCGCTGTGGCTACCACGGTGTTCAGGAAAGCCAGCGCAGCAATCTCGTTGGCCGCCGCCGCTGAGCCGGCGTTAAAACCAAACCAGCCAACATAGAGGATCGCCGTGCCGGTAAATACCATCGGCAGGTTATGCGGTTTAAATGCCTCTTTGCCAAAGCCTGCGCGTTTACCTACCAGGTAAGCACCAACCAGGCCGGCAACGGCGGCGTTGATATGAACCACGGTTCCGCCTGCAAAATCGAGCGCGCCATCCTGCGCCAGGAAGCCGCCCGCCCAGACCATATGGGCAATAGGCAGGTAAGCCAGCGTCAGCCAGATAACCACAAAGATCAGTACGGCTGAGAAGCGAATGCGCTCGGCAATAGAGCCAACAATCAGTCCAACGGTAATACAGGCGAAAGAGGCCTGAAAGACCACGTGAATGTATTGATAAATGGTGCCGCTTAATGCCGTCAGGCTGATATTTTTCAGCATTAGCCACTCCAGGCCACCGAAAAAGGCGTTACCTTCGCTAAATGCCAGAGAGTAGCCATACAGCACCCAGATTACGCACACCATAGCGAAGGTCACAGAGACCTGCGTCAGCAGTGACAGAACGTTTTTAGCGCGGATCAGGCCACCATAAAAGAGCGCTATCCCGGGAATTGTCATAAACAGCACCAGCGCGGTGCAAATCATCATAAAGGCGTTATCCGCCTTATCCGCAACGGCAGGCGCCGCCATCGCCAGCGATGGTAACAGCGCCAGGCCAGCGAGGCCTTTGGTCATTAATTTATTCATTTTATTCCATCCCATCACAAGTTACCGAACCCGACTTAAAGAGCGGCTTCGTCAGTTTCACCGGTGCGAATACGGATAACGCGTTGCAGCTCAGCAACAAAAATTTTGCCGTCGCCAATTTTGCCGGTATAGGCCGCCTTACTGATCACATCCACTACTTCATCCAGTTGATCGTCAGCAATGGCGATATCGATTTTGACTTTCGGCAGAAAATTCACGCTATATTCAGCGCCACGATAGAGTTCAGCGTGGCCTTTTTGACGACCAAATCCCTTAACCTCTGTGACGGTCAATCCCTGGATGCCGATAGAAGAGAGCGCTTCGCGCACATCCTCCAGTTTGAATGGCTTGATGACAACGGTAACCAGCTTCATACGCTCCCCTTGCTTAATCATGTTGGTCAGGCATCTGACACAGGGAGGGTAAAGCAAAGGTTGTGCCAGCTATGGACCGAGAGTGAAAGTAGAGCAGGAAGCGGCGTAATCGGCACGAGCGCGCCTGTGACAGGAAAAATGGCCGCACACAGCAGAAAAAAACGCACCATAAAGGTGCGTTATGACAACCTGGTGCGCATTTCCAGAGAACATTCTGATAATCACGCCTGAAAAAGGTGCAAGAAGGGATCAGGCTCCTTCAGTAATGCCCATTGTCAGCTCACTGCCTACCTGCTGCAGCTGATACATTTGCCAGTAGCGCCCCTGCCGCGCCAGTAGCTCAGTGTGCGTGCCGCGCTCAACGGCCTGTCCACGATGTAACACCAGAATCGTATCCGCTTCGGTAATGGTAGAAAGACGGTGCGCAATAACCACCAGCGTGGTTTTCTTTCTGACTTGTTGCAGGGCACGCTGAATCGCCTGCTCGGTGCCGGAATCGATATTGGCTGTCGCCTCATCCAGAATAAGGATCTGCGGTTCGGCAACCAGGACACGCGCCAGCGCCAGCAGCTGCTTCTGCCCTACCGACAGATTATTACCTTGTTCATTAAGGCGCGTATGGATGCCGTCAGAGAGGCCGCGTGCCAGCTCTGCCAGTTGAACCGCTTCCAGCGCCTCCCAAACCGCCTGTTCGCTGATATCACGCCCCAGCGTTACATTGGCGAAGAAGCTATCGGCCAGCACCACTGGATCCTGTTGAACCATTGCCACTCCCTGACGCAGCGCCTGATGGCTGAACTGTTCCAGCGGACGTCCATCCAGACAAATGCGCCCCTGCTTCACTGGATAGTAGCCCATCAGCAGGCTGGCAAGCGTACTCTTACCGCTGCCGGTATGACCGACAAGGGCGACAAAGCTGCGTGAAGGAACCTGAAGTGAAATGTCCTCCAGCACATTGCGTCCGTCACGATAGGCAAAACTCAGATGTTCAATATCGATGCGGCCACTTTGCAAAGGCTGATCTTCCTGACCGTAATGCTGACGCGGTGCATCCATGAGCTCAAAAATGCGCTCGCCAGCAACAATCGCCTGCTGCAGCATCGACTGCTGCGTGGTCAATTCAATTAGCGGTTCATTTAGCCGTCCCAGATAGCTGATGAAGGCGTACAGCACGCCAACCTCAAATACGCCAACCGACGAGAAACTAAACAGCATCAGCAAACCGCACAAAATAGCCGCTGAAAACAGGCTGAGCAAGGGACGCAGCAGAAAGCCGTCCAGCCTTAACGTCTCCATGCGTGCCAGATAGTGCGATCGACTGGCCTCCCCTATCCGCTCGCCAAATCGTGCCTGTTGACGAAACTGCTGAATAACGCTCATGCCGTTGATGACTTCATTAAAGCCATTATTGATATCGGCCAGATAGCTGCGAACCCGCCGAACAATTGGCGTACTATAGCGCTGATAGATCAGCATCACGGTGAACACCAGCGGGAAAATCACCACCGCTACCAGCGCCATGCGCCAGTCCAGGCTAAACATGGCGATCAGCATTGCGCCAACCAGCGCCGCGCTGCGCAATACGGTCGCGACAACCGTCACCCAGAGATCTTTTATGACTTCAGTATCATTGGTCACGCGTGAAATAATCTGGCCCACCGGCTGCTGGTCAAAGGCGCTGAGCGGCTGACGCAAAGCCGCATCCATCACATCAGATCGCAGTCGCTGAACAACACCCACCGCCGCCTGGTTAAACAATAACGCCTGCCAGTAATGCAACAGCGCCGCCAGCCCCTGCAGCAGAATAAACGCACAGGCCAGGCCAATCGCCAGCCCAATGGGCATTTGATGCTGCGCAATAAAATGATCGATAAAATAACCAATCAGCACCGGGCCCAGCACTTCGGCAGCGGCAGCGATCCACAGCATCAGCACCGCCAGCGAGAGCGCTTTACGCCAGGGTTTGCCGTAGGAGAGCAGCCTTTTCAGCGTCGGCCAAAGTTTTCTGGTATCAGCCATGCTGTTTCTCCTCACTGCTGCGGCTAACTTCATCCTCACTCAACGCGGCTTCCAGCTGCTGATAACGATACATATCGCTATACCACCCCTTCTGCTGTAACAGCGCGTTATGCTCGCCACGCTGCGCCACAACGCCATGCTGCATAACCAAAATTTCACTGGCTTCGGTAAGCGCCGACAGGCGATGAGCGCTGATGATCACTGTTCGACCCTGTCCCCAGCGACGCAGGTTATGCAAAATTTGATGCTCGGTCCGCCCATCCACTGCCGAAAGCGCATCATCCAGTATCAGGATTTCGGCATTCAGCAGCAGGGCGCGCGCGATAGAGATACGCTGCTTCTGACCGCCGGAGAGCATCACGCCGCGTTCGCCCACCTCGGTTTCATATCCCTGCGGCAGGCGCAGAATATCTTCATGAACGCTTGCCAGCTTAGCGGCGCGTTCAATTTCATCGCGACTGGCGCCAGGACGCCCCAGCGCAATATTGTTCGCTATGGTATCGGAAAACAGAAACGGCGTTTGATTCACCACCGCCAGCCGCCCGCGCCAGCTATCAATCCGCAGCTGCGTCAGCGGGATACCGTGATAGCGAATATCGCCCTGAGAGATATCGAAATGGCGCTGAATCAGGCTCAACAGCGTACTTTTCCCCGCCCCGGTGGGGCCGCACAGACCCAGCATCTGCCCAGGCCTGAGATTAAAATTCAGGTTGCGCAGCGCAGGCTGTGCGTTGCCTGGATAGCTGAATTCGCGGATTGCCGCCTGCAGCACGCCGCGTCCTTCCGGCAATATCTTACTGCCGTCTGCCACCGCCGGTGCCTCTGACAGCAGCGAACGAATACGGCTCCACGCCGCGCTGCCGCGCTCAACAATGTTAAACATCCACGCCAGCGCCAGCATTGGCCAGATCATCAGGCCCAGATACATAACAAAGCTGGTTAACTGGCCCAGCGTCATCTGCTGATGCCAGACCAACCAGCCGCCACCGCCAACCGCCAGCAAATTAGATAAGCCAATCGCGATATAGATCGTAGGATCAAAGCGGGCGTCCACGCGCGCCACGCGCAGGTTTTTCTCACCGGCGTCCGCCGCTATCGCCGCAAACTGCCGGGACTGATGATCCTCAAGACCGAAGGCTTTCACCATGCGGATGCTGGTCAGGCTTTCCTGCGCCTGATCGTTGAGGGAGGAAAATGCACCCTGCGCCAGCTTAAAACGCTGATGCAGTTGTGTGCCGTAACGCTTAATCATCAGCGCCATAACCGGCATTGGCACCAGCGCCAGTAGCGTGAGCTGCCAGCTGATTTGCGTGCTCATCACAATCAGTACCGCGCAGCCCATCACCAGCGAATCCACCAGCGTCAGCACCCCTTCACCGGCAGCAAAAACAACGCGGTCTACATCATTGGTCGCCCGCGCGATAAGATCGCCGGTACGGTGACGCAGGTAAAACTCCGGATGCTGGCGACTTAGCTGACGGTAAAAATTTTCCCGCAGCTCTACCGCCAGTTGATAAGAGGCGCCAAACAAGAGTACACGCCAGACGTAGCGCAGCAGATAGACCACCAGCGCGGTTACCAGCATGATGCCAATCCACATCATGATTGAGCCAGCGCTCAGGTGATGCAGCGTTACGCCATCCACAATAATGCCCACGATTTTAGGCGGCAGTAGCTGCAAAATCGCAATGACGATTAACAGAGAAACCGCGCCGAGATAGCGCCGCCACTCACGAAGAAAATACCAACTTAACTGGCTAAACAATCGCACAAAAATTGTCCCGCAGGGTTAAATGATCAGCCAAAAGGCTGCAGAAAAAATCAGGGTTCAACAGGTAATGCCGTGGTGTATTTTATCTCTTCCATGGCAAAACTGGAGGTCACGTCAATCAGGCCGTTAACGCCGTTGACCAGACGCTTATAGAGCGCATCATACTGTTTCATATCGGCCACCTGGATGCGTAACAAATAATCATATTCGCCCGCCATGCGATAAAACGCCATGACTTCGGGCTGGTCCTTTACCACGCTAACAAACTCCTGATACCACTCCCGGTTATGCTGTTGTGTTTTAATCAGCATAAAGGCAGTTAATCCCAGCCCCAGCTTTTCACTATCCAGCAGTGCAACGCGCCCGCGAATGATGCCCTCATCCTCCAGCTTTTTGAGCCGTTTCCAGCAGGGCGTGGTAGTGAGATTAACAGCATCGGCTAGCGCCTGTAACGACAGCGTGCAGTCCTTCTGCAGCAACGCCAGCAGCTTGCGATCAATTTTATCTAACACCGGCGTCTCCGGAGAAAGTTTTGCTATGGATACCCAATTATACAGGAAATAAGGCAAACATTTTTTCCGCTGAATGCCTTACGATGATTGCCTTTATTACCGGGGGAAACAGGATCATGAGCAGCCAGTGGGTTAAATACGCAATTAATGAAATCAATGCGGATTTTCAGCGCTCCGCCGAAACACATCTGATTCGGTTTACGCTCCCCCAGTTTCCAGGCATCTGGTTTTATCTTAAAGATGAAAGCACGCATCCAACCGGCAGTTTAAAGCACCGCCTGGCCCGCTCCCTGTTTCTCTATGGCCTGTGTAACGGCTGGATTAAACCTGGCACCACGATTGTCGAAGCCTCATCTGGCAGCACTGCCGTTTCCGAAGCTTATTTTTCACGTTTGCTTGGCCTGCCGTTTATTGCCGTGATGCCTGGCAGCACCGCACGCCGTAAAGTTGAACAGATTACCTTTTATGGTGGTCAGTGCCACTTTGTTAACGATCCCTGCGCCATTTATGAAGAGTCTGAAAGGCTGGCGCGCGATCTTAACGGCCATTTTATGGATCAGTTTACCTACGCCGAACGCGCTACCGACTGGCGCGGCAATAATAATATTGCAGAAAGCATCTTTCGACAGATGGCCAGCGAACCTTTTCCTGTGCCGGATACGATTGTTATGTCTGCCGGCACCGGCGGCACCTCAGCCACGATTGGGCGCTATTTACATTATCAGGGACATGCTACGCATTTACTGGTGGTGGACCCGGAAAACTCTGTGTTCCATGATTACTGGCATACGCGCGATAAAGCCTTACGTAACATCAGCGGCAGTCGTATCGAGGGAATTGGTCGTCCACGCGTCGAGCCCTCTTTTATACCCGATGTTATTGACGAGATGCTACGCGTTCCCGATGCGGCTTCCGCTGCCGCAATGCATTATCTGGCCCAGATCCTCGGTCGTAAACCGGGCGCCTCTACCGGCACCAACTTCTGGGGTGCGATTCAGGTTGCGCAGCGGATGCGCCAGCAGCAGCGAGAAGGCGCTATTGTGACGCTACTCTGCGACAGCGGCGATCGCTATCTGGATACCTGGTATGATCCGCACTGGGTTAAAAATCAGGTAGGCGACCTGACGCCATGGCTGGAGCAGATGCATAGTTAATCAAAAGCCATGCGTTTAAGACGCTTTGGCTGCTCTGCCCCGTACAGCGGGTGGACTACCTTTCTTGCGTTTCAGGCATTACCATAAGTGTGAACAAGTTCAGTAAGGCTAAAAAATGAAACGAGCAGTGGTAGTTTTCAGCGGCGGGCAGGACTCCACAACCTGCCTGATTCAGGCATTAGCGCAATATGACGAAGTTCACTGCGTTACCTTCGATTATGGTCAGCGTCATCGTCAGGAGATCGATGTTGCGCGCGAACTGGCAATACGGCTTGGCGCTCGCGCTCACAAGGTGCTGGACGTTACGTTACTGAATGAGCTGGCGATCAGCAGCCTGACACGCGATAATATTCCGGTACCGCAATATGACGCCAGCGCCAGCGGTTTGCCCAGCACCTTTGTGCCGGGACGCAATATTCTTTTTCTTACTCTGGCTTCAATTTATGCTTATCAGGTTGAGGCTGAGGCGGTGATTACCGGCGTTTGCGAGACGGATTTCTCTGGCTATCCGGACTGTCGCGATGAGTTTGTCAAAGCGTTA
Source organism: Pantoea sp. FN0305 (assembly GCF_050113845.1). NCBI lineage: Bacteria > Pseudomonadati > Pseudomonadota > Gammaproteobacteria > Enterobacterales > Erwiniaceae > Pantoea > Pantoea sp. FN0305. The sequence goes on along the minus strand of NZ_JBNJSN010000002.1, from coordinate 97,544 downwards.
AATCACGCTATCGAACTGGGTATGGCGCGCGCCGTACGTTTTGAAACGCCGCTGATGTGGCTGAATAAAGCAGAGACCTGGGCGCTGGCAGACTACTGGCAACAGCTGCCTTTGGTTCGTCAGGATACGCTGACCTGCTATAACGGTATCAAGGGTGACGGCTGCGGTGAGTGTGCTGCCTGCCATTTGCGGGCAAACGGGCTAAAAAGCTATCAGGACGATCCCGCCGCCGTGATGCACAGCATGCAGCAGAAAACCGGATTAGGCTAAACAGTTGGGTAAAAGCAGCCGGGCCCTTCCCGGCTGTTATCGTTAGCTAAGTAGCGTCTCCATTCGCGTAAGTAATTCTCCCTCCAGCGGCAACGCTTTTTGCGTTTTCAGATCAATACAGACAAAGGTCAAGGTTGCATCGGCAATCGCAGAGCCATCCTCTTCCAGCGTTACCTCCTGACCTATCACTCCGCTTTTGCTGTTCAGCTGCAGTAGCCGACTATTAATACAGAGCACATGGCCCAGCAACGCCGGGCGGCGATAATTTATATTGATATTTACCACTACAAAGGCCAGCTTGTTTTCCATGAGCCAGTGGAAAGCGTTTAGCTTCTCCAGCCATTCCCAGCGCGCCTCTTCCAGAAACTCCAGATAGCGCGCGTTATTAACATGTTGATAAACATCCAAATGATAGCCACGTACTTTTATCAGGGTCTGCATAGCGCCTTGCCTTATCAATGTTAAAGGTCATACGATCTGGTATGACCTCTTCAGATTAGCAGCGGTGCGCGGCGGCTGAAAAAGTTGTCCTTCGCGCTGGGAACAGGATCACAATTTAAGCCGTGACAGGTTACGCTCCACCAGCGTGCTGCCAATCCCCGGCACCTCTTTTAGCTGTTCCAGTTCCGTAAAGGGTCCAAACTGCTGACGATAGCTCACAATCGCTTCCGCTTTTTTTAACCCAACCCCGTTCATTACCGCCGCCAGCTCCTGTGCCGATGCGCTGTTAATGCTCACCATGGTTTCTGCTGCCTGTGGTTTGTCGGCGCTTTCCGTCCGGGATGCGTTAACCGTGCTGGCCGCTGCTGGGATAGCGCTGTCGCTCTCCCTGGCTGCCAGCGCGCCTGGAACCGTCAATGTCCAGCAGAAGGCGCTCATGGTTAATGATAAGCAGAGCGCTGAAAGAAAATTCTTATGCATGCTGATGTCTCCTTGTGTGTAACAGCAGGAGAGACAGTAAAGACAACGGAGGTTCAGTACAAAAGGCAAAGATAAGATATGGAAAAGGCCGCGAAAGCGGCCTTTATATTTGCAACGGATTGCATTTTTTATGCGGGAGTTACTGCATTTCTACCGCAGCACCGTACTTGATTTTCGCATCCTTACGCAGATTGCTTAACAACGCATCAAAGACGATCTGCGCATTATTTTGGGTTACGCCCTGCGCCAGGGCTTTTTTCTGCGCGTCAGGCAGGCTTCCGGCTTTTACCTCATCCAGCGCCAGCAGCACAATGTTGCCCTGCATATCTTCGCTGCTGCCATAAACCGGTTTACCCGCCTGTGGCTGTGGCAATGCAAACACGGACTGGACAATGGCATCACGATCGTTACGCGTGAAGGTTTTCGCCTCCCCAAACGCCAGGCCCGCTGCTTTTAATGCATCCTGTTTGCCTGCTTTCAGATCGGCCAGGATTTTTTCCGCCTGCGCTTTAGCCTGTTTTTCCGCCTTGTCATGCTTCAGCGTTTCAGCGATCTGCGTTTTCACTTCCTCAAGCGCTTTGACCGCTTCCGGCTTATGGTCGTTCACGCGCAGGATGAAAGCACGATCGCCATCAACGGTGATCATATCGGAGTTGCTGCCCGGCGTGCCGTTTTCGCCCTGCAGATTACCGTTGAAAATCGCCTCGGCAACTGGCTTAAAGTTCAGCGCTTCCGGAATATTGTCACGGCCAAACCACTCGGTTTCCACCGCCTTCACGCCTGCCGCCTGCTCTGCGCTGGCTAACGATTCATTATCATTGCTTGCCGCATCGCTGACTTTTTGCTGCAGCTTATAGTAAGCATCCAACGCTTTTTCCTGCTTCACTTTATCCGCAATCGCATCATGCACTTCCGCCAGCGGTTTGATCTGCTCTGGCTGAATATCATCCAGACGCACAATCAGGAAACCAACGGAGGATTTCACTACGCCTGACAGCTGACCTTTGCTGGTCAGGTTAGCCTCTTTCAGTTCATCCGGTGTGGTGGAAGGCTCCAGCCAGCCCATATCGCCACCCTTACGTGCGGAGATCGGATCGGCGGATTTTTCTTTCGCCAGCGCGGCAAAATCGGCGCCCTTCTTCAGTTGCTCCAGAATAGCTTGTGCATCAGCTTCGCTCTTGGTCTGAATAATGCTGTAGCGGTTACGCTGAGGCTGGGCATACTCAGCCTTGTGCTGCTCGTACCAGCTCTGAATATCCGCTTCGCTGGCGCTTTCCTGCATGCTGGCTGCATCAAGCTTGATATAGCTTACGCGGAACTGCTCCGGTGCCAGGAAACTGCTCTTGTGCTGAGCATAGTAATTTTTAATTTCGTCATCGCTAACCTGCTGCTGTGCTGCCAGCGCATCCACATTCAGCGTGGCCTGACGCACAACGCGCTGCTGGGAAACCAGCGCCGCCAGCGCATCGGTTTCACCGCTCAGCATGAAGTCAGTACCGGCGATAGCTGAAATAAGCTGCTGGGTGGTTAACTGTTTGCGCAGCGCTTCAGCATACTGGTCGGCGGTAAAGCCCATGTTGTTAATCAGGCTCAGATATTTGGCGTTATCAAACTTACCGTTGGTCTGAAACGCTGGCTGATTAAAGATGGCCTGTTTGATCTGCTCATCGCTGATAGCCAGATTTAATTCTTTGGCGTACTGATCCAGCAGCATTTCATCTACCAGCTGAGCCAGCGCCTGCTGACGCATCTGCTGCATATAGCCTGCGTTGCCTGCCAGCTGCGAGAACTGCTCGCCCAGCATCTGCTGTTGGCGGCTACGCTCGTTGTTAAATGCGCGATCCAGCTGGGCACGGCTGATCTCCTGGCCATTGACTTTGGCTGCGTAATCGCCGTTACCGCCAATCAGATAGTTGCCAACGCCGGTCAGCACGAATGACAGGATAATCAGTCCCAGAATAATCTTGAGCACGACATGATTCGACGCCGCACGTAAATTGTCCATCATGGTATGACAACACTCCGCTGTAATGTGAATGTAAACCTCACGCAGGCACCCCATCCTTGCAGGCGTGCGCGTTGCTGCTTTCAGGCCGACTGTGCCTGGCCATGCTCTGACATCCGCTGCTGACGTTTGTCACCTGTCAGAATAAAAAAGGCACATCAATTGTCTGATGTGCCCGTATGTTACATGAGAACGCAATATCCGTCCTCTCTCCACCAAAGAAATTGCTCTAATGGTGTTAACCGTAAATCAGTTCACCGCGTCTTTCAGCGCTTTACCGGCACGGAAGCCAGGTACTTTGCTTGCTGGAATGGTAATTTCTTTACCTGTCTGCGGGTTACGGCCAGTGCGTTCAGAACGCTCACGTACGGAAAACGTACCAAAGCCAACCAGAGCCACTTCTTCGCCTGATTTCAGGGAATCAGAAACTGAACCAATAAAAGCATCTAAAACACGTCCTGCTGCCGCTTTAGAAATATCAGCGTCTGCGGCAATTTTGTCGATCAATTGTGACTTATTCACTCTGTTCATCCCCTCTTTTATTATTCACTATCGCAGCCGACTTCCAGCCAGACGCGAACGCGCAGCCAGTTATATCAAGGTTGTTGAGCCGAAACAACGGGAATTCTCTGGGTCGTTGTTTCAACAGCCCTCTAAATTAGCGGCACAAAAAAAAGCTGGCAAGTCCCATTTGACTTGCCAGCTACGCTTTTTAACTGATTTTGTCTTTATACCCGTCATGCTTCAAGCTGCATGCGCGTTGGCTGTCCTCGCTCACCCCAGTCATTTACTACAGTAAGCTCCTGGGGACTCCCTGCCTCGACGCCTTCCTGCAACTCGAATTATTTAGGGATAGTCACTATTTTGCCGTGACAACCTGCATCCCATAAGGTGCGTTTTGCAGCGCCAGGGTCAATACATCTTCAATGCGTTTAACCGGATGAATGTCCAGATCGGCCAGCACGTTTTCCGGGATCTCTTCCAGATCGCGCTTGTTATCATCCGGGATCAACACCGTTTTAATCCCGCCACGATGCGCTGCCAGCAGCTTCTCTTTCAGGCCGCCAATAGGCAGCACCTGACCACGCAGCGTGATCTCGCCGGTCATCGCCACATCAGCGCGTACCGGGTTGCCTGTCAGACAGGAAACCAGCGCGGTGCACATCGCAATACCGGCACTCGGTCCATCTTTCGGCGTGGCGCCTTCCGGCACGTGCACGTGAATATCGCGTTTCTCGTAGAAATCCCCGTTGATGCCGAGTTTCTCTGCGCGCGCGCGTACCACGGTTAATGCCGCCTGAATTGACTCCTGCATAACTTCGCCCAGCGAGCCGGTATAAGTCAGCTTGCCTTTGCCCGGCACGCAGGCGGTTTCGATAGTCAGCAGATCGCCACCCACTTCCGTCCACGCCAGACCAGTTACCTGACCAACGCGGTTTTCGTTGTCGGCGCGACCGTAATCGAAGCGCTGTACGCCAAGGAAATCTTTCAAGTTATCGCCGTTGATCTCGATATGCTTCAGATTTTTATCCAGCAGCAGCGCTTTCACCGCTTTACGACACAGCTTGGAGAGCTCACGCTCAAGGCTACGCACGCCCGCTTCACGCGTGTAATAACGAATAATGCCGACGATCGCGCTGTCATCTACGGCGATTTCGCTGGATTTCAGCGCGTTACGCTCGATCTGTTTCGGCAACAGGTGCTGTTTGGCGATATTGAGTTTTTCATCTTCGGTATAGCCGGAGAGACGAATCACTTCCATACGGTCCAGCAGCGGCGCCGGGATATTCATTGAGTTAGAGGTCGCAACAAACATCACATCGGAGAGATCGTAATCCACTTCCAGATAGTGATCGTTAAAAGCGACGTTCTGCTCAGGATCCAGCACCTCAAGCAGCGCTGAAGCCGGGTCACCGCGCATGTCAGATGACATTTTGTCAATCTCATCCAGCAGGAACAGCGGGTTTTTCACGCCAACCTTCGCCATTTTCTGGATAAGTTTACCAGGCATAGAGCCGATATAAGTACGACGATGCCCGCGAATTTCCGCCTCATCACGCACGCCGCCCAGCGCCATACGCACATACTTACGTCCGGTCGCTTTAGCGATAGATTGCCCCAGCGAGGTTTTACCCACGCCCGGCGGCCCAACCAGACACAGAATCGGCCCTTTAATTTTGTTAACGCGGCTCTGTACCGCCAGGTATTCCAGAATGCGGTCTTTCACACGCTCGAGGCCGTAATGGTCGGTATCCAGCGTTTCCTGAGCTTTACGCAGGTCTTTTTTCACCTTGCTGCGCTCATTCCACGGAACCTGAACCATCCATTCGATATAGCCGCGTACCACGGTCGCTTCTGCTGACATTGGCGACATCATTTTCAGCTTCTGCAGCTCGGCTTCAGCTTTTTCGCGCGCCTCTTTCGGCATTTTGGATGCGTCGATTTTACGCTTCAGCGCCTCATATTCATCTGGCGCATCGTCCATTTCGCCCAGTTCTTTCTGAATGGCCTTCATCTGCTCGTTCAGATAGTACTCGCGCTGGCTTTTTTCCATCTGTTTTTTGACGCGATTACGAATACGTTTTTCTACCTGCAGCAGGTCGATCTCCGATTCCATCATCGCCATCAAATATTCCAGACGTTCGTTAACGTCGGACATTTCCAGCACAGACTGTTTATCAGCCAGCTTCAACGGCATATGCGCCGCCACGGTATCGGCCAGGCGAGCGGCATCGTCGATGCTGTTCAGCGAGGTCAGTACTTCAGGCGGAATTTTTTTGTTGAGCTTGATATAGCCTTCAAACTGGTTGATGGCGGTGCGCACCAGCACTTCTTGCTCGCGCTCTTCAATCTCAGGAGAAGCCAGGTATTCCGCCTGGGCGGTAAAATGCTCACCGTTATCGGCAAGCTGGGTAATACGTGCCCGCTGTAACCCCTCAACCAGCACTTTTACAGTGCCGTCCGGCAGTTTCAGCATTTGCAAAATAGAAGAAACGGTCCCTACAGAGAAGAGATCGTTAATGCCAGGTTCATCCGTTGAAGCCTCTTTCTGTGCTACCAGCATGATCTTTTTATCATGATCCATTGCGGCTTCGAGGCACCGAATCGATTTTTCCCGACCAACAAACAACGGAATTACCATGTGCGGATAAACCACTACGTCGCGCAAAGGCAACACAGGGATTTCAATGCGTTCAGAACGCTCAGGATTCATAGAGCTCTCTCTTAGTTTAAAGTCCGCCAGGTGATGGGTACCGCATAGTGCAGGCTATGTGCCAGGGAACCCACAGGTAATTGAGTATATGGGGATGTTTGCCAGACATTCAATGTCCGGGACGTGAGAAAAACAAAAGGGGGACAAATTCCCCCTTTTATAACTAACTTGCTGGTTGTGTTGACGAATTATTCGCCAGATGCCTGCTGCGCTTCATGAGTGCCGTAGATAAGCATGGGTTTTGACTGCCCTTCAATCACAGACTCGTCAATCACCACTTTTTCCACATCATCCATTGAAGGCAGATCGTACATCGTATCCAGCAGAGCGGCTTCTACGATAGAACGCAGGCCACGGGCACCGGTTTTACGCGACATCGCTTTCTGCGCAATGGCCGTCAACGCTTCGTCACGGAATTCCAGCTCAACGCCTTCCAGGTTAAACAGCGCCTGGTACTGTTTCGTCAGTGCGTTTTTCGGCTCACGCAGAATCTGAATTAACGCTTCTTCGCTCAACTCATTGAGCGTCGCCACCACCGGCAAACGACCAATAAACTCAGGAATCAGACCAAATTTGATCAGATCTTCCGGCTCAACCTGCTCCAGCAGTTGCCCTTCCGATGCTTTCTGCGATTTGCCTTTTACCGTCGCGCCAAAACCGATGCCGGAGCCGGTTTCCACACGCTGGGAAATGACTTTATCCAGGCCTGCAAAAGCGCCACCGCAGATAAACAGAATCTTGGAGGTATCAACCTGCAAAAATTCCTGCTGCGGGTGCTTGCGTCCGCCCTGCGGCGGTACGGCAGCAACCGTGCCTTCGATCAGTTTCAGCAACGCCTGCTGCACGCCTTCACCGGACACATCACGCGTAATCGACGGGTTGTCTGATTTACGGGAAATTTTATCAATTTCATCGATGTAAACGATGCCACGCTGCGCTTTCTGCACGTCGTAGTCACATTTCTGCAGCAATTTCTGGATAATATTCTCAACGTCTTCACCCACATAACCTGCTTCGGTCAACGTGGTGGCATCCGCCATCGTGAAGGGCACGTCCAGCAGACGCGCCAGCGTCTCGGCCAACAGCGTTTTACCGCTACCGGTTGGACCAATCAGCAGAATATTACTTTTGCCCAGCTCAATACCGTTGCTGGTATCGCCATTGCGCAGGCGTTTGTAATGGTTATACACCGCCACCGCCAGCACTTTTTTCGCCCTTTCCTGACCGATAACGTAATCGTCAAGATGATGGCGAATTTCGTGCGGAGTCGGTAACGCGCTACGCTCTCGATGCGGCGCGACTTCTTTTATCTCTTCGCGAATAATGTCATTACATAAATCGACACATTCGTCGCAGATATACACTGACGGCCCGGCAATCAGCTTGCGCACTTCATGCTGGCTTTTACCGCAAAAAGAGCAGTACAGCAGCTTCCCTGAACCGTCTTTGCGCTTATCTGTCATCAGCTAACCTCTTTATTTATCTCGTCCGCAGTTAAATGCGGCGATGGCAGCCAGACTGACTGCCCTCATTCGTAGCCACTCTTCACCCATTGTCTGCTGTAACTATAGCGTATGCAGCGGGATGGAGTCTTATTGGCGATGCGTAAGGATAGAATCAACTAAACCATACTCTACCGCCTCACTCGCTGAGAGGAAACGGTCACGCTCGGTGTCACGTTCGATTTGCTCAAGCGATTTGCCGGTATGTTCCGCCATCAGTTCGTTCATGCGCTGTTTAACTTTAAGAATCTCACGGGCATGAATTTCGATATCTGTCGCCTGGCCCTGATAGCCGCCCAGCGGCTGGTGGATCATTACACGGGAGTTAGGCAGGCAGTAACGCTTGCCTTTAGTGCCAGCCGTCAACAGGAAAGCCCCCATTGAGCAAGCCTGCCCCATACAAATGGTGCTGACATCCGGCTTGATAAACTTCATGGTATCGTAAATCGACATACCAGCGGTAATCACGCCGCCCGGTGAGTTGATATACAGGTAAATATCTTTTTCTGGGTTTTCCGCTTCCAGAAACAGCATCTGGGCCACGATCAGGTTCGCCATATGATCTTCAACCTGACCGGTAAGGAAAATGACGCGCTCTTTTAACAGGCGGGAATAAATGTCGTAAGAACGCTCGCCGCGCGAGGTTTGTTCGACCACCATGGGCACCAGCGCCATGTTAGGTGCTGAAAATTCACGTTCGCCATTGTATGACATTACCGTCTCCTGGATAAATTTCATTGGCAACATTCTGTACCGATTCTACTTAAGTGAGAACATGAAAACCATGCTTCACGTTGCCACTCTCCGACGCCATCCGGACGGTCAATCAGCCAGCTTTTCACTTTTCACGATATTCGGAAAACTATCTTGGGGCGTGTGCCCGTTGTTTCAAGCATAACAACGTTTTCTTCAATCGCTAACCTGGAATAGCATCATACCGAATAACCTGACGCTTAATTAGTCAAAAAGGTACACAAAAAGCGTTTTCTGAAAGGGATAAATAAAAAGCCCGCTCCTTGCGGCAGCGGGCTTTCAACATTTAACGCATGAAAAATCAAGCCATTGAGGTCTGATTCATCAGATCCTGGAACTTAGTGGCTTTCTCAGTCACTTTCGCTTTTTCCAGAACCGCTTCAACTGCCTGCTCTTCCAGAGCAACGTTGCGCATGTTGTTCATCAGCTCATTGTTTTTGCTGTAGAACTCGATCACTTCCTGCGGATCTTCGTAGGCAGAAGCCATTTCTTCGATCAGCGTTTTCACGCGATCTTCATCTGCTTTCAGATCGTTGGTGCGGATCACTTCGCCCAGCAGCAGACCCACTACTACGCGACGCTTAGCCTGCTCTTCGAACAGTTCACGCGGCAGTTCCAGAGCCTGTTTCTCATTGCCACCAAAGCGCTGTGCAGCCTGACGACGCAGTACGTCGATTTCGCTGTCGATCAGTGCAGCCGGCACGTCGATATCGTTGGCTTTTACCAGGCCGTCAATCGCCTGAGTTTTAACACGGTTACGCACGGCGCCTTTCAGCTCGCGCTCCATGTTTTTACGCACTTCCGCACGCAGGCCAGCAACAGAGCCATCTTCCACGCCGAAACGTTTGATGAATTCTTCAGTCAGTTCCGGCAGCTCGCGCTCTTCAACTTTTTTCAGCACGATAGCGAACTTCGCGTCTTTCCCTTTCAGGTTTTCCGCGTGGTAATCTTCCGGGAATTTCACGTCGATAGTGAATTCTTCGCCAGCTTTATGACCCACAACGCCTTCTTCGAAGCCCGGGATCATGCGGCCCTGACCCATAGCCAGTACGAAGTCAGAAGCTTTACCGCCTTCAAACTCTTCGCCGTCTACGGAGCCGGAGAAATCAACGGTAACGCGATCTTCAGCGGCCGCTTCACCTTCTTTTTCTTTCCAGGTCGCCTGCTGTTTGCGCAGGGTGTCCAGCATTGCGTCCACATCTTCGTCGGTCACTTCTACAATCGGTTTTTCAACTTCGATTGCGTCCAGACCCTGCAGCTCAACTTCCGGATACACTTCAAATTCTACAGAGTAAGTAAAATCTTCACCCTGTTTGTATTCGCCCGGTACGTAATTCGGCGCGCCGGCCGGATTGATTTTCTCTTTGATGATGGCGTCAACAAAGTTGCGCTGCATCAGGTCGCCCAGCACATCCTGACGAACAGAGGCGCCGTAACGCTGCGCCACAACGCTCATCGGCACTTTGCCTTTACGGAAACCGTCGATACGGACTTTCTTCGCTACATCGACCAGCTCTTTTTTCACAGCGTTCTCGATGCTGTCAGCAGCGACAGTAATCGTAACGCGACGGCCCAGGCCCTGAGTGGTTTCTACTGAAACTTGCATCTTGTTACCTCAAAAAATCACGAGCTCGGTCAACTTCAGATAGCGCAGATAAAAGTCCGCGCTATCCAACAACCGGGACGGCCTCTGATGAAGAACCATTCCCTGTTACCAGAAGCGTCCCGAAGCAATTCCGGAAAAATAGACGCAGCATTATAGCGGCATCGTTTTACCGCGTCGAGAACGCAAACCGGGCACCGGTTCGCAGTTTGGTGGAAAATAAGTGAAAAACATCTTTATTCAGGTGCTGAACTGGGCGAAATTCAGACAAAAGAAAACGGCCCTCAGGCCGTTTTGGTTAATTCCTCGTTTCAGGCCAACATCCCTGCTCCGCGACAGTTAGGCGAAGGGAGTACGGTATCCTGCAACCCTTCCCACTCTTTCAACGTATAGGTATGCAACGCCAGCGCGTGAACGCTGCCGGCCAGCTCTTCGCTCAGGGTGCTATAAATAGCACGGTGGCGCATTAAAAAGCGCTGGTCGGTAAAACTATCGCTGACGATCACCACTTTGAAGTGGCTCTCCGATCCCGCAGGGACATTATGACGATAACTCTCATCATGAACTTCCAGGTGGGCCGGTTGAAAGGCGGTTCTTAACTTTTCTTCTATTTGTTCGCGAATCATGACATCCACTCCTCTACGGCAGAGAGCTACGCCCCATCCCTTTAAATATTAGTCGGTTTTAACCCGTTTCCGCAGCTAATGTAAAAAAAACTGTCCCGCTTGTTACGACCAGAGCGTGCGACTGCGCGCCTGCTCACAGTAAATCGCGTTACGCTATGTTGAAAAAACAAGCGGAGTGATGAATTTACACGCCGTCGGGGCTTTCTTCACAGAAACGCAATGATATGATGCCCGCTGTTTTGTCAGCAATATCATTCAGACTTACGAGAAAATAAGCATGCTAAAAAAACTTTTCTTCCCTCTGCTGGCTGCCTTTATCCTGGCTGGCTGTGCGAACAACAGCAATACGATTGATGTCCAACCTACTATCCAGCTGCCTCAGCAAGATCCGAGCCTGATGGGCGTTACGGTTAGCATTAACGGTGCCGATCAACGTTCCGACCAGGCGCTGGCCAAAGTTACTCGCGATGCTCAGCTGGTGACGCTGACGCCAAGCCGCGATCTGCGTTTCCTGCTGCAGGAAGTGCTGGAGAAGCAGATGACCGCTCGCGGTTATATGATTGGCCCTAACGGCGCGGTAGATTTGCAGATCGTGGTGAACAACCTGTATGCCGATGTCACTCAGGGCAACCTGCGCTATAGCATCACCACCAAAGCGGACATTTCCATTATTGCCAACGCCAAAAACGGCAATAAGCAGGTGAAAAATTATCGCCAAACCTACAGCGTCGAAGGCGCATTTAACGCCACCAATGAAAAAATCACCAAGGCCGTTAACTCTACCCTGAGCGATGTCATTTCTGATATGGCACAGGACACCAGTGTGAGTAGCTTTATCAAGCAGAACGCGCGTTAATGATTTTCGGTAGCCCGGCAGGATGCCGGGCGTGCCTACAGGAAAAGAGTCGTTATGGATAATCAGTTTCTGCGTATGTTTACCCAGCGCAATGCAGCCATCCTGCTCCTGCTGGGCTTCGCCTCCGGCCTTCCCCTCGCCCTGACTTCCGGTACGCTACAGGCGTGGATGACGGTTGAGGGTGTGGATCTTAAAACCATCGGCTTTTTTTCGCTGGTTGGACAAGCCTATGTTTTTAAGTTTCTCTGGTCGCCGCTGATGGATCGCTTTACGCCGCCTTTTTTGGGACGGCGTCGCGGCTGGCTGGTGATCACGCAACTTTTGCTGATCGGCGGCATTGCGCTGATGGGCAGCATGGAGCCTTCGCGTCATCTGACCCTACTGGCCGCGCTGGCGGTGTTGGTCGCCTTCTGTTCCGCCTCGCAGGATATTGTATTCGATGCCTGGAAAACCGATATTTTGCCGCCGGAAGAGCGCGGCAGCGGCGCAGCGATCACCGTATTAGGCTATCGCCTGGCGATGCTGGTTTCGGGCGGGCTGGCGCTGTGGCTGGCGGATCGCTATTTAGGCTGGCAGGCAACCTACTGGCTGATGGCGTTAATGATGCTGCCCGGTTTGATTGCTACCCTGCTGGCAAAGGAGCCGACCGATGTGGTTGCCCGGCCCCGTACGCTGGAAGAAGCCGTGATGGCGCCGCTGCGCGACTTCTTCAACCGCAATAATGCCTGGCTGATGCTGTCGCTGATTGTGCTTTATAAGCTGGGGGATGCTTTTGCCGCCAGCCTGACCACCACTTTTCTGATTCGCGGCGTCGGCTTTTCCGCTGGCGACGTCGGGCTGGTCAATAAATCGCTCGGGCTGCTGGCGACCATTATCGGCGCGCTCTACGGCGGCGTATTAATGCAGCGTCTGAGTCTGTTTCGTGCGCTAATGCTGTTTGGCGTACTGCAAGCTTTCTCTAATCTGGCCTACTGGCTGCTTTCCGTTACGCCGCCGCATATGTGGAGTATGGCTGGCGCGGTATTTGTGGAAAACCTGTGTGGCGGAATGGGCACTGCCGCGTTTGTCGCACTGTTGATGAGCCTGTGTAATCGTTCATTTTCCGCTACGCAGTTCGCTTTACTCTCGGCGCTCTCGGCAGTCGGGCGGGTTTATGTTGGTCCGGCAGCGGGCTGGCTGGTAGAGCTGTGGGGTTGGCCGACATTTTATGCTTTCTCCGTAATTGCTGCTCTGCCAGGCCTGCTGCTGCTGGCAGCCAGCAAACAGAGCCTGCTGCAGTCGCAGGAGAGTCAGCACTTTAATCCGCGTCAGCGCTGGCCTGTTGGCTATCGTTGGGCGCTGCGTCTGCTGGCCACTGGCAGCGCGCTGCTGGCGTTTTGGCTGTTAGCACTGGCGCTGGAAGCCGCCGGGTTGATGAGCCTGCCCTCGTTGTTTCCTTTGTTTAACCTCGGCTGCTTGTTGATGCTGTTGGGTATATCTACCGGTACGCTGCTGGACTACCTGGCGCAGCGCAAAACGATACCCGCTTAATTAAGCCGGACGGTAAAAATAGTTTCCGTCCGGACCTAATAAAAGCCTTCAGCATTGAATTTTTCTACCAACTAATTTTACGGAAAAAATTATCCGTCGCGTTCAACAAACTGCGTCTAATATTAAAATACGGTGCGTAATTATTTATGTTTAATAATTATCTCGCAAATGATACAGGCTTGTTAAACTATTGAGGCGCGATTACGTTGTTTAGAATCATCCCTTCCTATAATTCATTTGAGACATCCTTTTTCGTTATATTAACTCAACCACCTGTCTACATTAATATTCCGTCACCTTCTGCAACAGATGTGACACCCTTGGCAAAAGGTGTCAACACCCTTCTGACACGTTCTTAAGCTGGTTTACACTGCATAAACCTTCCCGTAAAATGCCGCCACACTTAAACGACAATAGAGCCCTTGTCATTGAGGTCGTTAAATGAGACTCAGGAAATACAATAAAAGTTTGGGGATTTTGTCATTAATTGCAGGCACTTTATTGTTAAGTGGCTGTGATAGTGCGTTGTTAGATCCCAAAGGACAGGTTGCAATGGAGCAACGTTCGCTGATACTGACAGCCTTTGGCTTGATGTTGATCGTTGTTATACCCGCAATTCTGATGGCCGTGGTGTTCGCATGGAAGTATCGTGCGTCCAACACTAATGCAAAATATAGCCCTAACTGGTCCCACTCCAATAAAGTGGAAGCAGTGGTCTGGACCGTTCCGATCCTGATCATCCTCTTCCTTGGCGTGCTGACCTGGAAATCAACCCACGCGCTGGAACCTGGCAAACCGCTGGCTTCTGACGTGAAACCGGTTGAGATCGATGTTATCGCACTGGACTGGAAATGGTTGTTTATCTATCCGGAACAGGGTATTGCCACGGTTAATGAGATTGCGTTCCCGGCGAATACTCCGGTGAGCTTCAAAATCACCTCAAACTCCGTCATGAACTCCTTCTTCATTCCGACCCTCGGCAGCCAGATCTACGCGATGGCGGGGATGCAGACCAAGCTGCACCTGATTGCTAACGAGCCGGGTACCTTTAAGGGCATCTCGTCTAACTTTAGCGGTCGTGGTTTCTCAGGAATGAAGTTTAACGCTATTGCTACTCCCGATCAGGCAAGCTTCGAGCAATGGGTAGCCAAAGCGAAACAGGCACCGAATACCTTAACCACCATGGATGAATTCGAAAAACTGGCAGCGCCAAGCGAAAACCATCCGGTTGAGTACTTCTCCAGTGCGGATCCTGAATTGTTCAAGCAGGTTATTGAAAAATTCAAGATGAACCACGGGACGATGGACATGTCAGGTCATGAAGGCATGGACATGAGTGAAGCCTCTCACGCGGGAGCCGAGGAATAATACGATGTTCGGAAAATTAACACTGGATGCAGTGCCGTACCATGAGCCTATTATCATGGTTACGGTGGCCGCCATCATTCTTGGTGGTCTGGCCCTTGTCGCTGCGCTGACTTACTTCGGTAAGTGGAAATACTTGTGGACCGAATGGCTGACGTCAGTCGACCACAAAAAACTGGGTATCATGTATGTGATCCTGGCATTTGTCATGCTGCTGCGTGGCTTTGCCGATGCTATCATGATGCGTGGTCAACAGATGTTGGCCTCCGCCGGGGAAGCGGGCTTCCTGCCTCCTCATCACTACGATCAGATCTTTACCGCCCACGGCGTAATTATGATCTTCTTCGTAGCGATGCCGTTCGTTGTTGGTCTGATGAACATTGCTGTTCCTCTGCAGATCGGCGCGCGCGATGTGGCGTTCCCTTTCCTTAATAACCTGAGTTTCTGGTTCACCGCTGTCGGCGTGATTCTGGTTAACCTCTCTCTGGCCGTGGGCGAGTTTGCTCAGACCGGTTGGCTGGCCTATCCCCCGCTGTCAGGCGCGGAATACAGTCCAGGCGTTGGGGTAGATTACTGGATCTGGAGTCTGCAGCTTTCCGGTATCGGTACGACATTAACAGGTATTAACTTCTTCGTTACTATCCTGAAAATGCGTGCGCCGGGCATGACCATGTTCAAAATGCCGGTTTTCACCTGGGCATCACTGTGTACTAACGTGCTGATCATCGCTGCGTTCCCGGTACTGACCGTGACGCTGGCGCTGTTGACCCTTGACCGTTATCTGGGCTTCCATTTCTTTACCAATGATATGGGTGGCAACATGATGATGTATGTCAACCTGATCTGGGTATGGGGCCATCCGGAAGTTTATATTCTGGTTCTGCCGGTGTTCGGTGTGTTCTCAGAAGTGGTTGCCACGTTCTCGAAAAAGCGCCTGTTTGGTTATACCTCGCTGGTGTGGGCAACCGTGGTTATTACCGTTCTGTCCTTTATCGTTTGGCTGCACCACTTCTTCACTATGGGTGCGGGTGCGAACGTTAACGCCTTCTTCGGCATTATGACGATGATTATCGCCATCCCGACCGGCGTTAAGATCTTTAACTGGCTGTTCACCATGTACCAGGGCCGCATTCAGATGCACTCTGCCATGCTGTGGACCGTAGGCTTCCTGGTCACCTTCTCTGTGGGTGGTATGACCGGTGTTCTGCTGGCGGTTCCGGGTGCTGACTTCGTGCTGCACAACAGTCTGTTCCTGATCGCGCACTTCCATAACGTGATTATCGGTGGTGTGGTATTCGGTTGTATGGCCGGTGTGACCTACTGGTTCCCGAAAGCATTTGGTTTCACCCTGAACGAAACCTGGGGTAAACGCGCTTTCTGGTTCTGGATTATCGGTTTCTTCGTTGCCTTTATGCCGCTGTACGCGCTGGGCTTTATGGGCATGACCCGTCGTCTGAGCCAGGATATCGATCCGCAGTTCCATACGCTGCTGGTTGTTGCTGCCGTAGGTGTTGGCCTGATTGCGCTGGGTATCCTCTCTCAGCTGATCATGTTCTGGGTTTCTGTACGCGACCGTCACCTGAACCGCGATCTGACCGGTGACCCATGGGGTGGCCGTACGCTGGAGTGGTCAACTTCCTCTCCGCCGCCGTTCTATAACTTCGCAGTGGTTCCGCACATCAATGAGCGTGATGCCTTCTGGGAAATGAAAGAAAAAGGTGAAGCGTATAAGCAGCCTGCTCATTATGAAGAGATCCATATGCCGAAAAACAGCGGCGCGGGCCTGATTATCGCCCTGTTCGCAACGGTCTTTGGTTTCGCTGCCATCTGGCATATCTGGTGGCTGATGGGTCTGTCCTTCGTGGCGATGATTGTTAGCTGGATCGTTAAAAGCTTCGATGAAGACGTTGATTACTATGTTCCGGTCAAAGAGGTCGAAGCAATTGAAAATCAGCACTTCAAAGATATCAGCAAAGCAGGTCTGAAATAATGGCACAAACACTGTCTAAACAGCACGACGCCCATGCGGAGCATGGGCATCACGATGCGGGAGCCAATAAGATTTTTGGCTTCTGGATCTACCTGATGAGCGACTGCATTATCTTCGCAACGCTGTTTGCGACCTATGCAGTTATGGTCAACAACACTGCCGGTGGTCCGGCAGGTAAAGACATTTTCGAACTGCCGTTCGTACTGGTCGAAACCGCCCTGCTGCTGTTGAGTTCCATTACTTACGGTATGGCCGTTATCGGCATGAACAACGGCAAAAAAGGCGCAGTTAACCGTTGGCTGGCGCTGACGTTCTTGTTCGGACTTGGCTTTATCGCGATGGAAATCTATGAGTTCCATCATCTGATCGCAGAAGGCTTCGGCCCGGATCGCAGCGGCTTCCTGTCAGCCTTCTTTACGCTGGTTGGTACGCACGGTCTGCACGTAACCTCTGGTCTGATCTGGATGCTGGTTCTGATGTTCCAGATTGCTAAAAATGGTCTGAATGCCACCAACCGCGCGCGTATCATGTGTCTGAGCTTGTTCTGGCACTTCCTCGACGTGGTATGGATCTGCGTATTTACCGTTGTCTATCTGATGGGGGCCATGTAATGAGTCATTCTGTTAACGAACATGGCGCATCTCACGGCAGCGTGAAATCGTACATGATTGGCTTCATCCTCTCTGTCATCCTGACGGCTATTCCGTTCTGGATGGTAATGGATGGCGGCGCTTCGCATGGCACAATTCTCAGCGTGGTTCTGGTGTGTGCGGTAGTTCAGGTGCTTGTTCACCTGGTCTTCTTCTTGCACCTTGATACCAAATCTGAAGGCGGCTGGAACTTTGTGGCGATTGTGTTCTCCGCCATAATTATTCTGATTGTTGTCGTCGGCTCGCTGTGGATCATGTGGAACCTCAACTACAACATGATGATGTCCCACTAAAGAGTCGCTCGTGATGATTAAGCAATACCTGCAAGTAACAAAACCAGGAATTATTTTCGGGAATTTAATTTCTGTTATCGGGGGTTTTCTGCTGGCTTCGAAAGGCAGTATTGATTACACCCTGTTTCTCACCGCCCTGGTTGGTGTCTCACTGGTGGTCGCATCAGGTTGTGTTTATAACAACTTTATCGACCGCGACATCGACAGAAAAATGGAGAGAACCAAGAATCGAGTGCTGGTAAAAGGCCTCATCTCTCCGAAAGTAACCCTGGTTTATGCAACCGCATTAGGTATTGCTGGCTTTGCGTTGCTGTATTTCGGAGCAAACCCGCTGGCCATGTGGCTGGCGGTCATGGGCTTCGTGGTATACGTCGGCATTTACAGCCTCTATATGAAGCGTAAATCAGTCTACGGTACGCTGATTGGTAGTCTTTCCGGCGCTGCGCCGCCGGTTATTGGCTACTGCGCAGTGACTAACGAGTTTGATGCTGGCGCGCTGATCCTGCTGGCGATCTTTAGCCTGTGGCAGATGCCGCATTCCTATGCGATTGCTATCTTCCGCTTTAAAGATTACCAGGCAGCAAATATTCCGGTTCTGCCGGTGGTGAAAGGGATCTCCGTGGCAAAAAATCATATTACGCTCTACATTCTGGCGTTTATGATTGCCACGCTGATGCTGACGCTGGGCGGCTACGCTGGCTACAAATATCTGGTGGTTGCGGCGGCAGTAAGCGTTTGGTGGCTGGGAATGGCACTTTCAGGTTATAAAACGTCAAACGATCGCGTTTGGGCTCGTAAACTGTTTGTGTTCTCCATTGTCGCTATCACGGCGCTAAGCGTGATGATGTCGGTTGACTTTATGGCACCGGTGTCAGAAAACCTGCTGACTTACGTACGCTAATCGTAAGCTACATCACTAAGGGCGCTTCTTGCGCCCTTTCTTTTTGTTACGACTGCTTAAAAACTTCCGTTTTACCCGCCCTGCCCTGCTCCTTAAAATAGTGTCAGTAATAATATTGAGGTTGCAATGAACGATAACAAAATGACACCGGTTGAGCTGCGCGCAACCTGGGGTTTAGGCACCGTATTTTCTTTGCGTATGCTGGGCATGTTTATGGTTTTACCGGTGCTCACCACATACGGCATGGCTTTACAGGGTGCAAGCGAAGCGCTCATTGGCCTGGCGATTGGTATTTATGGTCTGGCTCAGGCTATTTTCCAGATACCATTTGGCCTGCTCTCCGATCGTATTGGCCGGAAACCGCTTATTGTCGGCGGCCTGCTGGTTTTTGTGCTCGGCAGCGTGATTGCAGCCAGTACCACCTCGATTTGGGGAGTCATTCTCGGTCGCGCCCTGCAGGGCTCCGGGGCGATTGCCGCCGCGGTTATGGCGTTGCTCTCCGATCTTACACGTGAGCAGAACCGCACCAAAGCGATGGCGTTTATCGGCATCAGCTTTGGCGTGACCTTTGCCATTGCGATGGTGCTGGGTCCGATCATTACGCATGCCTTCGGCCTGCATGCGCTGTTCTGGATGATCGCCATTCTGGCCAGCTGCGGTATTGTGATTACATTGCTGGTGGTGCCTAACGCGCCGCATCATGTTTTGAACCGCGAATCGGGAATGGTGAAAGGCAGTATTCGCGAAGTGCTGATGCAGCCGCGCCTGTTGAAATTGAATATCGGCATTTTCTGCCTGCATATTCTGCTGATGTCGAGTTTCGTTGCCCTGCCCGGTCAGTTTGAGCTGGCGGGTTTCCCGGCTGAGCAGCACTGGAAGGTTTATCTGATCACCATGCTGGTGGCGTTTGTTGGCGTGGTGCCTTTTATTATCTATGCCGAAGTGAAACGCCGTATGAAGCGGGTTTTTATCTGCTGTGTCGCGTTGATCCTTATCGCCGAGATTGTACTTTGGGGAGCAGGAAATCACTTCTGGACGCTGGTAATTGGCGTGCAGCTTTTTTTCCTCGCCTTTAATCTGATGGAAGCCATTCTGCCTTCATTAATCAGTAAAGAATCCCCGGCCGGTTATAAAGGCACCGCGATGGGAATTTATTCCACCAGCCAGTTTCTGGGCGTGGCGATAGGCGGCAGCATGGGCGGCTGGGTTTTCGATCGGTTTGATGCGCAAACGGTGTTTTTGCTGGGCTCGATTGTCGCTACGCTGTGGCTGCTGCTTAGCAGTACCATGCAGGAGCCGCCTTATGTCAGTAGCCTGCGTATCGTGCTGAGTGAGAATGCACTTAATGATCCGCGCCTTGAGCAAAAACTTAAAGCGCAGCGCGGCGTCTCTTCGGTGTTTATCGTGCCGGAAGAGCGTAGCGCCTATATTAAAATCGACAGTAAGGTGACCAGCCGGGTTGAGCTGGAAGCGTTGATTGCCAGCGCCTGACGCGTTGCCCTTCCCCGCTGGCAGCATCGATACAATCAGGGCCGCATGACGCGGCCTGGCACTATCAACGCGGCCTGATACCATCACTGCGGTCTGAGGCGCAGAAAGGCTGTATGGGCAGCCTTCAAATAAGGGCCGGTGCCTGCACAGGCAGGCCGGTCCGATCGTAAAGACGCAAAAAACGTCATCCCTGACAGCTCGGCCCGCGGCGTCCCTGCCGCGGGACGCTTTACTCTTCTGCCCGGCCTGCCTGTGCCGCAGACGTCGGTGATGTCTGTCAGTACATTACGCGCCCCGCTTATCGATACGGTGCTATCACATTTAATTAATCGCGGAAGTTTTTAAACTGGAACGGCTGGCCCAGGTTTCCGCCGCGCACCAGCGCGATGGCGCTTTGCAGATCGTCGCGCGACTTACCGTTAACGCGCACCTCTTCTCCCTGAATCTGCGCCTGAACTTTAATTTTGCTGTCCTTGATAAGCTTAACAATCTTCTTCGCCATATCGGTCTCGATACCCTGCTTGAGTTTGGCATCCAGACTCCAGCTCTTGCCGCTATGCTCGATCTGCTCCGGCACTTCCAGCGCTGCGCCTTCAATTCCGCGTTTAAGTAGCTTCTCACGCAGAATATCCACCAGCTGTTTCACCTGAAAATCGGACTCGGTGGTGACTTTAATGGTCTGCGCTTTTTCATTCAGCTCAATGCTGGCAGTGACATTACGAAAATCAAAGCGGGTTGACAGCTCACGGTTGGCGTTTTCTACCGCGTTTCGTACTTCCTGCATGTCGATTTCAGAAACGATATCGAAAGATGGCATAATTTTTTTCTCCAGACTCCAAAGTGACAGGCATAATACCTGCTTGTGCATGGCAAGGAAAATAGCCCTTAGGCATAGCTATACTCAATTAACTCGCCGGTAAGGCTCTGAAAACCGCCTGCGGGAGGACGCATGAAAATTACGGTACTTGGCTGCGGCGCGCTTGGTCAGCTCTGGCTGGCGGCGCTCGATCGACAGGGGCATGAGGTACAGGGCTGGCTACGGGTTCCGCAGCCCTGGTGTTCGGTGAACGTTATTGATACCGACGGTTCAGTGGTAAATAAAACCTTTATTGCCAACGATCCGCTGTTTCTTAGCCAGTGCGATCTTCTGCTGGTTACGGTTAAAGCCTGGCAAGTTTCCGGCGCGGTAAAGAATCTGCAAAGCCTGCTGCCGCCAGACTGCCCAGTATTGCTGCTGCATAACGGTATGGGCACGCTGGAAGAGCTGAAAAGCCTGACGCAGCCGTTACTGCGTGGCGTTACTACCCATGCAGCTAAACATGACGGTACGGTTATCCTGCACGTTGCCAGCGGCACCACACATATTGGACCGGGCTCCGCTGATAGCGCGGCGTTAAGCGATCTGGCTGAAATGCTGCATCAGGCGCTGCCGGATGTTGCCTGGCATAATAATGTCTCTGCCGCATGCTGGCAGAAGCTGGCCGTTAACTGTGTTATCAATCCTCTCAGCGCCATCCATGACTGCTTAAACGGCGAACTGATCGCCTGGCCGGAGCAAATTTCCCTGCTCTGTGATGAGGTTGCGGCGGTTATGACGCGGGAAGGGCTGCATACCAGCGCCGGTCAGTTGAAGGAGTATATTTATTCCGTGATTGCCAGCACCGCGCTTAATGTCTCCTCTATGCTGCAGGATATCCGGTCCCAGCGTCGCACTGAGATTGAATATATTACTGGTTATCTGCTGCAGCGCGCGCGGGCGCAGGGGATTGCCGTGCCGGAGAATGCCCGGCTATATGAGCTGATCAAGCGTAAGGAACAAGATTATGAACGCGAACGTATCGGTGCTGGTCTGCCTGGCACATGGCACTGAAGAAACCGAAGCCGTCACCACTATCGACCTGCTGGTGCGCGGTGGAATTCATGTCACCACCGCCAGCGTCAACGGCGATGGCAGTTGCGAAATTGTCTGTTCACGTGGCGTGCGACTGCTGGCGGATGCGCCGCTGGTCGAGGTTGCAGACAACGATTTTGCGGCTATCGTGCTGCCAGGCGGCCTGAAGGGCGCGGAGGCCTTCCGCGATAGTCCGCTGCTGGTGGAGACGGTGCGCCAGTTTCATCTTTCCGGACGCATTGTTGCCGCCATTTGCGCCGCAGCTGGCACGGTACTGGTGCCGCACGATCTCTTTCCACTGGGGAATATGACCGGTTTTCCTGGATTAAAAGAGACTATCCCGGCGGAAAAATGGGTGGAAAAACGCGTGGTTTGGGATCCCCGCGTTAACTTACTGACCAGCCAGGGGCCAGGCACGGCGATAGATTTTGCCCTGAAGCTGATCGATCTGCTGGCAGGAAAAGAGAAAGCACGGGAAGTGGGGGAACAGCTGGTGATGGCGGCGGGGATTTACGATTATCGCGACCCGTTTTAAGCTTTAAGGCCAGCCGGACGGCTGGCCTCACTACTGGCTTAAGGACGATACACCTTCACGTTCTTAAAGCCCTGCTCATACAGATAGAGCGCCTGCAAACGGCTCATCACGCCGCGATCGCAGTACAAAAGCCAGGTTTTGCTCTGGTCAAGATCGCCAAAATGGGTGGCCAGTTTGAAGAACGGCAGCGATGTCACATCCATCCCTTCCACCTTCAGCGGCTTAGATTCCTGCTCATCCAGCGAGCGAATATCCAGCAGCGCTTCGTTCGCTGAAACAGAAGCAACGGTTTCTACTTCCACCACCTCTTCCTGTGACTGTTCTGCGATGGTACGAATATCAACGTTGGTCGCTTCCTGCACCGCACGCTCCAGCACGCTGAAATCGAAATTCGCTTCTTCCGCTTCGATCTTGCTCTTCACCGCTTTGACCGTTGGGCTTTTCGAGATCACACCGCAATATTCCGGCATGGTACGGGCAAAGTCTTCCGTGCCGATCTGGCGCGCGAGATTGATGATGTGCTCTTTATCATGCGAAATCAGCGGACGCAGGATCAGGGTATCAGAAGCGTTATCAATCAGGCGCAGGTTAGTCAGCGTCTGGCTGGATACCTGACCCAGCGCCTCGCCGGTCACCAGCGCCTGCACGCCGTAGCGCTCGGCGATTTGCGAAGCCGCACGCACCATCATGCGCTTCAGTACCACGCCCATCTGGCCGTCATCCACTTTTTCCAGAATCTCCGCCACCACCGGCTCGAAATTGATGGCGACAAAACGTACGCGATGCGAGCGACCAAAACGATTCCACAGATAGTGTGCCACCTGACGAACGCCGATTTCATGCGCCGCGCCGCCAAGGTTAAAGAAGCAGTAATGTACGCGGCAGCCGCGACGCAACAGCATATAGCTGGAAACGCCGGAGTCGAAACCGCCGGAAATCAGCGACAGCACATCCTCCTGCGTACCGATAGGGAAGCCGCCCAGGCCTTCATGGCGGCCGGTCACCAGTATCAGGCGCTCGTTCTCAATCTCCAGATTGACCGTAACCTGCGGATGCGAAAGCTTTACCTGCGCGCTGGCGATATGCTGATTCAGACCGCCGCCGACATAGCGCTCCACATCCTGCGAGCTGAACGGATGCTGTCCCCGACGCTTAACGCGTACGCAGAAGGTTTTCCCTTCCAGACGTTCGCGGTTAACGGCCAGCGTCTGCTCAAAAATATCGTGCATATCGGTCCAGGTACGATCTTCTACTGCCAGCACATGATGGATACCGGGAATGCGCGTGAGCTCATCGACATAAACTTCACGCAGGCTTTCATTTTTGGATCGTACTTCAATATGATCCCAGTGACGCACCACTGCCAGAGTTTCATCAAGATCCTTCAGTACGTTACGAATATTACCCGTAAGGATTTTGATAAAGCGCAAGCGCACCGACTGACTCTTGATGGTGATTTCAGGAAATAATTTAATGATAAACTTCATGGCAGCACAGCTCTGAGATAATTAAGTGCTAAAAACAGCGGCACTTAACTGATAAAATCAATGAATTGCAAAGTCACCTGCGTCCTTTGCTTCCGAGGCGCGGCAGTATATCACTTTTGTCTTTGAGCTGCCTGTTTTACCGTCATGCTCTATCATTATTTTGCTAATCATTTCGAGTCGGCTACCATGTCCGCTTGCTATAGATAAAAAACCTGTGAGCCAATAATCACTATGCCAAAAAAAGCCGAACAGCCCATTAGTTTTGAGACGTCCCTGCAGCAGCTGGAGCAGATAGTTACCCGTCTGGAAAGCGGCGATTTACCGCTGGAAGAGGCGCTGAATGAATTTGAGCGCGGCGTACAGCTGGCAAAAGTAGGGCAAAAAACCCTGCAGCAGGCGGAACAGCGCGTTCAGATCCTGCTTAACGATGATAAAGATGCCGCCCTGACGCCTTTTACGCCGGATGCTGAATAATGGATTTTGCTGAACTGCTTGCCCACTATCATCAGCGGGTGAACCTTGCGCTGTCGCGTTTTATTGCTCCCCTGCCCTTTCAGAGTTCTCCTCTGGTTAATGCCATGCAATATGGGGCATTATTAGGCGGTAAACGGCTGCGTCCGTTTTTAGTATATGTGGTCGGCGATATGTTACAGGCCGACACGGATACCCTGGACGCGCCCGCCGCCGCCGTTGAATGCATTCACGCCTACTCATTGATTCATGACGATCTTCCGGCTATGGATGACGATAGCCTGCGCCGTGGACAGCCAACCTGCCATATTAAATTTGGCGAGGATACCGCTATTTTAGCGGGCGATGCGCTGCAAACGCTGGCCTTTTCGATCCTTGCCGATGCGCCGATGCATGGCGTTCAACCGCAGGACCGCATCGCCATGATTTCTGAGCTGGCGCAGGCCAGCGGCGTGGCAGGCATGTGCGGCGGTCAGGCATTGGATCTGGCGGCGGAAGGTCAGCAGATCGATTTAGCGACGCTGGAAAAAATTCATCGTCATAAAACCGGTGCGTTAATTCGCGCTGCCGTTCGTCTTGGCGCGCTGAGCGCCGGCGAACGCGGGCGTGCAGCCCTGCCGCTGCTCGATCGTTATGCCAATGCGATCGGGCTCGCCTTTCAGGTTCAGGATGACATTCTGGATGTGGTGGGCGATACCGCAGTAACGGGCAAACAGCAGGGTGCCGATCAGCAACTTGGCAAAAGCACCTATCCGGCTCTGATGGGGCTGGACGATGCCCGCCAGAAAGCGCAGGACCTCTATCAGGAAGCGCTCGGCGCGCTGGATCAGCTGGCCGCACTTTCTCTGGACACCTCCGCCTTACATGCGCTGGCAGGCTTCATTATCGAACGCGATAAATAACTTCCACAATGAGTCTCTGATGAGTTTTGATACTGCAAAATACCCGACGCTGGCGCTTGCCGATACCGTGCAAGAACTGCGTAAACTGCCGAAAGAGAAGTTGCCGGCACTGTGCGATGAACTACGTCAGTACCTGCTGGACAGCGTCAGCCGCTCCAGCGGCCATTTTGCTTCGGGCCTCGGGGTGGTTGAACTGACCGTCGCGCTTCACTACGTCTATAACACGCCGTTCGATCATTTGGTGTGGGATGTCGGTCATCAGGCCTACCCGCATAAAATTCTGACTGGACGCCGCGACCGCATCGGCACCATTCGCCAAAAAAATGGCCTGCATCCATTCCCCTGGCGGGCAGAAAGCGAATATGACGTGCTGAGCGTGGGACACTCCTCTACCTCAATCAGCGCCGGTCTTGGTATGGCGGTGGCCGCAGGCAAAGAGGGCCAGGGCCGTCGTACCGCCTGTATTATTGGCGACGGCGCTATCACCGCCGGGATGGCCTTTGAGGCGATGAACCATGCCGGTGATATCAAAGCGGACCTGCTGGTGATTCTGAACGATAACGAAATGTCGATTTCAGAAAACGTTGGCGCGCTTAATAATCGCCTGGCGCAAATCCTCTCTGGTAAAACCTATGCACGCCTGCGTGAAGGCGGCAAAAAGGTGCTAACCGGCCTGCCGCCGATTAAAGAGCTGGTTAAACGTACCGAAGAACATCTTAAAGGTATGGTGGTGCCTGGAACGCTGTTTGAGGAACTGGGCTTCAACTATATCGGCCCGGTTGATGGTCACGATGTACTGACGCTGGTGCATACCCTCAGCAATATGCGCGATCTGAAAGGTCCGCAGTTTCTGCATATCATGACGAAAAAAGGCAAAGGCTACGCGCCGGCGGAGAACGATCCTATCGCCTGGCATGCCGTGCCTAAATTCGATCCGGCCAGCGGCGCGCTGCCTAAAAGTTCTGGCGGTTTACCCACCTACTCCGCGATTTTCGGCGACTGGCTGTGCGAAACCGCAGCAGACGACAACAAGCTGATGGCGATTACGCCAGCGATGCGTGAAGGCTCTGGTATGGTGGGCTTTTCACGCCAGTATCCGGGCCAATATTTCGACGTAGCAATTGCCGAGCAGCATGCGGTGACCTTTGCTGCCGGACTGGCTATCGGCGGCTACAAGCCGGTGGTGGCAATCTACTCCACTTTCCTGCAGCGCGCTTACGATCAGCTGATTCATGACGTGGCAATTCAGCAGCTGCCTGTACTGTTCGCTATCGATCGCGGCGGTATTGTCGGCGCGGATGGACAAACGCACCAGGGCGCGTTCGATCTCGCTTTCCTGCGTACCATTCCCGGCATGGTGATCATGACGCCCAGCGACGAAAACGAATGCCGTCAAATGCTCTATACCGGCTATCACTATCAGGCCGGGCCAAGCGCAGTGCGTTATCCGCGCGGCACCGGCACCGGCGCGCCTATGCAGCCGCTGGTCTCACTGCCGCTGGGCAAAGGCGTAATAAAACGTCGCGGTGAAAAGCTGGCGATCCTCAACTTCGGCACGCTGCTGCCGGAAGCACAGGCAACAGCCGACGCGCTGAACGCCACGCTGGTGGATATGCGTTTCGTTAAACCACTGGATGAGGCGCTGATACTGGAACTGGCGGCCAGCCATGAATCGCTGGTGACGCTGGAGGAAGGCGCGATTAAAGGCGGCGCAGGTAGCGGCGTTAATGAACTGCTGATGGCGAAGCGTGTTGCGGTGCCGGTATTGAATATCGGTCTGCCGGATGAGTTTATCCCGCAGGGCACCCAGGATGAGATCCGACACGACTATCAGCTGGACGCTGAAGGCATTCAGCAGCAGATCGCTGAGTGGCTGGCCCAGTAACGCTGTTTAGCGCCGGAGCTGCGTAAACCGCTGACCGGCGCTACATTGTTCGGCTGTATGCTTCCCCACGCTCTCTGTACAGCGCTCCTTTACCTGCTACTTTTGCGATAAAGGTGTTGTTCGGGTCGGGCAACGCTTCAGCCGTTACAGCGGCCAGTGATGCCCAATAAACCACAGCAGCGCGGCCGAGAGGATCCCGGCAATCACATCGTCCACCATAATCCCCATCCCGCCATGCACGTTGCGATCGAACCAGCGGATCGGCCAGGGCTTCCATATATCCAGCACGCGGAAAGTCACAAAGCCAGCCAGCACCCATTGCCAGCTATTGACTGGGATGGCCATCAGCGTAATCCACATACCGATAAACTCATCCCAGACGATGCTGCCGTGGTCATGAACGCCCATATCTTTGGCGGTACGGTGACAGAGATAAACGCCGATACAGATGCCGAACATCACCAGCAGCGAATAGATATCCTGCGGTAAAAAGGTCATCAGCCACCAGAATGGCAGCGCCGCCAGCGATCCCATGGTGCCCGGCCCCCACGGGAACAGGCCACTACCGAAACCGGTTGCCATCAGGTGCCACGGATTGCTCAGGCGCAGGCGACTTTTCGCCAGATCTTTATCGCGCGTCAAAATGATCGAATCCTTTCAATTTCAGCATGACTGGTTTGCCATCCTGTAACAACACCAACCCTTCTGATTCCGGTGCCAGCTGGCCGATACAGGTATAGGGCACGCCCAGCTTACCCAACGCTACGTCCAGCGCGCCACGGTTGATTTCAGGCACGGTAAAGCAGAGCTCGTAATCCTCACCGCCGCTTAACGCCCAGTGCATTACCTGCTCCGGTTCGAAATGATCGCGCAGTACAGAAGATAACGGCAGGGCATCGAGATTTACCCGTGCGCCGCACTCGCTGGCCTTGAGGATATGCCCTAAATCAGAGATCAGCCCATCAGAAATATCAATGGCCGCACTGGCAAGATTACGCAGCGCCTGCCCCTGTAAAATACGCGGCATAGGACGCAGGTGGCGCTTTATCAGCGCCTCGTGGACCGCAGGATCGGTAATACGCACGCGATGCTGCAACAACGCCAGACCTGCTGCGCTGTCGCCCAGCGAGCCAGTAACGTAAATCCAGTCGCCGGGACGTGCACCGCTGCGGCGCAAAGCGCGCCCCGCAGGCACCAGACCGTGAATACCCAGCGTCAGGCTACGTGGCCCGCGCGTGGTATCGCCGCCGATCAATTGCATATCGTAGTAGTCCAGCAGTTCAAACAGGCTGTCGCTGAACGCTTTCAGCCAGGCTTCGTCCACATCCGGCAGCGTCAGCGCCAGCGTCAGCCAGGCAGGATCGGCACCCATGGCGGCGAGATCGCTCAGATTAACCGCCAGCGCCTTATAACCGAGATCGGCAGGATGGATATCGCGCAGAAAGTGGATGCCTTCTACCAGCGTGTCGGTACTGATAGCCAGGGTTTGCTTTTCCGGCACGTTCAGTAACGCGCAGTCGTCGCCGATGCCTTTTTCCACATCGCGACGTGAGCTTGTCACGCGATTAAAATAACGCGCGATCAGTTCAAATTCGCCACATGACATAATGAAGTTCCGCTGAACCTGAATAGAAAAGGCCGGAAAGAATCCGGCCTCGATTGCTTATTTTTTGTTGGGGCGGATTTGCGGAGCGGCTTTATCCAGCACGCCGTTAACAAATTTATGACTGTCTTCAGCGCCAAACACTTTCGCCAGCTCGATACCTTCGTTGATAGCCACTTTATAGGGCACATCGCTGCGTTTGCTCAGTTCATACAGAGAGACGCGCAGAATGGCTTTTTCTACCTGACCCAGCTCTTCCAGCTGGCGTGACAGGTAAGGCTTCATCAAACCGTCAAGGTATGCGCTGTTGGTCGCAACGCCAGCCAGCAGCTCGCGGAAATAGTTGATATCAACATCTTTGACATCCTGTTCCGCGAGAAACTGATATTCAATATCAGCAATGTCATTATTGGACAACTGCCAGGAATAAAGCGCCTGGACAGCACACTCACGGGCGCGGCGACGAGCAGCAGGTTTCACAAAAATCCCCTTACAAAAATCAGGCTTTAATGGCTTTCAATACGTTAATCATTTCGAGCGCGGTCAGTGCAGCTTCCGCACCTTTATTGCCCGCTTTGGTACCAGCGCGTTCAATAGCCTGCTCGATATTTTCAGTGGTCAGGACGCCAAAGGCGACCGGGATGTCGCTGTTCATAGCGACGCTGGCAAGACCTGAGCTGGCCTCACCGGCAACATATTCGAAGTGCGCAGTGCCGCCACGGATTACGGTGCCCAGGGCAATAACCGCATCATGTTTTCCGGCATTGGCAACGGCGCGAGCCGTCATAGGTAATTCATAGGCGCCCGGCACCCAGATAACGGTGATGTTTTCATCATTCACCTGACCAATGCGCTTTAACGCATCAATCGCGCCATCCAGCAGGCTCTCATTGATGAAGTTGTTGAAACGCGCAATGATAATCGCGACTTTCGCTTCTGGCGTAGCAACAGCAGCTTCGATAATTTTCATAATTTTCCTTTCAGGGTTCTTATTGGCCCCGCAGGGGGGCGGATTCTACCACACTCTTTCGCACTCTGCTTCCGCTTTTCCGCAGGGCGTTAAACCGGCCTGAGCGTCAGGCGCAGATCCGGGCCTACCTGACGCACATCGCTGAAGCTGAACAGCGGCGCGTCACGCAGCTCGCTCAGGCCGGGTAAAGCGCACAATCCACGGGCGCTATCGCCCAGCAGCTTCGGCGCCATATAAACAATTAGCTCATCCACCACGCCCGCTTCCAGCAGCGCACCCGCCAGTTGAGCGCCCGCTTCGACCCACACCTGATTGATCTGCTGTTTACCCAGCAGCATCATCAGCGAAACCAGATCGAGCCGGTTATCACGCGGCGGAACTCGCAACTGCTGCACCGCCTGCGGCCAGCTTTGCTGCTCATCTGCCTGCAGGCGCGCCAGCCAGGTTTCACCCGGCTGATGCAGCAGGCGATGCTGCGGCGTTACCCGGTTCTGGCTGTCAATAATCACCCGTACCGGCTGGCGTAAATTTTCCTGCGGGTAGTGTGCCTGCGTGGCGGCACCCAGTTCCTCCCAGCGAACCGTCAGCGCCGGATCGTCAGCCAGCACGGTCGCACTGCTGCTAAGAATGGCAGAACTGAGCGCGCGCAGGCGCTGCACATCACGCCGCGCTTCGGGCGAGGTTATCCACTGGCTTTCGCCGCTGGCCATCGCCGTACGACCATCCAGCGATGCGCCCAGTTTTAGCTGAACGAAGGGAAAGCCGGTGCGCATGCGTTTTAAAAAACCACGGTTCAGCGCTTCAGCTTCCGCCATCATCAGCCCGTGACTGACGTCGATCCCTGCCTGCTGCAGACGATAAAGCCCGCGTCCAGCCACTTCCGGGTTAGGATCCTGCATCGCCGCAACCACCCGGCTGACGCCAGCGGCAATCAGCGCTTCACAGCACGGCGGCGTACGACCGTGATGGCTACAGGGTTCCAGGGTAACGTAAGCGGTCGCGCCCCTGGCCTGCTCGCCTGCCATCCGCAATGCATGCACTTCCGCGTGCGGCTCACCGGCGCGCTGATGCCAGCCCTCGCCCACGATAACGCCATCGCGTACGATAACGCAGCCAACGTTGGGATTCGGCGTAGTGGTAAAACGACCGCGCCGCGCCAGTTCCAGCGCGCGCGCCATATACTCTTCATCGCGCATAGCTTAATCCTGTAAACGGGCGATCTCTTCGCCAAATTCACGAATATCTTCAAAGCTGCGATAGACGGATGCAAAACGAATATAGGCAACTTTATCGAGTTTTTTCAGCTCATCCATCACCAGGTTGCCGATCATTTTGCTGGGAATTTCGCGTTCGCCTGTAGCGCGCAGCTGAGTTTTGATATGACTAATGGCGTTTTCAACGGCATCAGAGCTAACCGGGCGCTTTTCCAGCGCTTTAACCATGCCGCTGCGCAACTTATCCTCATTAAACGGCTCGCGGACATCGTTGCTTTTAATCACGCGTGGCATCACCAGTTCCGCCACCTCAAAGGTGGTAAAACGCTCATGGCAGTCCAGGCATTGACGGCGGCGGCGCACAGAGGTGCCTTCACCAACCAGACGAGAATCAATTACTTTGGTATCCACGGCGGAACAGAATGGGCAATGCATGACATATCCTGATTCTTCACGAAATGAAACCTTAGTGTACCCCGAAGCCCCTGACAACCAAAGCCTCGGCGGGCTGACGACGCATTTTTCTGTGCGGCCCGTGCGCTTTTTCGCCCTCCCGTACGCTTTCACCTAAGCTTGTAAGTAAAAGCGTTAAAAGGAGAGTGAAAATGAAAAAGGGTCTTTTTCTGCTGCCGTTATTGACCGCAGCGCTGCTTAACGGCTGCGCTGCTCCTTCTCCGGCAAAAAATCAGGCGCTACAGAGCGAGGTGAAACAGCTTAATCAGCAGGTTAATCAGCTGACGCGCCAGGCCAGCGCGCTGGAACAGCAAAACCAGTTAAACAGCCACTCCAGCCAGGGCGCATGGCTGCTGCCAGCGGCGAATACGCGCGTTGAGCTAAAAAGCCAGGCGGGGCCACTGATGTTAACGCTGACGCGCATTGAACCAGAGGCGAGCGGCACCCGCGCCTTGCTTACGCTGCGTTCGGCAGACGATCGCCCTTTGCAAAACCTGAGAATGCAGGTCGAATGGGGAGAACTGGATAGCGCCACCGGCAAACCTCTCAGCGCCGGTGCGCTGTCGCAAACCATTGAGGTACGTAATACTCTGCTGCCTAAAGCCGGACAGCCGGTTCCGCTGCGCCTGAGCGGCCTGTCGCCGCAGCAGTTAGGATATGTACGGGTACATAATATTGAGCCGTTAAACTGAGCGGCGCAAATAACAGGTTAAAGGGATTAGGCCGCGCTTTGCGGAAATGAAAAAGGCCGCTTACGCGGCCTTTTATTTAGCTTACCACCGTTGCCTTACGGCAGAATGGAAGGCTGGTCAGCGCCCTCTTTTTCTACTTTCTGCTGAAGCATATGTTCACGCTTCATGCCCAGCTTCAGCGCCAGCGCGGAAGCAACGTAGATAGAAGAAACCGTACCGATGGAAACGCCGATCAGCATCGTCAGCGAGAACCCTTCCAGCAGCGCGCCGCCGAAAATAAACAGCATCAGCACCACCACCAGCGTGGTTGCTGAGGTCATAATGGTACGACTCAGCGTCTGAGTCAGCGAAACGTTCACGATTTCATAAGGCGTTCCGCGACGGATCTTACGGAAGTTTTCACGAATACGGTCGGAAACCACGATACTGTCATTCAGTGAGTAACCGATAACCGACATCAGCGAGGCGACGATGGTTAAATCGATCTCAATATGGAACAGCGCCAGGATACCGAGCGTAATAATGACGTCATGCGCCAGCGCCAGCACGGCACCAAGCGCCAGACGCCACTCGAAGCGAAAGCCCACATAGATCAGGATAGCGATCAGCGCCATCAACAGCGCCATACCGCCCGCCTGCGCCAGATCGCTGCCGACGCTGGGGCCAACAAACTCAATACGCTTAACGGTCGCATTCTGGCCGGCAGCCTCGTTGATTACCGAGACCACCTTATTGCCCAACGCCTGCCCTGCGTTGCCGGCATTCGGCGACAGACGGACCATTACGTCACGACTGCTGCCGAAATTCTGCACCTGCGGCTCAACAAAGCCTGATTTCTCCAGCGCGCCGCGCAACGTATCCAGCTCGGCAGGTTTTTCCAGAGAAATTTCAATTACCGTACCGCCGGTAAAATCGAGTCCCCAGTTAAACCCGCGTACGCCCATGATGATCACTGATGCGATCAGCAGCAACCCTGACAGGGTAAAGGCCAGCTTATCCCAGCGCATAAAGTCATGAACTTTACGGCCGTAGTTTAATTGTTCAACACTATATTCCTGTGCCACAACCTACTCCTCAGATAGACAGCTTGTTGATGCGTTTGCCGCCATACAACAGGTTAACGATGGCACGCGTACCAACAATGGCAGTGAACATCGAGGTTCCCACACCAATGGCGGTGGTGATGGCAAAGCCCTTAATCGAGCCGGTGCCAACCGCATACAGAATAATCGCGGTGATAAGCGTAGTGAGGTTGGCATCAATGATACTGGAGAACGCCCCTTTATAGCCCTCATGAATTGCCTGCTGAATAGTACGGCCATTCTTCAGCTCTTCTTTGATACGCTCGTTTATCAGCACGTTAGCATCCACCGCCACCGCCAGCGTCAGAACGATACCGGCAATGCCCGGCATGGTTAAGGTCGCGCCCGGCAGCAATGACATAATGCCGACGATCAGGATCAGGTTGGCCACCAGCGCGCTGGTGGCAATGACGCCGAACTTTTTATAGTAAACCACCATAAATACGATCGAGGCGATCAAGCCCCACAGACAGGCTTCCAGACCCTGGGTAATATTCTGCTGCCCCATGGTTGGGCCAATGGTGCGCTCTTCAACAATCTGAATCGGCGCAATCAACGCACCGGCGCGCAGCAGCAGCGAAAGCTGACGCGCTTCATTCGGGTTGTTGATGCCGGTAATACGGAAGCTGTTGCCCAGGCGTGACTGAATATTCGCTACGTTAATTACCTCTTCCTGTTTCACCAGGATAGAGCGGCCGTTGGCATCTTTCTTACCACTGTCTTTATATTCAACGAACAGCGTCGCCATAGGCTTACCAATATTATCTTTGGTAAAGGTCGACATCATGTTGCCGCCCGCGCTATCGAGCGAGATATTAACCTGCGGCTGATTATATTCGTCGGTGCTGGAGGTGGAATCGGTAATGTGGTCACCGGTGAGGATCACCCGTTTGTACAGCACAACCGGCTGGCCTTCGCGCGTTTGCTTCACTTCTGAATCGCCCGGTACACGGCCTTTAGCCGCTGCAGTGGCATCCACCACGGTATTCACCAGA
Organism: Pantoea sp. FN0305; assembly: GCF_050113845.1. Taxonomy (NCBI): domain Bacteria; kingdom Pseudomonadati; phylum Pseudomonadota; class Gammaproteobacteria; order Enterobacterales; family Erwiniaceae; genus Pantoea; species Pantoea sp. FN0305. Next base: position 63,394 of record NZ_JBNJSN010000002.1, on the reverse strand, counting down.
CGGAATTCCAGCGTTGCCGTTGCGCCCAAAATCTCTTTCGCGCGCGCGGTATCCTGAATGCCCGGCAGCTCAACCACGATGCGATCGGCTCCCTGACGCTGAACCAATGGCTCCGCTACACCCAGCTGGTTAACACGGTTACGCAGAATGTTAATGTTCTGCTGAACAGCATATTCACGCGCTTCACGCAAACGCTCATCGCTCATTACCGCACGCAGCAGGTTATCGCCACGGCTGCTAATCACCAGATCGCGATGACGCGTTGAAAGATAGTTAACGGCATTGTCACGCGCATCGGCGTCACGGAAGCGGATTTCCACGCCGTAATTTTCGATTTTGCGTACGTTGGTGTAGGCAATGCCTTTCTCACGCAGATCGCTACGCAGGCTGTCGGTATTCTGCTCCTGCAGCTTACCCAGCGCGGTATCCATATCAACTTCCATCAGGAAGTGGACACCGCCGCGCAGATCCAGACCGAGCTTCATCGGCTGCGCTGCCAGCATATCCAGCCATTTCGGCGTGGCAGGCGCCAGATTGAGTGCGACGACGTAATCGTCGCCCAGCGTTTTCATCAGCGCTTCACGCGCGCGCAGCTGCACATCTGTGGTAGAGAAACGCGCCAGGATAGCGCCCTGCTCCAGCGCAATAGATTTGCTTTGAATATGCTCTTGTTTTAAGACGTTTTGGATCTGGTCCAGCGTTTGCTCACTGGCGGCGCTTCCGCGCGCGCCAGTGATTTGAACAGCCGGATCCTCTCCATAAAGGTTGGGAAGTGCATACAGCAGACCGACGGCAAGCACCACGATCAGCATAATGTATTTCCACAAAGGATAACGGTTTAACACGGCAGTTCCCTTAGGGAAAACAAAGAATTACAGCGCCTTCATAGTACCTTTCGGCAGGACGGCAGCCACGAAATCACGTTTGATAACTACTTCGTTGTTATCGTTGAGTGCGATAGCAATGTAGCCGTTGTCGGCCACTTTGGTCACGCGACCCACCAGACCACCGGTAGTCAATACCTCATCGCCTTTGCCGATCGAGTCCATCAGTTTTTTATGCTCTTTGGCACGTTTTTGCTGCGGACGCAGGATCATAAAATAGAAAATCAGGCCAAAAACCGCCAACATCACAACCATCGTGTAGGGGCTTCCCTGCGACGGTGCGCCTGCTGCTGCCACTGCGTCAGAAATGAAAAAACTCATCAACTTTCCCTCATTGTTTAATTATCAAGCGTTTAATGGCGGAACCGCTTTGCCCGTCCGCGTATAGAATTCACTGACGAAGCACTCTAATTTACCTTCTTCAATAGCCTGGCGTAAACCCGCCATCAGGCGCTGGTAATAACGCAGGTTATGAATGGTATTCAGACGCGCACCGAGTATTTCGTTACAACGATCAAGATGATGCAAGTAGGCGCGACTGTAATTGCGACAGGTGTAGCAATCACACTCTGCATCCAGCGGCGACGTATCATCTTTATGTTTGGCATTACGGATTTTAACCACGCCGTCGGTGACAAACAGGTGACCGTTACGCGCGTTACGCGTCGGCATGACGCAATCGAACATATCGATACCGCGACGTACGCCTTCAACCAGGTCTTCCGGCTTGCCAACGCCCATTAAATAACGTGGCTTATCTTCCGGGATCTGCGGGCAGACATGCTCCAGAATACGGTGCATATCTTCCTTCGGCTCACCGACCGCCAGGCCGCCCACAGCGTAACCATCAAAGCCGATCTCCACCAGTCCTTTGACTGAGACATCACGTAAATCTTCGTAAACGCTGCCCTGAATAATGCCGAACAGCGCATTCTTGTTGCCCAGCTTATCGAAGTGGTCACGACTGCGTTGCGCCCAGCGCAGCGACATTTCCATCGAGCGTTTGGCATAATCCCAGTCCGCCGGGTAAGGCGTGCACTCATCAAAGATCATCACGATATCGGAACCGAGATCGTACTGGATCTCCATCGATTTCTCAGGATCGAGGAAGATCGCATCGCCGTTAATCGGATTGCGAAAATGGACGCCCGCTTCGGTGATTTTACGAATGTCGCCAAGGCTGAAGACCTGAAAACCGCCGGAGTCGGTGAGAATCGGCCCCTGCCACTGCATAAAATCATGCAGATCGCCATGCAGCTTCATAATCTCCTGCCCCGGACGCAGCCAAAGGTGGAACGTATTGCCCAGCAGAATTTGCGCGCCGGTCTCTTTGACTTCTTCCGGCGTCATGCCTTTTACCGTGCCGTAGGTGCCCACCGGCATAAAGGCCGGGGTTTCTACGACGCCACGATCAAAAACCAGACGACCACGACGCGCGCGGCCATCTTTTTTATCTAATTCAAACTTCACGTTGCCTCCATCAGAGAAACAGTCTGATGCATGGTTAATATCACGACGCCGCAGCTGCGGCGTCGGTTAATCAGCCGCCGACTTTTTCCTCCGGCGCCTGGGGATTGCGGGTAATAAACATCGCATCGCCGTAGCTGAAAAAGCGATATTGCTCAGCTACTGCCTCGCGATAGGCGTTCATGGTGTGGCGATAACCAGCAAACGCGGAAACCAGCATAATCAGCGTGGATTCCGGCAGATGGAAATTGGTGATCAGCGCATCAATAATCTGATAGCGATAGCCGGGATAGATAAAGATTTGGGTATCGTCGAAGAACGGCGCAATCAGCGCATCCTGTGCCGCCTGCGCCGCGCTCTCCAGCGAGCGCACCGAGGTGGTGCCCACAGCGACCACCCGGTTGCCGCGCGCCTTACAGGCTAACACCGCATCCACAACCTCCTGCGGCACTTCAGCATACTCGGAATGCATGATGTGATCTTCAATGCTGTCCACGCGCACCGGCTGGAAGGTTCCCGCGCCCACGTGCAGCGTCACAAATGCCATCTCAACGCCTTTTTCCCGCAGCGCGGCCAGCAGCGGCTCGTCGAAGTGCAGACCAGCGGTCGGCGCGGCCACTGCGCCCGGCTTCTGGCTGTAAACCGTTTGATAAAGCTCGCGGTCAGCCTCTTCATCTGGACGATCGATATAGGGCGGCAGCGGCATGTGACCGATAGCGTTGAGAATGCCCAGTACGTCGCGTTCATCATCAAATTGAATTTCGAACAGCGCATCATGACGCGCAACCATTGTTGCCCGCACGCTTTCATCATCGCCAAACAGCAGCTCTGCGCCCGGCTTCGGCGCTTTAGAGGCGCGGACGTGCGCCAGCACACGCTTGTCATCCAGCATGCGTTCTACCAGCATTTCAATCTTACCGCCGCTGGCTTTACGCCCATAGACACGCGCCGGGATGACGCGGGTGTTATTGAACACCAGCAGATCGCCGGGGTTAAGCTTATCCAGCACATCGGTGAACACGCCGTGGCTTAAAGCGCTATCAGGACCGTTCAGCGACAGCAGTCGGCATCCGCTACGCTGAGGCTGCGGATAGTGGGCAATTAATGATTCAGGTAATTCAAAAGAAAAATCAGCGACGCGCATGCTCAATGTCTTACGGCTAACAAACAGGCGGCATAGTCTAGCGGAAAAGCGGGAAATTCTGAACTGTTACCCGGTAACCATTCTGTTAGCGTATAATGCCAGGATGAACTTTCTTGCTCATCTCCATTTAGCCCGGCTTGCCAACAGCTCGCTGACAGGCAACCTGATGGCGGACTATGTACGCGGCAATCCGCACCTACAGTGGCCTGCCGATATCGCCGCCGGCATCGCGCTACACCGTCGCCTTGATGCCCTTACCGACTCCTTACCCGAAGTCCTGAGCGCCAAACGGCTGTTTCGTCCCGAAACGCGTCGGGTTGCGCCTGTTACGCTGGATGTGGTGTGGGATCATTTTTTATCACGTCACTGGGATCGCATTGAGCCAGAGGTGTCGCTGCCGCTGTTTCTGGCGCGCGCTCAGGCGCAAATCGAGCCGATGTTGCCGCAGTTGCCAGAAGGTTTTCAGCGGCTTAACGGCTATCTGTGGCGTGAACGCTGGATGGAACGCTACGCCGAAGCCGATTACCTGCAACAGGTTTTATGCGGAATGGCAGCACGGCGTCCGCGTCTGGCGGCGCTGGCCGATTCCTGGCAGGATTTTTTTAATAATTACGCGGCGCTTGAAACTTTTTTCTGGCAATTTTATCCACAATTAATGGCACGCGCTGCCGCACAGCAGCTATAGCTTTTTCTCAGCCTGGCCGTTATGTTGGTTCCTGCAGGCCGGGCCTGTTCCGCAGGGCAGTTGCGGAATTCTTATTTCAACAGGAAGAGCACTATTCTCAGGGAGATAATATGCAACACCAAATTCTTTTTTGGCTTCATCATTTTGATGTGCCTTACGCCACGCCGCTCTCTTTAGCGATAGTTATTGCTATCGTATTACTGATCTCGCTGCTCGCTCACTGGCTGCTTCACCGTGCCGTATTGCCGATGTTAAAACGTCGCGCCTACGCCTCAAGCCAGCAATGGGCGAAATCATTAATCGATAATCACCTTTTTAACCGCTTTGCCCTATTGCTGCAGGGCGTTCTGCTCAATATCCAGATCGACCTGTTTTTGTCCAACAGTGAGCCGCTGCACGCCGTTCTGCTGGTGTTTTCGCAGGTCTGGATGATGCTCTTTTTACTGTTGATGCTGTTTTCGCTGTTAGACATTCTGCTGGAGCTATCAGCTAACAGCACGCTTGCCCGACAGCTGCCGCTGCGCGGTATTTTTCAGAGTATCAAGCTGGTGGCAGCTATCCTGTTTGCCATCATGATTATTTCAGTGCTGATGGGTAAATCGCCGCTGGTGCTGATTACCGGCCTGGGCGCGATGACCGCCGTGCTGATGCTGGTGTTTAAAGATCCGATTCTGGGTCTGGTGGCGGGTATTCAGCTGTCGGCAAACGACATGTTAAAGCTGAACGACTGGCTGGATATGCCTAAATATGGCGCAGATGGTGCCGTAATCGATATTGGGCTGACAACGGTAAAAGTGCGCAACTGGGATAACACCATCACCACTATTCCCACCTATGCGCTGATTGCCGACTCGTTTAAAAACTGGCGTGGTATGTCGGAATCAGGCGGACGCCGGATCAAGCGCAGCATCAATATCGATACCACCAGCATTCACTTTCTGAACAAGGATGAGTTGGAACAGCTACAGCATGCGCAGCTATTAACGCCTTATATCAAACAGAAAATGGTTGAGATCGAACAGCATAATGCGCATTTAAGCAGCGATTTAAACATACCGTTAAATGGACGCCATCTGACTAATATCGGTACTTTCCGCGCCTGGCTGGAGGCCTGGCTGAAAAGTCATCCGCAGATCCATCAAAACATGACCCTGATGGTGCGACAACTGGCACCCGGTACCGATGGACTGCCGCTGGAAATTTATGTTTTTACCAATACCACGGTATGGCTGGAGTATGAGCGTATTCAGGCTGATATTTTTGACTATATCTATGCGGTGCTGCCAGCCTTTGGTCTGCGCGTCCATCAAACGCCGACCGGTTATGACTGGCGTGCTTTTGCCGCTAACGCAGAGAATAAGCCTCACCTTTAGTCAGCCACCCAACTCTGTTTATATCTGGCCCTGAAATACAGACTTCATTCAGGGCGGTTAATAACCAGAAAGGCATTAATTACTATACCCATAAAAAAAGCCGCATCGCTGCGGCTTTTTTTATCATGCTGACTTCTTACGCACCAGCTTATAGCCCGCCAGCAACAGCACAATCCAGATCGCACCGACATAGAGCGAAATGCGGGTATCCGGGAAATAACCGATTAAACCGATAATGAACACCAGGAACAGCACGCCGAAAATGGCGGTATAGCTGCCGCCCGGCAGCGCGAACTTCAGCGCCTGCGCCTGCTGCTTACTCAACGTACGGCGGAAAGCGATCTGCGAACAGAGGATCATAATCCATACCCAAACGGTGGCGAAGGTGGCCAGCGAGGCGATAACCAGGAACACTTTTTCCGGCATCAGGTAGTTCAGATAAACCGCAATCAACATCGCCAGCATCATCACTACAACCGTTACCCACGGAATGCCGCGATCGGAGACTTTCATGAACATCTTTGGCGCATGGCCCTGCTGCGCCATACCGTGCAGCATGCGCCCCACTCCAAATACATCGCTGTTAATCGCCGAGAGCGAGGCGGTCAGCACCACAAAGTTCAGAATAGAGGCCGCAGCCGCAATGCCCAGATGCTGGAAAGTCAAAACAAAGGGGCTGCCCTGCGTGCCAACCTGGTTCCACGGATAGATCGACATAATCACAAACAGCGTACCCACGTAAAAAACCAGAATACGCCAGGGCACCGAATTAATGGCACGCGGAATCGATTTTTGCGGATCTTCCGCTTCACCGGCGGTGATACCGATAATTTCAATGCCGCCATAGGCAAACATCACCATCTGCAGCGACAGCAGCATGCCGACAATGCCGTGCGCAAAGAAACCGCCATTGGTCCACAGATTATGGATGCCGGTTGGCTGGCCGCCGTTGCCGATCCCCCAGATAATCATGCCCAGGCCCGCTGCGATCATAATGATAATGGTGGCGACCTTGAAGAAAGAGAACCAGAACTCCACCTCGCCAAAGACTTTGACGCTCATCAGGTTAACGGCGCCGATCACCAGCACCACGCTCAGAACCCAAATCCAGTGCGGCACGTCGGGGAACCAGACGCCCATATAGATACCGAACGCGGTAACGTCGGCAATCGCAACTATCAGGATTTCAAAGCAGTAGGTCCAGCCGGTGATGTAGCCCGCCATCGGGCCAAGATAATCCTGCGCGTAACGCGAGAAAGAGCTGGACTGCGGATTGTTGACGGACATTTCGCCCAGCGCACGCATAATAATGTACGCCACGGCACCGCCGATAACGTAGGCCAGCAGCACGCTCGGCCCGGCCATTTTTATTGCATCGGCAGAACCGTAAAACAGCCCGGTCCCAATCGCCGATCCCAGCGCCATAAAACGAATATGGCGTGTGCTCAATCCGCGTTTGAGCTTATTGGTTTCTTGCATAATGACATCTTACCTGTGGAAATGAAAAACCACGGGCATGCCCGTGGTTAAGACCGAATTGTATCAGGTTTAATGATGCGCCCTGACCCGCTCTTGCCCCATCATGCGGTCGGCTAATGCCGTAACGATCAGCATAACCAGCGAAGGCGGCAGCCAGGCAAGCCCCTGCTCGGCCAGCGGCAGGTGTTGGCTAACGGCAGGCAGCACATCTTTAAAGCCGGTGGTTTTAATCGCGTCGATGATACCAAATACCAGGCTAACAAGCATAACCGGCGCAATAATGCGGGCGCTTTTGTTCCACCAGCTCAGGGTAAAGCTGAGCACAACCAGTACGATGCACGGCGGATAGATGGCAGTGAGCACCGGAATGGAGATCTGAATCAAATGACTCAGGCCCAGGTTAGAGACCACCATCGAGAACAGGCCCAGAATAAACACCAGCGTTTTATAGGAAAACGGCAGATATTGCGCAAAAAATTCGGCACAGGCACAGGTCAGCCCCACCGCCGTTACCATACAGGCGATAAAGATCAGCGCCGCCAGGAAGAAGCTCCCCATTCCGCCGAAGGTATGCTGCACATAGGCGTGCAGGATTGCCGCGCCGTTGGCATTCTGATCGGCCAGCGAACCACTGCCGGACCCCAGCTGAAACAGGCTCAGGTAGACCAACGTCAGGCCGACACCGGCAATCAGACCGGCCAGAATGGTGTAACGCGTCAGCAGACGTGCGTCGTCCACGCCGCGTGAACGCGCGGCATTAACGATAACGATGCCGAACACCAGCGCACCCAGCGTATCCATTGTAAGATAGCCGTTAACAAAACCGCTGGAAAAGGCCGCGTTCTGGTAGGCGTCGGTAGCCGGAATATGCGTTCCCGCAGGCCACAGCAGCGCCGCCACGCCCAGAATAAACAGCGCAAAGATTTTCAGCGGTGCCAGAATATGCCCCACCGTATCCAGCAGTTTGCCCGGATAAAGTGAAATAGCGATCACCAGCGCGAAATAGATCAGGCTATAAACCAGTAGCGCCATCGCGCCATCGCCGGTCAGCGGAGCAATACCGATTTCAAAGGAAACGGTCGCCGTGCGCGGCGTGGCGAACAGCGGCCCTACAGCAAGGTAGCAGACCGTAGCCAACAGCAGGCCAGCCGCTTTGCCTATTGGCGAGCTTAGCGCATCGATACCGCCGCCAACGCGTGCCAGCGCGATCACCGTAATAACCGGTAGACCCACTGCGGTAACCAGGAACCCAAGCGCCGCCATCCAGACATGTTCGCCTGACTGTAAACCGACCATGGGAGGGAAAATGATGTTGCCTGCGCCAACAAACAGGGCAAAAGTCATAAAGCCCAGCGCAATGATGTCTTTCGACGTTAAACGATGTGTCATAAAGCTGAATTGCCTGCTACAGATGTTGCGGTGGATGTTGTGTGAATGCTTACTGCACCCTCTCTACGCTAACATGCTGTCGGATAGGACAAATCAATTAAGTAATGTCTGTTCACGACCGCAAACGCAGTGATATGAGCTAATTTTGTTCTTTTCACAGAGGAAAGCCGCGATAAGCGGCGTAAGTAAAACGTTTATAGCGAAGAAAGGCAATACAGGATCGGAAAAGCAGAGTGATATAACGAATATAGGCTTCAGACCAGAGAATCACTTCAAGCTATGCCTAAAGCACATTACATGATGTGACTTTTTTTTCACCAGCCCGGCGTTAATTTCTTCATTGTTGTCGGCCTGAATGCACAAAAGGCGCGTTTTTACGCGCCTGTTTGCACACATTTACGCCACTCACCAGACGTTTTTTGCAATATCCACTACCAGACGCAGTTTATCCCACTGCTGCTGCGCGGTAAGATTATTGCCTTCCTCGGTGGAGGCAAAGCCACACTGCGGGCTGAGGCAAATTTGATTGATATCGATATACTGCGTTGCTTCAGCGATACGCGCCTTCACGCTTTCCGGATCTTCCAGCTCGCCGACTTTTGTGGTGATCAGCCCCAGCACCACCTGCTGATTGCCCGGCTTAATAAAGCGCAACGGTTCGAAGCCGCCGGAGCGCTCGTTATCATACTCCAGGAAAAAGGCATCAATATTGACGCCGCCAAACAGAATCTCCGCTACCGGCTCATAGCCACCTTCAGAGATCCAGGTAGAACGGAAGTTACCCCGGCAGACATGCAGCCCAACGGTCAGGTCTGCTGGTTTGCCTTCCAGCGCTTTGTTCAGTACGCGCGCATAGGTTTGCGCCAGCTCTTCCGGGTCATCGCCGCGCTCACGAATTTGACGCTTTTGATCTTCCGAGCAGAGATAGGCCCACACGGTGTCATCCAGTTGCAGATAGCGGCAGCCTGCATCATAAAAGGCTTTGATGGCATCACGGTAAGTTAATGCCAGGTCGTCAAAATAGTCCGCCAGGTCTGGATAGACCTCAGCATCAATCATCTTGCGTCCGCCACGGAAGTGCAGCACGCTCGGGCTGGGGATGGTCATTTTAGCGACAGCGTCACCGCTGATGCTGTTAAGGAAGCGGAAATCTTCCAGCATCGGATGATCGCCAAAGCCCAGCTTGCCGGTTACGCGCACGCCGCGCGCTTTGGTTTGAATACCGTTGAACTGAATCCCCTGCTCCGCCTCATAGCGCTCCACGCCCTGCAGACCGTCAAAGAAATCAAAGTGCCACCAGGCACGACGAAATTCACCATCGGTTACCACCTGCAAACCACAGGCGCGCTGCTGTTCTACGACGTGGCGGATCGCTTCATCTTCCACACGACGCAGCGCCGCAGCATCAATCTCTCCGGCGGCAAACTGCTCGCGGGCGCGCTTGATCGCTGCAGGCCGTAAAAAGCTGCCAACCACGTCGGCACGGAAAGGGGCGGTTGTTCTTTGCATTATTTTCAACTCCTGTAACGAGGCGATCCCGCCCCGCTGATTTACCGATGAAATAGTTTCAGAACTTTATATTTAAGACTTCTGGATGTCTAAATGTCTGAAATCAGCGTCTCATGACTTTTGTTCAGCGGCAAGGGAGGAAAATTCACAAGACATGAAAAATATTCATGTTTATGCTGAAAAAACCGGCGCGCTTATAATCCCAGCAGCGCCTTTGCCTGATGGATTTGCCGTTCGGAAAGAGGTAAGTAGCCCGCCTGGGTCACCAGCGCCTGCCCCTGCGGAGAAAGCACATGACGTAAAAACGCGGCGGTAAGCGGCTCCGGCATCTTGCCTGGCGGCTTATTGATATAGATATAAAGCGGGCGTGCATAGGGATAGCGCCCATTACGAATCGTTGTGGCATCGGGCATTACCGCTTCGCCCTCTTTTGCCAGCGCCAGCGTTTTCACGCCGCTGATATGGAAGCCAAAGCTGGCATAGCCGATGGCATTAAGATTGCCCGCTACCGCCTGCACCACTGCCGCAGAACCAGGATATTCGCCCACGTCACGACGAAAATCGCCGTTGCAAAGCGCCTGCTGCTTGAAAAAACCCCAGGTGCCGGACGCCGAGTTACGCCCCAGCCGCTGTAGCGAACGATCGCGCCAGCTGAGCTGTTGTAATCCCAAATCGCCCCAGGTATGCGGTGAACGGGGTGCCCCGCAGCGCCGCGTCACGGAAAAAATCGCGTCCAGCTGCTGCGCATTGAGCCGGGTCAGCGGATTATCCTGATTCACCACCACCACCAGCGCATCCAGCGCGACCGGCACCGCCAGCGGCGGATAGCCGTAGCGCTGCTGAAAAAGCTGACGTTCCGAAAGCTGCATTGGACGGCTCATTGCGCCCAGCTGTGCCGCGCCTGCGGCAAGCGCGGTCGGCGCGGTGGAGGATCCGGCGGCCTGTACCTGCACATTAACGCCCGGATACTGAAGATTGAAACTTTCGCCCCACAGCGCCATTAGGTTGCCCAGCGTATCTGAGCCAACGCTGCTGAGATTCCCTGCCAGCAGCGCGGGTTTTGCCTGCAGCGCGCCGGAAAACAGCAGCAGCAGCACCATGATGATTTTCATACTTTGCATCCGTCAGATTTTACGCGCCGCATTGTCCGGCAGATGCTGGCTGACAATCAACCTTGTCGGCAGGATAAAACTAAAACAGGTCCCTTTATGCGGCTGGCTGGTAATGGTGAGGCGAGCGCCGTGATGACTCAGGGCATGTTTAACAATCGCCAGCCCCAGTCCACTGCCGCCGGTGGCCCGCGATCGCGCCTTATCCACCCGATAAAATCGCTCGGTCAGACGCGGCAGATGCTCCTGGGCAATGCCCGGCCCGTTATCTTTCACTGCAAACAGCGCGCCCTGTTTGCAGAATTGCCAGCTGACCTCAATATGCGTGCCTTCCGGCGTATGGTTGACCGCGTTATAGACCAGGTTAGAGATGGCGCTGCGGAGCTGCTCTTCGTTACCGAACACCTTTAGCTGCGCATCGGCATGAAACGCAATATGATGCCGGCCATTACTCAGGGTTTCCGCTTCGCGCTGCAGCAGGCGCAGCATCATCGGCACATCCACTTTCTCCGCCAGATCGATAGCGGGCGCAGCCTCAATGCGTGAAAGCGTCAGCAGCTGTTTAACCAGACCATCCATCCGGCGCGTCTGCTCCTGCATGGTTTGCAGCGCTTTTTCACGGGATTTTCCCTCCAGCACCGCATCGCCCATCATTTCCAGATAGCCCTGCAGCACCGTAAGCGGCGTGCGCAGCTCATGGCTGACGTTGGCAAAGAAGTTACGGCGCGCGCCCTCCAGCTGGTGCATCTGCGTAACATCGCGCGCCACCAGTAGCCACTGCCCTTCGCTATAGGGCATTACGCGAAATTCCATATGCAGCTGATTATTCATCACCAGCGTCAGCGGACGAACAAAATCCTGCTGACGCAGATAGCGGGAAAACTCAGGATAGCGCAGCAGATTAAGGATGTTCTGACCGTTATCTTCAGGCCAGCGCAGCCCCAGATGCTGCTGTGCCAGACCGTTGCACCAGAAAATAGTGCCCTCATCGGTGGTCAGCACCACCGCATCGGGCAGGGATTCCGCCCCGCTGCGAAACCGCTTAATCAGGTTTCCCAATTCGCGGCGACGGCGGCGGTTGCGTAGCTGCATCTGGTAAAGCCCATAAAACAGCGGCTCCCAGCTCCACTGACCGCCAGGCGGCGTCATAGAGCGGTCGGTCCACAGCCAGTGTGACAGACGCAGCAAATTCCAGAAGTGCCAGCCCAGCAACAGCAGTACGGCGCACAGCAGGAACCACGGCAAATAGCCGATAATCAGGCCAGCCAGCAGCGCGGGCAAACAGACCAGCACCAGTTCCAGTAATAATCTCTTCCAGGAGAGGCGTTCCAGCACGAGGCAGACTCCGATCAGTAACGAGCGGAGAAACGATAACCCGTTCCACGTACGGTTTGCACCATGCGATCGTGACCGGTCAGCTCCAGCGCCTTGCGCAGCCGCCGAATATGCACGTCAACCGTACGATCCTCAACGTAAACATTGGTGCCCCAGACATTGTTCAGCAGCTGTTCACGGCTGTACACGCGCTCCGGGTGCGTCATAAAAAAGTGCAGCAATTTATATTCTGTCGGGCCCATCTCCAGCGGCGTGGTATCTGACATCACGCGGTGCGAAGAAGGATCCAGGCTCAGCCCCTGAATTTCGATCACATCCTCAACCGCCATCGGCGAAATGCGGCGCATTACCGCCTTGATGCGCGCCACCAGCTCTTTTGGTGAGAACGGTTTAGTGATGTAATCATCGGCGCCCACTTCCAGGCCGCGCACGCGATCTTCTTCTTCGCCGCGCGCGGTAAGCATCATGACCGGGATATCGCGCGTCATCGCTTCGCGCTTGAGATGTTTGATAAACTGAATGCCGCTGCCGCCGGGTAACATCCAGTCCAGCAGGATCAGATCGGGCCATGGCTCGATTAACAGGTTGACAGCGCTGTCATAATCATCCGCTTCGATGGGCTGATAATCATTTTGCTCCAGCACGAAACACAACATTTCCCTGATGGGGGCTTCATCTTCGACAACCAGAATGCGCTTAGCCATTATTGCTCCTGCGAATGTGACTCTTGGTCACGGGGATTTGCGGCGTCATTATGCGTCAGTTTTATGACAGATTTATGAAAAATGCACGGCCCCAATGGTGCTTTCGTAACGCTTTTGTGAAGCAATCAGTAACCATTTTTTGAAACCCAGACGCAGGTAATGATCAATCCAGTTCCCCTCTGCAGCTTAGCTCTGGTTATAATCGCCCCGGCGTTCTGCTATTAGCTGGGAGTTTTATGCGCATTATTCACACTTCAGACTGGCATCTCGGTCAGTTTTTTTATACCCGCAGCCGTGCCGCCGAGCATCAGGCCTTTTTTCACTGGCTGATTGAGCGTGTTGAAGAGCATCAGGTCGATGCGGTGATTGTCGCCGGCGATATCTTTGATACCGGATCGCCGCCCAGCTATGCACGTGAACTCTATAACCGTTTCGTGGTGGATCTGCATCGCACCGGCTGCCAGCTGATTGTGCTGGGCGGCAACCACGATTCCGTCGCCACGCTCAACGAATCACGCGAACTGCTGGCCTGTTTGAACACGCGCGTGATTGCCGCTGCCAGCAGCGATCCCGAAGAGCAGGTGCTGACCTTAACCACGCGCCAGGGCACACCGGGCGCGGTGCTGTGCGCCATCCCTTTCCTGCGGCCACGTGACATTATGCGCAGCCAGGCGGGTCAGTCCGGCGAACAAAAGCAGATCAGCCTGCTGAACGCCATTACGCAGCACTATCAGCGCAGCTACCAGCATGCTCGTCAGCTTAGCCAGCAGGCGGAAAAACCGCTGCCGGTAATCGCTACCGGCCATCTGACCACCGTCGGCGTCAGCAAAAGCGAAGCGGTGCGCGATATCTATATCGGCACGCTGGATGCGTTTCCGGCGCAGGCGTTTCCCGCCGCTGACTATATTGCCCTCGGGCATATTCATCGCCCACAGCGCATCGCCGGCAGCGAACATATTCGCTACAGCGGCTCTCCGCTGCCGCTCAGCTTCGATGAGCTGGGCAGCGAGAAAAGCGTGTTTTTGGTGAGTTTTGCCGACGGCAAGCTGGCCAGCGTTGAGCCGCTGCCGGTGCCTGGTTTTCAGCCAATGCAGACCATCAAGGGCACGCTGGCAGAGATCGAGCAGCAGCTAAAACCCTTTGCCAATGCCTCTCCGTCACGTCCGGTGTGGCTGGATATCGAAATCACCACTCAGGAATATCTGCATAACATGCAGCAGCATATCCAGGCGCTAACTGAAGGTTTACCGGTGGAGGTGCTGCTGATGCGCCGCAGCCGCGAACAGCGTGAGCGAGCGCTTGCTCGTCTGCAAAATGAGACGCTGAACGAACTAAAGGTAGAGGAGGTTTTTGAACGACGCCTGGAACAGGAAGAGGAAATGGATGAGGCGCGGCGCACGCGCGTACGCCAGTTATTTAGCGGCACGCTGGATGCGCTTTATCAGGGCGAGGAGAGCCAGCCATGAAAATTTTGTCCCTGCGTTTTAAAAACATCAACTCGCTCAAAGGCGAATGGAAAATTGATTTCACCCGCGAGCCCTTTGCCAGCAGCGGACTTTTCGCCATCACCGGCCCAACCGGTGCCGGTAAAACCACCCTGCTTGATGCGATTTGCCTGGCGCTTTATCACGAAACGTCACGTCTGGGGAAAATATCCCAAACGCAAAATGAGCTGATCAGCCGCGATACCGCCGAATGCCTCGCCGAAGTGGAGTTTGAGGTGCAAGGTGAAGCCTGGCGCGCCTTCTGGAGCCAGAACCGGGCGCGCGGCGCGGTGGACGGCAATCTGCAGGCGCCGCGTGTGGAGCTGGCGCGCTGTGCGGATAACGTCATCGTTGCTGATAAGGTGAAAGATAAGCTGGAGATGATCGCTCAGTTAACCGGTCTCGATTTTGCCCGCTTTACCAAATCGATGATGCTGTCGCAGGGACAATTTGCCGCCTTCCTGAACGCTGACGCCAACGATCGTGCCGAGCTGCTGGAAGAGTTGACCGGCACTGAGATTTACGGTCAGCTCTCATCGCGTATTTATGAGCAACATAAACAGGCGCGCGTGGAGCTGGAGCAGCTTCGGGCGCGCGCCGCTGGCATGGCGCTGCTGGATGAAGCGACGCGAATAGCGCTGCAAAGTGAAATAGCGGCGCTGGCGCAGCAGGAAAACCAACTGCATCTCCAGCTTAACGCGCTACGACAGCAGCAGCAGTGGCTGAGTCAGCAGCAGCGTCTGGAGCAAGAAAAAAACCAGGCGCGCAGCGCGCAGCAGCAGGCGGAAAATAACTGGCAATGTGCCGAGGCGGAACGTCAGAAACTGGCGCGATCGGAACCGGCGGAAAAACTGCGTCCGCTCTGGCAGCAGCGTCAGCAGCTACAGCAGGATCTGGCACAGCTTAACCAGCAGGCACAGCAGCTCTCCGCTTCACTTCAGCAGGCCAGTGAGCAGTTACAAACTTTACAGAACAAACAGCAACAGGCTGAACAGGCACAGCAGCAGCTGAATACGCAATGGCGACAGCAGGAAAGCCTGATCAACGAACAGGTGATCCCGCTTGACCATCAAATTGATACGCTGACGCAGCAGCTTAGCCTTCAGCAGCAAACGCTGCAGGAAAACCAACAGGCGCTACAGCAGCGCCAACAGCGTCAGCAGCAGTTGAGCAGTGAACATCAGACGCTGCATACGCAACAGCAGCAAGAGCAACAGTGGCGCAGCGATCATGCTCAGGTTGTGAACTGGGGCGATCTGCTGGGCGGCTGGCGTGCGCGTTTTCAGCAACAGCAACAGCTTCAGGAGAACCTGAGCATATTGCAGAACCGGCAGCGCCAGCATCAGCAACAGTGCGACGAACAGCAACATCAGCTTGCGCAACTGATGACTCAGGCCGCTCCGCTGGAAAGCGAACTGGAGCTGGCGCGCCAGAAGGTACAGCAGGCAGAGCAAGCACTTACTGCACTTCAGCAACAGCCGGAAAGCACGCTGCGTTACCAGCTGGAGCAGCTACAGCAGCAGCGCCCGCTGCGGCAGCAACTGGCTATCGTCTCCTCTACGCTGCGCCCGCTGAGCCAGCGTTACGCCCAGCAACAGCAGGAGCTGCAGGCGCTGGATACGCAGATCCTGCTACAAACGCAGCAGCTTACAGAGCAGCGCCAGGCGTGGAAAGAGAAGCATCAGCATCGCGTCGATCTGGAAAAGCGTCTGGAGCTGGAACGCCGCATTGTTAGCCTTGAGCAGGAACGCGCGCGCTTAGTCGCCGGTGAGCCTTGCGCCCTATGCGGATCCACCGAGCATCCGGCGGTGGAACGCTACCAGACGCTGACCTTAACGGAAAATCAGCAGCGCCTTGAAGAGATACGCCAGCAGGAGGAGCAGTTAAAAATTGCCGGCGTCACCTGTAGCGAACAGCTAAAGGCGTTGCAAAACCAGCAGGCGCGACTAAGCCAGCAGCAGCAGACGCTTCATAGCGAGCTGTTGCGCCAGCAGGATGAATGGCAAACGCTGCTGGCAGCGGCGAACCTGGCGCTGTCTCTGGAGGATGAAGCGGGGCTTAGCGCCTGGATCGGCCAGCAGGAGCAGCAGGAGCAGCGGCTACAGCAGCAGCTTCAGCAGCTGGAACAGGCTGCCCGCAGCCTGCAGCAGGCAAAAGAGGCGCTGGCGGCCTGTCAGCAACGCTGGCAACAACAGCAACAGGCGCGCCAGCTGGCGGAACAGCAGCTGCGCTACAGTCAGCAGCAGCGGCAGGATGCGGAACAGCAGTGTCAGCAACTCACGACGCAGCGACAACAGTTTACTGAAACGCTGGCACAGGAACTGGCTCAGCATCAGCTTACGCCGCCGGAGCCGCAGGCCGAACAGGCGTGGCTGGAAGCGCGTCAGAAGGAATGGCGGCGCTGGCAGGAAAGCGAGCAAGTACTTACCGATATTGCGACGCGCCTCGCCGCCTGCGATACGGCGCTGAACGCGGTCAACGAAGAGCTGGCCCAGCTGGCGCAGCAGAAACAACGTGCTGAAACCCTGCTGCGGTCACAGCAGCAGCAGCTGGAGACGCTGCGTCAGCAACGCCACGGCCTATTGGGTGACAGCACAATTGCCGAAGTTCGTCAGCAGTGGCAGCAGCGTCTGTTGCAGGCGGAAAATCAGGCGCGTGAACAGCAACAGCGCTGGCAGCAAAGTCAGGACCAATTAAATAATCTGACCGGACAGCATAATTCGCTGGCGCAGCAGCTGGAGACCTCACAGAAACGTTACGACGAGCGGTTAATGCAGTTTAATCAGGCACTGGAGGCGAGCCATTTTAGTGATGAAGCGGCTTTCCGTGCCGCACTGCTGGATGAGCAGGAGGCGCAGGCGCTGCGTGAGCGCTGTCAGCAGCTGGAGGCGCAGCGTCAGCAGGCCATGACGCTGGCGCTGCGCGCTGAACAAAGCCTGGCGCAGCATGAGCTTGAACGTCCTGATGATGTAAACCTCACGCTACCGGAGCTGGAAGCCGTACTGGCAGCGCAGCAGCAGCTATTGCATGACACGGTTCGTCAGCAAGGGCAACGGCGTCAGCAGCTGGAGAGCGATAATGCGCAGCGTCAGCAGCAGCAGAGTTTGCTGCAGCAAATTGAAGAGAATACCCAGCAGGTCGAAGACTGGGGTTACCTTAATCAGCTGATCGGCTCCAGCAGCGGCGATAAATTCCGGCGCTTTGCGCAGGGTCTGACGCTTGATCACCTGGTCTGGCTGGCGAATCAGCAGCTTGATCGCTTGCATGGGCGTTATCTGCTGCAGCGTAAATCAAGCGATACCCTGGAGCTGCAGGTAATGGATACCTGGCAGGCTGATGCCAGGCGGGATACGCGCACGCTGTCGGGCGGCGAAAGCTTCCTGGTAAGCCTGGCGCTGGCGCTGGCGCTTTCGGATCTGGTCAGTGATAAAACCCGGATTGAATCCCTGTTCCTTGATGAGGGATTCGGTACGCTGGATGCGGATACGCTGGATACCGCGCTGGATGCACTGGATGCGTTAAACGCCAGTGGCAAAACCATTGGCGTGATCAGCCATGTCGAGGCGATGAAAGAGCGCATTCCGGTACAGATAAAAGTGCGTAAGGTTAACGGCCTTGGCTACAGCCGACTGGAGCGGCAATTTTCAGTCTGATGCGCCTGTTGTCGGCGCAGCGCGCATGATACCGTGCGCTGCGCAACTCATCAGTCTGTAAGGAAAAAATATGTGGTTTTTTCGCCTCGCCCCGGCGTTTGCCCTGCTGGCGCTGAGCGGTTGTCAGCTCTCGCCTCAGCCCGCTCCCGCGCATCCTGACTCTGCCGCCCGCTGTAGCGACGCGGAGCATGCGCACTGCGCGTGGGTGAATGAAATAGAACAGCGCGTATCCCGCCATTTTGATCGTGCGGATCGTTATCACGGTCAGCGCTGCGATGTAACGATCGGTTACGATCCCCGGCGCGGCTATCAGGTGTTACGCACTGAGGGCGACGAAGCGCTTTGTCTGAAAGCCTGGCAGGCTGTCAGCAGCGATCGGCAGCTCCCCACGCCGCCAGCGGGCGCGCCGCAAAATATTATGGTGACCTTTCGCCCTGGCTAAGCGCTTTCCGCCTCGATCAGGCCAGCGGCCACAGCCAGGCGGCGCCGCGCACGCCGCTGGAGTCGCCGTGTTGCGCTTTCACCACTGGCGTTTCGCATTCACGGCCAAACACCCAGGGCTTCATCAACGTTGGCAATGTCTGATAGAGGCGCTCAACGTTACTCATTCCGCCGCCCAGTACGATAATATCGGGATCGAGCAGATTAACCACCTGTGCCAGCGACTTCGCCAGACGCAACTCATAACGGCTCATTGCCAGTTCAGCTAAGGGATCCTGTTGGTTCAGCAGCGCAACGATCTCCGCGCCGCTTAGGCTTTTCCCGCTCAGACGCTGGTAATCAGTCGCGAAGCCGGTACCGGACACAAAGGTCTCGATACAGCCTTTCTGCCCGCAGTAGCACGGTACTTCTTCACGGAAACGAAGCTCATCCTCATCCATCCACGGCAACGGATTATGCCCCCATTCACCACCATTGCCGTTGCCGCCAGCATGGCTGACACCGTTAATAGCGATACCCGCGCCGGAACCGGTGCCGATAATCACCGCAAAAACCAGCGCCCTGCCCGCCGCCGCGCCATCTACCGCCTCTGAAACCGCCAGACAGTTGGCATCGTTGGCAATGCGCACTTCACGATCCAGCAGACGCGCCAGATCTCTGTCGAGCGGCTGGCCGTTCAGCCAGATGGAGTTTGCATTTTTAACCCGCTGACTATAAGGCGACAGCGTACCGGGAATACCCAGCCCGACGCTGCCCTGCTGACCTGTTTTCTCCTCCGCCAGCCGGACCAGATCGACAATCGCCTGTAGCGTTTGCGGATAGTCATGGCGCGGCGTCGGAACGCGATGGCGAAACAAGGTTTCACCGGCATCAGAAAGGGCAATCACTTCTGTTTTGGTACCGCCTAAATCAATGCCAATACGCACAGGATATTCCTCTTTTTTGTCAGGATGAGCGTTACATTAGAAGGCAGCGCCTGGAAAGGCAATGACCCGTCGCCGATGTTTCGCTATCATGCGCGCACCGTTTATGACCTGTGAATTTATACACATCCGGCAAAGGAAAACCCTATGTTGTGGTTTAAAAACTTGATGATTTATCGTCTGAATCGTGACATTCCACTGTCCGCAGACGACCTGGAAAAACAACTCGCTGCGTTTTCCTTTTCCCCGTGCGGCAGTCAGGATATGGCGAAAACCGGCTGGGTTTCGCCAATGGGTTCGCGTAGTGAAGCCCTGACGCATGTCAATAACGGACAGATCCTGATTTGCGCCCGTAAAGAAGAGAAAATCCTGCCTTCTCCAGTGATCAAGCAGGCGCTGGAAGCCAAAATTGAGAAACTGGAAGCAGAGCAGCAGCGCAAGCTGAAAAAAACAGAAAAAGATTCGCTGAAGGATGAGGTGCTGCATAGTCTGCTGCCGCGCGCCTTTAGCCGCTTCAGCCAGACTTATCTCTGGATCGACAGCGTCAATAACCTGATTATGGTGGACTGCGCCAGCGCGAAAAAAGCGGAAGATACCCTGGCGCTGCTGCGTAAAAGCATCGGTTCGCTGCCGGTGGTGCCGCTGACGCTGGAAAATCCGATTGAGCTGACCTTAACCGAATGGGTACGCTCCGGCGATCTGCCGGCAGGCTTTGCACTGATGGATGAAGCGGAGCTAAAAGCCATTCTGGAAGATGGCGGCGTTATCCGCTGTAAGAAACAGGATCTGGTTTGCGATGAGATTGCTAACCATATTGAAGCAGGCAAGCTGGTAACCAAACTGGCGCTGGACTGGCAGGAACGTATTCAGCTGGTGCTGGCGGATGATGGCTCTCTGAAGCGCCTGAAGTTTGCCGATACGCTACGTGAACAAAACGATGATATCGATCGGGAAGATTTTGCGCAGCGTTTCGATGCAGACTTTATTCTGATGACCAGCGAACTGGCGGCGCTGGTCAGTAACCTGACCGAAGCGTTAGGCGGCGAGGCACAGCGTTAATCAGCGCTGCCCAGCGTGGGACTCTCCTGAGTCCTGCGCCAGTAACGGATGTGCGCCGCTGGCGGCGCAC
This sequence comes from Pantoea sp. FN0305, assembly GCF_050113845.1. Classification (NCBI taxonomy): domain Bacteria; kingdom Pseudomonadati; phylum Pseudomonadota; class Gammaproteobacteria; order Enterobacterales; family Erwiniaceae; genus Pantoea; species Pantoea sp. FN0305. The sequence continues at coordinate 42,686 of NZ_JBNJSN010000002.1, read as the reverse complement.
ATTTAGCGTTACAGATAACGGCACAGGTAGGCGGTTGGCTCTGCGACCTGCAAATGAAACTCGCTGTGACCGGGAACGTGGAACACACCGCCCGCTTCATAGATTTTCCATTCGGTTTCGCCGGGTAACAGCACGTTTAATGCGCCGCTGATCACCGTCATCTCCTCTGGCTGACCGGTTCCGAAGGCATACTCACCTTCCACCATCACCCCAACGCTGGCGCGTCCGGTGCTGGCACTGGTAAAACCGATCGACTTCACTTTTCCCTCAAAGTACTCGCTTACGTTCAGCATGCATCGTCCCCCGAAACCACAATAGATGAATCGGCAGTGTAGGGGCTAAACGCGTGTTTTGTCATCTGAAATTGTCGATTATGCCAGCACTCCGGCGACCATTTCCGCCAGCGATTGCCAGGAGAGTAGCACCGGAATACCCAGCAACTGCTGTAAGCTGTCACAGTGGTGCGAGTGATAGGCCGGGCTGTCCAACACCACCACATCCGCGCCCTGCTCCAGCAGCATCAGTCCGGCATCAAATAATGCCTGATTATCACTCTGCAGCGGATCGGCAACGGCAAAACAGGCGGGCTTACGCAGAACGCGCCATTTACCTGCCTGCTGACGCAGTAGTTCATTAGCCGAAACAATAATGCCCGCCTGATGGCCGCCGACAATCGCGCCGACCAGCGGAGGGATCAGGCGGTCCGGCTCCATAAGAAGCGCATGGCGGGCTTGCAGTTCAGTAAACTGCCCGCAACCCAGCAACAGAATATTTTCAACGCCGCGCGACTCCAGCTGGCTGATAAGCTGCTGCAGCCCCCGCTCAATGCGGCTGGTCGCGAGCAGCATCTCTGTGCCCTCCGCTAACCGCACTATCTGCGCCTTCTCGCCCTTACGCGGAGCATATTTTTCATTTATCTCTTCGCAGGAAAGCGCGTTCAGCAGACTGACTGGCTCCAGCTGTGCTTCAGACAGCGATTCCAACAGTAACGGCGAGATATCATAGTCCGGCGAGTATGCGATGGTAAGTATTACCAGTGTCTGTTTCATATTTACTTCTTCGATACAAGTAAATTGCCGGGCCGGTTACAGGCCAGCTATTCGTTATGCCATTAGGGTGCCGTTTTACCGGCAACAGGCGTAAAACAGGTGCCCGGCAATATTTCTGCCGCTGATTTTAATTATTTCTGCCCAATAAAAAACCGCTTTTTCATAAAGGTTATTTAACCTTGTACTAATAAAAATCATCTTACCCTTAATGACGGTAGCCCAGTAATTTATTTGCAACAGGCTTATTAACTGCCGTAATGGCAAATTAATAAAATATTATTCTGCTAATAAATCAATCAGCGATTTAATATTATCCTGGCATAACAATTGATGAAAAACCACCCGCAGATTCGATGATTAATCACTGAAAAATCGATTATTTCTGGTCATCATTTTCTTCAGGCTTATATTGACTGAATATTAAGCGATTAAATGCTCAGCTCCCAACATTTTTCTTTCAAAAGGCTGGCCAGCAGGGTAGCAGTTTTATGACAAAAACGACATCAGAGGTTAACAGCTGTAAAAATTAGATAGCACAGGCGATTATTAATGCAGGGGCAAAATAAAATATCAACCGGAAGGAGTCAAGCCTTAACCGCCATTGAGGCGAGATCCTTTATACGCTCAAAGAGAACAGTAATTTTTATCAAGTCGCGTTTAGTAAGAGGAGAGGGTTAGCAAAATATCTGGATAAAATAACAAAAGAAAATCGGAGAAAGATTAATTTAATTGATCAAATAACAGGCTTATTAAGCGGGGTATATCCGGCAGGCTATTACACAGGCATCCCTGCCCGACTGAATTACTCTTTGTCGCTATTCTCGTAACGTTCTTTCGCATCCAGCGCTTCCTGTTCGCTTTCATGCTCACTAATCAGCGAGTTGGGTTTCGGGTGATCGGCGCGTAGTTCGTAGCGCGTTGCGCCTTGTCCTGTAGCGCCTTTATCAACCTGAACAACCCGGGCTTCACGTGGATAGGGTGGTCTTGTTGGCATTTTTCTTCCCTCTTATGGTGAAAGTGGTTTCCGCTACTCTCAGGCCGCTTGCTGCCGAGAACGTTCGCTTTTGCGCGCGTAGCAGTAAGTATAGACAATCACGCCAGTGCGGCAGGGAAATGGAAAAGAAAGGTAACAAAAACAGACGGATTAATAACCGACGGCCCCGCAGGCGAGGCTCATGCTTAGCTGGCGCGCGCCACAGGTAAGGCGTTCAGGATAGCCATGACAACCCGTTCAGGCGCCTGCATGGCATCTATTATATGATGTGCGGTTTGCTGATAAAGGCTTGCGCGTTCATCAAGCACTTCCGCCATCTCTTCAGTGATAGAACGGCCGGTTAAAGTAGGACGCTGCGAGGTTTGCGGATAATCGGCCAGACGAGCTGCCAGCACCGTAGCGTTGGCCTGTAGCCAGATAACCTGCCCCCGCTCCTGCATAAAGCAACGATTGGCTTCCGCCAACACCATGCCGCCACCAGTAGCGATAACGGTTTCCGGTGCGGTAACCGCAATCAAGGCGTCAGTTTCGTGCTGACGAAACCCTTCCCAGCCTTCGGCAGCGACAATCTCCGCTACCGTTTTTCCTGTGCTTTGCTGCAGATAATGATCGGTATCGCAAAAAGGATAACCCAGTACCTGCGCCAGTGATTCACCTACCGTGGTTTTACCGCAACCCCGAGCGCCAATGAGAAAAATGGGTAACGACATGACAGCCTGTCCTCCGCCATGACTGCGTTCCGCCGCAGCTGGTCATCAAATTATGCATGGCGGGCATCATACCGAGAAAAAATATTGTGGGCCAGCTGTAACGTTGTTTTTACGCATCGGAAAGGCTTTTAACCATGCATCGCTTTTTAGCAGAACCGGAATGCTCTGTTCTTCCCGGCAATATTTACTTACGCAGTGCTAATTTACTTTCACCACAGAGCAACCAAAATAAAGAGATACCGCTTGTTTAAGGAGGTTCCATGCAGAGCGAAGAACAACGTCTAATTGAAAGTCTGTTTAGCCGACTAAAACAGGCTGAAAGCCAGTCTGCGCCACGTGATGCCGCAGCAGAGCGCCTGATTGAACAGCAGCTCCGCCAGCAGCCCTCTGCGCCCTACTATATGGCGCAGGCGATCCTGATTCAGGAAGCGGCAATGAAAAAATTGAGCGCACAGGTTACCGAACTGGAAAACCAGCTGACGCAGGCGCAACAGCAGCTATCTCAGGCACAGCAACAACCGGCTCGCCAGAGCAGCGGCGGTTTTCTTTCCAGCCTGTTTGGCGGCGGACAGCGCCAGTCTACGCCGCAGCAGCCGGTATGGAATAACGCCCCGCAGCAGCCTTACGCGCAACAGCCGTACAATAATGCCCCGCAGCAGCAGCCCTATGCACAGCAGCCTTACGGCGCCGCACGCGGCGGTAGCGGTTTTCTTGGCGGCGCGCTGCAAACGGCAGTGGGCGTGGCGGGTGGTGTAGTAATGGCGGATATGTTGACCAGCATGTTCCATCACTCCCAGCCGGAAGAGATTGTGAACATTATTAATGAGCCTGCCCTGCCCGATCCTCAGCCGCTCGATACCAGCCTGGATACGTTTAATAATGTCGACGATCGGGCATTTTTACAGGATGCCAGCTGGCAGCAGGATGATAATGCCGGTTTCGACAGCAACGATTTCGGCAATGACGATTTCAATGACGATGACAGCTTTATCTGAAGCGCCTTCCTGACGCGCATAAGCCACACAGCCGTCAGGCTGACAAGCCAGTGCTAAAGCGTAACGCCGGTGGAAGATAGCTCCCACCGGCGTTTTTATTTGCTAACCACGCTGTCCCGCTGCGTTGCCCTGCTCACGATGACGCCGCTGTTGTAACAGCCATTTATCCAGCTCTGCCGCAAATTGCTGCCGATCGCGCTGATTTAGCGTTGCCGGCCCGCCGGTCTGCACACCGCTGGCGCGCATCGTATCCATAAAATCGCGCATCGTCAGGCGTTCACGAATAGTGGCATCGCTGTAGCGTTCACCGCGAGGATTCAGCGCCGCCGCCCCTTTTGCCAGCACTTCCGCCGCCAGCGGAATATCAGCAGTGATAACCAAATCTTCGCGGCTCACGCGCTGCACGATTTCATTATCCGCTACATCAAAACCGGCCGCGACACGCAGCGTACGAATAAAACGTGATGGCGGCACGCTGAGCGGCTGATTAGCTACCAGAATCAGTTCTGTCTGACTGCGCTCTGCGGCACGATAGAGCACCTCTTTTATGACTTTTGGACACGCATCCGCATCCACCCAAATTGGCATCGGCTTTCCTGTCAGGATTGAGGAATAATGCTGATTTTGCCGTTCTTCTCCAGAATGGCAAACTTTATCTGATCAAGGCGCTCCAACCCCTGCCTATTTCGCGCTGAAGTCAGGATACGCTCTGCGGTTCCCGGATAGTGGCATTCTTTATCTTCATCTTGCTGAAAATTTTCCATTTTTCTCCTTATACCTCTCTGGAGTTTAGCTGAAGCTGAATAAAGCGGCAGAATCACGTAAGCTGATGCGTAATGAAAAATGGCTACGCAGAGGGAAATACCATGCTGGAGAAAAAAATAGGCTTTATTGGCTGCGGAAATATGTCCAAAGCAATAATTGGCGGACTGATTTCAGGTGGCCAGGTTGATGCAGCAAACATCTGGGTTTATGACCATAAAACAGAAACCAACCAGGCTATGGCGCAGCAATATGGCATTACCCCCGCGCAAAGCGCCGACGAGGTTGCGCGAGAAGCGGATATTTTATTCGGCGCGGTAAAACCCAATGTGATTCTGAAAGTGCTTAAGGATGCGGCCGGCGCGCTGAATAAAGAGACGCTGGTGGTTTCGATTGCCGCAGGCGTAACGCTGGATGCCTTAGCAATGACGCTGGGACACGATCGTAAAATTGTGCGCGTTATGCCCAATACGCCTGCACTGGTTAACGAAGGCATGACCTCTGTTACGCCGAATCCGCTGGTCACCCCGGAAGAAGTCGACGAAATCGTGGCGATCTTCAACAGTTTTGGTAAAGCTGCCGTTGTACCAGAATATCTTATCCATGCGGTGGTTGGGGTTAGCGGCTCGGCGCCGGCCTACGTCTTTATGTTTATTGAGGCAATGGCGGATGCCGCAGTCCTGGGCGGAATGCCGCGAGCTCAGGCGTATGAATTTGCCGCACAGGCGGTAAAAGGCGCCGCGCAAATGGTGCTGGAAACCGGCAAGCATCCCGGCGAGCTGAAAGATATGGTTTGTTCGCCAGGCGGCACCACCATCGAGGCGGTTAAAGTGCTGGAACAGAAAGGGCTGCGCTCGGCCGTGATCGCCTCAATGGAGGCCTGCATGGCGCGCTCGGAAGCATTAAGCAAGCGTTGAGATCAAACAGCCACATCGCAGATTGCGATGTGGCTGTTTTACTATCAATAGCGGGGATGATTAAGCAGCTTGTCGATATAGCCATGGAGCAAATTGGCATCTTCGGCGCTGGCGCCGTCCGAGGCGACGATTAACGCCTCGCTGATACCTCTGTTTAGCTCCTGACGCTGTTCGTCACCCAATTTACGCAGTAGCGCTGTTACCACAATTTCTAACGCTTCAACCTGGGCAACCAGTTCTTTAGACTCTGCTTCTTTTTCCGCCAACTTAACCAGTAGTTCTGCAATGAGCTGTTTCATCACACGATCCCAGTAACAATGTAAACGCAGACACTATCACTACAGTTAACAAAATGACAGCAGATGGTGCTGATATTTTTCAATATTTATAGAATAGCTTTGCTAAAAAGGATGATTTTTTATACATAAGTGAGCGCTGAGATCGCATTTAGCCTTCATAATCCACAGATTAATTCATTTAACAAGCGTAGCGAAATATAACCCTGCACCTTATTAAGATTGATCCTGAAAGGATAAGTAAAACCTTTGGTTGAATATTATTTATTCTGTTAACCATCAGTCACTTATATAAAATGCAAAAAAATCCTTATATAAATGCTATTAAAAACAATCAATTAAATAAACGAAACCGTAAATTACAATAACTGGAAGTATCAGTGAAGTCATCTATTATTCATATTGATACAACGCAGAATATGCATTAATCAACTGATAATACATATTCTAAGATGCTTACCAAACTGGAAAAGTAATCAGGAGACGATAATGGCAGAACGTCGTGGTGGTTCAGGAAACTTCGCAGAAGACCGAGAAAAAGCCTCTGAAGCCGGTAAAAAAGGTGGTCAGCAGAGCGGCGGCAACTTCAAAAACGATCGTGAAAAAGCCTCCGAAGCGGGTAAGAAAGGCGGACAAAGCAGCAATAGTGGCCGTAAGTCCTGACCCGGTTTCATTGCCAAGCTATCTGCTGTGGTAATGCAGGATACTAAAACCCCGGAGCAGTAATGCTGTTTCGGGGTTATTTTTTGTCTGTTTTTACGGCGGCAGTGGTCGCTAAGTCACCTGACGGCAAAAAACAGGCAATAAAAAACCCGCCATAAAGGCGGGTTTTTTGAATTCTGGCAGCTTAGCGTACGTTTACGTTAGCAGCAGCCGGGCCTTTCGGACCGTTTTCGATGGTGAACTCAACGCTCTGACCTTCTTCCAGCGTTTTGAAACCCTGGTTCTGGATGGCCGAGAAGTGTACGAATACATCTTTGCTGCCGTCAGCCGGAGAAATAAAGCCAAAGCCTTTCTCAGCGTTGAACCATTTTACTAAACCAGTCAGTTTTGCAGACATTTGTCTTTCCTTCATTCGATATTAACGCCCTGAGGGCAACAGGTTTGTGTACAGATGTTATGGGGCACTCAGGAAGGCGATACTGAAGAAGGGATATCAGAGATAACTCTTACACTGCAGACTGCTTTACTAAAACTGCTCGCATACCCGGTTCTGTTTAACAAACCGACGATGCATTTACTCATAATCGCTGGGGCAATGCAAGCAAGATTTTCGCGCTAAAAATATTTCAGGTTGTTACTGACTTTTTTCGCTGTCGCTTCTATGTTTAAAAAATAGCCAATATTTACAGACGATGACAACGTCCTCGGTTTTGCCTGACGAAGGCATGCTTTTCCTGTTAATTATCTGACGGCCCGCTTTATGGTGGGTCGATGCTGCGTTTTTGGAGGTTGACAATGCGAACACAATCCACCAGCGCTGGCCGGGAAATAACCGACTATTTTAACAGCCCGGCATGGCATGCCCCCAAAGAAGCGGAGCTGTTAGCTATCATTATGACGGAGCTGATGCAGACGGGCCAACCCACTACCGATAAGGCGCTGATTGCCAGCGTCATCAAGAAGCTGGATTTAGAAAAAGATGAAAGCGTTCTGCAGAGCTATCGTAATGTGTTGGCGCAGCTGATGAGTAGCACCGCCGAAATGCCTTAGCCAGTGGCGCAGCTGTAACAACTCTGCTTTCGGCGGCGAAGCGCTTAATGAAACCACAGATACCAGTAGAGCGCGGTTTCCGCCGGATGCGCATGCAGCGCCCGATAAAGCTGGCGATCAATGCCGCCCAGCTCAAACCCCATTTTTTCATACAGCAGGCAAGCGGCCACGTTGGTATTCTGCGTTTCCAGCGTCACGCCAGCCAGCTGTTGTTCACGCGCCCAACGGATGGCACGCTGTAACAGCGCGCAGCCGCAGCCGCAGCGCCGGAAAGCGCCGTCAACGGCAATATCCTCCACCAGCGCCAGACCATTCCAGTTGCGCCTTACCGCCAGATAACCTGCTGGCTGTCCTTCTACCCGCGCCACATACAGCGCGCCGTCGCGACTATCAACTAACGGGCTAAACTGCTGCGGATCGTTAAAATAATTTTTCTCCCGCGGCGTAACGGAATAGAGACCATCACGCACCGGGCGATCGAAAACGGCTTCCAGCTCCTGGGTAATGGTAAAACGGTAGTCCAGCGACTGTAGCGCCGCCAGCAAATCGGTGGTGGCCTCAATCACTTCTGTACTTTTTTTCTGCATGTTCCCTGCTCCCGCTATCGCTATCGCTATCGCTATCGCTATCGCTATAACCATCCGGCCACTGCGCCGTTTTTTTCAAGCGTAGCCGATTGTGGTCGTGCTGTATTCTGCGATACGCAACAGGCAAAAAAAATCCCGCACGCGGCGGGATGAATAAGACGAGCATTGCAGTGTTATATGACGGGGAGATCATTCTGTTTCCCTGTATCCTGGCGGCTAATGATGACAACAGCGTGACAGTGATGACATAAACACTTTCCGGCCATGCCCGTTACACTATTAGCCGCAATAGACGCGGGTAATAACGTTATCTTTATCGCCGAGGAAATTTAACCGGTTAAGATTGAAATCCATCGTTACGGCTGAATTGTAAGGGATCGCCCGTACCGGATGCTCAAACTGCAACTTGCTCAGCGCCGATAAAGGCTGCCCAACATAATTCTGATAGGCAGATGCGCCGCAGCGATCGGCATCAGGATCGGTCACCGCCGCGCTATCGCTATTTTTTTGCCCATGCTGACAGGCCGCCAGCGTAACCAGCGCCGTAATCAGCGCGAGCTTTCCATAAAATTTCACCACGATTCTCCTGTTTGGCCAGTCGTTCAGTTACCGACCTTAAAGCCTAACCGATCGTCTGGCACGTGCAGAAAGGCTTAACCCACAGTGAACTGTGATCCCAGTCATAAAAACGGCACAAATCGCCTAAAAAACAACCACCCCATTCGTATAATTTTCTAAGATTATTCTTAGGAGGTGCTGTATGGAACTGGTTGTCTTTATCGGCTTTGCGGTGCTGATGACCTGCGTGGCCATCCGTGTTCGTTAAGCGCCCTACGGGTCAGCCCGGCTGACCCGTTTCACTGACTTGTTTCTGCCCGACCGTCTCCAGCATATGTATAAAATCCGCAGCGGGTATTGGTCGGCCAAGATAATATCCCTGCCCTTCATCACAGGCGATCGCCTGCAGTTCGGCAAACTGTTCCGCGTTTTCTATGCCTTCAGCGGTAATCACCAGTGAAAATGCTTTGCCCAGTCCAATGATGCCGTTAACGATAGAGTGCGCCTGCTGCGAATGCGGGAAATCTCTCATATAAGAGCGATCCATCTTCAGGCCATCAAACGGGAAGGTTTTCAGATAACCCAATGAGGCATAGCCCGATCCAAAGTCATCGACCGTCAGCCGCACACCAAGCGCCTTGAGACGCTGCATAATCCGTAGCACTTTATCCGGCTTTTCAAGCGTGACATTTTCAGTGATCTCCAGTTCGAGACGCTCCGCAGGCAGCCCGGTTACCCGCAAAACCGTGGCAACACGTTCCGCCAGATCGTCACGGCAAAACTCAACCGGCGAAATATTCACCGATACATAGAAGGGCTTAGGCCAGCTCAACGCATCACGGCAGGCGCGCTGCAGCACCCAGTCGCTGATCTGAATAATCAGTCCGGTCTCTTCCGCCAGTGGAATAAAGCTATCAGGCATCACCAACGCAGGCGGCGACGGCTGCCAGCGCAGCAGCGCCTCCGCGCCGTCCATGCTGCCGCTGTGCAGCGAATAGCGCGGTTGATAAAACAGGCGCAGCTCATCGCGCACCACCGCCTGGCCCAGCGCGCGCTCCATTTCGCGTCGCCGCACCAGCTGCTCTGACATTTCCGGCGAATAAAAAACCCAGCGGTTACGCCCCAGATTTTTAGACTGGTACAGCGCAATATCAGCCATTCTGAGCAGTTCTTCCGGCTGTAGCGCATCCTGCGGCGCACACGCAATCCCGATCGAGGCGCCAACATTCACCAACTGTCCGGCAACATTAAAGGGTTTGTGGATCTCATCCATCAAACAACGGCAGCGCGCTTCAATCTCTTCATGGCTGCTCAGGCCGCTCAGCAGCAAAATAAACTCATCGCCGCCCTGTCGCGACAGTAGATCCTCCTCGCCAAGACAGACGCGCAGCCGCTGCGAGACTTCGTTTAATACCTGGTCGCCAGCGGCATGACCATACAGATCGTTAATCGGCTTAAAGTGATCGAGATCGAGACTGAACATTACCAGCGGCTGTGCGGCGGTTGGCTGCTCCTGCAGTTTGCCGTTTAAAAATTCATTCATCCGGTGGCGGTTCGGCAGGCCGGTCAGCGTATCGTGTTGCGACAGATACTGGATACGCGCCTGAGCTTCTACTTCCAGCGTAATATCCGAGACGGTGCCGCGAAAGCCGACCTTTATGCCCTGCACCTCTATCGGCTTCGCCACCAGACTACAGATACGCTCTTCGCCCTGTGCCGAATGATAATGGCAGCGCAGCGTACGCCGGTCGTTGCTGTTATTTTGTCGCTGTATCCATTCCGAAACTGGCTGGCTGCAGCTGCCCAGCAGGCAATCTATCGGTTTGCCAAGCTGTATCGCAATCTCATAGCCGGTTACAGCCGTAAAACGTGAGGAGAGATAGGTCAGCACGCCCCGTGAGTCGGTTTCCCATATCCAGTCAGAAGAGGCCTCCGCCACATCGCGAAAGCGCGCCTCGCTGTCGCTCAGTTCACGTTTGCTTTGACGGAGCTGCTCAAAGCGCCAGTCGGAAAGCCGGGCGTTATCCATCGCATGCTGGATCACCCGCCGGGAAATAATACCCAGCATGAGCATGGTTAGCGCCAGCAGCGGCACAGTCACCATTAACAAATGGTGTCCGGGCGTACTGCTATCCCAGGCAAGAAGCAAAGGTTCGCTCTGCTCTATCGTCAGCATCAGGCCTGTCGCTACGGTTTGCGATCCAACAGGGGCATGCATGTTTTTGATACCAATGCTGTGGCCCAGCGCCAGCAGTTTATTCGGCGTATAGCGGTCAACAAAAATCATCACCGATGGCGGTCCGGGAATCGTCCCCAGCCCCGGCACTTTACCCGGTGTAATTGGCGCAGCGGCAACAATTGCAGGCCATCCTTTAATACGTGCGTTTTTGATCAGGGCGTTATCTCCGCTGGTAAAGGATCGCGCCTGTTGCACGATGACGGTGCCCTGTTTGCCCAGCAGTGATTCAATGGGCATATCGGAGAGCTGGCCATCAATCACCGCATAGCGCGTCCGACCGCTGCCATCCACAACGAAGATTCCTTCATAGTGATATTCTTCATATAGCCCCGGCCCAAAATTCTGCTGCGTAAAGGCCCACTCTTTATCTACCTGTAAATGCAGATGATTCCAGGCCTCGCCCCAGAATGCGTAATCACGGATATCGCTCAGAATAGACTGCTGGCGATCCTGCCAGGCATTGCGCAACAAGAACTTCTCCTGCGTCAGTGCGGTGGTATTCTGCCGCATCGCAATAGCGATAATAAACACTGCGGTAGTCAGGAACACGGTGGCAAACATACAGCCCAGAACCAACAGCGTTCGACGCGTAAAAAGCGTCGCGGGCGTGTCCTCAGTGCGAAGGTTAAAAGATAATAAAGAAGGTAGATTCATCAACAAAACCCCGGTAATAATGCGTTTACGTAACCTCCGCTATTCATTACGCAGCAACTATCGCGGCGCGGCGTATGCTCCTGCTTTTTTCACGCGTATATTCCTTATCGGCCTCTGGCGGCCACTGTTTAGCAAAAAAGCGCGCCGCTCCGACGTCTCGACAGCGATTCTGGCGGTTGTTACACTTCCCTTCTTCCCTTTTTGTTTAAGCCGCCTATGAAAAGCCAATACGGCAGAGTCTTTCTGACGCTGTTTTACCTCGGCAGTTTTGCGCTTTATTACCTGATTACCCTTGCGATCACCTGGTTTCCCAATTACAGCGCGCTACAACAACAAGGGTTGCTGGTGCCGGTTCTCTGTCTGTTTGAGTTTGCCGTGCTGTGGCCGCTGTATCGTTTTTATCAAACGCGCCGCAGTGATATTCCTCTGGGACGGCTGCAGCCGAAAACCACGCTGCTGTTTATGCTGTTGCTGCTGGGGCTGATGGTGGCGCAAACGCAGTTTTTACAACCGGAGCGTTGGCTGGAAGATCAGGCGCAACAGACGCCGTTTTCGCTCGGCATTCTGCTGTTTTCGGCCGTGCTGCTGGCACCGATTTTTGAAGAGATTCTGTTTCGCGGCTTTCTGCTGCAGGCATTTCTGCTGTGGGCGCCGCGTAGCCGCTTTGCCTGCATTCTGCTGACATCGCTGCTGTTTGCCGTAATGCATACGCAATATATCCACTGGCAAACCCTGGCGGTGCTGACGCTATTTTCTGTGCTGCTTTGTTATGCGCGCCTGCGCGGCAACGGTTTGCTGCTGCCGGTAGTGCTGCATATGCTTAATAATCTGATTGCCCTGCTGCCGTCCATCTGGTTTGTGCAACACGCCTGAAGTGCGGATTTATAACTATTTTAACGGCTTTATAACTTTTTCTGCTAAGCATAGCGAATAATCTACTATCAGCCTGCTGTTCAGTTCCCTTACACTCGCGAAAAAAACGGTAAGGAACGTCATGAAAATTTTTGCTCCCGCAGTTCTGACGCTGGCCCTGAGCGCCAGCTTTGCTGCTAACGCGGCAACGCCTCCCGATACGCTGGTGATCGCCCAGTCAATTGATGATGCCAGTAGCTTCGATCCGGCTGAAGGATTTGAACTCACCTCCGTGCAGGCTTTTACCAACCTTTATCAACGCCTGTTACAGTCCGATCCGCAGAATCCTAACGAGCTGAAACCAACCCTGGCCAGCCACTGGGAAGCGGGCAAAGATAACCGTAGCCTGATCGTTACGCTGCGCGACGGCGCTACCTTTGCCTCTGGCAATCCGGTGCGTCCGGAAGATGTGATGTTTTCCCTTGCGCGCGTGGTTAAGCTGAACCTTGATCCCTCCTTTATTCTTACCCAGCTCGGCTGGACCAAAGAGAATGTGGATAGCCAGCTGAAGAAAATCGACGATCGCCACGTGCAGATTAGCTGGCAGGCCAATGTCAGCCCAACCTATGTGCTGAGCCTGCTGGCCGCGCCGGTCTCCTCGATTGTGGATGCCAAAACCGTACTGGCTAACCAGAAAAATAACGATCTGGGCAACAAATGGCTGGCTACCCATTCCGCCGGTAGCGGCCCCTTCCAGATCCGTCGCTTTGTGCCGCATGAAGTGGTGCTGTTGACCGCCAATCCCCGTTCTCCGGGCGATGCGCCGAAGCTGAAAAATATTCTGATCAAAAACGTTCCGGAAGCAGCGACCCGCCGCCTGCTGCTGGAACAGGGCGATGCAGATATTGCCCGTAATCTTGGCGTTGACCAGATCTCCGCGCTGAAAGGCAAACCGGGCGTCAAACCGCTGGCGATCCCGATGGCCTCGCTTTACTACATGCAGTTCAATATCGACGCGCAGCCCGCGCTGAAAAATCCGGCGTTGTGGCAGGCTGCACGCTACCTGTTTGACTATCAGGGTATCGCCAACGACCTGCTGAAAGGCCAGTTCCAGGTGCATCAATCCTTCCTGCCGGAAGGCTTCCCGGGCGCGCTGAACGAAACGCCCTATCAGTACGACCCGGAAAAAGCCAGGGCGATTTTAGCCAAAGCGGGGCTGAACAATGTCAGCTTTAAACTGGTGGTCAGTAACCAGCCGCCCTATCTGGATATCGCCCAGGCACTGCAGGCCAGCTTTGCAAAAGGCGGCATCAAGGTAGAGCTGATCCCCGGCCTGAGCACCGAAGTCGCGACCAATGTGAAAGCGCATAAATATGAGGCCACGTTAAACGCCTGGGGAGCGGACTATTTCGATCCGAATACCAACGCCTCCGCCTTCGCCTATAACCCGGAAGATGGCAGCAAAACCCTCGCCTGGCGCTCTAACTGGCATATTCCTGAGCTGAGTAAGCAAACGCTGGCCGCTACCGCAGAAAGCGATCCGGCGAAGCGCGTTGCGCTTTATCAGGCGATGCAGCGCGAAGTGATGAAAACCTCTCCTTACGTGGTCGGCCTGCAGGCACGTAACCTGATCGCCGTACGCGATAATCTGAAAGGCTACGTTCAGGGCATCAACCCCGATATGGTTTACTACAGCCAGGTCAGTAAGTAATGGCAACCCGCACAACGCATGCCGGGCTTGCCCGGCAATTCTGGCGCGGTGGCCGTCGTCTCGTCACGGGCCTGCTCTCCTTGCTGGTCACGCTGCTGGGCCTGCTGGCTTTCACCTTTATGCTCTCCCATTTGTCGCCGGTCGATCCGGTGTTACAGGTGGCAGGCGATCACGCCAGCGAATCCACTTATCAGCAGGTGCGTCACGATTTAGGTCTGGATAAGCCGCTGCCGGTACAGTTCTGGCGTTATCTGAGCCATCTGGCACACGGCGAACTGGGCGTCTCCAATATCACCAGCCAGCCGGTCGCCAGCGATCTGGCGCGCACCTTTCCGGCCACGTTAGAGCTGGCCACCTGCGCCATGATTTTCGGCGCGGTATTCGGTATTACGCTGGCATTGCTGGCAGCCTGGAAGCCGGGCAGCCTGCTGGATAATCTGGCGCGTCTGATTTCGCTGCTGGGCTATTCGGTGCCGGTTTTCTGGCTGGGGCTGCTGGGGCTGCTGCTCTTCTACGCGGTTCTGCACTGGTCTGCCGGGCCGGGACGGCTGGATGACATCTGGATCTACACGCTGGAGCCGAAAACCGGCTTTGTGCTGATTGACAGCTGGCTGTCGGGCGACAGAGAGATGTTCCGCAACGCCATTGCACATTTATGGCTGCCGGTGGTGGTGCTGGGGATGCTGTCGATGGCGGGCATTACCCGCCTGCTGCGCGCCGCCCTGCTGGAAGAAAACAGCAAAGAGTATGTCACGCTGGCGCGGGCGAAAGGCGCCAGTCGCGGGCGTATTCTGCTGTGTCATATCTTCCCTAACGTACGCGGCACGCTGATTACCGTACTGGGGCTCTCCTACGCCACGCTGCTGGAAGGCTCGGTATTAACGGAAACGGTTTTTGCCTGGCCCGGCTTGGGCCGCTATCTGACGACCGCGCTGTTTGCCTCCGACGTGCCCGCCATTCTTGGTGCAACGCTGCTGATCGGCAGCTGCTTTGTGCTGCTTAATGCGCTGGTTGATGCGCTGACCTGGTTAACCGATCCGAGAACCCGATGACACAACATTTATCCGACGCGGAAATCGTCACGCCGGCACCGCGCCGCCGTCGGTTGACGACGCTGGCAGTTGGCGCCACGCTGGTGGCCATTCTGGTACTGACCGCGCTGCTGGCTCCGCTGCTGGCGCCTTTCGATCCCAATGCGCAAACTATCTCTGCCCGTTTGCTGCCCCCTTCTGCCGCTCACTGGTTTGGCACCGACGGCTTTGGTCGCGACCTGCTGTCGCGCGTGATTTATGGCGCACGCCCAACGCTGCTGCTGGTGTCGTTGATTTTAGTGCTGACCATTCCGTTCGGGCTGCTGATCGGCATTGTCGCGGGCTACCTCGGCGGCTGGACCGAGCGTGTGCTGATGCGGATCACTGATATTTTCCTGTCGCTGCCTAATCTGGTGATTGCGCTGGCGCTGGTTTCCATCCTCGGTCCCGGCCTGCTTAACGGCGCACTGGCGCTGGCGTTAACCAGCTGGCCGCCCTTTGCGCGTCAGGCGCGTGCGGAAACGCTGGCGCTGCGCCGCAGTGATTATCTGGCTGCCGCGCGAATGCAGGGCATAACCGGGCTGCGCCTGATGTTTGGGCATATTCTGCCGCTCTGTCTGCCCAGCGCCGTGGTGCGCGCCGCGCTCAGCCTCGGCGGGATTATTCTTTCCGCCGCCGGTCTTGGCTTTCTTGGCATGGGCGTACAGCCGCCTACCGCTGAATGGGGCTCAATGGTCGCGGAAGGCAGTAAAGTGATTTTCGATCAGTGGTGGGTGGCGGCTGCGCCGGGCTGCGCCATCTTATTCGCCAGCCTTGCTTTTAACCTGACAGGCGACGGCCTGCGTGACCGACTGGATACCCGCCATGGCAACTGAACCTTTGATCATCGCCGATAACCTGACGATTCACAGCCATGTCACACCGCTGGTACGGCAGGTAAGTTTTACCCTGGGCCGCGAGCGCGTAGCGCTGGTTGGCGAATCCGGCTCGGGGAAATCGCTGACGGCACGCTCTCTGATGGGTCTGCTGGCCCCGGGTCTGCATTTGCAGGCGCGGCAGCTGCAGGTTGCCGGACGCGATGCGCTGACGCTGAATGAAAAACGCTGGAGCCAGCTGCGCGGCAGCGAACTGGCGATGGTGATGCAGGACCCCAAATATGCCCTTAACCCCACGCGTACCATCGGCTGGCAGGTAGAGGAGCCGCTGAGACTGCACCATCGTCTGAGCCGCACCGAGCGTCGGGAAAAGGTTACCGAGATGCTGGCTGCGGTCGGATTGCCGCAGCCGGTTCAGCTGATGACACGCTATCCGCATCAGCTTTCGGGCGGCATGGGGCAGCGCGTGATGCTGGCGATCGCGCTGATCGCCGATCCGCAGTTTTTGATCGCTGATGAGCCTACCTCCGCGCTTGACCATGCGATGCGCGATCAGGTGCTGGCGCTGATCCGCCGACTGGTTGAAGAACGCAACATGGGATTGTTGTTGATCAGTCACGATCTGCAACAGGTTTCTGAACATTGTGAACGGGTGATGGTGATGTATAAAGGTCAGCTGCTTGATAATCTGCCCGCCGCCGAGCTACCGCGCGCTACCCATCCTTATACGCGCACGCTGTGGTCATGCCGCCCCAGCAAGGCTACGCATGGTCAGCCGCTGCCGGTGCTGGATCGCAGCATGCTGGAGAAGGAGCCTGAGCATGATTGATTTGCAGAACCTTAGCGTGGCACATCGCCAGGGCTACGATTTACGCACCGTGGTGCATGAGGTTTCTCTGACGGTAAACGCTGGTGAATGCTTTGGGCTGGTCGGGCCTTCCGGCTGCGGCAAGTCGTCGCTGCTGTGGGTCATGGCGGGCCTGAATCCGCACTGGCAGGGAGAGATGCAGCTGGCCGGACACCAGGCACTGCCGGGTAAAATCTTTACCGGCGACCTGCGTCGCGAGGTGCAGATGGTTTTTCAGGATCCGTATGCCTCGCTGCATCCGCGCCATCGGCTGCGCCGTACTCTGGCCGAGCCGTTAAAACTGCTGAAGCAGGATAATATTAACGATCGCATTAATGCAGGCTTTCACCACGTTGGGCTGGATCCGGCGCTGGCCGATCGCTACCCGCATCAGCTTTCCGGCGGTCAGCGTCAGCGCGTGGCGATTGTGCGTGCGCTGCTGTTAAAGCCGAAAGTGCTGCTGCTGGATGAGCCGACCTCCGCGCTGGATATGTCGGTACAGGCGGAAATCCTCAATCTGCTTAATCAGCTAAAGCAGCAGGACGGCTTAACCATGGTGCTGGTGAGCCACGATCCGGATGTTATCGATCATATGTGCGATCGCGCGGTACAGATGGCGGAAGGCCGTATTATTGCTACCCGCGCCTGAAACGGCGCGGGACACGTAACCTTTTGCTCTGTACCTGCTGCGCTTTAAGCTACTCAGGAGATCGCAGAATCGGAGGCGTCTTTCTTTTTGTCTGATTCAAAATGCGTTTTGAACTGCTCATAAATAGAGATCATGTTGCTGGCATCGCCCTGAAGCGGGCTAAGTTTGCCGGCGCGTACCAGTTCAATTACCAGCTGCAGCGCAGCCTGTTTTGGGCTGCTGGAAGGATGAGCAATTTCATTCGACATAAAAACGTTCCTGTCATTAAGGGTGGAAATGGCAGAGTTTAGCCTAAACGCCGCCAAAAAACCGCGCCTGCACGTGACGTTAGCTGGCTGATTTTTATTGAATCAGATAAATCGCTCTGTTTTTATTTTTACCAATACCAATAATGCGTTTTATCTGCTGCGCATGAGGATAACGAACCCTCAACTATTGAGGTTCTGCGACGATCCGCTGATTATCAGACGTCTCACTGAATGTCTGTTTTTTAGAATGGCATCGCTTCCTTATTCCTGACAGACAGCAGTTTTTATTGGCAATCCGCAGTGCTAAGGCTAAAAGAATAAGCCTGCACTCCTGTGAGATTACGCCGGGTTTCGTTGTTTAGCGTAATGTCAGGACCAGGCTTAGCTCAGGTAAACAAATCTTCATACAGCCTTATCAGCTATACTTAACAACGGAAGAAAAAAAGAAGCCGACACCGGGCGCGCAAAAGGAGCTGAGAATGTTGATTGGATTTGTGCTTTTAGTTAGCGCCTGTGGTCATGACGCCTGTGATGCCCTGCCGGTTACCGAACATATTTATCCCACCCGTGCCGCCTGCGAACACATGGCCGCGCGTATTCATCAGCGCCGCCCTAATGCGGTTCTGCTGTGTGGCGAAGTTCATCGTTAATGCTCTGTGCGGGCACCTTCTTGTTCACCAGGCATCAGGTAAGAGAACGTAAACATCTCCTTTAATGGCGGATGGCAGGTTGCTATCCGCCATTAAAAAGGTCAAAATATGAGCTGTTATTGCACTTACCAACATCGTTGTGAATCCCATGAAAAATCGTAAGCCCCGTCGTCCCAGCGGACGATGGATTTATTACATTCTGGAAGATGGTATTCTCTGGCCCTGCCCGGTACGCTGGGAGTGGGAAAGTGGTTACGACGGCTGGTTGCCGTTCTATTTCTCACCCACGCTGGAGTTTGTCGCGGGCGATCCGGCCAAGGCCTGGCGCGTTCCCGGCTCTGGTAATCGTCCGGCACGCCGTCTGCACTGGCCTGAAGCGGCCTGAAGTAATAAATCTGTCTGTTACGCATAATGTCATCGCTTCCCCTGTAACTGATGAAAAACCCGACCGTAAATACGCGTCGGGAAAGTGTTTCCATACCTCAAAGGGAAAAAGCCATCATAAATGGCAAACTGAAGCGCACAATGCCACATCACCAGCAGTGCGCAGTTAAGATAACACAATCTTAACTATTCTGGCGTTAAGGAATCGTAAGGAAAATCCTGTTACGCCAGATTAATCAGTAGCTTCAGCAACATCACCTTCTCCCTGGACGTTACACAGCCGAACATATCAATAAGCTTTGTTACTGTAGCTAAAACGTTGGCCTCGCTGTTTTCATGCCTGCTTTTATCGCGCCAGCTGACTTTTCCCCAGCAGTTGCCTCTGTGCCGGACGCTTATTAGCAGGCAGGAAGCGCTATCCGATCGGGACAATAACAAAAGCTGTTCCAATTCTGGTGCACAATTACAGCAACCCTTCTTTTTTTGACAGCAATTCCCTCATCATTATTCACTTTTCATCACGACTCATCACCGTTAAGGTAAGTCCATCAGCAATATAAATATTCAAGGAACCCTTATGTCATTTCCCCCAGAAACGCATGCTATTTCGCGCAATCCTGCCAGCGGCGAAATTCTTTCCGCCCTTGCTTACATCAGCGCGCAGCAGGTTGATGCGGCTATCGCCGAAAACCATCAGGCCTTCCAGCAATGGCGACAGCAGCCGCTGGCGCAGCGTGCGCAAAAATTACGCGATCTGGCTACCGCTATCCGGGCGCGTGGCGAAGAGATGGCGCAGATGATTACCGCCGAGATGGGTAAACCAATACTGCAGGCGCGCGGCGAGGTAGAAAAATCGGCGCAGCTCTGCGACTGGTATGCTGAACATGGCCCCGCCATGCTGGCAGCCGAGCCGACGCAGGTAGAAAATAATCAGGCCGTGATTGAGTATCGTCCGCTTGGCCCGGTGCTGGCAGTAATGCCCTGGAATTTTCCGCTATGGCA
This sequence comes from Pantoea sp. FN0305, assembly GCF_050113845.1. NCBI lineage: Bacteria > Pseudomonadati > Pseudomonadota > Gammaproteobacteria > Enterobacterales > Erwiniaceae > Pantoea > Pantoea sp. FN0305. Next base: position 22,963 of record NZ_JBNJSN010000002.1, on the reverse strand, counting down.
GGTGTTGCGCGGCGCCATACCGATTTTACTGGCGGGCAATAGTTATCTGTTGAAACATGCGCCGAACGTAATGGGCTGCGCTCTGCTGATTGAGGAACTGTTTAACGATGCCGGTTTACCTTCTCACCTGCTCCGGGTGATTAACGCCACCAACGACGGCGTAAGTCAGGCGATTAACGATGCGCGTGTTGCGGCGGTAACGGTTACCGGCAGCGTACGTGCCGGAGCGGCTATCGGCGCACAGGCTGGCGCGGCGCTGAAAAAATGCGTGCTGGAACTGGGCGGATCCGATCCCTTTATTGTTCTGAAGGATGCCGACCTGGATGCGGCGGTGCGGGCTGCCGTTGCCGGACGCTATCAGAATACGGGGCAGGTGTGTGCCGCAGCCAAGCGCTTTATTATTGAACGTGACATTGCCGACGCCTTTAGTAAAAAGTTTGTCGCGGCCGCAAAGCAGCTGAAAATGGGCGATCCGCGCATGGAAGACAACACCGTCGGTCCGATGGCGCGCTACGACCTGCGCGATGAACTTCATCAGCAGGTTATGGCAACGCTGGCTGAAGGCGCAACCCTGCTGGCAGGAGGAGAGAAGCTGGCTGGTGAAGGCAACTACTACATGCCGACCGTGCTGGGCAACGTGACGCCCGCGATGACGGCGTTTCGTCAGGAGATGTTTGGTCCGGTAGCGGCAATCACCGTGGCAGATAATGCCGGGCATGCGCTACAGCTGGCGAACGACAGCGATTTCGGCCTGATGGCTACCATCTACAGCGCAGACGACGCGCTGGCGGCTGACATGGCGGAACGTCTGGAGTGCGGCGGCGTGTTTATCAATGGCTACAGCGCCAGCGATGCACGCGTTGCTTTCGGCGGCGTGAAAAAAAGCGGCTTTGGTCGTGAGCTGTCGCACTTCGGCCTGCATGAGTTTTGTAATGTGCAGACCGTGTGGCGTAACCGTCGCTAATATCATGATCTGGCCTGAAAGGCGTTATTTCAGGCCTTTGCTATAAGGGAAACAGACGTTTGTATAAAAAGTGGATAGCTCTGCTATTGCTGGGCGTGGCAGGCGTGATGACATGGCGCTACCTAACCTATGTCGATCCTGACGATCAGGATTATTATTCAGGGATCCTGTGTGGCGTGGTTGGTAAGCAGAACGATAACTACGCTGCGAGTATGCGTAATATCATTGAAGGAAGTAATAATGAGTATGCGTTGCAACGTATCAGGTTTAACCATATCGCAGCCGACCGGGCGATAAATGCCTGGGAAACAGTGCCTGACGCGGAAAAAATCAAACTGGCTCAGGATACAAATGCCTGTCAGCATGCTCTGGCTACCTTAGTGGTTAATCCGTAAACCCCCTCTGCTTCTCCCTGTGAAAAAGCTGGCGCTAATCCGCTTTTTCACATTCTCATTTACAGCGCTCTTCCAGCCACTATCCTTGTTAATCTTAGCGACCCACTCCGCCTTTGCTGGCGCGGGGCGGCGAAAACTCGATCTGTTATCTGAAGGAGAACCCGGTGGCGGTAAAATTGGTTGCGGTTGATATGGATGGAACATTTCTTGATTCCGCCAAGCGTTATAACAAAACGCGTTTTTTGCGTCAGTATGCTCAGCTGAAAGAACGAAACATCCGTTTTGTGGTGGCCAGCGGCAATCAGTATTATCAGCTGCACAGCTATTTCCGTGAAATCGCTGATGAAATCGCATTTGTGGCGGAAAACGGCGCCTGGATCAGCGATCAAAATCAAGAGGTATTTTGCGGAGAGCTTAGTGCGGAGAGTGTCCGGCAGGTGCTGGCAATCTTAGCCGAAGAGCCGGAAATTCATACTGTGGTTTGCGGCAAGCGTAGTGCTTATATCTCTCCCTCGATGCCGGACGAGGTGGTGGCGCTGCTGTCAAATCACTATCGTCGCCTGGAAAAGTGCGCCGATCTCAACAATATCGATGACACCATTTTTAAATTTTCGCTTAATCTGCCGCATGATGGTGTCGCTCCGCTAATTGAGCGGTTAACCAAAGCGCTTAATACGGCAAAGAATATTGTGCATCCGGTTTCCAGCGGTTTCGGCTTTGTTGACCTGATTATTCCTGGCCTGCACAAGGCGCACGGGATCGGCTTGCTTCAGCAGCGTTGGGGCATCGACGATTGCGAGGTAGTGGCGATCGGCGATAGCGGCAATGATATCGAAATGCTGCGTCAGGCGGGCTACAGTTTTGCAATGGCGAACGCCACAGAAGCGGTAACGGCGGCAGCGCGCTACCGTACAGAGAGTCATGATGATGAAGGCGCGCTGAATGTCATTGCACGCCTGCTGGCAAAAGAGTATCCCTTCAACTGATCCCGCTTTGCTGAATCACGGCAGCGTGTGGCTGCCGTACTCTCGTATCAGATAACCGCAACGCCGCCGGTAACCGCAACGGTTGAGCCAGAAATATAGCTGGCCTCATCGCTGGCAAGCATCACATAGGCGGGTGCCAGTTCGGCCGGTTGCCCGACGCGCTGGAGCGGTACTTCACTACCCAGATTTTTCACCTGCTCTACGGGCATGGTGGAGGGGATCAGCGGCGTCCAGATGGGGCCAGGCGCCACTACATTAGAGCGAATCCCCTTTTCAGCCAGCAGCGCAGCCAGGCTACCGGAAAAATTAACGATTGCCGCTTTGGTTGCTGAATAGGCAATCAGTTTCGGTTTCGGCTGGTCGGCATTAACCGAGGCGGTATTAATAATGCATGAGCCGGCAGGCATATGCGGCACCGCCCCTTTGCAGAGATAAAACATGCCGTAAAGATTGGTCTTCATCGTACGGTCAAATTCTTCATCGCTGATCTCATCCAACGAATCCCGGGTCATCTGAAAGGCCGCATTATTGACCAGAATATCGATCTGTCCGAAGTTGCTGACCGCCTGCTGAATAATATGGCGACAATGTTCCGCTTCGGTAATATCGCCCGGCACCAGCACAGCTTTTTGCCCTGCTTCTTCAATCAGGCGAGCGGTATCTTTGGCATCTTCATGCTCATTCAGATAGGAAATCAGTACATCGGCCCCTTCACGTGCATAGGCGATAGCCACGGCGCGGCCAATCCCGGAATCGCCACCGGTAATAATCGCTTTTTTACCCGCAAGGCGGCCCGAACCTTTATAGCTGGTTTCACCGTGATCGGGCGCTGGCTGCATATCAAAAATAGTGCCGGGTACATCTTGCTGCTGCTCTGGCTGCGGCGGCTGTGGTCGACTGGTCATAACAGAAACGTCTCCTTTCAGGTGAACGGCGACAAAGGCCGTCAATACAATGCAGGAACATCTTATTATTCAGTTAATACAGCAGCATAAGCTGCTATGACTGAATAACCGAATACCGTTTCAGTATAGTTGACTCGCTCGTAACGCAAGCGCAGCGGCATTATCTCTGATAAACCGGCAGCACATTCAGGCGGCTGTGGGTGCGCTGAATATCATCCAGCTCCACACCCTGCGTCAGCGTCGCCAGGGGATAATCCGTGGTTAAAAACAGCCGGCACTGGCGATCGTAGAGCACATCAATCACATTAATAAAACGCTGCTGAATAGCAGGCGAAACCTGGGCCAACGGCGGCACATCTTCCACCAGCCACTGCGGGTATTGCTCGCAGAGCTGTAAATAGTCCATCACCGCTGTTGGCGCGGCGCACAGCGCGCTGAAAGAAAAATGCAGAAACGCCCCGGCAGGTGAGAGCGTTTCAAGGATACGATAGCCTACCTTTAACGGCACCGGTGCTTCTGCCGGTGCAGGCAGTTCCAGCCGTTCCCGCTGCGCCTGCGTGGCGCCAATCAGCAGTCCGCCACATCTGAACGCGCCCTGAGCTTCATGCGTTAGCGTGCGGTAATCTTTTTCTCCGGTTAGTGCGATGACCTCCATTTTCTCTCTGATTAACGCAATCGATGAGAGAAAGCGCTGGTGATAGAGCGGATTAGCCAGCAGATTTTCCGGTGGATGATTTGAGGTCGCAACCAGCAATACGCCGCGCTGAAACAGCAGCTCCAGCAAAGGCTTGATGAGCATCGCATCACCAATATCATGCAGATGAAATTCATCAAAGCAGAGCAGCTGACAACGGCCAATGCAGGCTTCGATCGCGGCCTCAACGCTACTGCCGCGCGCAATTATCTGATGCAGTTCGCGGAAAAAAAGATGAAAGTGCACGCGTTTTTTCTGCGCCAGCGGTGCCCAGTTAAAAAACGCATCAGCAATAAATGATTTGCCGCGTCCCGGTTCGCCCCAGATGTAGAGCCCGTGATGAAACCGCTGAGCGCGTGACAGCACCGGTGCGATTAACGCATCCAGACGGGTAATAAGCTGTAGCTGTTGCCCGTCCAGAACGATGTTTTTTTCTGCGGCCTGCTGCTGCATGACCTGTTGAAAAACAGATGTATCCTGCCGCCGTGTTTCCATCATTTCACTGTCCCGTTGCGTTATCTCTTCGCTATCATAGCCGGGACAGAAAGTAATAACAGCAGGGCGAAGGCGCGCTGTAGAGGAAAACGCCGAGCGTTATGCGGTTACAGAATTTAGCATCCATCTTTTTAAAATTGCCCCTCATCTTTCTGCTTTTTTATATATAACCAAAGCGCTTAAGTAGCTCAAACATTCATAACACGCGCATGCCCGGTTATTACTGGAAAAAAAGCGAAACCATTTTTCAACACTCTATTATTTATCATTTTAATTTTCTCTGGCGGCGTTTATTAATAAATAAGCTGGCGCTGTTACCGTCACGCTTATTTTGCTAAATACATTAATAAAAATCACCTCTTTATCTTTACCACTATAAGGATATTCCTAACTTATTAGGGTTAGGCGCGCATTTCTTGCGCAGCGATCAGGCTTGCCTATACTTAAGCTAACCCTTCTCATTGTTAAATTATTTAATTAAATCAATATAAACAAGCGTAACCGTAATTAGTCTTTTATCACTTTATTAATTTGCCAGGGCTCCCCAGCCTCTACTCTTGCTTATACAGCCACCAGGTTCTGCCTTCTGGCATGCTTTTTAATGGCCTACAAATTTGAGCGGCTTTTGCCGTTACTTTTGATTCAGCGGATGCAGCTGCGCGCTTTATTATGCTGGCAAAGCTGCAGGAGAAATAATGATGACACCCTTTGCCTCATTCTGGCAGGCAGGTTATGAAGGCGCGGATCATATTAACCCGCACGGCACCCGGTTAGCGATGAATGACACTAACGCTCACCTGATACGGGTTAAAGAGGATTATGCAGCGCTAAAAGCCTTTAATATTAATTCGGTGCGTGAAAGTGTGGGCTGGCGGCTTATCGAACGCAACGGTGAATATGATTTTTCCTCGCTGGTTTCGCGTATCGAGGCGGCGCAGGAGCAGGACATTCAAATCTGCTGGACACTCTGTCACTATGGCTGGCCAGAAGATCTTACTCTTTTCTCTGACGATTTTATTCCACGCTTTGCCGCCTTTTGCGCGGCCACCGTGCGTTTCCTTGCGCCTTATTCCACACTGCCGATCTACTCGCCGATAAATGAAATCTCTTTCCTGAGCTGGGGGATTGCCGTTGGACTGTTTCCCTGCGCTAACCTGCCGGAATCCGATCCCGCCGACGCCTGTAAACGTCAGTTAGTTAAGGCGACACTGGCCGCCTGCGACGCAATCTGGCAGGCCGACAGCCGGGCGCGCATTCTGCACTGCGATCCCATTATCCATCTGGTGTCAGAAGGGGATATGCCAGAGGCAAAGCTGACGGCACAGTCCCACAGTAACGCGCAGTTTCAGGCATGGGATATGCTGAGCGGCAGACTGGCGCCGGAGCTGGGCGGGGCGGCGCACTATCTCGACCTGATCGGCGCGAATTATTATCACGATAATCAGTGGGCATTCCCTTCCATGAATCGGCTGCACTGGCATCTGGGCGATCGTCGGCGCAAGCCGCTGCATCAAATGCTGACGGAGCTGCATCAGCGTTATCAACGCCCGGTACTGCTCTCGGAAACCAGCCATATAGGCAGCGGACGCGGTGCCTGGATCGCGGAGGTGACCGCGCATATTGCGCAGGCACAGCTCAGCGGCGCTGAGCTGTGCGGCGTCTGCCTCTATCCCATTATCGACCGACCAGCATGGAATGACCCGCTTGCCTGGCCGCGTAGCGGGCTGTGGGATCTCGACCACCATGGCCCCGATCCTTTTCTTCGCATTATCAATCAACCCTACGCCACGGCGCTCTGCCAGGCGCAGCGTACTTTACAGAACTTTCAGTCATTTATCGCTCCGACCGCGGAGAATAAGGAGAATGGTATGCAGCAAAAGACTTTGATCGTTTTTAGCCATTTGCGTTGGGGTTTTGTTTTTCAGCGTCCGCAGCATTTGCTGTCTCGTCTGGCACAGCATTATCGCGTGCTGTTTATTGAAGAGCCGATTTACGAGGCGGGATCGCCAGCGCTGCATTATTCGAATCCTGCTCCCAACGTCACCGTTATTCAGCCGCATACGCCAATCGCCGCGCCGGGTTTTCATGATGATCAAATCGCAACGCTGCAGCTGTTACTGACGTCACTGGTGGATGAACAAGAGCAACCGGTCGTCTGGTTCTATACGCCGATGGCGCTGCCTCTGCTTACGCCCTTTACACCTTCGCTGGTGGTTTATGACTGCATGGATGAGCTTTCCGCCTTTAATATGGCTCCGCGCCAGCTTCAGCAACGTGAATCGGCGCTGATGGCGCGTGCCGATCTGGTGTTTACCGGCGGCTCCAGCCTGTATGAAGCGAAAAAGCACAAGCATCACGCCATTTACTGCTTTCCCAGCAGCGTCGATGCCATTCATTTTGAACAGGCGCTGGATCGCAGCAACGGACATCCACAGCAGCAGATGCTACCGCGCCCGCGCCTTGGCTATTACGGCGTAATTGATGAGCGCCTCGATCTGTCGCTGGTAGCCGCGCTGGCCGATGCGCACCCGGAATGGCAAATTGTGATGGTTGGTCCGGTAGTGAAAATCGATCCGGCTACGCTGCCGCAGCGCGCTAATATCCACTGGTTGGGTCAGCAACCTTACGAGGCGCTGCCGCAGTTTCTTGCCGGCTGGGATGTGTGCCTGATGCCTTTCGCTTTAAACGCCTCAACAAAATTTATCAGCCCGACCAAAGTGCTGGAGTATATGGCGGCCCAACTGCCCATTGTCAGCACCGCGATTACCGATGTCGCACGACATTATGCAGAGCTGGTCGCAATCGCTTACCGTCCCGAAGAGTTTATTCACGCCTGTGAGCGGGCGCTGAGCATCAGCCCCGACGATCGTGAGCAGCTGGCGCAGCGCATGCAGGCGGTGGTGGCAGCCACATCGTGGGATGCGGCAGCGGAACAGATGTTCTCGCTGATGAAAAAAGGGGCTGCCAAAACACCTATGCCCGTGCCGGAAAGCGTCATGCCAGTGATTGCCGATGAAGTACAGCAAATCACCCGCCGCCTGAATCCTGCTACCGAGCAACAGTCAGTGGTTCCCTGTCTGATTATCGGTGCCGGACCAACCGGACTGAGCGCGGGCTACCATTATGGTAAAGGCGCCGTGGTACTGGAAAAAAATGCCACGCCAGGCGGCTGGTGTCGTTCGATTACGGACAAAGGATTCACCTTTGACTATGCCGGACACATCATGTTTTCGCAGGACCCATATGTCCTGAAAATGTATGAAATGCTGCTGGGCGATAACCTGCACTGGCAGATGCGCGAAGCGTGGGTTTATAACGACGGCATTTATACCCGCTACCCCTTCCAGGGTTCACTCTATGGCCTGCCTGCCGAGGTGATTAAAGAGTGTATCCTTGGCGCAATTGAGGCGCGCTACGGTGTCAGCCATGAAGCCGCAGAAGCGTCAAATAGCGCGCTATCGGTAACCAGACGCCATGATTGCTGCGCCGACGGCACGGTGCCAGATGGCGATCTCTTCGCCGGACAGGAAAATACGACGCAGCCAGAGAACTTTGAACAGTTTATTTTCCGTACCTGGGGACGCGGCATCGCTAAACATTTCGCCCTGCCATATAACCGCAAACTCTGGGCGCTGCCGCTAACGGAGATGGAAACCTCCTGGCTGGGCGGACGCGTACCGCTGCCGGATCTGGCGCAAATCATTGAGGGCGCGCTGGCACCGCTGGAGAAACCCATGGGGCCGAACGCGCGCTTTGGCTATCCGCTGGAAGGCGGCTTCCAGGCGCTGATGAACGGTTTTCTGCCGCATCTCGCCTGTGAGCTGGAGACCAACAGCATGCTGGCCGAACTGCATCCTGAACAGCATATCGCCGTGCTGACTGACGGACGGCGCTATCGCTACGATCAGCTGATCAGTACCATGCCGCTGCCACAGTTGATTGCAATGATCGGTGATGAAGCGCCGCAGGAGATCCACGATGCGGTGGCAAAACTGCGTCACGTATCCATTCGCTGCGTCAATATCGGCGTGGGACGCGCCAATCTAACCGAGAAGCACTGGATCTATTATCCGGGCGATACCCTGTTTCATCGCATCTTTGTACAGGGTAATGCCAGTCCGCTCTGTAATCCGCTCGGAGGCTGCGGTTTAACTTTCGAGATCAGCTATTCGCCGGATAAGCCGCTGCCGGCAGAGGGCGATGCGTTAATTGAGCGCTGCATCCAGGAGTGTATCGCGGTGGGTATGATTACCGCCGACGACCCGATTCTTACTGCTAATCAGATTGATATTCCCTATGCCTACGTGGTGTACGATCATGCGCGTAAAGCCAGTATTGCGCTGATTCGCGACTGGCTGCTACAGCAGGATATTTTGCTATCGGGGCGCTACAGCGAGTGGGAATACTACAACTCCGATCACGCTTTCCTTGCAGGTAAGCGCGCGGCGGAATTTGTTAAAGAGCGTGCAGGATCGCTGAAAACACAGGAAACCGGCTACTAAAATTAACTGGCATCGGGTTTTCTGCCCGATGCCCCTTCCCTGCTTTTCCCTGCTGCCTTCCCATCCCTATCTGGTCTACACTGGTTGACACCGGTCGGCGCTTTCCTGCGCACATAATCATAACCATACCGGCAGAGACAGAATTAGGTGAAGCAATGAAAATACGGTTTCTTTCCAGTAATGAACTCAAGCTGGACGAAGTACGTAAAATCCTTGAGCCCATCGGTGTAGAAGTGCTCTCCGTGGCCTGTCGGATTGAGGAAATACAAACGGAAGATGAAGTTGAGCTGGTACACGACAAACTTACCAAAGCCTTTTCCCTGATTGGGCGGCCGCTGTTTGTCGAGCATACCGGTCTTTACCTGGACGGGCTGAACGGCCTGCCCGCCGGGCTGACACGCATTTTTTGGCATCGACTGGATGCCGATCGCTTTACCGCGCTGGTGCAGGCGCTGGACAGCCAGAGCGCCACGGCGAAAACCGTTCTGGGCTACTGCGACGGGCGCAAAATGTATCAGTTTTCCGGCGAGGTACGCGGTAAGATCATCGCTGAGCCTGCGGGTTCGCGTGAATTTCTCTGGGATTGCATCTTTGTGCCGGAAGGCCATACGCAGACTTTTGCCGAAATGGGTGAGCTAAAGCATGAAATTTCGATGCGGCGGCTGGCGCTGGATCGCTTTGCTGCCTTTTTGAAAACCGCAAGGAATCTGCCATGAAACCTGAACTGAAACGTGCCTACGATGCCGGAAAGTTAATTCTTTTCGCCGGGGCAGGCGTTTCACGCAACCTGGGCCTGCCGGAGTGGCATGAGCTGATTGCTCATCTTGCACAGGAGCTGGGCTACGATCCGAAAATTTTCAATACTTACGGCACCCATCTGTCACTGGCGGAGTATTACAAGCAGAAAAAGGGATCGCTGGGTCCGCTGCGCAGCTGGATGGATCGCGAGTGGCACCGTCCTGATATTGATGTGCGTTCCTCAGAAATTCACACCATGATTACCCAGGGACATTTTTCACGCATCTATACCACCAACTACGATCGCTGGCTGGAGATGGCGCATGACGCGCACAAGGTGCCCTATTACAAAGTGGCGAACGCCGCCGATCTGGTTTCACTTACTGAAAACCGCCGTCATATTATTAAGCTGCACGGCGATTTTGATGACGATACCTCTATTGTGCTGGATGAAAGCAGCTATTTTGAACGTCTCTATTTTGATTCGCCGCTGGATATTAAGTTGACGCACGATGTCATGGGTAATTCAGTGCTTTTTGTCGGCTACAGCATCAGCGATTTTAATATCCGCCTGCTGTTCTATCGTCTGACAAAAATGTGGGGCCGCACCGGACTGGCTTCCGCTCGTCCCACTTCTTATCTGTTTACTAACCGGAGTAATCCGGTGGCAAAAGAGGTATTAGGCCAGTGGGGTATTGAGATGATTGTTTCGGAAGAGGATGATCCGCGTAAGGCGCTGGGGGATTTTCTGGCTGAGTTGATTGCCTGAGGCTTACCCTGCGGGTGGCTATGCACGGCCACAAAGAGGAGATGGGGTAAATCGCCTCTTTTGCTGGAAGAGCAGCGCACGCTCCCTTTATGTGGCCGACATTTTACTCTAATGCTGACGACCAGGCAGGGAGTGTAAAGGATGAAACATCAGTGACGAAGCTGTGCCAGCTCGTGTTCAGTAAGACCGGTGGCTTCCAAAACAGACTCGCGAGACATGCCCATTTTCAGCAGGCTGCGTGCAACTTCAAGTTTGCCTTCATTACGCCCTTTTTCAATGCCGCGCTGTTCACCAAGCTGGATACCTTTCTCAATCCCCTTTTCGATACCTTTCTCAATCCCCTTCTGTTCAAGCTGCTGTGCGATGGTCATAAGTGCGTCTCCGTGTTGCGGCACACGCTGTGCCAGTTCTCGAACAAAGGTTTCGGCATCGGCTGACTCACCCGCCTGTAACAGATAGTGTATCAGTGCCATTACCTGGGGTGAAGAGAGATAATCAGCCATCAGCAGCGTAGCCAGACGATCAATAAGAGTAGCGATGTCACGCTGGTGAATATGTTTTTGCAGCAGCGTAAGTGCTGCCATGCTGCGATGGTTCATAATTTCATCGTCAGGTATTACAGTGATATCCACCAGTGGGAAAGCGCTCCTATAAAGTTTTTCTGCCAGTGCCGGATCATCAAACTCATCCAGCCATCGGGTGGAATAGGGATAGGGGCTGCGTTTACCGGTGTAAAACAGCATGGGTATCACCAGCGGCAGCTTTTTATGGCCCGCCTCGATATGACGCTGCATCGCCGCCACGGCATAGCGTATCAGTCTGAACGCCATATGCTTATCCGGAGCCGACTGATGTTCTACCAGGACGTGGATATAGCCATCACCCGCGGAGGTCTTCAGGCTGTAAAGCACATCGCTGAAGTACTGACGAAGATCATCCTCGACAAAAGAGCCGGATTCCAGCTTTAGCGTATTAAGATCGCAAATGACGCGCAGCTCCTTCGGAAGATGGAGTTCCATGAAATCCCGGGCGATCTCCGGCTGCGTCAGAAACAGCCGGAACGTGGCATCGTGCGGCGTTGGCGTGTAACCTTTTTTCTTCATCCGCGCATACTTTGAAAATGATAAACAGAGCCCTTCATAATTAACTTCCCTGAATTAATTTACCGGCAACATTACGATTCTGAGCGATGAATATAACGTAATTATCAGCAAAATAAATTAACGCATCACGTTATGACTTATAATTATCAATCTCTTTAAAAAACAGTCAAATAATTTCAATTATCATAAAATAATTACTTATTAGCGGGCAAGTTTAAAAAAGACAAATTATTTTCTTTACTATTCCGTCACTATTTATAATTTATCCCCAGCCACTTTTTTCGCTAATAACGCGCTAATAAAAATGGATTGAGCCTGATGGTACGAAGTGTGTTTCGAAGGAGGATGCGCCATATAAGACGCTGGCGCGTTTCTGGCTAAGTTGATTGCCTGAGGTGTTATTCCTCAGGCAAAGGGTTACGATTAATCAGGCGCGCATCGCCGCCACCAACGCCGGGTCAGCCTCGGCACGTACCAGCACCGGAATGACATGCAATGGCGTCTCTACTGTCAGCCACTGACCGCCCTGATACTGCGTCCCGCTGCGCGTAATCCAGCAATCGCCTGCGGGCAACCAAAGGCGGCGCTCACGCTGACCGGCATGCAGTACCGGCGCCACCAGCAGATCCTGTCCCAGCAAATATTGGTCTTCTATCTGCCAGCTCTCCGCCTGCTGCGGATAGTGATAAAACAGCGGACGCATCACCGGATCGCCCTGCTGATGCGCTTCCTGCATCAGCTGACGAATATAGGGCCGCAGACGCTCGCGCAACAGCAGACATTCCTTCATCAGCGCGTAGTTCTCCTCGCCATAGCTCCAGACCTCATTCGGCGACCCGCTGTTGCATTGCGCAATGCCGTTACGCCAGGCCTCTTGCGGCTGAATTTGCGGTTCACGATAGCCGTGCAGACGCATCACCGGACAGAATACCGCCCACTGGAACCAGCGGATCAGCAGTTCATGGAAACCGGGATCGTGAATATTTCCGCCCTGAAAGCCGCCAATATCGGTGGTCCACCAGGGAATACCGGCCATCGCCATATTCAGACCAGCCGAGAATTGATTACGCAACGCATGAAATGAGGAATGGACATCTCCCGACCAGGCAAGCACACCATAACGCTGGCTGCCCGCCCAGGCGCAGCGCACCAGGTTGACGATCTCCGTTTCGCCCTGCTGTTGCAGTCCTTCCCAAAAGCCTTGCGCAAACTTTTGCGGATAGATATTTCCCACCTCAAGCACCGGCCCCAGATGGTAGCGATAGTTATCAAAATCGTAAGCGCGATACTCCGGCTCCGCCTCGTCCAGCCAGAAGGTACGAATACCGAGATCGTAATAGTTGCGCCGCACCTCCTGCCAGACAAACTCTCGCGCCGCCGGATGCGTGGCATCAAAAAAGGTGGTATTGCCGAGGAAATCCAGATTAACCGATACGCCACGATCGCTGTTGACTAACAATCCCCGCGATTTCATACGCGCATAGTTGGCGCTTCGGCTATCCACCGTCGGCCAGACCGAGACCATGGTTTCGATGCCCATCTCTTTTAGCTCTTTGACCATCGTCGCCGGATCTGGCCAGTCGAGCGGATCAAAGCACCAGTCGCCCTGATTTGGCCAGTGGAAAAAGTCGATCACAATGACCGATAGCGGTAGCTGACGCCTGCGGTACTCGCGCGCCACCTCCAGCACCTCCTGTTGGGTGCGGTAGCGCAACTTGCACTGCCAGAAACCGGTAGCGAAATCGGGCATCATTGGCGCAGTGCCTACCGCGCGGCCATACTGGCGCACAATCTGCGCTGGTGAATCGGCGGCGGTGATCCAGTAATCCATCTGATCGGTGACCTGCGCCTGCCAGCGGGTAATATTTTTACCGAAGGTCGCCTCGCCAATAGCCGGGTTATGCCACAGCAAGCCATAGCCGAGACTGGAAACCATAAAAGGCACGCTGGCCTGAGAATTACGCTGCGCCAGTTCCAGCGTACATCCTTTGAGATCCAGCCCCTCTTGCTGATACTGCCCCATCCCGTAAATCTTTTCGTCACGCCGCGCCTCGAAACGCACCGTCAGCTGATATTTGCCGCCCGGAATCGGACGGAACTCGCGACCATCCAGCTTCAGCGCGCTGATATATTTATCCTGACTTTTCTCCGTGGCACCAATACCTACCGTGGTGCGCTGACGCCAGAACTCTTCCAGCAACAGTTCGCCGTGCTGATTATAAAAAGCCAGCTGGCCGCGCTGGTTCAGCGTGGCGGTAATATTGCCGTTACGCAGGCTAAGCGTCTCGTTTCCTTGTGTAATTTCTACCCGCAGCGGTGCCGTTGGCAGCAATGCCCAGTCAGTATCCGTAATGTCAGGCTGGCAGCTGGCGCGTACCCGCAGGCTGTTCTCTCCCCACGGCTCGATAATTAGCGTTTGACGATCGAACTGCCAGATTAGACGGTGCGATTCTGCACGTAATTCACTCATGACAACTCCTGTGGCTGCAAAGCGTTAGATCCATCGGCGGGCTGCGCCGCCACGGTTTTATGTTGGTTAATCTGGCGCATCGTGTCGTCATTAAGCCGATACCAGCGCATAGTCAGGGCGCTACAGAGTGAAAGCACGCCGGGGATCACGGAGAAAAGCGCAATGATAGCCAGCATAGCGGCAGGGTTTTGCTGCGGTGCCTGCGCCACGTAGCCGCTGAGCCCCAGCGTCCAGCCGACAATCGCTCCGCTCACCGCCATGCCCATTTTCAGCACCGCCAGCAGCGTGGAAAAAATGGTGCCGTCCATGCGTTTACCCTGACGATATTCACCGTAGTCCACCACATCGGACATCATGACCCACATCAGCGTGGTGGTGACCTGATAGAAGCTGGAAACGATAAAGGTCATGCCCACCAGCAGCGTCAGCGTTGCTGGCAGAAACAGAATGGAAATGCTTAACAAACCGCAGGCGACGGCGCTAAAAGTAAAGGCTTTAAGCTTGCTGTGATGCCGGGTCATCCACTTTGCCAGCCCGCTGCCGACACATTTGCCAACAATATGCGCGGCCAGCAGCCACATAAACAGGCTGGCATCGCCCAGATAATAGGTAACGTAATACATCATCGCCCCAAGGCGCACCACGCCGAAGGCGATATTAAAAAACACCAGCAGCGCGACAATACGCCACTGATCGTTACGCAACATATCGCGCAGGTCGGCACGAAAGTTTTCATGGGTGCCTTTGACGCTGACGCGTTCACGGGTGTTGTAAAAGCAGAGCAAAAACATTACCGCCGCCAGGCTCGCCATCACCGCCATGGCGTTGAAATAGCCATCCAGCTTATTGCCGCCGCCCAGCCACTCCGCCAGCGGGATCATCAGGAAAGTGGACATCGCTCCGCCCAGCGTGGCGAGGAAAAAGCGCCAGGATTGCAGAGAAACACGCTGGGTATCATCAGAGGTGATGATCGCGCCCATCGAACAGTAGGGAATATTGATGGCGGTATAAAGCAGCATCATCAGGCAGTAGGTTACGCTGGCGTAAATCATCTTGCCGGTCAGCGACAGCGACTCAGGTACGGCGTAAATTAACAGGCAACTGATACCAAACGGCACCGCCAGCCAAAGCAGCCAGGGGCGAAATTTCCCCCAGCGCGTATGGGTGCGATCGGCGATCAGCCCCATCGCCGGATCAACGATAGCATCGGCAATGCGCGCCAGCAGAAACAGCGTGCCGACAAACACTGCCGGTAAGCCGACCACGTCGGTGTAATAGAAGGTGAGAAAAATAATAACGTTTTCCAGGCCGATATGGCTTGCCATATCGCCCAGACCGTAACTGACTTTTTCTTTAACCGATAAGGTTGCTCGCATCTTGGTCCGCCTTGTTGGTTTGCAAAGGGGCACCCTCCCTGGCTCTGAAAAGCAGTTATAGAGAGCCAGGCAAACGACAACAATTGCGGGATCTGATTAAAGTCTTATGTTTTTTATTTTATGTGATACGGGTAACAAGCTGACTGTAGATTGTGGTGACCGCCCACGATAAATTGCGTTACGGGTTACGATGTTCGGGTTTCGCTTTTCTTTGCCGCCACAGCCGCCAGCCACGCACGGCTATAAAATAGAGTATGCAGGTGATAAGCGTATTGATGAGCATAACCGCCAGTAGATAAAACATCTCCGGATCACGAAAGCCCAGGCGATTTGCGATTTGAGTCAGTTGGCCAGACTGTTTGATCGTGAACTGTATCGGGTACGGATGGATAAAGCGCAGCGAAAACAGAAACAGCGCAATAAACAGTACAATCCGCCAGGTTTTACGGACAGCTGTTGCCATAGCTAACCACCTCAATAGTGCCATATGATAAAAGCCCTTCAGCACGCGGAACTCTAATTTTATTGGTGTGGAGCAACAGGGTACGAATCAGCTGAAAATCTGGTTTATGCAGTAAAGTGATACATCCCAACGATTGTTTTTGCCCAGCAGCTGGATGAAGACGAAACTGACCGCGTTGCACGCCATTAATCCAGGTAAAATCATCTATCCTGGCATCATCACGGTAAAGGGCGAACCACTCCCAATGATTAGACGGATCCCCTAAAAAACCGTTGGCGGTATCTTTTATCAGCGCTTTAGCTATAGAACCTGGGCCACCGGATGCGCGAACCACGATCCAGTATTTCCCCGGTGGTAAAGGGCCATTATCGGGTATAGCCACGCAGCCTCCTTTATTACGATAAATATCGTTTCCCGACCAGGCCATAAAGGTGCCAACACCATATATTGTCAACGGCGCGTAATCAGCATCGTTAATAACGAACTTTCCATGTAGCGGCACAGATACCTCCCTGCATTGCATATTATCCTCACTATGCACAAATAATACGCAGCCAAGCCCCACTGTAAATGTTTATTTTTAATAATTTTCAATGAGTTAATTATTAAATTAACCGAATCTTGTAATTTATCCTGTTTACAACTGGGTAGCAAAAGGCCGCTCATAGCTACCTTTTGCCCTATTTCAACGCTAACCGGCGCGCCAGACGGTGCAGATTACCCGCGTCCATTTCCAGCCGCCGGGCGCAGGCGGCCCAGTTATTATTGCTGGCCTGTAGCGCCCGGGAAATATACTGCCGCTGAAAATCTCGCGTGGCGTCCTGCAGGCTCTGCTGCGGCAGGGTTTCTGCCAGCGGCGGCGTTGCCGCCACTTCCGTTGCGCTATCCAGGGAAAAGTGCTGCGGCATCAGCAAAATATCGCCGTTGCGGGCATCCGCCTGCGCAACGATAGTGGCGCGATAGATAGCATGTTCCAGCTCACGAATATTGCCAGGCCAGCCGTAGCCGCTCAACATGCTGCGTGCCGCCGCGCTGAGCGCGATATGCTGCAGGCCAAATTTCACCCGGCATTTCTCACAGAAGTAACCGGCCAGTAAAATAATATCTTCGCCACGCTCGCGCAGCGCCGGAACCTGCAACGGAAATACGCTCAGACGATGATACAGATCGGCGCGGAAACTGCCCTCCGCCACCGCCTGCCGCAGGTCACGGTTAGTGGCGGCCAGAATGCGCACGTCCACTTTCAGATGTCGGTCTTCGCCGACGCGCTGCAAATCGCCATACTGTAGTACCCGCAGCAATTTTGCCTGTAGCGTCAGCGTCAGCTCACCAATTTCATCCAGAAACAGCGTGCCGTTATCGGCCATTTCGAACTTGCCGGTACGATCGTGTACCGCACCGGTAAAAGCCCCTTTCACATGACCGAACAGCTCGCTTTCCGCCACCGTTTCCGGCAGCGCCGCACAGTTCAGATAAATCAGCGGGCTGGCAGCACGCGCCGACTGGCGATGCAGCGCCTGCGCCACCAGCTCTTTCCCCACACCGGTCTCGCCACTGATCAGCACATTAAGATCGGTAGGTGCCACCACCGCAATTTCTTTCTTTAGCTGCTGCACTGGCAGCGACTCGCCAATCATTTCGCTGCTTTCGCCGGTGCTTTGCCGGTGAGCGCCGAGCGTAAAGGCGTTGCCCGGCTGCTCCAGCTGTTCCAGTAGCAGCGCGTTGTTCAGAGCGCTGCCGACCAGGCTTGCCACCACACGCAGCTCTTCATCACTGTAATCATCAAACTGGCTGGCATTCATGCCGTCCAGCGTCAACGCACCGATCAGATCCTGACCGGAAAACAGCGGTAACCCAACGCAGGCGTGCACATGCAGCTCATGCCGATCGGGGATCAATCCATCATAGGGATCGGGTAAATCGCTGTCCGCCGGAAAACGCACCACATCTCCGGCGCGGGCAATCGCTTCCAGACGCGGATGCGCCTCGATTTTAAAACGACGCCCCATTACATCCGGTGCCAGTCCGGCGGTCGCCAGCGGACGAAAATGCTGCGCCTCATAGCGCAACAGTGCGGTGGCATCGCACCGCAGCAGGTGATGAATACTGGCGATCATCCGGCTAAAACGATCGGAGCGGGAAAGTCCGTTCTGGATCTCTACGGCCAGCGCGGCCAGGCCTTCAACTGAGATAGACATGCTGTCTTTTCCACAATGCCATTGTTGAAAACACAATAAACCTCAATTGTCACTTTAACAATCACGAAAATTAAAACGCTTAAATATCAACGAAATAAAAGTTGGCACGCCGCATGCAATAAGAAAAGAAACTTTATGAACCTGTTGAGGAACCAAAATGAGCATTCACGTTAAAAATAACATTACCTGGGTAGGCCAACGTGACTGGGAAGTACGTGATTTTCATGGTACCGAATATAAAACGCTGCGAGGCAGCAGCTACAACAGCTATCTGATAAAAGAAGAGAAAAACGTCCTGATTGATACCGTCGATCATAAATTCAGCCGTGAATTCGTGACCAACCTGATGCAGGAAATCGATCTGGATAAAATCGACTACATCATCATCAACCATGCGGAAGAAGACCATGCGGGCGCGCTGACCGAGCTGATGACGCGTATTCCCAATACGCCGATCTACTGTACTGAAAACGCTATCGATTCAATTAATGGCCATCACCATCATCCGGAGTGGAATTTTAACGTGGTGAAAACCGGCGACTCGCTGGATATCGGTAACGGCAAAAAGCTGATCTTTGTGGAAACGCCAATGCTGCACTGGCCGGACAGCATGATGACCTATATGACCGAAGATGCGGTGCTGTTCAGTAACGACGCTTTTGGTCAGCACTATTGCGATGAACATCTGTTCAATGACGAAGTAGACCAGACTGAGCTGTTTGAGCAGTGCCAGCGCTACTACGCCAACATTCTGACGCCGTTCAGCCGCCTGGTAACGCCGAAAATCAATGAAATCCTTGGCTTTAACCTGCCGGTGAGCATGATCGCCACTTCTCACGGCGTGGTATGGCGCGATAACCCGACGCAGATTGTAGAGCTGTACCTGAAATGGGCGGCGGACTACCAGGAAGATCGCATCACCATCTTCTACGACACCATGTCCAACAACACCCGCATGATGGCCGATGCCATTGCTCAGGGCATTAACGAAGTTGACCCGCGCGTGGCAGTGAAAATCTTTAACGTGGCGCGCAGCGACAAAAACGAAGTGCTGACCAATGTGTTCCGCTCAAAAGGCGTGCTGGTGGGTACCTCTACCATGAACAACGTGATGATGCCGAAAATCGCTGGTCTGGTTGAAGAGATCACCGGTCTGCGCTTCCGCAACAAACACGCCAGCGCCTTCGGCTCGCACGGCTGGAGCGGCGGTGCGGTGGATCGCCTCTCTACCCGCTTACAGGACGCAGGCTTTGAGATGTCCCTTAGCCTGAAAACTAAATGGCGTCCGGACGGCAAAGCGCTGGAAGCGTGCCGTGAGCATGGCCGCACTATTGCGCGTCAGTGGGCACTCTCTCCGCTGCCAGCAAACGTTGCCCAGCCGGAGCCTGCCGCTGCACCTGCCGCCGCGCTGAATGTGCCGGTTAGCGCCGCGCCGGAAAGCGTCGCCTCAGGCGATGCTGAACAAAAGATGATCTGTAGCGTATGCCTGTGGGTCTATGACCCGGCGACCGGCGAAGATTCTCAGGACGTTGCGCCGGGCACCGCCTGGGCTGACGTACCGGACGACTTCCTCTGCCCGGAATGCGGCATGGGTAAAGACGTTTTTGACCCGTACGAGGGCTAAGACTATGTCATCAGATATTGTCATTATCGGCTCCGGCTTTGCCGCCCGACAGCTGATTAAAAATCTGCGTCAGCAGAATAAAGAGATCGCTATCCGCCTGATCGCGGCGGATAGCTGCGATGAATACCATAAGCCAGAGCTGAGCCACGTTTTCTCTCTGGCGCAGCGGGCCGACGATCTGACCCGCGTTACCGCCGCTGAGTATGCGGAGAAGAACAACATCATGCTGCATCCGCATACGCGGGTAACGCGTATTGATGCCGCCGCGCATCGCATTGAGACCACGGCAGGCGACTTCGCCTACGGCAAGCTGGTGCTGGCTACCGGAGCCGAGGCACTGGTGCCGCCGGTCAGCGGCAGTGAGCTGATGTATACCCTGAACAGCCAGCAGGAGTATCGGCAGTGTGAAGAGAGCCTGCAGGGCGCGCAACGCGTGCTGCTGCTTGGCGGCGGACTCATCGGCACTGAACTGGCGATGGACCTTAATCGCGCCGGTAAACAGGTAACGGTAATCGATCGCAGCGGCGGCCTGTTATCCGCGCTGATGCCGCCGGAAATCAGCGGTCGTTTGCAACATCGCCTGCTGCAAGCAGGCGTGGAGATGCGCTTTAACAGCGAACTGGCTTCGCTGGCGCGCTATCACGATACGCTGGTCGCCACGCTGAGCAACGGCCAGCAGATCACCTGCGATGCGGCGGTATGTGCCATTGGCCTGCGTCCGAACATTGCGCTGGCCCAACAGGCGGGCCTGACCACGCGGCGCGGCATCGTGGTAGACGATCGGCTGACCACGTCGCATCCCGATATTTTTGCGCTGGGCGACTGTGCAGAGATCCAGGGCAAACTGATGCCGTACCTGCAACCGGCTCAGCTGGCAGCGATGACGCTGGCGAAAAACCTGACCGGCAACAGCGCCAGCCTGAGCCTGCCGGCGATGCTGGTAAGGGTTAAAACGCCGGATCTGCCGCTGCACCTGGCAGGCAGCGCGGGCGATCCCGATCTGAACTGGGAGATGCAGTTCAGTAAAGCGGGCATTGTGGCAAAAGGAGTGGACGCTGTCGGACAGCTCAAAGCGTTCGTGGTCAGTGAAGATCATATGAAGCAGGCGCTTCCCCTGTTGAAACAGTTAACCCGTTAAACACGGAGCCAAACATGACCGACCTGATTTGTTATCAAACGCTGCCGCGCTGGAACAGTGATACCTTGCCGCCCGCCTGGCAGCAGCCTTACCGCACCGAGGCGGGCAGCTGGGCGCAGCCGAAGCTGTATAAAGGCACGCTGGATCTCGCCTTGCTGACTGAGCTGGGCGAGATAACCGAGACTTTAACCTTAACCGCTGATTCCCGCCCGCCGCGTCTGGGGCCGGAGCAACTGCATCGCGTGACCGGTTTCAGCCCGGACATGGAGTGCCAGCTGGCACTTTACTGCAAGCCGGAGGATTACTATCACCGCCGCTATCAGCTAACGCCGACGCATTCTGAGGTGGTGGAAGCGGCAAAAAACATTCCGCCGGGGCGCGTGCTGGATTTAGGCTGCGGCAACGGGCGCAATGTGCTTTATCTGCATCAGAAGGGGTTTGAGGTTGAGGGTTGGGATAAAAACAGCGACAGCCTGAATGGCCTGCGACAGATTATTGCCACCGAGGCGCTGGAGGGGATTCGCCTGCAGCAGTGCGATTTAAATCAGGTCACGATTGAGAAGCAGTACGATTTTCTGCTCTCTACCGTGGTGATGATGTTTTTGCAGCCGGAGACGATCCCGGGGCTGATTGCTCAGATGCAGCAGGCCACCACGCAGGGCGGCCACAATCTGATTGTGGCGGCAATGAGTACGCCGGACTATCCCTGTCCGATGCCGTTCCCCTTTACCTTTAGCCGCAGCGAGCTGCTGGGCTATTACGACGGCTGGGATATTCTGAAGTACAACGAGAACCCCGGCGCGCTGCATAAAACTGACGCGCAAGGTAATCGTATTAAGCTGCGCTTCGCAACGCTGCTGGCGCGTAAGCCGGTTTGAGTATCTGTCTGCTCAACGGTACTGCGGATAGCGCTTACCTGAGCTATGCGGCGGTCAGCCAGATTAAATAACTGACGCGGCTTAGCCAGATAAACGGGTTGGTTGCAGCGGCGGGAAAACGATTTTTTCAGGGCTTATATCTGGCCGGGATCTCAAAAAGTGCATGGAACTAAAACGGGTCTATTTACAAGGGCAGCGGTGGCCAGAGACCGTCACAACCACAACCCGCCGGTACACTGTGGGCTATATCAGCCGCAGACATGCGACGCGCAGCGGGGAGTTTTTGTATTACAGCCAGTCGCCCGGTCTGCATCTTAAGGGCGACTGGCTGGCTGAGATGGGCTTTGAGACCGAGCAGAAGGTGGACGTCACCAGCCAGCCGGGGCAACTGGTGATACGGCTGGCTGAGGAAGGGTAACTGACTGGTATGCATAGTAAAATCCCGGCGAGATGGCCGGGATTGATTTATAAAGGGCAGACTTTTAATTTATTAATTACATTAAGTATTGTCCCGGACGGGAGAACTGTTTCCTTTATACTATCGCCAGCATCAGTGCTCCATACAAGCCTATCACCAGTATTTGTCTTGATAAAATATAGGTAGCAACGATTATCTTCCATCGGAACACAAGTCATATCAAATAAACCATTAATCAATTCTTCACCATCGCCAAGAAAATAATCTTTAGCATTCTTGTATAGCTCAACTGCACTTACATTCAACTCGTTGATAACTAATTCATTAATTGGTGCATTTGAATAAAAGCTAAACGTAGTTCGCAACTCAAAAACATCTACTACATCAAACAGTTTTTTACCCTCAATATATAAAGTAAAAAGGCCATTTTTCCAGATATCATCCGGTTCATTCCAGCATTCAACAATATCAAACTGGAGAGCAAAACAATGCGGATCACCATAAATCATTTTATTCTGACTCCTAATTTTTTCTGGATTGCGGTTGGTATTTGGTCACTGGTCAAAGCATTCTTATCTGCGGTACTTCCGTTCCAGTGATACTCACCATTCGTACCAACAAAACGGTGTACATTCCCCTGGCTATCAACAGTAAAGCGAACCTCTTTATTTGGGTATTGTTTTGTGCTCGGAATTGATTGCTCAAAAAGCTTTAGTGAATCCTGAGGTTCAATACCTGCATTAGGTCTATTACTTGGCTGACCTGGAGTATGCTTTGGATTCGATTTATATACCAAACCATTAGATGCAACAGTTGGTTGTGGCGTAGGTAAGGGGCTTCCTTTCCC